>DASPNJ010000001.1:0-39465 GCA_035626595.1 Burkholderiales bacterium
GCGGCCTCACGTCTTCGATGTTCACGAGAATGCCTTCGCTCAAACCCGCACGACGCGGCTGCCGGACGTCATCGTCCGTCACGTTGCCGCGAAACGCGTAGCCGGTGCCGGGGACATCCTTCGCGCCGACGTAGAAGCCGATGACGAGGCCCTCCTCGTCCTTCGTCTCGTTGTGAAAGAAGTGCTCGGACCCCGCGGGCATCAGCCGGCAGTGCCCCGGACGCACCTGGGTACGCTCGCCGCTCTGGCCGACGATGCCGTGCCCTTTGAGGTATACGGCGATCTCGTCGCAGTTCGCGTGCAGATGCTTCGCGTGAGTGGAGCCCGGACGGAAGATCGAATGGAACAGCGTCGTCGAGCTGCCGTCCCGTCCCGTGATCGGCAGGCGAAATTCCGAGATCGCCCAGCCGTCCCCCTGTTTCATGCTTTCGGGCTGCACGTCGTCGACGTGCACGAGCTTGTGATTCACCACGCTCTCCGTTAAAAAACGCGGCGACTGCCGCGATAAGCGATTTTTTGCGCCGCGAGCCGGAGCGGCGAGGCGCGTCGTAGCTTTTTCCGCGTGAGATACTAAACGCATTCCGAAGGAGACCGGAGCTTGCTGACATCCACCCACTGGGGCGTGTACGACGTGCGCGTCGAAAACGGCCGCATCGCGGAGATTCTGCCGTTCGACAAGGATCCCGATCCCTCGCCCATCGGCCAGTCGCTCGTCGACGGCATCACGGCACCCGCGCGCGTGCTTCGGCCGGCGATACGCAGGGGTTATCTCGAAAGCGGACCGTCGAGCCGCGAAAGACGCGGTACGGAGCCTTTCGTCGAAGTGTCATGGGACGAGGCGCTCGACCTCGTCGCGGGCGAGCTGAAGCGTGTCATCAGGGATCACGGCAACAACGCGATCTTCGGCGGGTGCTACGGCTGGTCGAGCGCGGGGCGCTTCCATCACGCGCAGGGCCAGGTCCACCGCTTTCTCAATGCCATCGGCGGCTACGTCGCCCACGTCGGCACCTACAGCCTCGGCGCCGCCCGCACGCTGCTGCCGCGCATCCTGATGGACATGGACTCGATGCGCGCGCAGCACACGGCGTGGGTGCAGCTCGAACGGCACTGCCAGCTCTTCGTCGCATTCGGCGGCGTGCCGGTGAAGAACGCGCAGGTGAACACGGGCGGCGCCAGCGAGCACCACGCGCGGCCGGCTCTGAAACGTCTCGCCGCTGCCGGCGTGAAGTTCGTGAACGTCTCGCCGTTGCGCGACGACCTCGCCGATGCGTCCGGCGCCGAATGGATCGCGATCCGCCCGAACACGGATGCCGCCTTCATGCTGGCGCTGGCGCATACGCTGATCACCGAGGACCTCCACGACCGCGCGTTTCTGGACCGCTACTGCACCGGGTTCGACTGCTTCCGTGCCTACGTGCTCGGCGATTCCGATGGCATTGCGAAGGACGCGCAGTGGGCCTCAGCCATTTGCGCGATCGATCCGCAGACGATCGTCGCGCTGGCGCGGCGCATGGGAACGAGCCGCACGATGATCAACACCGCCTGGTCGCTTCAGCGCGGCGATCACGGCGAGCAGCCGTACTGGCTCACGATCGCGCTCGCCTGCCTGCTGGGGCAGATCGGCACGCCCGGCGGCGGGTTCGCGCTCGCGTACGGTCCGGTCAACGCCGAAGGCGCGCACGCGAGCACGTTCTCGGGGCCGCGCGTGCCGCAAGGCGTGAATGCCGTGAAGCAGTCGATCCCCGTCGCGCGCATCGCCGACATGCTCGAATATCCCGGCGCGACGTACGACTTCAACGGCGAGAGGCGGACCTATCCCGACATCCGCCTGGTCTACTGGGCCGGCGGCAATCCGTTCCACCATCACCAGGATCTCAACCGCTTCATCGGCGCGTGGCGCCGGCCCGAAACGATCGTGGTGCACGAGCAGTACTGGACCGCGAGCGCGAAATTCGCCGATGTCGTGCTGCCGGCGACAACGATGCTGGAGCGCGACGACATCGGCTCCGCATCGCGCGACCGGTTCATGATCGCGATGAAGCGCGCGATCGATCCCGTCGGCGAATCGCGTGACGACTACGACATCTTCGCAGCGCTCGCCGATCGGCTCGGCGCGAAGGAAAAGTTCACCGAGGGCCGCTCGGCTCACGGGTGGCTCCGCCACCTCTACGACGAGTCGCGCGAGCGCGCGCGCGATTACGGCATCGCGTTGCCGCCGTTCGAGGCGTTCTGGTCCGAGGGCGTGATCGAGCTGCCCGTGCCGGATGAGCCGGCGGTGATGCTCCAGCGCTTCCGCGACGATCCGGAGCAGCACAGGCTGCCGACGCCGTCCGGCAAGATCGAGATCTTCTCCTTCACCATCGATTCGTTCGGCTACGACGACTGCGCCGGACATCCCGCGTGGTACGAGCCGGTCGAGTGGCTGGGCGCCCCGCTCGCGCAGCGTTTCCCCCTCCATCTCATCTCGCATCAGCCGGCGACCCGGCTGCACAGCCAATACGACCACGGCTCAGTGAGCCGCGCCTCGAAAGTGAATGGCCGCGAAGCGATGACGATTCATCCGCAGGACGCGGCCGAGCGCGGCATTCGCGACGGTGACGTGGTGCGCGTATTCAACGACCGTGGGGCGTGCCTTGCCGGCGCGCGCCTCTCCGACAGCGTCATGCGCGGCGTCGTCGTGCTCCCCACCGGTGCGTGGTACGACCCGCTCGTGCCCGGCGCGCCTGGAACGCTCGAGAAGCACGGCAATCCGAACGTGCTCACGATCGACAAGGGGACCTCGAAACTCACGCAGGGCTGCAGCGCGCACTCTTGCCTCGTGGAGATCGAGCGTTTCGAGGGCGAGCCGCCGCCGGTGACGGCGTTCGAGCCGCCGCAGCTCAGCGAACGGCCGACGCCGGTTCGATGAGCGGCCGCGGTGTCAGGCGGCGCTGATGGCGAGAATCAGACTGGCGATGAACGAGGTGGCCACGATCCAGGTGAGGCTGTCTACGTGCCGCAGCCACAATCGCGCGGGGACCTCGGCCACGCGGTCGGGCCCTGCGGTCGCGGCACGCTCGTAGCCTTGCGGGTGCGGGAAGCATTCCCGCGCGGCATGATCCGGGTGATTTACCGCGGAGACGTTCAGAGCTGATCCGTTCAATATCGCCGTCCCGGCTCTTTGGGAGCGTAAGGGGCTGATGCCCTTCTCGTTTGCGGTTATGAGAATCGACCCGGGCGGCCGCGTCAACGCATAACCCTGTGGATAACATGTTCGTAACCGGTGGAAGGAGAGTTGAAAAGTGTCACAGCGCTTTGCACGGAAGATCGCAGTCGTGACCGGCGCCGGCACCGGCATCGGCGAAGCTATCGCGCGGCGGATCGCCGCCGAAGGCGCGCGCGTAGTCGTCTCGGACCGCGATGGCCGCTCGGCACGGGCCGTGGCCGACGATATCGCCCGCACCGGCGGCGACTGCGTCGCCTGCGAAGCCGACGTGCGCGACGCCGCGCGCGTGGAAGCGCTGTTCGAGCTCACGCGCAAGCAGTACGGGCGCGCGCACATCGTGCTCAATAATGCGGGGGTGGGCTCGCAGGAGCGTTTCGTCGAGACGTCGATGCAGACGCTCCAGCTCATGCTACAGACGAACGTCGTGGGCACGTTCCTGTGCGCGCAGGCGGCGGCGCGCGACATGATCGAGCTCGGCGCTGGCGCCATCGTAAATTTCTCGTCGCACTCGGGGCTGCTCGGCAGCACCGGCCGCGCCGCGTATGCCGCGTCCAAGGGCGGCATCATCGCCATGACGCGCGTGATGGCGGTCGAGCTCGCGGCGCACGGCATACGCGTGAACGCGGTCGCGCCGGGCCCGATCGACGTGCCCCGCAGCCGCGCACAGCACAACGAGGAGCGCAGGAGCGCATGGCAGCGCGCGGTGCCGCTGGCGCGCTACGGCGCCCCGGAAGAAGTCGCGGCCGCCGCGCTTTTTCTCGCCTCGGACGACGCGAGCTACATCACGGGCCAGACGATCTCGGTGGACGGCGGCTTCACGGCCGCGGGGCTTCGCGTCGAGAACCTGAAATTGAAGAGCGAGTGACTGGATCCCGGCCTTCGCCGGGTGACGGACAAAAGCGCGGTGGCGAACCGGCCAGCGCCGCTCCCCTACTTATTTGGTATGTGGGGGTTGAGCTGTTCCTTGAGCCCGATCTGCGTGAGCTCGTATCCGGGCCTGATCGCGAAAATCAGCGTGACGAGAGCCGTTCCGAGATACAGCCACGCGTTGTAGCCGAAGAGCGGCGTCGTGCCGAAGAGGGTCTGGACTTCGCGCACGGGGATCAACCCGGCGACGCCCATCAACAGGAACACGATCGTGGCGGCGCGCGCGAATACGACCGACGAGTATTTGTCGTTCGCGGACATGGCGGCCCACAGACCGAGCGTGAGATGCATCATCGACAGAATGATGTTCACGTGGAGCACGTTGAACAGCGTCGCGTAGAACACGCGCACGGCGATCGGCGGCGAGCTCGGCGGCCGCTCCCAAAGCGGCGGCACGAACCCGGCGACGCCGAGTGCGAGATAAAGTGCGCCGCAGAGCGCGGCCAGGGTACGGGCGGTCATACGGATCTCCTGAATCGAATGCTTCGCGTGCGCCACGAGATCGCCACGTCGCGCATTGGCGCTCCTCGCGATGACAATGTGCCGGTCACAGGAGGCGCTCGTAGAAGGACATCAGCGCGCCGTTGAACGCCTGTGCCTGCTCGACGTTCGAGAGGTGCGCCGCGGACGGGATGATCACGAGCTCCGCGCCCGCGATGCTCTCCTGGATCTTGCGCGCGGCGTCGACCGGCGTGCCACGATCTTCCTCGCCGACGATCACCAGCGTTGGACACCGGATCTCGTGCAGACGCTCGAGCACGTCGACTTTCGCAATCGCCGCGCAGCAGCCCGCGAAACCCTCGACCGGCGTTCTGCGGATGTCGCTGCTGATACGGTCCATCACGTCCTGGCGTTCGCTTCGATAGGCTTCGGTGAACCAGCGTGCGAGCGTGCCTTCCACGACGCCGTCCATGCCCTTTTCGCGCGCGAGCGCGACGCGCTCGCCCCACATCTGCGCCGCATTCGGCGGACGACGGCTCGTCGTGTCGGCGAGCACCATGCTCTGAAACACACCCGGATACTTCAGCGCGAAAACCTGACCGATCATCCCGCCCATCGACAGCCCGACCCAATGGGTCTGCTCGATGCCCAGCGCATCGAACAGCGCCTTCGCGTCGTCGGCAAGCTGCTCGAGCGTGTAGGGGCCGAGCGGAGCGCCCGATTCGCCGTGCCCTCGCGTGTCGTAGCGCAGCACGCTGAACCTGCGCGCGAGCAGCGCCGCCTGCTCGTCCCACATCGAGAGATTGCACGCGAGCGAGTGCGACATCGTGAGCCACGGCCCCTCGCCCTCGACCGTGTAATGGGTCTCGATGCCGTTCGTTCTGACTTTCATGATCGGCCTCGCAGAAAGCCGTCATGCTAAACGAATAATGCAGGCGGTGCGCCCTCGCCGCATCCCACGTCATTTGCTGATCGCAGGGTGCGCAGATTGCGCACCGGTGAGGCGCACTCAGTGCAACGTGTGCGCCGCCGCGCGCGTGCCGAGCAGCGTGCAGAGCGCCGCCGGATCGACCGGCTTCACGAGGTGATGATCGAATCCGGCCGCCCGGGAGCGATGACGATCCTCGTCCTGACCCCAGCCCGTCACCGCGATCAGCAGCGGCTGGCGCTCGTCGCAAATCTCGCGGATGCGCTTCGCGACGGTGTAGCCGTTCATCTTCGGCATGCCGATATCGAGGATCGCCGCGTCCGCTCTGAAGCGCGTCATTTCTTCCACCGCCTGGAGACCGTCGTGCGCCGTCCTCACCTCGTGCCCCTGCATCCTCAGGAGCTCGGCCATCGTTGCCGCCGAATCGATATTGTCGTCGACGACGAGGATGCGCAGCGCCGCAGACGGCATCCCCGCGTGCGGGAGGTCGGAGACCGTGGGCGCGCGCGCCGTATTCCTCAGCGCAGGCAGCCGTATGACGAATTCCGCGCCGCGATCGCGGCCTTCGCTGTGCGCCTGAACGCTTCCGCCGTGCATTTCGACCAGCCGCCGCACGAGCGTGAGGCCGACGCCGAGGCCGCTGCGTGTGCGCTCCAGCGATTGATCGGCCTGCGCGAACATCTCGAAAATGCGCGGCAGCGCTTCCGGCGCGATGCCGATGCCGGTATCGCGCACGCGCAGAATCGCATCGTCTCCGTCACGCTCCACGCGCAGCGTAATATGTCCGCCGCGCGGCGTGAACTTCGCGCCATTGTTGAGCAGATTGGAAATGGCCTGCGAAAGCCGTGTCGCGTCCGCTTCGATCGTGATCTGCTCGCCGGGCATCTGCAGCGTGAAGCGGTGGCCGCCGCTTTCGATGAGCGGCTGGCTGGTCTCGAGCGCCGCGTGCACCACGTCTGCAAGCTTGACGGCGCGGCGCTGGAGCTCGAGCCGGTTGCGCGTGATCCGCGAGACATCCATGAGATCGTCGATGAGCCGCGTCATCTGCCGCAACTGCCGCTCGATCACCTCGAGCGCGCAGGTCGTCTCGGACGAGCGCGGCACCCGCAGGTTCAGGATCTGCACGGCGTTTCGAAGCGGCGCGAGCGGGTTGCGCAGCTCGTGCGCGAGTGTCGCCAGGAACTCGTCCTTGTAGCGGCTCGTGGTGCGCAGCGTCTCCTCGGCGGCCTTGCGATCGCTGATGTCGACGAGCACGTTGACGGCGCCGCAGAGCCGCCCCAGCTCGTCGCGGATGGGGTTCGCATGCGCGAGCGCGGTGATGCGCCTGCCGTCCGGCCGCTCGATCATGATTTCGCGGCCGTTGTATTCCTGGCGATGCTTGAGCGCGAGCGCCATCCAGCAGCGCTCGTGCGGAATGGGGCTTCCGTCCACGGCGAACAGCTTGAACGAGCCGCAATAGCGGTCGGCGGGATCGTTCAGTCGCGGCGCCCGGCCCCAGATGTCGAGCGCCTTCGGATTGAAATAGGTGATGAGTCCCGAGGCGTCACAGGTGTAGGCGGCAGCCGGCAGCTTCTCCAGGAGCTTTCTGAACTCCGACTGGCCGTGCGACGCCGTGGGCGCTCGCGCGCCGGCGTTCTCGATAATGTCCATTCCTCCGGGAATCGGTCGTGGTACTTGAAGGTTCAGTGCAGCAATATTGGTGCCGCACTAGAAAGCGCCTGCGAAAGCCGCGTCAAACCGCTGATTGCGCGGCGTAACCTGCTGCCCGCTCAGCGTTTAACCGCGGGCGAGACCGCAGCGCCCATGGCGTGAAAATCTTTCAGTCGATGCGGGCGCCGGAACGCCTGACGACCTCACCCCATTTCACGTATTCGCGCCGGATGAGCTCGCCGAACTGCTCCGGTGTTCCGGGCGCGGGGTCCGCCCCGATGGCAGCGAACCGCTCGCGCAGGCTCGCAGAGTTAAGCGCGTTGTTGAGCTCGGCGTTGAGCTTCTGGACCACGGCTCGCGGCGTGCCGCGCGGCGCGACGATGCCGTTCCACGTGCTCGCTTCGTAACCGGGTACGCCGGCTTCTGCGATCGTCGGCACCTCCGGCAGTGCCGGAGAGCGCTTCGGGCCGGAGACCCCGAGGCCACGCACCCGGCCCGCCTTCGCATGAGGCGTAATCGAGTTCAGTCCCTCCAGCATGAGCTGCACCTGGCCCGCGATCAGATCGGCGATCGCGGCGGCGCCGCCCTTGTAAGGCACGTGCACGATCTGGGTGCCCGTCATCGTCTTGAAGAGCTCGAAGCCGACGTGGCCCGGCGTGCCGTTGCCGGAAGATGCGTTCGAGAGCTTGCCCGGATGCTGCTTCGCATAATCGATGACGTCGCGGATGCTTTTCAAGGGCCCGGCGGCCGACGACGCAAGCAGCATCTGGTTCGTCGCGGTCTGCGTGATCGGCTGGAAATCCTTCAGCACGTCGAACGGCGGCTTGCGCACGTTGGGGCTGATCGCGAGTGCGCCGATGGGCGCGTAGCCGATCGTGTAGCCGTCCGGCACCGCGCGCGCAACCAGCTCCATGCCGATGATGAGCGCGCCGCCCGGCCGGTTGTCCACGACGACCTGCTGGCCGATGTGGCGTGTGAGCTCGGTGGCGATAATGCGCGCCAGCGTGTCGGACGAGCTGCCGGCCGCCTGCGGCACGACGAGACGAATTGGGCGCTCGGGATAGGTGCCGGTCTGCGCCGCCAACGCCGGCACTGTCGCAAACATCATCGCAAGCGCCGCCAGGATCAACCGCGTCATACGTCTACTCCGCATAGCTGCATATCGCCGGCAGCTCATCGCCGATGCGGCCGTGCAGCCTCGCGTCGGCGAGATCGTCGAACGCCGTCGCCTGCGCGTTCACGATGATCACACTCGCGCCTGCCGCTTTCGCCGCGGGTACTGCACCGGCGATCGGATAGACCTGCAGGCTCGTACCGACCGCGATCAGGCAGTCCGTTTCCGCCGCCGCGCGCATCGCGCGCTCGATCACCTGCGGCACCAGCGCCTGGCCGAACGAGATCGTGTCGCTCTTCAGTATTCCGTTGCAGACGTTGCACGACGGATCGTCCTCGCCTGCGCGCACGCGATCGAGCACGTCCTGCATCGGGCCGCGCCAGCCGCACGAGAGGCAGATCGCCTTGTGCAGATTGCCGTGCACTTCGAGGACGAGCTCGGCGCTGCTGCCCGCGCGCTGGTGCAGGCCGTCGATATTCTGCGTGATCAGCGCGTGGAGCTTGCCGCGGCGCTCGAGCTCCACCAGCGCGCGGTGGCCGCGATTGGGCTCCGCGCTCCACGCTGGATGCGCAAGCCGGCTCTGCCACGAGAGCCTGCGGACCTCCGGATCGGCGACGTAGTAGCGGATGTCCGACATGCGCTCGGCCTTGGGATTGAGCGTCCACACGCCCTGCGGGCCGCGGAAATCGGGAATGCCGGATTCGGTCGAGATGCCGGCGCCGGTGAGCACGACGACGCGCTGCGCCGCGTCGATCAGCGCGCGCGCTTTGGCAACAGCCGAGGCCATCTCAGTGCACGTCACACCGGCGCACGCCGGTATCCACAAAGGCGCACTGGATTCCGGTCTTCATCGGAATGACGGAATTACGCGCCATAGCGCTTCAGCGCCTCGGCATCGAGCTCCAGCCCCAACCCCGGCCTCTGCGGCACCGTCAGCTCGCCCTTCACCGGCTGCGGCACTTCCTTCCACAGCCTGCTCGACCACGGCATGTACTCGACGGTGAGGCCGTTCGGCGCCGCGGCGACCATGTGCACCGAGATCTCCGGCGCGAGGTGATTCACGATCGGCAGGTTGAACGCTTCC
Organism: Burkholderiales bacterium; assembly: GCA_035626595.1. Lineage (GTDB taxonomy): Bacteria > Pseudomonadota > Gammaproteobacteria > Burkholderiales > SG8-41 > JAQGMV01. The sequence continues at coordinate 9,350 of DASPNJ010000001.1, forward strand.
GCCATGCCGGCGATCTTCATCCACTGCGTGATGCCGCCGGCGCGCAGCACGTCGACCATGACGATATCGACCGAGCGCGCTTCGAGCATGTGGCGGAACGGCACGAGGCCGTACACGTATTCGCCGGCCGCGATCGGGGTCGCCAGCGCGTCCGCGACCGCAGCGAGACCGGGGTAGTCGTCGTGCGCGACCACGTCCTCGAGCCAGAAGAGGTGATACTCCTCGACGCGGCTGCCGATCGAGATCGCCTGGCGCACGTCCCAGCGCTGGTTGATGTCGCACATGAGGTCGATTTTCGGCCCGACCGCGTTGCGCACGACGCGGATGCGCTCGACTTCGAGCTCCGGGTTCGTGTCGCCCGGCAGCGCGAGCTGCGTCTTCATCTGCCGGAAGCCCTTCTCGACGAGATGCGCGGCGGCCTTCTCGACGTGCGCCAGCGGAAACCCGCGCATGAGCGCCCCACTCGCGTACGTCGGCACGCGCTCGCGAAAGCCGCCCAGCAGGCGCGACACGGGCTGGTTCAGAACCTTGCCCTTGATGTCCCACAGCGCGATGTCGATCGCGGAGAGCGCCAGCGTGAAGATGCCGCCGGGCCCGCTCGAGCTGGCCGCGACACGGATCTTGGCGACGATCGCCTCGATGTCCAGCGGATTCATGCCGACGGCGAGCGCGCCGAGACCGTCGACCGCGGCCTTGAGCGCGCCGCTCATGGCGCCGCCGCCGAAGAACGTCATGCCGACGCCTTCGACACCTTCGTCGGTGCGCAGGCGCAGCGTAACGAAGCTCTGCGTAGCGTCCTTCGCCGTGGGTCCGTTCGCAAGCGGCTCGTCGAGCGGGACGCGAACGATGTGTGTTTCGAGCTGCGTGATCTTCATGAGTCGTCTTCCGTCGCGGGATCGCCCGCGCGCATCGCGCGGGACGACGCATGATAACGTAGCCTATTGATATGATTGCGCCCCGCGCAGCCGAACAGGACCCACCCATATGACCTTCCCCGTCAAAGTCGGCATCGTCGGTCTCGGCCGCTGGGCCCAGGTGCTCACGCGGGCCGCGTCGAAATCGGAGAAGCTCCAGATCGTCGCCGGTTACAGCCGCTCCGAGGAAAAGCGCAGCGCCTTCCAGCAGGAGACCGGGGTGCGCGCGGCGCCGGATCTGAAGACGCTGCTCGCCGATCCCGCTATCACCGGCGTGATCCTGACCGTGCCCAACGAGCAGCATTGGCCGGTCGCGGTGGAGGTGGCAAAGGCGCGCAAGCACGTCTACACGGAGAAGCCGATCGCGAACACCCTGGACGACGGATTGCGCATCGAAGCGCTGCAACGCGAATACGGCGTGCAGGTCGTCGTCGGTCACAGCGCGCGGCTGCTCGCAGGCACGCGGCTCATGAAGCAGGCGATCGAACGCGGCGAGCTCGGCCGCGTCGCGTTCATCGAAGCGAATTTCTCCAACGAGCGCGCGCTCGAGCTGACGCCGAAGACGTGGCGCTGGTACAAGGACAAGGCGCCGGGCGGACCGCTCTCGCAGCTCGCCATCCACCAGTTCGACGCGCTGCACTACCTCGGCGGCGAGATCACCGAAGTCTGTTCGATGGCCTCCAAGCTCTCGCCGGTCGGCGCTGAAGTCGACGACCAGTCGATGACGCTCATGCGCTTCGCGGACGGCAAAGTCGCCTACGTCGGATCGTGCTGGACTTCACCGGGCGTATACGCAATCCGCGTGTTCGGCTCGAAAGCTCTGATGCACTACGAGATCGACTTCAGCACGTGGGACACGCCCGACGTGATCCACAAGACGTCCACGCTGTATATCCAGCGCGGCAAGGACGGCTACGGCAAGCGCCAGGAGCTCGCGATTCCGCAGAGCGACATGTTCCGCGAAGAGCTCGAGATGTTCGCCGAGACGTGTGCGAGCGGACAGCCCTGCGAGCTCACGGCGCACAACGGCAATGTGGCGGTGGCGGTGGTCTACGCCGCGCTGCGCTCGATCGAGCGTAAGGGTCAGTACGTGCCGCTGTCGGAAGTCATGGCCGAAGCGCAGGCGCGAGTGCGCGATCAACCGCAGAAGGTGGCGTGATGAGCCTGCCGAGCCGTTACTTCATCGATCTCACGCAGCCCGAGATCGCCGCGCAGCTGAAGAAGAACCCGCTGGTGATCCTGCCAGCGGGCAGCGTCGAGCAGCACGGGCCGCATCTGCCGACGGGCACCGACATCTACGCATCGAACGTGATCGGCCACGCCGTCGCGGAGCGCATGGACGCCCTGGTGCTCCCCGGCGGGCCGCTTGGCGTGACGCCGATGCATATGCCCTTCGAGGGCACGATCACGCTCACGCCCGAGACGTATCAGCGCGTCGTCATTGAGACGTGCGTCTCCACCGCGAAGCACGGCGCACGCTACTGCCTGATCCTCAACTGGCACGAGGGCAACATTCCGTCGCTCGCGATCGCGGCCGAGTCGCTGCATCGCGATCACGGGCTGACGGTGCTCACGGTGCAGGCATGCTATGTCGCCGCCGAGCTTTACGGGCACGATTGCGGCGGGCTCACGCACGGCGGAGAGATCGAAGCGCTGGCGGTGCTCGCATATCGCCCCGACCTCGTGCATCTCGATCGCATCGAGTACTCCTCCGATCACGGCCACGGCCGCAAGTGGGACAAGTTGCGCCGCACGCGCAGCTATCAGCCGGTGCTGCGCGACATCAGGACGATCGCGCCGACCGGCTGGTACGGCGCGCCGGAGCACGCCACGGCGGACAAGGCGCTGCGCATGCTGAACGACATCGCCGACGCAATCGCCAAGGAAGCGACGGAGATCTTCCGCATGCTCGACGAGGCGCAGGGCGGCACGGCGGAGATCGAGCACTTGAAAGTGGCTGGATGAACCACCCCCATTCCAACCCTCCCCCTAAGGGGGAAGGAGCGTTCCCTCCCCTTAAGGGGGAGGGTTAGGGTGGGGGTGGTTTCAAAGGCGCTGATCCTCGGCGCCGTGGCCGCCCTGCTCTACTTCGAACGGCGCAGGCCGCTGCGCCGGCCGGTCGAGGCCGGGCCGCAGCGCATCGCGCGCAATATCGTGGTCGGCGCGATCACGGCCGCGACCGTGAGCGCGATCGAGCGGCCGATCGTGACGCGCCTCGCCGGCGAGGTGAAATCGCGCGGCACTGGCCTCATCTTCGCGCTCGCGCTGCCGGCTTGGGCGCGCACCGCGCTCGCGGTCGTGCTCATGGACTACACGCTGTACTGGTGGCACGTGCTGCTGCACCGCGTGCCGTGGCTGTGGCGTCTGCACGAGCCGCATCACGTCGACCGCGATCTGGACGCGAGCACCGCGCTCAGGTTTCACTTCACCGAGTTCCTCGCCTCGATCCCCTGGCGCTGCGCGCAGATCCTCGTGATCGGCGTGTCGCCGCGCGCGCTGTCACTGTGGCAGCAGCTCACGCTGCTCGAAGTGCTTTTCCATCATTCGAACGTGCGCTTGCCGGCGAACGTCGAGCGCACGCTCGCCGAAGTCATCGTCACGCCGCGCCTGCACGGGCTGCATCATTCGGTCGAGCGCGCCGAGCGCGATTCCAATTTCTCCAGCGGCCTCACGCTCTGGGACCGCCTTCACGGCACCGCCCGCATGGATGCGCGCGACGACGTGCGTATCGGCCTGCCGGATTACGATGAACCCGCCGAAGTCACGCTCGGCGCCACGCTCGCTCTACCCTTCAGAGGCACGACATGACAGGCAACAGAACAGGCGGGCTGGGCGTCGCCGTGATCGGCGCCGGACGCATCGGCACGCTGCGGGCGCGGCTTGCGGCGAAGCATCCTTCGGTCGGTTTCATCGCGATCGCAGACCAGGATCCGCAGCGCGCGCAGGCGCTCGCCGAGCAGGCGGGCGCCGACGTCCATTCCTCCGACAATTTCGCGATGATCGAGCGGCCCGAGGTGAACGCCGTTTTCGTCTCCACCCCGGAGGGCGAGCACGCGGCGCCGATCATTCACGCCCTGGAGCTCGGTAAACCTGTGCTCGTGGAAAAACCCATCGCCCTCGATCGCAACGACGCGCTGCGGATCATCGATACGCTGGAAAAAACCGGCGGCAAGCTCCGTATCGGCTACAGCCGGCGCTTCAAGGAGTGCTTCCTGCGCGCGAAGGAGCAGATGATCCACAACCGTCTCGGGCGCGTCGTCGGCGGGCTCGCCCGCGTCTACAACTCGCGCGCGCAGGCGTTCGCGATATTGAAGCGCGATCCGCACGCAACGCCCGTCATGGACGTGCTCACGTATTACATCGATCTCGTGTGCTGGTTCATGGAAGGCAATCGCCCCGTGGAGGTCGTCGCGCGCGGGCAGCACGGAATCTTCAAGGAAGCCGGCTACGGCGCGCACGACGTGACGTGGGCGCTGGTCACGTTCGAAGACGGCGCGGTGGTGAACTTCGGCGTGAGCTACGCGCTGCCGGCACGCTATCCCACGCTCGGCCAGTCCGACCGGGTCGAGCTCCTGGGAAGCGAAGGCACGATGATCATCGATGACGACCACCTCGATCACATCCTGTTCTCCGACCGCGGCGTACCGCACGCCTACGTCCCGGATCATCAGGTGAACATGGCGTTTCTCGGCAGCAACACCGCCGGCGACTGGGCGGTGGGCGATTTCTGGGGCCCGCTCGGGAACGAGACGCGCGCCTGGCTCGATCACCTCGTCACCGGCGCGCCGACGGCGCACACGACGCCGGAGCAGGCGCTCGTCAACCTGGAGACGACCATCGCGATCGAGCGCAGCGCGCGCACGGGGCAGCCCGTCAGGCTGCCCCTGGAGACGTAACAGGACACGCAGGCTGCGCTGGTAGCGCACGCGGTGCGCCGTGGGCGCACCCTACGGCTCCGGGTCAGGCGATTACGTAGAAACGTAGGGTGCGCTGGTAGCGCACGCGGTGCGCCATCGGCACACCCTACGGCTCTGGATTCCCGCCTTCGCGGGAATGACGAATGTTTACGCCAGCAACTCGGGGGCGCTGCGACTCCCGCTACTCGTACTTGCGCAGGTCGTCGATCACCTTGCCGTCGTTGGGCAGCGTGCCCTCGGGCACGAGCGCGACATCGCCGCGCAGATTGCACACTGCGCGTATCGACGCGGAGATCGCATCGCGCAGCGCGTCGCTGCCGCCGTCGACTTCGCACCGCAGCGTCATGCGGTCGGCTTTTTTCTCGTCGTGCTCGATCGTGAGCCGGTACTTGCGGATCTCCCGGTGCCGCTGCGCCAGCTCGGCGAGCTGCGCAGGCTTGACGAACATGCCTTTCACTTTCGCGGTCTGGTCGGCGCGGCCCATCCAGCCCCTGATGCGCATGTTGGTCCGGCCACAGGGGCTGGGTCCGGGCATCACCGCCGAGAGATCGCCGGTCGCGAAGCGGATCAGCGGATATTCGGGTGTCAGCGTCGATACCAGCACTTCCCCGACCTCACCTTCCGCCACGGGCTCGCCGCTGCCGGGGCGCACGATCTCCACGACGACGCCTTCGTCGACGATCAGCCCTTCCTTCGCGGAAGACTCGTACGCGACCAGTCCGAGATCGGCGATCGCGTAGCACTGGAGCGTCGCGATGCCGCGCGCTTCGAACCAGCCGCGAAGGCTCGCGGGCAGCGCTTCGGCCGAGACCAGCGCTTTGCGCAGGCTGGACGCGTCGGCGCCGAGCTCGTCGGCTTTCTCCAGGATGATGCGCAGGAACGACGGCGTGCCGACGTAACCGGTGGGCTTCAGCCGCGAGATCGCCGTGACCTGCATTTCGGTTTGACCCCCGCCCGCGGGAAACACGGCGCAGCCGATCGCCTGCGCGCCGAGATCGAGCATGAGGCCGGCCGGCGTGAAGTGATACGAGAACGTGTTGTGCAGCAGATCGCCTGCGCGGAAGCCTGCGGCAGAAAGCGCGCGTGCCGTGCGCCAGTAATCGCTGCGCCGTCCTTCGGCATCGAACGCCGGACCGGGCGACATGTATACGCGCGCGAGCGTGCCGAGCGGCTCCGCCAGCATTCCGGCGAACGGCGGCTCATCGCGCTGCAGCTCCGGGAAATCGGATTTGCGGGTGACGGGGAGCTTCGCGAGCGCCGCGCGATCGGTTATGGCCCCCGCATCAACGTCCGCCAGCATGTGCGCGAAGTACGGCGCCCGGGCTTTCGCGTGCGCGATCTGCGCGCGGAGCGCGGCGAGCTGCTCGCGCTCGCGCAGCTCGGGGTCGCGGGTTTCGAGCTTGTCGTAGAATTTCGTCACGCCTTATCCGTTAGGCTTGCAGCGGTGCGCTACCAGCGCACCCTGCGTGACTCCGTCACTGCGTCACTGCATCACGTCTTCAGCGGTGCCCTGCTAGCGCACCCTACGCCAGCCACCGCTTGCGCCGCCGGTAATGCTTGGTGTCGCGGAAGCTCTTGCGGCCCTTGCCGGCAAGCCCGAGATAGAACTCCTTCACGTCCTCGTTCGCGGCGAGCTCGGCGCCCGTGCCGTCCATGACGACGCGGCCGTTCTCGAGGATATAGCCGTAATCGGCATAGCGCAGCGCCATCGCGGTGTTCTGCTCGGCGATCAGGAAGCTCACGCCTTCGTTGCGGTGGAGATTGGCGACGATCTCGAAGATCTCCTCCACGAGTTGCGGCGCGAGGCCCATCGACGCTTCGTCGAGCAGGATCATCTTCGGGCGCGCCATGAGCGCGCGCCCGATCGCCGTCATCTGCTGCTCGCCGCCCGACGTGTAGCCGGCCTGCGTGCGCCGGCGCTCCTTGAGCCGCGGAAAGTAGGCGTACACCCGCTCGAGGTCGGCGGCGATCTCGGCGCTGCCGCGCCGCGTGTAGGCGCCGGCGAGGAGGTTCTCCTCGACCGATAGATGCGCGAAACAGTGACGGCCCTCCATCACCTGCACGATGCCGCGTCGCACGACCTCGTACGGGGTCAGCCGATCGATGCGCTCGCCGCGATAGTCGACGTAACCTTTGGTCACCTCGCCGCGCTCGCCTTTCAGCAGGCACGAGATCGCGCGCAGCGTCGTGGTCTTGCCGGCGCCGTTGCCGCCGAGGAGCGCCACGATGCTGCGCTCCGGCACCGTAAGCGACACGCCCTTCAACACGAGGATGACCCGGTTGTAGATCACCTCGATGCCGTTGACGGTCAGAAGCGTTGCGTTCAATTTCCCCATCACCCCAACCCTCTCCCCGATTCGGGGAGAGCGGGCCTCAGCTATTTCTCTTTGGCGCAGTCGCGCTTGGCGATCTTCTTCTCGGCGGCGTACTTGTCCGCCGACGCCTTGATCATCGGACCGATGATGGCCGTGTCGGGTTTGTACGTGCCCGGCTGCACGACCCAGCGTTTGCCGTCCCAGGTGTGAATCATCGAGATGCTGCCGCCTTCGTGATCGGCGCAGCTCGTGCGCAGCGGCTGCATGAACCCGGCGAAGCCGAGCCGCTTGATCGCACCCTCGTCCAGCGCGAGGTTCTCCAGTCCCCAGCGCACTTCCTCGCCCTTCAGCGGTTTCTTGCCGAACCTCGACTGCGCGCGCTTCACTGCCTCCACCGTCATGAACGCCGCGGTCATGCCGCGGTTGTAGAGCACGTCGCCGACGTCCTCGCGTTTTCCCGTGCCCTGTCCCTTCTCGTGCACGTGCTTGATGATCTCGGCGTGCACGGCGCCGCGCCCCGCGGGTGCGAGGAATACCAGCGCGTTGTAGCCTTTGGCGCCCTCGCCCGCCGGCTCGACGTCGGGTTCGGCGCCCGACCACCACACGCCATACATGCGGTCCCTTGGGAAGCCGGTCGCGATCGCTTCCTTGATGGCGGTCGAGTTCATGACACCCCAGCCCCAGAGGAACACGTAGTCGGGCCGCTGCTGGCGGATCTGCAGCCACGTCGCCTTCTGCTCGACACCGGGATGAGTGACCGGCAGCAGCATGAGCTCGTAGCCATGACGCTTCGCCCGCTCCTGCAGCAGCGCGATCGGTTCCTTGCCGTACGGCGAATCGTGATAGACGAGCGCGATCTTCTTGCCCTTCAGCCGCTCGACACTGCCCTCCTTTTTCCCGACGTGCTGCACCAGCATGTCGGCGGCGTCCCAGTAGGTCCCGCCGAGCGGGAAATTCCAGTGGAACACCGTCCCGTCCGCCGAGTCCGCGCGCCCGTAGCCCGACGTGATGATCGGAATGCGGTCCGCGAATGCCTTGTCGGTGACGGCGAAGGTGACGCCGGTGGAGAGCGGATGGAAAGCCGTCGCGCCGGTCGGACCGCGGCCTTTCAGCCGCTCGTAGCACTCGACGCCGCGATCGGTCGCGTAGCCGAACTCGCACTCCTCGAACGTGATGCGCACGCCGTTGATGCCGCCGTCGCGCGCGTTCACGAGCTTGAGATAGTCGACGTAGCCGTCCGCGAACGGCACGCCGTTCGGCGCATACGCGCCGGTGCGATAGACCAGCACCGGAAAAAACTGCTCGTTGGCCTGAGCCAGTGCCGCCGTGCTTGCGGCGCTCGCCGCCGCGAACGCCGCTCCCAGCAGCGCGAACTTCGTGGTTTTCTTCATATCGACTCCTCCAGTGTCAGCCGCAGATTGGCACTGCGGTCATGCGCTCATCTTAGTCCTCAGTGCGGAAAGGGCCATAGCCGCAGCTTTTCCTTGCCGGTCGCCCACAGCCGCGCGAGCCCGTGCGGCTCCGCGATCAGGAAAAATACGATCAGAGCGCCGAAGATCATGAATTCGAGGTGCGTGGCGGTCGCGGTGGAGAGCGGCACGCCGAGCTCGCCCGGAAGCTGGTTGAGCACGATCGGCAGGACAACGATGAACGCCGCGCCGAGGTAACTCCCCAGAAGCGAGCCCATGCCGCCGATGATGATCATGAAGAGGAGGTTCAGCGAGAGCGTCAGGCTGAAGGCGAGCGGCTCCCACGAGCCCAGATGCATGAAGCCCCACAGCGCGCCGGCGACGCCGCAGTAGAACGAGCTCACGGCGAAGGCGGTGAGCTTCGCGTACACCGGCCGGATGCCGATCACTTCGGCCGCGACGTCCATGTCGCGCATCGCCATCCATTCGCGCCCGATGTGGCCGCGCACGAGATTCTTTGCAATCAGCGTGAACGCAACCAGCACCGCGAGCAGGAAGAGATACTTTTCGACGGGCGCGTCGATTCTCCAGCCGAACAGCTCCACCGGGGCGGTCGAGACCGAGCCCGAGTGCGCGTAATTCGTGAACCACTTCACCCGCGCGAACAGCCAGTCGACGAAGAACTGCGCCGCCAGCGTCGCCACCGCGAGATAGAGTCCCTTGATGCGCAGGCTCGGAATGCCGAACAGTATGCCGACGAGCGCGGCTATCAGGCCCGCGAGCACCAGCACCACGAGGAAATTGAGCTGCGGGACGCGCAGCGCCAGGTTGTAGGCGGCGTAGGCGCCGACCGCCATGAACGCGGCGTGGCCGATCGAGATCTGACCGCAGTATCCGACCAGAATGTTGAGCCCGATCGCCGCCAGCGTGAGGATGAGAAACGGGATGAGCAGCGACAGGAAGAGATAGTCGCTCGCGAGAAACGGCACCGCCCCGAACGCGAACGCCGCGACCATCACCATGAAGAGGCGATCCTGCCGCAGCGGCAGCATCTGCATGTCGGCGCGGTAGCTCGTCTTGAACTGGCCGTTTTCGCGATAGATCATGGGTTAGACGCGGTCGATGTGGCGCTCGCCGAAGAGCCCTTCGGGACGCGCGAGCAGGAAGAGCAGCGCGAGCACGTAGGCGAACCAGTTCTCGATGCCGCCGCCCGCGAGATCGAAGGCCTTCACGAGCACCGGGCCGAGAAACACCTCCGCCATCTTCTCGCCGACGCCGATGATGAGCCCGCCGACGATCGCGCCCGGCACCGAGGTAAAGCCGCCGAGGATGACCACCGGCAGCGCCTTGAGCGCAACCAGCGAGATCGAGAACTGCACGCCGAGCTTGCCGCCCCAGATCACGCCGGCGACGATGGCGACCACGCCTGCGACCGACCACACGATCACCCAGATGCGGTTGAGCGGAATGCCGACCGACTGCGCAGCCTGGTGGTCGTCGGCCACCGCGCGCAGCGCGCGGCCGGTTGCGGTCTTCTGAAAGAACAGCGCGAGCATTCCGACGAGCAGCACCGCCACGACGGCCGCCGCCACGTCATCGCGGTTGATGAGCACGCCGCCCTGGAGCACGCTTCCGAGGATCATCACCGGTTCGCGCGCAAGCCCGAGATCGATGCTGTAGATGTCGCTGCCCCAGATCGTCTGACCGAAGCCGTCCAGAAAGTACGTGACGCCGAGCGTCGCCATGAGCAGCGCCACGCTGTCCTGATTGACGAGCGGCCGCAGCACCACGCGCTCGATCGCGATCGCGAGCACGACCATGATCGCGATCGCCAGGAGAATCGCGGCCCACAGCGGCACGCGCTCGGCGAGCCGCGCGACGGCGAGCGCGGCGAACAGCACCATCGCGCCCTGGGCGAAGTTGAACACGCCGGAGGCTTTGAAGATGAGCACGAAGCCGAGCGCGACCAGCGCGTAGAGCACGCCCGCGACCAGCCCGCCGAGCACGACTTCGACCCAGAAGCCCGGTGCCGACAAGCCCAGCGCGAGCGGCGTGAACAGCCCGACCAGCAGTGCGGCACCCAGAACGGCGACCGGCGCGTGTTCCCGCACGGCCGTCATCGCCAGGCGCCGGCCAACGGTGCCGTGGCGATCTCGTGGCGCACGTACATCAGTGTCGCGTCCCCAGGTACGCTTCGATCACCGCCGGATTCGCGCGTACGGCCTCGGGCGCTCCATCGGCGATCTTGCGGCCGTAGTCGAGCACGACGACGCGATCCGAGATGTCCATGACGACGCTCATGTCGTGCTCGATCAACGCGACGGTGGTGCCGAACTCGTCGTTCGCGTCGAGGATGAAGCGGCACATGTCTTCCTTTTCCTCGAGGTTCATGCCCGCCATCGGCTCGTCGAGCAGCAGCAGGCGCGGCTCGGAGGCGAGCGCGCGGCCGAGGTCCACCCGCTTCTGAAGGCCGTACGGGAGCCGCCCGACCGGCGTCCTGCGGTGCGCCTCGATCTCGAGGAACTCGATGATGCGCTCGACCGCTTCGCGGTGGCGGATCTCCTCGCGCTCGGCCGGCCCGATGCGCAGCGCCTGCGCGAGCAGTCCGCAGCGCATGCGCAGGTTGCGCCCCGTCATGATGTTGTCGAGCACGCTCATGCCCTTGAAGAGCGCGATGCTCTGGAACGTTCGCGCAATGCCGATCACCGCGGCGTCGTGCGGCTTCATGTCGCGGAATTCGCGCCAGCCTGCATCGGTGCGCAGGCGGATCGTGCCCTGCTGCGGGTGGTAGACGCCGTTGATCACGTTCAGCATCGAGGTCTTGCCGGCGCCGTTGGGACCGATGATCGCGAGCACCTCGTGCTCACGCACGTGGAACGAGACGCCCTGCAGCGCTTTGACGCCGCCGAAAGCGAGCGAGACGTTCTCGACCGCGAGGATCGGCTCGCCGAGGCGCCGTATGGCAAGCGCAACGTCCGGATGCGGCGCCGTCATGCAGCCTTGCGCGCCGCGGCCGGATCGACCGTCTTCACGTCCACGATCTTCAGCTCCGCGCCCACCATCCCGGTGCGCCCGTCTTCGAATCGCACCTGGGTCTCGATGAACTGACGCGTCCGCGCCGAATAAAGCGCTTCGATCAGCGGCCCGTATTTCTCGGCGATGAAGCCCCGCCGGAGCTTGCGCGTGCGGGTGAGCTCGTCGTCGTCCGGGTCGAGCTCCTTGTGCAGGATCAGGAAACGACGCACCTGCGAGTGCGCGAGCACCGGATCGGCCGCAAGCTCGGCATTCATGCGCTCGATGCAGCCCGCGATGAGCGCGTAAACCTCGTCTTTTGCGGCGAGATCGGTGTAGCCCGAATACGCGATGCCGCGCCGTTCCGCCCAGTTCCCGACCGCCGGCATGTCGATGTTCACGAAGGCGCAGACGTGCTCGCGCGCATGGCCGAACGCCACCGCCTCTTTGATATACGGAAAGAACTTGAGCTTGTTCTCGACGTAATTCGGCGCAAAGAGCGCGCCGCCGGCGAGCTTGCCCACGTCCTGCGCGCGGTCGATGATCCGGAGCTCGCCGGAATCGTCGAAGTAGCCGGCATCTCCGGTATGGAACCAGCCTTCGCCATCGATCGATTCGGCCGTGGCATCAGGGCGGTTGTGGTACTCCTTGAGCAGCATCGGCCCGCGCACGAGCACTTCGCCGCCGTCCGCGATCTTCACTTCGACGCCGGGCGCGGGCCGGCCCACGCTCTCCAGCTTGACCGCTCCGCTCGGTTGAAGGCACACATAAGCGCACGTCTCGGTCGAGCCGTAGAGCTGCTTCAGGTTCACGCCGATCGACCGGTAGAAGCGGAAGAGGTCGGGGCCGATCGCCGCGCCTGCCGTGTAGGCGACGCGGATGCGGCTCATGCCGAGCACGTTGCGCAGCGGCCCGTAGACCAGCAGGTTGCCGAGCGCATAGGAAAGCTTTCGCACGAGCGGCACGCGCGCACCGTCGAGGATCTGCGCCCCGCAGCCGCGCGCCACGTTCATGAAGTACTCGAAGATCTTGCGCTTCGGCAGCGCCGCGTCTTCCATGCGGATCATCACCTGCGTGAGCAGCCCCTCGTAGATGCGCGGCGGCGCGAAAAAGTACGTCGGACCGATCTCGCGCATATCGGTCATGACCGTGTCGCCCGACTCCGGGCAGTTGATCGTGAAGCCGGCGTAGAGCGCCTCGGCGTACGAAAACAGGTGGTCGCCGACCCACGCCATCGGCAGGTACGAGAGCACGTCATCGTCCGGGCCGAGATCGTCGAAGGCGCACGCCCCGCGCGCCGACTCGATGAACGCGCGATGCGTCTGGCACACGCCTTTGGGCTTGCCAGTCGTGCCCGAGGTATAGAGCATCACCGAGACGTGTTCCGGACGCGTCGCATCGACGGACTGCTGGAAGAACGCAGGGTTCGCCGCGTCGAACTCGCGCCCGAGCCGCGCGAGCACCTCGTAGCTCCTGAGAAACGGGTGCGTGTAGTGCCTCAGCCCGCGCGGATCGTCGTAAATGATCGTTTCGAGCTGCGGACAGCGCGACTTCACCTCGAGCAGCTTGTCCAGTTGCTCCTGGTCTTCGACGATCGCGAAGCGCACCTGGGAATCGTTGAGAATGTAGACCATCTCCTCGGCGACGGCGTCCTGATAGAGCGGCACCGGAACGCTGCCGAGCGCCTGCGCAGCGGTCATCGCCCAATAGAGCCGCGGGCGGTTGTCGCCGACGATCGCGAGATTGCGGCCGCGGCGCAGCCCCAGCGCCGCCAGACCGCAGGCGAGCGCGCGCACCTCCTGCGCTGCCTGCGACCAGCTCCAGGTCTGCCAAATCCCGTAATCCTTCTCGCGCACGGCCGGGGCGTCGGGCCGCGTCGCGGCATGGTGCAGGAGCAGCTTGGGGAACGTATCCACTAAGCGGCCACCCTCAACGCAGGCCGTTCATCCTTCGACAGGCTCAGGACGAACGGGAGAACGGCCGGAGTCGAAGGGTGAGCGCCGGCCATGTCACATGTTCCGCCGGTAACGGCCGCCGACGTCGAACAGCGCCTGCGTGATCTGCCCGAGCGAAGCGACGCGCACGGTCTGCATGAGCTCTTCGAAGATGTTGCCGTCGGCGATGACGACCTCTTTCAGACGTTGCAGCGCCGTCGCGGCCGCCTCGGCATTGCGGGCCTGGAACTCACGCAACCGCCTCACCTGCGAAACCTTCTCCTCCTCGGTCGAACGCGCGAGCTCGAGCGTCGCCGCGGCCTCCACCGGCTGTGCATTGCGGAACGTGTTCACCCCCACGATGGGGAGTGTCCCGTCGTGTTTCTTCGTTTCGTAGTACAGCGACTCTTCCTGGATTTTCGCGCGCTGGTAGCCGAGCTCCATCGCGCCCAGCACGCCGCCGCGCTCGGAGATGCGGTCGAATTCGGCGAGCACCGCGGCTTCGACCAAGTCGGTGAGCTCGTCGATCACGAACGAGCCCTGGTTCGGATTCTCGTTCTTCGCGAGCCCCCACTCGCGGTTGATGATCATCTGGATCGCCATGGCGCGCCGCACGGACGCCTCGGTGGGCGTGGTGATCGCCTCGTCGAAGGCGTTGGTGTGCAGCGAGTTCGCGTTGTCGTACACCGCGATCAGCGCCTGAAGCGTCGAGCGGATGTCGTTGAAATCGATCTCCTGCGCGTGCAGCGAGCGGCCCGAGGTCTGGCAGTGATACTTGAGCTTCTGGCTGCGCTCGCTCGCGCCGTACTTCTCCTTCATGGCGATCGCCCAGATGCGCCGCGCGACGCGGCCGATCACCGAGTATTCCGGATCCATCCCGTTCGAGAAGAAGAACGAAAGATTCGCCGCGAAGTCGTCGATCGACATGCCGCGCGCGAGGTAAGCCTCGACGTAGGTGAAGCCGTTGGCGAGCGTGAAAGCGAGCTGCGAGACCGGGTTCGCGCCGGCCTCGGCGATGTGGTACCCGGAGATCGACACCGAGTAGAAGTTACGCACCTTCTGCGCCGCGAAGTATTCCGCGATGTCGCCCATCATCTTCAGCGCGAACTCGGTGGAGAAGATGCAGGTGTTCTGCCCCTGGTCCTCCTTGAGGATGTCGGCCTGCACCGTGCCGCGCACCGTCTGCAGCACCCATTCGCGGATGTGGGCGGCCTCCTGCGCGTCGGGCGGGCCGCCGTGCTCCCGCGCGTGGGCCTCGAGCTTCTGGTCGATCGCGGCATTCAGGAACATCGCCAGGATGGTCGGCGCAGGACCATTGATCGTCATCGATACCGAGGTATCCGGCGCCGTCAGATCGAAGCCGTCATAGAGCGCCTTCATATCGTCGAGCGTCGCTATCGACACGCCGGAGTTGCCGACCTTGCCGTAGATGTCCGGCCGCTCGTGGGGATCGAAACCGTAGAGCGTCACTGAATCGAACGCGGTGGAAAGACGCTTCGCCTTGGAATCTCGCGAGAGGTACTTGAAACGCCGATTGGTCCGGAACGGATCGCCCTCGCCGGCGAACATACGCGTCGGATCTTCGTCTTCGCGCTTGAATTCGAATACGCCGCCGGTGAACGGGTAGCGGCCCGGCACGTTCTCGCGGCGCAGCCAGCCGAGGATCTCGCCGTGATCTTCGTAGCGCGGCAGCGCCACTTTGGGTATGCGCGTGCCCGACAGGCTTTCGCGCGCGAGGCTCGTGCGGAGCTCGCGGCCGCGCACGTTGGCGACGAATTCGTCGGCGGCGTAGCGCGCTTTCACCGCCGGCCATTCTTGCAACTGAGCCTTGGCCGCCGCATCGAGCTGCGCCTCACGCTGTGCAATCAGCGCATCCAGCCGCGTCAACGGCCCTTCCCCTTCGACGGGGACACCCTGCGATGGGGGTGAAGACTCAGCGAGCATCCGCCGCGTCTCGATCAACTGCTGCCGCTCGCGCGCAGCGCGCGCCTGCGCCGCGGTCTGCGCGTGGTACTGGCGGACGGTCTCGGCGATCTCCGCGAGATAACGCGCCCGCGCGGGCGGCACGACGGAATGGATGCGGGAAGAAGCCTTCAGCTCGGACGGCGGCAGCGCGCCGCCGTCGATCTTCAGACCGAGCGGCACAAGCTGCGCCTTGAGCGCCTGATAGAGCGCGGTGGTTCCGTCGTCGTTGAAGCGTGCCGCGATCGTGCCGAAAACCGGCATGTCCTCGGGACGCTGCGCGAACGCCTGCCGGTTGCGCTGTACCTGCTTGCGCACATCGCGCAGCGCATCCTCCGCACCCCGGCGGTCGAACTTGTTGATGGCGACGAAGTCGGCGAAGTCCAGCATGTCGATCTTTTCGAGCTGACTCGCGGCGCCGTACTCCGGCGTCATCACGTAGAGCGAAACGTCGGCGAGACGCGTGATGCCCGCGTCGCCCTGTCCGATACCCGGCGTCTCCACGATCACGAGATCGAATGCGGCCGCCTTGCAGGCGGCGATCACGTCCGGGAGGCATGCAGCGATCTCGCCGCCAGTCTCGCGCGTTGCGAGCGAGCGCATGTACGTGCGTGGACCGCCGAGCGCGTTCATCCGGATGCGGTCGCCGAGGAGCGCGCCGCCGGTGCGCCGGCGGGTCGGGTCGACCGCGACGATCGCGATCGCGAGCCGGTCCGCCTGGTCGATGCGAAAGCGCAGCGTGAGCTCGTCGGTGAGCGACGACTTGCCGGAGCCACCGGTGCCGGTGATCCCGAGGACCGGCACGTGCGCCGCCGCGGCCGCGCGCGTGCGCAGGGTTTGAAGCAGCGCGTCCGGCAGCGTCCCGGCCTCGATCGCGGTGATGGTGCGCGCGAGCGCCTTACGATCGCCGCGCGCGAGCGTTTCCAGGTCCGCCGGCACGTCGCGCGTCAGATCCGCATCCGCGAGCTGCATCATCTCCGCGATCATGCCGGTGAGGCCGAGGCGCGCGCCGTCTTCCGGTGAATAGATGCGCGTGACGCCGCACGCGTGCAGCTCCGCGATCTCGGCCGGCACGATCACGCCGCCGCCGCCGCCGAACACCTTGACGTGATCGGCGCCGCGGCTGCGCAGCATGTCCAGCATGTAGCGGAAGAACTCGACGTGTCCACCCTGGTAGGACGAGACGGCGATACCGTGCACGTCCTCTTCGACCGCGGCCGTCACGATCTCGTCGACCGAGCGGTTGTGACCGAGATGAATGACCTCGGCGCCGGCGCCCTGGAGCAGGCGCCGGATGATATTGATGGACGCGTCGTGACCGTCGAACAGGCTTGCGGCCGTCACGAAACGCAGGCGCGTGCGCGCCGGCGCGTCATGCGTGAGGCTGCGAACGCTGAGATCGGTCATCCGAGCTCTCCTCCTCGCGCTGATACTATCACCGCGTCCGCTTTTTTCGCACGCCGACAGGGAAGCGACAGATGCCGCTGGAGACCCCAGGCCACGCATGGTGAACGCGGCCGTTATTGCGCCGGGTCTGCAGGTGATCGTGCGCGACTGGCTCGACGCCAATCATGTGCTGCTTACCTGCCCGGACGAGTGCGTGTTGATCGATACCGGCTCGACCGCGCGCGTCGAACGCACGCTGTCGCTGCTGCGCGCGCCCTCGGCGCTGGGCGAGCGGCCGCTCACGACCATCGTGAATACGCACTGCCACAGCGATCACATGGGCGGCAACGCGGCAATCGCACGCGCGTTCCGCGCGGCGATTTGCGTGCCGCTCGACGCTGCACCGGTGATCGATGCCTGGGATACACGCGAGCTGCTCCTCGATTATGCCGATCAGGAAGCCGAGCGTTTCCGCCACACCTCGACGATTGCGGCCGGCGACACCCTGCGGCTCGGCGCGATCGAGTGGCAGGCGCTCGCCGCGCCCGGACACGATATGAGCGCCCTCGTGTTCTACGCGCCGGAGCATCGCGTGCTCGTCTCCGGGGATGCGCTGTGGGAGAACGGCTTCGGTCTGGTCGAGCCGCTCGACCGGCTCGACGAGCGCCTGGCAGCACAGCGCGCGACGCTCGAGCGCGTCGCCACGCTCGACATTGCGTGCGTGGTTCCGGGGCATGGCACGCCATTCACGGACGCGCGCAACGCGCTCGAGCGGGCGTTCGAGCGTCTCGACGCGTACGCGGCCGATCCACTCAGGCTAGCGCGCCATTGCCTCAAGGCGTTCTTCGTGTTCGCGCTGCTCGGGCGCGAACGCATGGCGACCGCGGACGTGCCGCCGTACTTCGAGCGCGTCCCGTGTTATCGCGAATACAACGAGCGGTTCTTCGGGATCGCGCCGGGCACGCTGGCGCGGCAGATCACCGGCGAGCTGCTACGCAGCGGTGCGATCGTCGAACGCGACGGCTTCCTGCTGGCGAAACCTCAGTCGCTCTCGCGATAGCGGCGTCCGCCGAGGATGTGCAGGTGCAGGTGGAACACGGTCTGTCCCGCGTCTTCGCCGTTGAAGATCTGCACGCGGAAAGCCTCGTCGACGCCGAGCTGGCGCGCGATTTTCCCGACGGTCAGCATGAGATGTCCGAGCAGCGCCTCGTCTTCCTGCGTGGCATCCGCGAGCCGCGGGATTTCTTTCCTGGGCACCAGCAGGACATGGGTCGGCGCCTTCGGATTGATGTCCCGGAATGCGACGCACTGCTCGTCCTCGTAGACGATGTCGGCGGGCAGCTCGCGGTTGATAATCTTCGTGAAAACAGTCGTCATCGCGTCACCTCGTCTGCGTCACTTCTTGCCGTCACTTCTCTTCGTCACCTCTTCCATGGCTTTGGCGTTCTCGACGGTCCAGCGCGCGAGCTCCTCGATGAACACATCCACGGCTTCGGTCAGCGCCTTCACCGCCCCGGCCGCGTCGCCGCCGGCCGGGCGCTCGAGCTCGAAATTGCGCTGCGCGAGCACCCTGCGGCTGTCGCTCTCCACCAGCGTCGCACGTGCGCGCAGCGTCGCGCGGCTCTGGCCGGGCGCATCGAAGTACTGGCTGAAATCGAGCAGATCGACGCGAACGGCGTAGTCGGAACGCACGCCGAAATTCGGCGCGACCACCCCTTTCGCCATGGCGCCGAGCCGCGCGCGGATGCGCTCGGTCACGAGCCGCGCCGGTTCGTCGGTCCAGCGGCTTTCCGCATAGACCTGCGGCTTCGCGGCATCCTGGTACAGCAGCCGGTACACGATTCCGCTGTCGTCGAGCGGCGCTGCCGCTGTCACCGGCGCGACGAGCACGATGCCGGGAATCGCCGGATTGGCGCGCGCATAGGCGGGCGGCGGGCCGAGATCGAAGCTCGTCGGCACGTGCGATATGGGGCGTTCGAACGCGCACGCCGCGAGCATCAGCACGAGCGCACACGCGGAGAGCCGGCACGCAGTGAGCGCGGGCGCTCGCCAAGTCATTTGGCTGCGCCTTTGCCGTCGAATCCCGTCTCACCCGGACCCGGTGGACCGCTGCGGCGTCCGAACACGACGCTCTGCGGCTGCTCCTTGATCGAGTTGGCGAGCCGGTCGAGGCTTCGGGACGTCCGCGCGAGCTCTTCGGCGAGCGCATTGATGCGCGGCAGCGTCTCGGTCGTGACGTTGTCGGCAAGCGCGGTGATCGCCCCGCCCGCTTTCTCGGCGCTGCCGGCGACGCGGTCGAACGCTTGCAGCCGGTTTGCGAGATCGCGGTTCGTCGCGGCTATCTCGATGAGCAGCTTGTCGGCCTGCTGGAAGGCCTTGCGCGCATCCGCGACGAGGGCATCGGAGTTGCGCGCCGCAGGCTCGATCGCCTTCGCCAGGACCGCGAGCTCGCGCGTGGCCGTCTCGATGCTCGAGAGCGCACGCGAGAGCTGCAGCTGGTTGTCGTCCGAGAGCAGCGTGTTCATGCGCTTCATCACTTCGCGCGCATCCGAGAGGACCTGCTGGGTCACGTCCGCGAGATTCGAGAACAGCGACTCCCGGATCGGAATCCGCGTCGAGCCTTCCTCGGTTGCGGGCGGCAGACGCTCGGCGCTCTTGCCGGTGTCATCCAACATCACGTACGAGAGCCCGGTGACGCCCTGATACCGCAGCTCGGCGAACGTAGCGCGCGTAAGCTGCATGCTGCTGTCGATGGCGACGTCGATGAGGATCACGCGCGAGTCGCTCGGATCGAAGCGGATGCGAGTCACCTTGCCGATGTCGACGCCGCGATAACGCACGACCGCCTGTTCGTTGAGGCCGGTCACCGCGTACTTCGATTCGAGCACGTAATACGCTTTCTCGTAGGTGTCTCCGCTGAACCACATCGCCGCCGCGACGACCGCTGCACCCAGGAGCAGCGTGAAAAGGCCGGCGGCGAGTGCGTGCGCCTTGTTTTCCATGCGCTATGCCTCCACCGGCCCCGTCGCGGCGGGCTCGCGGCGCCCCGCCGCCTCGAAGGCGCGCCGACCGCGCTCACCCTGAAAGAAGTTGCGCACGAACGGGTGGTCGTGCTTCGCGATCTCGGCCACGGTCCCGACGGCGACGAGACGCTGGTCGGCGAGCACCGCCACGCGGTCCGACAAGGCAACCAGCGTGTCGAGGTCGTGCGTGACCATGACGACCGTAAGGCCGAGCTCGCGGTGGAGGCTGCGGATCAGCTTGACGAAGCTTTCGCTGCGGTCGGGATCGAGTCCGGCAGTCGGCTCGTCGAGGAACAGCAGCTCCGGCTCGAGCGCCAGGGCGCGCGCGAGCGCGACGCGCTTCACCATGCCGCCCGAGAGCTCGGCCGGCATCTTGTAGGCGTGACGCGGCTCGATCGACACCATCGAGAGCTTCATGATCACGAGCTCGCGGATCATCGCCTCGTCGACCGTCTTCAACTCGCGCAGCGGCAGCGCGACATTGTCGAACACGTTCAGCGCCGAAAAGAGCGCCCCCTCCTGGAACAGGACGCCCCAGCGGTTGCGCAGCACGCGCAGCTCTTCGGGATCGCCCTCGTGCAGGCGCCGGCCGAATACGCATACCTCGCCGCGCGCCGGGCGCTCGAGCCCGAGCATCTGGCGCAGCAGCACGGTTTTGCCGCTGCCGCTGCCGCCGACGATCGAGATGATCTCGCCTCGATACACGGTGAGGCTCAGGTCGCGATGGACGACCTGGCGGCCGAACTGCGACCACAGATGGCGCACCTCGATGATCGGCTCGCTCAACTGAATATCCCCACGTCCGAAAACATGACCGCGAAAACGGCGTCCACCAGTATCACGACCGTGATCGCCGTCACCACCGAATTGGTGGTGCCGATGCCGAGGCTCTCGGTGTTCGGTTTGATCCGAAGTCCGAAATGGCACGCGATCAGCGCGATCAGTACCCCGAACACGACGCCCTTGCCTAAGCCCAGCCACAGATTCGCGATCGGCACGGCCGCCGGCAGACTGGAAATGAAGTGCCGGTAGTCGATGCCGAGCTGAAGCTGCGCCGAGACCATGCCGCCAGCGAGCGCCACGGCATTGGTCCACAGGATGAGGAGCGGCATGGCGATCGCGAGCGCGAGGATCTTCGGCAGCACGAGCCGTGTCGTGTGCGGGATCCCCATGACCGCCAGCGCGTCGAGCTCTTCGGTCACGCGCATGACGCCGATCTGCGCGGTCATCGCCGAGCCCGAACGGCCGGCGATCAATATCGCCGCGAGGACGGGCCCGAGCTCGCGGATGATCGCGATGCCGAGCAGATTCACGATATAGATGTCGGCGCCGAAGCTTCGAAGCTGCTGCGCGGACAGATACGAAAGCACGATGCCGACGAGGAATCCCACGAGCGCGGTGATGCCGAGCGCCTGCGCGCCGGTGCGATAGAGGTTCGCCGAGATCTCCTTCCACGGTATGCGGCCGGGCACGCGCGCGAGGTGCAGCGTGTCTAGGCTCACACGCCCCAGCAGCACGACGATGCTGGCGATGTGCTCCGCGAAACCGAGCATGCCGCTGCCGAGCACGACCAGCGGTCCGCCCCATGGTCGACGCCGCCGCGGAAGATCGGCGTCGGGTATCTGGAGATGTGCAAACAGCGGCGCCTGCTCCGGCTTGAGATTGACGCGCTCGGCCATGCGCCGGCCCCACGCGCGCCACAGCAGAAGCGCGCCGGCGTGGTCCAGCGCGCTCACGTCGCAGAGATCCCAGCCTCCGGCGTCGCGGTGCTGTTCGAGCCGGCGCTCGACCTCCGGAAGCACGCGTTCCAGCGAGCGCAAGTTCCAGGCGCCCGAAAGCGTGACCCAGGGCTCTCCACGGTCATCGCGGGTCAGCCGAATGTCCGGGCCCACGACTGCGATATCAGCCATGCCGGATTCGCCAAGACGCTGACATCAAATTGTTTTTGAGCACTGGAACCATGACCCGTGCCGGCAATCAAACGCGGTGCCGACGCGGTAGTGCAGTGCAATAAAAATATGAGCTGGAAGGGTTGACGTTCAGGATTTCACCCCTATAATGCGTATTGTGCGGTGCAGCAAAGCCGATCAGCGACTCACACAGGAGACAGCGATGTATCAAACCCCGGAACAACTGATTGCCCTGAACAAAGCGAACGTCGAAGCCGCTCTGCGCTTCGCCGGCGTTGCCCTCGACGGCGCCGAGCGCCTCATCGAACTGCAGCTCAAGACCGCGAAATCGGCCCTGTCCGACGGCCTGCAAAACGCCCGTGCGCTCACCAGCGTGCGCGACCTCGACCAGCTCACCGCGCTGAAGGACACCGTGGTGCAGCCGTCCCTCGAGAAAGCGACCGCCTACGCCAAGGAAGTCTACGACGTCGCAACCGAGACTCAGGCCGATCTTACCAAGCTCGTCGAAGAGCAGGTTTCGGAGTTCCAGAAGCAGGTGGTCGCGACGCTGGACCAGCTCGTGAAAACCGCTCCGGCGGGCTCCGAAGTCGGCATCGCGGCGATGAAGTCGACGCTGGCGGCCGTGAACTCCGGTTTCGATAACCTCACGAAAGTCGCCAAGCAGTTCGGCGAAGCGACGCAGAACAACATCGAAGTCGTCGCGAACCAGACGATCGAAGCGGCGAAGAAACAGGGCAAGAAAGCTGCTTGATGCTGTGACTGGATTCCCGCCTCGGCGGGAATGCTGAAACCCGGGGTCTTCCCCGGGTTTTTTTGTTAACCGGAAAAAACGGACAGACCCGTTTTGCGCTTCGCAGCGGAAAACGGCATCAGTCCCCTCGCTCGGTCCAGGGAAAGCCGAGCGCGGTGACCCCGTTCTTCAGCACGTCGATCGCGATCGTCACGTCGGCCGTGTCGCCGCGCACCCCCAGCTCGACGTGGCGGTTCGGCTGCATGCGCGGCAGGCTGAACACCTTGCAGCGGGGATAGCGCGCGAGGCAGTCATTCATGAGATCGATCAACTGGCTTTCGCCGCAGCCGGTCACGACGATCGAGCGCTCGCCGACGCGCCCGGGCGCGATCAGCTCGCGGTACCGCGTGTCCAGCACCCACGCCATCATCGGCCACGCCATCTGCGGGAAGCCCGGCAGAAAGTAGTGCCTTCTCAAGCTGAATCCGGGAACGCGATTGAACGGATTGGGAATGATGTCCGAGCCAACCGGAAACTCGCCCATCTGGAGGCGCCGCGGCGTGAGCTCGTCGCCGAAGCGCGCGCGTAACTCGACTTCCGCATCCGGATGCAGCGCGAGCTCGACGCCGGCCGCGTTGGCCGCGCACGCGCGCGTGTGATCGTCCGGAGTCGCGCCGATGCCGCCGAAGCTGAAGACGACATCACCCGACGCGAACGTGCGCTCGAACGTGGCGGTGATGAGCGCCGGATCGTCGCCCAGGTAGTGGCACCATGCGAGCTCGAGACCGCGCTCGCCGAGCGTCTCGATCGCCTTCGCCATGTGCTTGTCCTGCCGCTTCCCGGACAGGATCTCGTCGCCGATGACGATCGCGCCGAACTTCACTTCAGCTGTGGATGTACGACTCGAGCTGCTTGATCGTCTGCTCCTGCTCCGCGATCACTTCCTTCACGAGGTCGCCGATGGAGACGAGCCCGATCAACCGATCGCCTTCGCACACGGGCAGGTGCCGCACGCGCTGTTTCGTCACGAGCGCCATGCATTCCTCGACGGTGCGTTCCGGGCTGACGGTGATGACTCCGGGCGTCATGATGTCGCGTACCGGCACGTCCTGGGACGACCTGCCGTGCAGGATGACTTTACGGGCGTAATCGCGCTCCGACAGGATGCCCACGATGCGGTCGTTCTCCATGACGATCAGCGCCCCGATGTCTCTCTGCGCCATCACCTGCAGCGCCTCGATGACTTTGGCATCGGGGCGAATCGAATAGACTTCGCTGCCCTTCGCGGCGAGCAGTTGTTTCAGGCTTTTCATAGGAATCTCCGGGAATTCGCAGTCACTCTAGCAATATTCGAGCGAACGCGGCGCGCTATGCGTCTTCGCCGCCGGGCCGCGGACCGCGCCACGGCCTGAACTGCTGTACGTTTCCGAGGCGCACGGCGCCGTGCGGCGGCTGGAGCAGCATCGCCGTGATCGCTTCTTCGGGCGCGGGCGCGCAAAAGTAATTGCCCTGCATGGCCTCGCAGCCGTGCTCGCTCAGGAAATCCCACTGCTGGCGCGTCTCCACGCCTTCGGCGATCACCTGCTGGTTGAGGCTGTGGGCCATCGCGATGACCGCGCGGGTCAGCGATGCCGCGTCGGCGCCCGGCAGTTGCGACACGAGCGAGCGATCGATCTTGATCGCATCGATGGGGAAACGCTTTAGATTCCCGAGCGAGGAGTAGCCGGTCCCGAAATCGTCCACCACCACGTGCGCACCCATGTCCTTCACCTGCGCGAGCAGCTTCGCCGCGCGGTCGGAATGCCGCATGAGGATCGCTTCGGTGATCTCGATCTCGAGCTGTTTCGCTTCGATGCCGGCGTTGTGCACCGCCTCGCGCAGGCGCTCGATCAGGTTGTCCTGTCCGAACTGGCGCATCGACAGGTTGACCGCGATGCGCAGACTGCCGATGCCGCGCTGCTGCCACGCTTTCAATTGCCCGCAGGCGGCGTGCAGCACCCAGTCCCCGATCGCCGCGAAGAGGCCGGCGTCCTCCGCCAGGGGCACGAATTCGGGCGGATTGAGCACGCCCTGGCTCGGATGCACCCACCGCACGAGACTCTCGACGCCGGTGACGCGGTTCTCCTTGAGATTCACGCGGGGCTGGTAAAAGAGCGTCAGCTCGCCGCGTTCGAGCGCGCGCCGCAGCGCCATCTCCAGGTTCAGCCGCTCGACGAGATGCGTGTTCATCTCGGACGAGTGGAACTGGAAGTTGTTCTTGCCCTGCTGCTTCGCGCGGTACATCGCGATGTCCGCGTTCTTCAGGAGCTCCGCGGCGTCGTGACCGTCCTGCGGATAGGCGGCGATGCCGATGCTCGCGGTCACGTTGTAGCTCCCGTCCCGCAGCAGGAACGGCTGCGCGACCGTTTCCAGAACCTTGCGCGCGACCTCGAGGAGCTGCGTGTCTTCGCGATAACCCTCGATCAGCACCACGAACTCGTCGCCGCCCATGCGTCCGAGCGTGTCGCCCTCGCGCATGACTTCGCGTAAGCGGACCGCGAGGTCCGCGAGCAGCACGTCGCCCGCATCGTGGCCGAGCGTGTCATTGATGAGCTTGAAGCCGTCCAGGTCGATGAAGAGCACCGCCAGCCTGCGCTCGTGACGATGCGCCTGCGCGAGGGCCTGTTGCAGCCGCTGGCTGAACATCGAGCGGTTGAAGAGCCCGGTGAGCGCATCGTGGCTCGCGACGAACTGGAGATTGCGCTCGGCCTGCTTGCGCGCGATGAACTGCCCGATGTGCGCGCCCAGGTTCTGCGCGAGCTGGGTCAGCGCCTCGTCGGGCTGGCGCACTTCGCGCGCGAAGAATTCCATGAGGCCGTAGAACTCGCCGCCGATCATGATCGGGAACGCGAAGGCCGATTTAAGCCCCGCCGACAGCGCCTCGGCGCGCCGCATGAGCGTGCCGTCCTTCTCGATGTCGCTCACCCATACCGGCGACGCGCTCGCCCAGACCCGCCGCGTGAGTCCCTCGGGCGCGCCGGGACGCTCCAGGCGCGAGCGCGACACTTCGCGGAACGCGGCGACTTCCGGCACGCTCCAGATCTCGGCGCAGCGCAGGAGCAGGTTCTGCTTGTCGAGCACCCAGCGCGCGCCGTACGCGAAACCAAACGATTCGCACAGCGTCTCGATCACCTCGGGAATTGCGTCCTCCACGCTCTGCGCTTCCGACAGGATCATCGTGATGCGTGCGATCACGTTCTGCTGCTTCTCGACGCGCTTCCTCTCCGTGATGTCGGCAAACATCGTGATGTAGCCCGACGGCCGCCCGCTTTCATCGCGCACGAGCGCCGCCGAAAGGCTTACGTCGATCAGCTTCCCGTCCTTGCGCAGGCGCACGGCTTCGAAGTTCGAGACCGACTCGCCGGCGAGAATCTTGCGCCGGAGCGCCTCCGCCTCGGCCCCGGCATCGGCCAGGTGGAATGGCACGAGCTGTCCCCGCACCTCGTCCTGCGACCAGCCGAAGATCTTCTCCGCCGCCGAGTTCCAGCTCTCGACGCGGCCGTTCGGGTCGCGCGCGATGATGGCGAGCGGCGAAGCTTCGATCATGGCCGCGAGCTTCTGCGAGGCCTGCCGGAGCTGTTCGGCCATGACGCGCTGCGCGTAAATCTGCTCGTTCAACTGGTGGTTCGCCTGGCGCGACGCCGCGTGCGTCTCGGAGATGCGTTCGAGCAGATCGTTGTTCTCGAACTTCATCGCGATCGCTTCCTGGAGCATGCCGGCGACGAGCGGCCCGGTCGCGAGCATCACGACGAGGAACACGAGCATGAGCACGCCGAGATAGAAGTGCACCGTAGTGCCCTGCAGGAATACCGTCGGGATGATCGGCAGCACGGCCGGGATCAGAAACGCGAGAAACGCGTGATGGACCGGCGCGAGCGAGAGTATCGCCGAGACCACCATGCCCGCGATGATGAGTATCACGAGGAACTCGTGCGGCATCGACCCGGCCGGATACATCACGGAACCGAGTACGCCCCACAGGACCCCCACGGCGCCGGCCCCGAGCACGAAGTGAGCGCACCAGCGCGGCGCTTCCTCGGCGGGCGGCTGACGTTCCATGTACGCGCGATAGAGCATGAAGCGCGCTGCGGTGACTGCAGCCATCGCGAAACCCCAGACCACGAGCTGGGCGACCGGCGCGACCGGCCAGAGACCGCCGACCACGAGCAGCATGCACAGGATCGACCCCGCGTAAGCGGCGGTGGAAAAGCGGAAGAGGTGCCGGACCTGCTCGGCGAAGATCGCCTGGCGGCGGGTGGGACCGCTCGGCGGGACCGGCGGCGGCGTCAGCGCAGACGCTGTAACTCCCTCACCCATCTCGGTTTTCTTCCGTCGCGTCGGCCTTGTCAGGGTCGGGTCATTGTGACAGAAATCGCCTCCGCCTTGCGCAGCAGGTTCTCGGCCATACGAATGTTCGCGACGTCCACCAGCCGGCCGTCGAGCTGCACGGCGCCACGGCCTTCACGCGCCGCCTCCTCCATCGCCTGCACGATGCGGCGCGCACGTTCGATCTCTTCCCGCGCCGGCGTGAATACCGCGTTCACGGGCGCGATCTGCGCGGGATGGATCGCCCACTTGCCGTCGAAGCCCAGCACCGCCGCGCGCCGCGCCGCGGCGAGCAAGCCGTCGGCGTCCTTGATATCGCCGTACACACCGTCGATGGGGCGCAGCCCGTGCGCGCGGCAGGCGACGAGCATGCGCGCCTGCGCCGCGTGCCAGGGATCGGCCTGAAGGAAAGCACGCGTGCCGCCCGTGTCGGCGTCCGTCAGCACGCCGTATTCGGGATGCATGCCGCCGATGACGGTGGTGCGCATCCCGAGTGACGCCGCGAGGTCACCCGAGCCGAAGGCCATCGCTTCGAGCCGGGGGCTCGCCTGCGCGATCGTCTCCACGTTCGAGAGCCCGAGCGCCGTCTCGATGAGGATCTCGAAGCCCACGCGCCGCTCGCGCGGCTTCGCCTGCTCGATCTGCGTCACCAGCATGTCGAGCGCGTAGACGTCGGCGGCGACGCCGATTTTCGGAATGACGAGCAGATCGAGACGCGGACAGCTCTCCACCACTTCGATCACGTCGCGGTACATCCACGCCGTATCCACGCCATTGATACGCACGCCGATCGTCTTCGCGCCCCAGTCGACCTGATTCAGTGCAGCGATGACGCTGGCGCGTGCGCTGACCTTGTCGTCCGGCGCGACTGCGTCTTCCAGATCGAGAAACACCGCGTCCGCCGCCGAGCGTGCCGCTTTCTCGAACAGCGCGGGCGTCGCGCCGGGCACGACGAGCTCCGAGCGCGTGAGACGCGCGCGTGCGGGCGGGGTTTGCGTGAAGCTCATCGGGGCCCCAGCCCTTCGACGATCTTGATCAGTGCGGAGAGGTCGTTGCCGCCTTCGCCGTGTCCCACCAGCGAATTGATGTGCTGCATCACGACCGCTGCCGCGGGCAGTCCCTGCCCCGCCGCGTGCGCGAGACCGAGCACGATACCGAGATCCTTGTGATAGAGCCGCGTCTCGATGCCGGCGGCAAATTCGCGCTCGACCATGCGCTTACCGAACATCTCGAGCACGCGGCTGCCGGCGATACCCGTGAGCAGGACCTCGCGCGCCTTCGCCGGATCGAGACCGCAGGCGCGCGCGAGCGTAAGCGCCTCGGCCGCGGCCTCGGCCGTCACCAGCAGCGCGAGCTGGTTGCACGCTTTGGTCGTCTGGCCCGCGCCGCTCTCGCCCATGTGTACGATCGACTTGCCGAGACATTCGAAGAGCGGCTTCACGCGCTCGAATGCTTCGCGCTTGCCGCCGACCATGATCGAGAGCGTCGCCTGCTGTGCGCCGGTCGGGCCTCCGGACACCGGCGCGTCGAGCATCTCGACGCGCTTTTCCGAGAGGCGGGCGGCGACGTCACGCGCAACGGTCGGTGAGATCGTCTCCATGTCGACGACGACGCTCCCGCTACGGGCCCCGGCTATGATGCCGTCGGCGCCCAGCGCGACCTGCTCGAAATCGCTCGACGTCGTCACCATCGTGAAAACGACGTCACTCGCGGCGGCGAGCGCCGCAGGGGTGTCGTACGCGCGCGCGCCCGCTTCGAGGAGCGGCGCCGCCGACGCGCGGCGGCGCGCATACACGCCCATCTCGTGACCGTGTTTCATCAGGTTGAGCGTCATCGGGCGCCCCATCACGCCCAGACCAATGAAGCCGAGTTTCATGTTTGTTTAAGAGGTGACGAAAAAGAGGTGACGGAAAAAGAGGTCACGAGGAAAGAGGTGACGAGAAAGAGGGTGACTCGGGGACGAACGAATCATACAGCCATGAACGGAAGCGACGAACAGCCGGTTTTCGTCACCTCTTCATCGAATCAGCCCAAGCGCCATGACGAGAGGCAACGTGAGCCAGAAGAGGATCGTCGCCCAGCCGATGAGCAGCGCCGTCGCGGCAGCGTCGAGACGGAAGCGGTCGGCGAGGAGCAGCGCGGTCACCATCGGCGGCGTGCATGCCTCCACGACCGACGCGTATTGCGCCTCGCCCATAGCCGGAAAGAGCACGCTCGCCGCGCCCCACACGATCAGCGGCGTGGCGAGCAGCTTGACCCCGGCCGCGGAAAGGATCTCGCTGCGCGGCACGAGGTTGCGCCACGGGATCGTCATGCCGAGCACGAACAGCGTCACCGGGATCGTCGCCTGGCCGATGAACCACGTCGCGTTCACGAGCGGCCGGTAGGTGAGCCCGAGCTGCTGCGTGCAGATCCCGAGCACGAATGCCCAGATCGGCGGCATCGAGACCATGACGCGCCACACCGACGGGTACGACTCGACCGCAGTGTGCGAGCCGAGCCGCGTCGCGATCCACACGCCGAGGCTCCACACGAGCGGCATCGTCATCAGCATGTCGTTGAACACGGCGTAGCGCGTGGCCTCGCGGCCGTAGAAGAAAATCAGCACCGGCACGCCGATATTGAAGGTGTTGCCGAACATGCCGCCCAGCATGATGCCCGCGCGCGCGGGATCGGTGAGATGCGGCCAGAGCGACGTCCGGTAGAGCAGGACGTACAGCAGCAGTCCCGACGCGAGCGAGCCGATGCCGACCAGGAGCGGCACCGACAGGAGCGCCGCCGTGAGCGGGGTCGATGCGGACACCGCATACAGGATCGAGGGATAGAACAGATACATCGCAAGGCGGTTGAGCAGCGTGCGCGCGTGCTCGACCTGCGTGTCGGGAAAGAAGCGCGGCCAGAATGCGCCCGCCGCGACCAGCAGCGTGACCGGCAGCATGACTTCGACCATGAGGTCGAAGAGGCGCAGGAAATAGCTCATCGTGACGGGTTATACCCGCCGGCGGCTCAACCTGCCTTCACGTCCGTATTGATCAGATTGGGGGGACGCCCGCCGGTGAGCGCCGCGACCGCGTTCTTCGCGGCGGTCATGGCCATCGCGCGCCGTGTCGCTTCCGTGGAGCTGCCGATGTGCGGCACCAGCACCACGTTGTCGAGCTCGAGAAAACCGGGATTGAGCTTCGGCTCGCCTTCGAAGACGTCCAGGCCGGCCGCGCGGATGGTGCCTTGCTTCAGCGCTT
>DASPNJ010000002.1:0-10645 GCA_035626595.1 Burkholderiales bacterium
GAAGGCAAGCTTGGCCTCAAGCCCAAGGAAGAGATAGCGGGCGGCGTCGTGTACGAGTTCGCCAAGGGCACGGCCTGCTTCCTCTATCCCACGCCGAACGCCGGCACCTCTCAGGCGAGCTAGGCATTCTGGCAGGTCGAGGACGTCGCAAAGGAAGTCGCGGAGCTGAAGGCGCGCGGCGTGAAGTTCGAGAAGTACGATATGCCCGATGTCGACGATGACGGCATCCAGACTGGCGGCGGCGCCAAGGCCGCGTGGTTCAAGGACACCGAGGGCAACATCATGGCGGTGATTCAGGCCATGTAGTCGGAGGAATGGGGGCCTGGTGCTTAATGCGCGAGGCCCCTCACTTGGTACGTTCGGAAGCCAAGCCGTTTTCCATTGCACAATTTCGGCCGCGACTGTGGCGGCGAACTGCTCCGGAGAGCTTCCGACCACATCATTTCCCTGTTTGAACAGCTTATCCGCCAACTCCGGTTCTTTGAGTATGCGGTTGCTGATCTCGCTCAGCTTTGCAATCACGCTCTTCGGCATTCCCGCCGGTCCCATCAATCCAGTCCAGCTGCTCGCCTCGAATCCCGGAGTGCCCGCCTCCGCCACGGTCGGGAGCTCAGGCATTAAGGGTGACCGGCGGCTGGTGGTCACGCCCAGCGCGGTCAGCTTTCTGATTTGATATGTGGGATGCCGCTGGAGAGCTGTGGAAAGGAAACCTGAAATTCTCCGCTCAGCATGGCGCTGAGAGCCTACCCGATCCCTTGTAAGGCACATGGCCGAGGCTGATCTTGTTGAGCGCCGCAAAC
Source organism: Burkholderiales bacterium (assembly GCA_035626595.1). Taxonomy (GTDB): domain Bacteria; phylum Pseudomonadota; class Gammaproteobacteria; order Burkholderiales; family SG8-41; genus JAQGMV01. The sequence goes on from DASPNJ010000002.1 coordinate 801, forward strand.
AGGACTCCGGCCAAGTGACTCGGTGTACCGACACCGCCGGAGCCAAAGTTAAGTTGTCCCGGTTTCTTGCGCGCCACCGCGATGAGATCCGGTATCGAGCGCATGGCTAACGAAGGATGAACCACCAGAACGTTCGGGGCCGCAGCGAGCAGTGAAATCGGCGTGAAGCTCTTGATCGGATCGAACCGCAACTTTTCCTGAAGTGCCAGGTTGAGGTAAAGCCGGCCGACGGCATCAGCAGTGTGTAGCCGTCAGGCCGCGCGGTCGCGACGATCTCGGATGCGATGATTTGCCCGACGATCTATCCGCGGTCGGACCGACGTATGGGCTTGGATGCTCGCAATCTCGGCGTCCGAATCATCTAGAGCGACTGCTTGAAAGCCACACTGTCGAAGCTGAGAACGATGCTCTACGGACTGCCGCGGTGCGCGTTGCCGATCAGCCGGTGGTGACCGCAACTCAATCGAAGCGTCGGAACCCGAAATCGGGATCCGAATATGTCGCGTCGACGAGGTCGACCTCCCAGGTGAGGTAGTCGCGAATCGCGGCCTCGCGCTCTGCCGGCGGGCGGTCGAGCGCTTTCCACATCATGTCGTCGGTGGGGCCGGTCGCGCGCTCCAGTCCTTTCTCGAACGGCAAGCCCGCCGCTGCCCACGCAGCGGTGCCGCCTTCGAGCACGGCAATCGGTGTTGCGGACAGCGCCATTGCATCGGCGGCCGCGAAGCGCGCGAGCGTGTCGCCGTTGCTCGACGTGAAGACGAGACGCTTCGCGCCAGGGATCTTTTGGAGGTTTTCGCGCAGGCGCGAGCGCACCACGTGCCACGCACCGGGGATGTGAGCTTCGGCATAGCGCAGGCTCGGGGCCAGATCAGCAACTTGCGCATCGCCGCGTCGAGCAAGTCGCGTAACGCCTGCACGGACACGACCGGCACGGCGAGCTTGTCCGCATTCAAGACGATCTCACGTTCCGGCCCACGGTCCAGGGCTGCACCTTCGAACGCGTTCTCGAGGACGAAAACGTCGCGCCAGCCCATTTGCGCGAGCCAGGCGGCGGTCGTCGTGGCGCGCGCACCGTTGTCGTCGATCAGCACGACCGCGGCATGTCGCACGGCGAGGAACGTGTCGGTCGCCTGTATCAACTGACCGCCGGGAGCGGAGCGCGAGCCCGGCAGGTGTCCTTCGACAAATTCGGCAGGACTGCGCACGTCGAGCAGATAGACCGTGCGCGACGTGTCGCCTTGCAGTTTCGCGAGATCGGCGACCGCGAGCGATCGCACGCCGAAGCCGTGCGCGACCTGTGCGGCGGCTTCGCGCGATGTACGGCGGCCCGCTTCCGTCGGCAGCGGCGCTTCGTCAGTGCGGCCCCGGTCGAGGCCATAACCCGCGAGATGCCATCCCTGCGTCCCGCCCTTGAGCGCATACACCGGATGCGGAAAGCGTGCGTTGACCAGTGCCTGCGATCGGATGCAGTCGCCACGTGTGTAACGATCGCTCCGGAGTACTCTCGCGCCGCGACGGCCTCATAGTGCCGATCACGAGCGGCTTCGATGAGTAGTGACCTTTGTTCTAGGGCGTGCCGCTCGCGACGCGGGGCTAAGTGGAAATAGGCCGGTAAGGAACGAAACGAATGCCCTTACCTTCGGCACATCCCGCCGGCTCGAGGGATAGATAATGAATATCGGCTGCTGCTGACCAGAAAACTCCGTCAAGATCGGTTTGAGCAAACCCTGTTGCACCGCGCGAGCGGCGACGAAGTCGAGGACCTGTACGACACCTGCGGCTTGCACTGCTGCATGAATAAGGCCATCTGTGTTGCTCAGCGCCAGGTTTCCGTTCACCGCGATAGTGAATGGGCGCAGGCGGTGCGTGAAGTGCCAGTCTCTTACCTGGCCTGTTTGTCCCGAGACATACATTAGGCAGTTGTGCTCAACCAGCGCCTCTGGCCGCAACGGCACTCCGTGTCGGCGCAGATACGCAGGCGCAGCGCAGGTAACGTAACGAGCGGCATCGACCTGCAAAGCCACCGAACTGGTCGAGGGGTGACCGCCTATGCGAACGGCTACGTCAAGCCCTTCATCGAATGAGTCAACATGCTGTTCACGAAAAACCACACGCAGCTGTGTGTCCGGGTACGCCGTCGTGAACTCGGGAAGCCGCGGCATCACGTACAACCGTCCAAGCGCGGGTGGTAACTCGACGTGAATGCGACCAATCGGAGGGCGGCGTAACTCTGCGACGGTCCCTTCTGCATCCTGCAGCTCAAGCAGCAGGTGCCGACACTTCTGATAGAACGCTGCACCGCTGGCCGTAAGACTCAGGCGGCGCGTCGAACGCGTAAGGAGCCGAATACCTAATCGTCGCTCGAGCCGTGTCACGGCTTTGCTGACGCCGGAAGATGTCATGCCGATTTGATGAGCTGCCGCTGAGAAGCTCTTGTGCTCGACAGTAGCTACGAACTCGGCGATTCCGTTGAGTCGATTCATTGATGCGCCGCGATTCCGGACATTCTGTCCGACCATGCGTGCCACTCACCCGCTTTTTCCGGTCTCGTTAGCGCTCTAAAGTACGGCGTCAACCATTCAAATATCACGGGTTATCTCTCATGGCTCAATCGTTCCAAGACTATCTCGGCCTGGATCTTCATCCGCGACAAGCCAAGCCCCGATCGCGCGGCCTCACGATGGTCATCGACATCGGTTACGCGACCGGGTTCGTGGAAGACATCCTCGCGATGTACGGACATCTTCTCGACGTAGCCAAGCTCACGGAGCTTCATCTTACGGTTCCAGTGCAACAGCTTAGGCGAAAGGTCGACGCGTACAAGAAGCATGGTGTGCGAGTACAGCCGGGTGGGATCATTCTGGAGCTTGGCAATGCACAGAACAAGGGCGTTCAAACTCTCGAACGCCTCCACGAGCTGGGCTTCGATCAAGTCGAGTTTTCTGCGACCGCATCAGAGGCATCCGACTGGGCGCGTGAGAAGGAGATGCTGAGCGCGGCCAAACAGCTTGGTTTTGAAGTTATCGGCGAGGTGGGTCGCAAATTTGTGGAAGGAGACACTACCCGGAAATCCGAGAGAGAGCTGGATCTCGATGCTACCGTTGCAGAGATGCAGGCGTACTTGAATGCGGGTGCGTCGAAGGTCTACTTCGAAGGCCATGTATATCGTCAGGTCGTCGGCAATACCGCTGACGAAATCCTTGCGCGAGAGAAAACGGGCACTGCGCAGGTCGTCGAGCTCGCGCGTCGGATCGGGCAGGACAAGATCATGTTCGAAGTATCCGGCCAGATGCCTTACCTGCAGCGCCGGGCTCAGCAATTCTGGTTAGTACGGCTGTTTGGCCCGGAGGTTAACGTAGCCAATGTCCGACTCGAGGAAATCCAGATCCTGGAGCACACGCGTCTCGGAACGTGGCCGATATTCGGTTTTGGGCCTCTCGGCGATCATCCGTACATCAAGTCTGCCGAACGCGGAAAGGGTGTGGCGTCCGAGAAGTGGTGGCTCGAGACGAAGCGCGCGGCGTAAACCAGCCGTGGCTGCTAACTGTCGTGGCATCTTTCGGTTGGTGCTCGTCGCATTCTTGGCGTGCTTTGGGATGTCGTGCTACGCGTATCCCGATCGCCCTGTTAGGCTCGTCGTCGCTTATGCGGCAGGCGGCAACGCTGACGTTATAGCGAGGGCCGTCGCGCAGCGGCTCACGGAACGGTGGGGTCAGCAGATCATCGTCGACAATCGTCCGGGCGCGTCTGGGATTATTGGCACGAGCATCGTGGCCAAGGCACCCGCGGACGGACACACGCTGCTGGTGACTGGCACCAGCCACACCACAAACCCCAGCCTCTATAAGTCGCTTCCCTACAACACCCAGGCTGATCTTGCGCCAGTCACACTCTTTGCGACCACGCCGTTGCTTCTACTCGTGAACGCGAACGTGCCTGCTACCACTGTTAAGGAGCTCATTGCGCTTGCGCGGAGCACGCAAGGTGGACTGACTTACGCATCCACCGGAGCTGGCGGAGGTCCGCACCTCGCGACCGAGCTCTTTCGGTTGAGCACAAACGTGCCGCTGCTGCATGTGCCCTTCAAAGGCGCCACACCTGCGCTCACCGACTTGCTTGCTGGCAATGTGCAGCTGATGTTCGGCTCCCTGCTCACCGCACTTCCGCATGCGCGAGGGGGCAAGCTGCGCGCTCTAGCGGTCACGAGCGCACGTAGAGCGCCAGCTGCGATGGACATCCCGACGCTGCAGGAGTCCGGCGTTCCAGGCTACGAAGCAAATTCCTGGTATGGCCTTTTCGCGCCAGCTGGCACGAACCGGGCGATAGTTGCGAAGATCGCGACCGATTCTGGCCAGGTTCTGCGGAACCATATGCGGAAGCAGCTGGAAACTGAGGGAGCGATGGTCGTTGCTAACGAGCCCAGCCAGTTCTCCGAATGGATCAACAAGGAGATCAGGAAATGGGAGACAGTAATCCAGAAAAGCGGGATCACCGTTAATTGACTGCCGCAGTGTCCGCTCCCGCGATGGAGACGGTTCTATGGAATGCCGCGGTGGGAGTTGCGATCAGCCGGTCGTGACCGCCGGTCAGCCGAAACGTCGAAAACCGAAATCGGGATCGGTATATGTCGCGTCGACGAGGTCGACCTCCCAGGTGAGGTACTCGCGAATCGCGGCCTCGCGCTCTGCCGGCGGCCGGTCGAGCGCTTTCCACATCATGTCGTCGGTCGGGCCGGTAGCGCGCTCCAGCCCTTTCTCGAAGGGCAAGCCCGCCGCTGCCCACGCAGCGGTACCGCCTTCGAGGACGGCAATCGGTGCTGCGGACAGCGCCATCGCATCGGTGGCTGCAAAGCGCGCGAGTATGTCGCCGTTGCTCGACGTGAAGACGAGACGCTTCGCGTCAGGGATCTTTCGCAGGTTTCCGCGCAGGCGCGAGCGCACCACGTGCCACGCACCGGGGATGTGGGCCTCGGCATAGCGCAGGCTCGGGGCCAGATCAGCAACTTGCGCATCGCCCGCGTCGAGCAGATCCCGTAACGCCTGAACCGACACGACCGGCACGTCGAGCTTGTCCGCATTCAAGACGATCTCACGCTCCGGCCCGCGCTCGAGGGCTGCACCTTGGAACGCGTTCTCGAGGACGAAAACGTCACGCCAGCCCATTTGCGCGAGCCAGGCGGCGGTTGTCGTCGCGCGCGCACCGTTGTCGTCGATCAGCACGACCGCAGCATGGCGCACGGCGAGGAACGTGTCCGTCGCCTGTATCAGCTGACCGCCGGGGGCGGAGCGCGAGCCCGGCAGATGTCCTTCGAGAAATTCGGCGGGACTGCGCACGTCGAGTAGATAGACGGTGCGCGACGTATCACTTTGCAGTTTCGCCAGATCGGCGACCGAGAGCGATCGCACGCCGAAGCGCTGCGCGACTTGTGCGGCGGCTTCGCGTGATTTGCGACGGCCGGCTTCCGTCGGCAGCGGCGCTTCGTCAGTGCGGCCGCGGTCGAGGCTGTAACCCGCGAGATGCCACCCCTGCGTGCCGTCCTTGAGCGCATACACCGGATGCGGAAAGCGTGCGTTGATCAGTGCCTGGGCGCCGATGATGCTGCGCGTGCGTCCGCCACAGTTGACGACGACAACCGTATCGTTCGACCGCACGAGGTCGTGCGCGCGGTAGACGAGCTCTGCGCTTGGACAATCGATGGCTCCGGGAATGCTGTTGCGGCGGAATTCATCGAGCGGTCGGCTGTCGAGCACGACGAGATCGCGGCCTTCGCGCTGCCACCCATGCAGCTCTTCGGCAGTGACTTCGGGCGGGCGGTCCTCGTGAAGGATGTACTCGCCGAAGGCCTTGCTCGGCACGTAAACGCCGGTGTACAGGCGAAATCCCGCTTCGCGCCAGGCGCGGGTGCCGCCATCGAGAACGTGCACGTTGCTATAGCCCATGTCGTGAAGGCGCTTCGCTGAGGTCTCTGCGAGCCCGTCGTTACCGCCGTCGCAGACGACGATGCGCACGCTCTTTTGTGGCAGCAGCGCGGCGACGCGCATCTCGAGATGGCTCGATGCCACGTTCGACGCGAGCAGGAGATGGCCATCGCATGAGAACACCCCTTCTTCGCGGACGTCGAGAATCGACAACTCGTTGCCGTCATCGAGCATGAGCCGCAGGTCTTGCGGACTGATTGTTCTCATCGGAGTTGCGGCTTTCTGTGCCAAAAAATATGCGTCTAAGCGTCAGATCCGGGGCGATTTCGGTGTGACTCTCAGCAATTTCAATCGCATACCGCGGTCCGACCCGATCACAGCTCCCGATGAACGAACTCCACGATCTTCGCGAGCGCGCTGACCGATTGCGGCAATGAGGGGTCGCTGGTGATGAACGCTTCGCCCACGCCGTCGAAGAGGTGAAGCTCGATTCGCCCGCCCGCCTTCCGGTAGCTCGCGATGAACTGTTCGCGGCTGTCCACGGGGTGCGCGATGTCGGCGGTGCCCTGTAGATACAGGATGGGCGGCAGGCTCACGCGTTCGCCGCGATCGAGCGCGAGCTTGGGATTGCCTTCCGCCATTTCCGCTTCGCCCGCCCAGAACGCGTTGTGCGCATCCACCCACTGGGCGCCGAATTTGTTGCCATCGCGTTTGAGCTGCTGCGCGTGCGCGTAGCGCCGGAGCGGATCGAAAACCGGCCAGCACAAGACAAGGCACGGCACGCTCGCGTCGAACTGGCTTCCGGAGTCGAGCGGAATGGATGAGTAACGCTTGTCGTGCGGGCGCATGGCGACGAGCAGCGACTGGTGACCGCCGCTCGAGACACCCAACAGACCGACTCTGTCGCTCCGACTGCCGAGCTTCTCCGCGTTCGCCTTGCACCAGCGGACACCGTAGTTGATGTCCATCACCGACGCTGGATACTTCGCTTCCGGCGGCATGCGGAAATCGAGCGCCACCGCCACGACGCCGCTCCTCGCGAGCGCTTCGTCCGTCGCGACGTCGGTGGTGCGGTCCTTGCGGCACCACGCGCCGCCGTGCACGTCGACGATCAGCGGGAACGGGCCCTTGCCGCGCGGTCTGTAGACGCGTGCGAGCAGCGGCTTGCCGCCGTGCCTCAGGTATTCGACGTCCTCGACGTCGATGTCGTACTGCTGTGACGCGTCGTTCATTCAGTCGGCCTTTGCTCCGGTTTCACGGATCACCTTGTTCCAGCGCTGCAGCTCCGAACGCGTGTAACGGCCGAGCTCCTCCGGCGTCGTGGTCGAGGGTTCGACGCCCAGCGCCGCGAGCCGCTGCTTCACGTCCGGGGTGTTCAGGATGCCCACGATCGCGCTGTTCAGCCGTGCGATCAGCGGCGGCGGCGTGCCCGCGGCGACGTAGGTCGCGTACCACGCATTCGCTTCGTATCCGGGCACTCCGGCTTCGGCGATGGTCGGCAGCTCAGGCGCCGCCGCGGACCGGCGGGCGCCGGTGACGCCCAGCGCCCGCACCTTGCCGCTCTTCACCTGCGGCAGGATCGACACCATCGTCGGAAATGACATGTCCGTCTCGCCGCTCACGATGCCCGCCAGCGCGGGCCCCGCGCCCTTGTACGGGACGTGCAGGAGCTTCACCCCGGCCACGTAACCGAACAGGACGCCGGCGAGATGCGTGGAAGCGCCGCTTCCCGTGGATGCGAAGGAGAGCTGCTTGGTCTTCGCGAGCGCGACGAGCTCGGACACGTTCTTCGCGCGCACGCTCGGATGCACCACGAGCACGTTCGCACCGGTGGCCACCAGCGTGACCGGCGCGAAATCCTTTAGCGTGTCGTACGAGAGCTTCGGATAGAGGCTCGGGTTCGTGGCATGAGACGTGAACGCCATGAGCAGCGTATGACCGTCCGGCGGGCTCTTCGCGACGATATCGCTCGCAACGATTCCGCCGCCGCCTGCACGGTTGTCGATGACGACCGGTTGCGACCACTGTTCGCTGAGCTTCTGTGCGATGGCGCGCGCAAGGCTGTCCGCGGCGCCGCCGACGGAGCCGCCCACGACATAGCGCACCGGACGGTTCGGGAATTCGGGCGGCACGGCAGCATGGGCGACGGCGGCGCCGAAGGCGAGGTGCGCGATGATGAGCGTGGCTCGAATCACGTTATGGCTCCCTGCATGCGATCCCATCGTGCTGCGCAGCGAAGTGCAGAAGCTCGAGCGCACACGTGGCCGGGGAAACCATCTGGATGCTGTGATATCTGGAAGGCACTCTCACGATACGCACGTCCTTCACCTCGCTGCGAAGGACTTCGAGGTGCTCGTCCTTGGTGATAACGCCGCCTTCCGGGTACAGGCCAAGGACCGGCGCCTTGATCCGCGACAGATAGGGCGTTGCGTTCGCGTTTGAGATCATCCGATACATTTCGATCAGGAGCGGGAGATCCGAAGCGCCCATCTCGTCGAGCGTCCACTCGAGCATCTTCGGATCGGCATCCGGCGGAAAGCGCCGTCCGGCGTTGGATGCCTCGAGCCACCCGCGCGCGCCGAGCGCCTTGAGGGCCTCGATGCGATTCGGGTAACCGCCAAGGGAGCTCTGCTTGTCTTCCTCCGTCATATAGACGGGCGCGGAGATCAGCGTCAGCGTGCGAACGCGCTCCGGGCATTCGGCTGCGAACGCCATCGTGAGCGTGCCGCCCGAGGACTCGCCGCAAAGATGGACCGACTGAACCTCCAGATGATCGAGCAGATCGTTGAAGTCGCGCAGATACGCGTCTATGGAGACGCCGCTCTTCAGGTCGAAGTCTTTCGAAGATAGACCGAGGCCTCTGGTATCGGGCCGGATGACGCGATAGAAGCGACTGAGGTAAGGCACCATGGCACGCCAGAACTTCGACGAGCGTGCATAGCCATGTTGCAGCAGTATGCAAGGTGCGCTCTTCCACGGATCGGTGTAATCATCCAGCTCGTAGTGCAGGCGCGGCTCACGGGTTCGGTCGAGGAAAGGCATCGGATTCTTTATTTATCAGGCTGAGTTTCCCTATATGCTACTTCGAGGAGGAAAAAAACATGATCTACCGGCTTCTCTGCTTGCTGATGACAATCGGAGTCACTGTGGCCTCAGTACCTGTGGCTGACGCACAGTCGTTCCCGACCCGCCCTATCCGCATTGTGGTTCCGACATCGCCCGGCGGGCTCCTCGACACGGTCATCCGGCCCCTCGGGCAAAAGGTCAACGAAGGGCTCGGTCAACCGCTGGTGATAGAGAACCGTCCGGGCGCGTCGAACAACATCGGCACGGAGCTGGTCGCCCGGTCTCGCGGTGACGGCTATACCTTGCTCGGCTGTACGCTGCCCTTTGTCGTGAATCCGAGCCTTTTTTCCAAGCTGGGCTATGAGGTCGAGAAGGATTTCCAGCCGATCGCGCTGCTTGTTTCCTCCGCCTACGTCATTTCGGTACATCCGTCAGTGCCCGTGAAGTCGATCAAAGATCTCGTCGCACTGGCGAAATCAAAGCCGGGTGCGATCAACTATTCGTCAGGGGGCAATGGAACGAACCTGCACATCGCCGCAGAGCTCCTGATGAACCTCACCGGCATGCAGATGACGCATCTCGCGTATCGGGGCGGCGGCCCGGCATTGATGGCGATCGTCTCCGGCGAAGCCGATCTCAGCATCCCGTCCGTCGCCGCGGTGGTGCCACAGATGAACGCCGGGCGGATTCGCGCCATAGCCGTGACCTCGACGAAGCGATCAGCTCTTCTGCCACAGGTGCCTACTGTTGCCGAGAGCGGCGTGCCGAACTACGAATTTGCGAGCTGGATCGGCATCCTGGCACCCGCTGGCACGCCGAGCCCGGTCGTAGGGCTCCTGAACAAGCACATCGTCAGCGCGC
>DASPNJ010000003.1:0-33589 GCA_035626595.1 Burkholderiales bacterium
GCTTCTTCCAGTCCATCAATCCGCTCTCACTTTCTCGAGAAGGCCATCGCGGTCGAGCCCGGCGATGCCCATCGCTTCGGCGGTGCGCCCGGTTTTGGAAAAATCGGTGCCGATCAGCTTCTCGCCGAGGCTGAAGAGCGACTGCGCGACCGGCACCGGCACGCGCGCGATGTTCGCGAGCGCGATGAACGGCAGCAGGCCGTGGCCGAAATCCTCGCGATAGTAACGGTGCGCGAGCGAATCCGGCGCCTTGATGCGGCTGTTCGCCTTGCCGCCGGAGATCGCGACAGCGAAGTCCTGCGTATCGCGCACGTGCGCCTCCACGGTCCCGATCAACTGCATCTCCTCGACGAGATTCGGCAGGGTGTGGCCGAACGCGGCCGCCACGGCGCGCCGTTCGTCGTCGAGCGCTTTCATGACGCGCGTCACGCCGGGCGTCATGCCTTCGACGTAGAACGTGAAATCACCGCGTTTCGCTTCCACCCACGCAGCGCCCAGCACGGCGCCGGGCGGGTGCAGCACCATATTGAGATTCGCGAGATTCGCCGCGAGCACGTCGCGCTGCGGCTTCGCGGCCGGAAAGAGCCGGCACGCGATCTCGAGCGCGCGCTGGTCGCCGGGCAGCGCCGCAGCGCGCAGTTGCCGCGCATGGCCCGTGATCGTCACGCGCTGAGGCGCGTACTTGCGGGCGACATAGGTGAGCGTCGAAAAGTCCGCTACGGGCGGACAGTCGGCACGCACTTGTCTGAATGCCGTCTTGAATTCGAGCGCGCCGCCGGTGTGTCCCGGATTGAGCACGACGGGGATGCTCTTGCCGATGCCCGCCTGCGCCAGCGCGCGCGCGAGCGTGCCGTGCAGCAGCGTCGGCAGCACGCACACCGCCGCCTCTGCGCCCGCGAGGCTCTCCGCGAGATCGCTGGTGATCAGCCGCGGGCGCACGAAGCCTTCGCCGAGCACGCCTTCGTACTCGATGCCGGCCGCGCGCTGTAACGGCTCGAGCGTCGCCGGCGAGCGGTTCCACAGCGCGACCTCGTATCCGGCCTGCACGAGCTCGACGACCGCGGCGGTTCCGCCGGCGCCGGCGCCGAGAACGGTTACGCGCATGTGCTAGGCTTTCGAGTGACCGACATGAAGAAACGCGCAGGTAAACCGGCGAAGCGCGCAGCGCCGCGCCGCAGCGGCGAGATGCAGGACCGCGTGCTCGCGCAGTTGCAGCGGGCGCTCATGATCGGCGCATTCGTGCCGGGTCAGACGATCTCGCTGCGCAAGCTCGCGGAAAGCTTCGGCACCAGCGCGATGCCCGTGCGCGAGGCGATAAACCAGCTCGTCGCGGCGAACGTGCTCGAGATGCTGCCGAACCGCACTGTGTGCGTGCCGCGGATGACCGCGACCCGATTCGAGGAGCTCTCGCGCGTGCGCGAATCGCTCGAAGGCATGGCGGCCGAAATGGCCGCGCGCAACGTGACGCCGCAGCTCCTGAAGCGCCTCGAGCGCGTCGATGCGGAGCTCGCACGCGCGATCCGCTCCCGCGACGTTCTCACCTGCCTTACGAAGAACCAGCAGTTCCACTTCACGCTGTACGAGGCGGCGCGATCGGAAATGCTGATGCCGCTGATCGAGCCGCTGTGGCTGCAGGCGGGCCCGATCATGTACCTCTCGCTCATCTCGCCGGACGTGCCGTGGGACGCGAGCGCCCACAGCGACGTCGTACAGGCGCTGCGCAGGAACGACGCGGGCGCTGCACGGCGCGCCGTCGAGCGCGATATCCGCAAGACCGCGTCGTACCTGCTGCGCTCGTCCTTTTTCCGCGGGGTGTCGGGTCCGCTGGCGCCGCTGCGCACGGCCTGAATGTCTGACGCACGAACGCCGATCCATGTGCTGACCGGTTTTAGTTCCGGCGTAACCTGCAAGCAGGTTAGCCTTCACTGAAACCGGATCTCCACGAAAACGCATCGCCACCACTTGAGTGCTAACGAACCTCGGCTGCCGGTCACGGTATTGACCGGTTTTCTGGGCAGCGGCAAGACGACGCTGCTGCGGGCGTTGCTGCAGCATCCCGGCATGGGCGATACCGCAGTAGTCGTGAACGAGCTCGGCGAAGTCGGGCTCGATCACGTGCTCGTGCGCGAAGTCACCGACGAGGTCGTGCTGCTCGCGTCGGGCTGCGTCTGCTGCTCGGTGCGCGACGATCTCGCGGCGACGCTCGAGGATCTGCACGCGAAACGCGCTGCCGGCGTCATTCCGCCCTTTAGCCGTGTCGTGGTCGAGACAACCGGTCTCGCCGATCCCGCGCCGATCGTGCAGACCCTGATTGGCAGCCGCACGCTCGTGGAGCGCTTCAGCCTGGCCGGACTGACGGCGACGGTCGATTGCAAGCTCGGCGCGCGCGAGCTCGACGAGCATGCCGAAGCGGTCAAGCAGGCGGCGCTCGCGGACTGCCTGGTGCTCACGAAAAGCGATCTCGCCGCGCCCGAGGACATCGAGGCGCTGCGCGCCCGCATCGCGAGGCTCAACGCCGAAGCGCGCATCGTCGAATCGGCGCCTGCGACGTTCCCCGCGCCCGACGTGCTCTTTGAAAAACGGGGACGGAGACCCTTTTCGGAACGCCAACATGGTCTGCCTCCCCGTTTTTTGCAGGGGCCGCACGACAGCCGCATCGGCTCGTTCGTCGTGCGCATCGACGCACCCGTCGATTGGGCGCCGTTCAGCGAGTGGCTCGAGCTGCTGCTCGCCGCCCGCGGCGAGAGCATCCTGCGGCTGAAGGGGCTGGTGAACGTTGCCGGCAGATCGCGGCCGGTCGTACTCCAGTGCGTGCAGCACATGGCTTATCCGCCCGGGGAGCTCGATGACTGGCCCGATGCCGATCGCGCGACGCGGCTCACCTTCATCACGCGCGATTTCACGCGCGCGGCGGCGGTTAATTCGCTGCGGGAGATTTTCGGGGAGTCGGTGCAAGTCAGTTAAGCATCGCTTTGCTCGTCGCCCCGGCGAAGGCCGGGGTCCAGTGCGCCCTGGGTACCGGCCTGCGCCGGTCTGACGATCTAGTCGTAAGTGGTCGTGACCGTCGGCGTGTGCTCGTACGAGAGCCCTGCGCGCTTCACGATCTCGCGCGCCCGCTCGCGCGCCTCGCGCCGCAGCGCGATCTCGTCCACGGTGACGACCTTGCCGTCGCGATAGAGCGCCTTCCCGTCCACCCAGGTCTGCGCGATCGACGCGGAGGTCACCGAGTACACGAGCGCCTGCAGCGGATCGCCGTACGGCGCCCACTCGAAATGGTCGAGATCGAACAGCACGAAGTCGGCCTTCTTGCCGGCCTCGATCGAGCCGATCTCGTCGTCCCAGCCGAGCAGTTGCGCACCCTCGATCGTCGCCAGGCGAAACGCCTTTTTCGCACCGACGAGCGTCGCATCCATGCGGGCGTCCTTGAACATGCCGCCCATCAGATACATCTGGCGCATCAGATTCAGGTTGCCCGCCGCGGAGACGCCGTCGGTGCCGAGGCCGAGCTTCATGCCGCCGTCGATCATCTCCGGGTACTTGCCGATTTTCGTCGCGCCTTTGGCGAGCTTCACCGACGTCGCGGGGCAGAACGCGACGCCGGTCCCCGCCTGCGCCATGCGAGCGATCTCCTCGTCCTTCACGGCCACGCCGTGAGCGATGACGAGGTTGTCGCCGAGGCCGCCGGCGTTCGCGATGCGCGTGATCGGCCACACGCCGTGTTTTTTCTCGGAGACCCGTGCTTCCTCGATGCTGGTCGCAAGGTGATAGGTCGTGCCGACACCGAGCTTCTCTGCGAGCGCGCGCGAGCCCACGTGCAGCTCGAGGCTGCACGGCTCCTTGCCCTCGATGTTCACCCAGCAGCGCACCCGGCCGCCTGCCGAGTTGTGGTACTTCTTCACGGTGTCTTCGAGCACGTCGAGCGCGACATCGCAGCTCGGGAAGAAATGATGCTCCATCATTTCCTCCGTCCAGCCTTCGGGGATTTTCTCGGGGCGCACGTCGCACGCGTGCCGCCCGGTGATGCCGCGCATGCCAACGTCGCCGATCGCCTTCACGACACCGCCCACGTCGTTCTGCGCGCCCATGTCCAGGAAGCAGGTGGTGCCGCAGCGGAGCATCTCGGCCATGCCGAGCGTGGCGCCGACGACCTCGTCGCGGCCGTCGACGTTCGCGTAGAACGGCTTCGCCCAGTGAAACACCCATGCGCGCGTGGCGAGGTTGTCGGGGAACACCGCGCGCGACAGCGTCTCGGAAAGATGCACGTGCGAATCGATGAAACCGGGCGTCATGCCGTAGCGGCTGCCGTCGATCACCTGGCCGAAGGCGCTTCGCGGATGTTTGTCCCTAATCACTGAGGCCGGCCCGACATCGACGATGCGATCGTCGTCGACGACGACGCAGGCGTCGCGCAGCACACTGTCGCGCGAATCAGCGGTGAGAATGAACTCGAGGTTTTCGATCAGTGTGCGCATCGCAACGCGACCTTTTTTACTCGACCACGAGCAGCTTATCGGTATTCAGGTAGTCGGACAGGAGCTCGCAGCCGGTCTCGGTCACCAGCATCATGTCTTTGTTCTGCATGCCGTAGCCGTAGCCAGTCTGGTAGCAGAGCGGCTCGACGCCGAGCACCATGCCCGCTTCGAGCTTCGCATCGCCGGTCTTGCCGAGAATCGGTGTCGTGCCGATGTACGGATCTTCGTGCAGATGCAGCCCGATGCCATGCCCCACGAACGAGATCGGCGGGAGCTTCAATTCTGAGAGCTTGCGGATGAACGCATCGTAGATCGCGCGGCAGCTCGCCCCCGGCTTGATCATATCCATGATCAGGTACTTGCACTCGACGAGGTTGCGCCAGATCGCTTCCGCGTGCTCGGGCGCGTGCTGAACGACCGCGGTACGGCACACACCCGCCTGATAGCCCGAGATCACGGAGAAGATTTCGACGCGGCAGACGTCCGCCGGCTGGAGCCGCCGCTCGCTGGGGCCCACGTTCGGAAGCTGGCTGCGCTCGCCGGTCGCGACGATCATGAGCTTGAAATGTTCGGCGCCGAGCGTATAGACGTTGCGCGTCAGGTGCGCGGCGATGTCCATCTCGGTGTCGCCCGTCTTCACCGCGCGCAGCGCGTCCGTGATCGACTGGTCCGCGATGCGCGAAAGCCTGCGCAGCAGGGCGATCTCGTCGGCCGTCTTGATCTGACGCAGCCGCGCGAGGATCGGCTCGCAGCCGGCGAAGCGCGCTCTCGGCAACGCTGCGCGCAACCTTTCGAAATCTCCCGCCGGCAGGTAATCCATTTCGATCCCGATACGCGCGGTGCCGAGGCCCAGCTCCTGGAGCTGGCCCGCGAGCACCTGCATCGCATCGTCGGTGAATTCCCCCCAGATGCGCGCGGGCGTATCGGGCTCGCGGCGGCGGATCGTCGTCGCTTCCATGTCCACGCCGAAAATCGCGGTCTTGCCGTCGGCGGTCACGATGACCGTCGCGTGCCGGTGGCGGATCAGCGGCTGCGAGGGCACCACGAAGCCGGTGAGGTAGGCGAAATTTTCCGGCGAGCACGAGATCATCGCGTCCATGCCGGCTTCGCGCATAGCCTTCACCTGCCGTTCGACTATGTCTTTTCTCATGAGCGGACCCGGTACTTTTCGATCTTGGATTGGTCGATCTCGATGCCCATACCCGGGCCGGCGGGCACTTCGATCGCGCCGTCCACGAGCTTCATCGGCTCGCCGATGAGATCGTCCTTGTAATAGATGCCGCCGATCTGACCGCGCTGGTGCTCGGCCGGTGTGGAGACGGGAATCACGCACGAGAGCGTGACGGCCGGCGCGGCGGCGGCGAGCTGCACGTTCGCAAGATTGCCCACGCCGGTCTCGATCGAGCCGTTCACGTTGCACACGATGCCGGCCGCGCTGCACACCGCCGCCACCTGCATGGCCTTGTAGAGACCGCCGGGTTTGGTCGTGTAGATCGAGACGATGTCGATCGCGTGCTGCTCGGCGATCTGAATGGCGTCGTGTGCGTTCCACGCCGACTCGTCGGCCATCACGGGCGTATCGATCGCGCGGGCGACTTCGGCGATGCGCTCGATGCCCATGCACGGCTGCTCGGCGTACTTCAGCCGGTACTTCTCCATCTCACGCAGCACGACCACGGCCTCGCCGGGCGTGCGATAGCCTTCGTTCGCGTCGACGCAGATGTCGAGGTCCGGCCCCGCGGCGTTCCTGACGGCGCGCACCACGTCGATGTCGCGCTTCGCATCGACCCCGACCTTGATCTTGATCGTCCTGATGCCTTCCTGCGCGACGCGCGCGGCTTCCTGTTCGGCTTCGGCGACGGAGATGAGCCCGATCGAATGCGTGACCGGCACGCGCTCGCGCGCGCGGCCGCCGAGCAGCATGTGCACCGGCAGGCCGAGGCGCTTACCGGCGAGATCGTACGCCGCGAACTCGACCGCCGATTTGGCGTACGGGTAGCCCTTGATCACGGCATCCATGCGCGCGTGCAGTTCGACGATGTTCGCGGGATCGACGCCCTTCACGGCTTCGCCCAGATAGCGTCCGACCACGAAATCGACGATGCCGGCCGATTCGCCGAAGTAGCGGCCGAACTCACCGCCCCAGTCTTTCAGCGCCGCCGCTTCACCCCAGCCGATACGCCCGTCGTCGTCGGTCATTTTGACGAGAATGTAGCGGCCGATGGGCTCGGTGAGCCCGGTCCATTTGTGCTCGCGGCGCGTGGGAAGCTGGACGAGGACGGTGCTGAGGGATGCGATGCGGCTCAAGTGCGGCTCCGGGGAACCGGGACGCGCGTTGCGCGCGTAAGGCCGGTTTTGTGATCACGTATTGTGATCAGCCGTGCACCACTGCGTCAACCTCGCGTGGCGGGACGGTGCGCGCATGGCGAGCCGTCGAATGCTTCGGCTACACTTCGCAGGCCTCCCGAATCATGACACGCAGCAGCCTCCGCACGTGAAGCTTCCCGCTTTCGAATACGCTGCGCCGCGCTCGGCGCGCGACGTGGTGGAGCTGCTCGCCGCGCATCGAGGCGCGGCGCGAATCATCGCCGGCGGTCAAAGCCTGCTGCCGATGATGGCGTTCCGGCTCGTGCAGCCCGAGCTCCTCGTCGACCTGCGCAATGTGCCGGACCTGCAACAGATCGCGGTCGATGCGTCCGGCATCGCACTGGGCGCGCGCACGCGCTGGTGCGACATCGAAGCGAACGCGGCGCTGCGCATCGCTCACCCGCTTCTTACCGAAGCGGTCCGGCATATCGCGCATTACCAGATCCGCAACCGCGGCACCGTCGGCGGCAGTCTCGCGCATGCGGATCCCGCCTCGGAGCTTCCCTGCATCGTGGTGACCTGCGAGGCGGCGATCCGGGTGCTCGGCAGCGCCGGCGAGCGCGTGATCGCCGCCGACGATTTTCTGCTCGGGCCGCTCACCACCGCGCTCACGGAGGACGAGATCATCCTCGAGGTGCGCTTGCCGGCATGGCCGCGCACGCGCCGCTGGGGCTTCCGGGAGCTCTCTTCGCGCGCCGGCGACTTCGCGCTCGCGGGGCTGGCGGTCTTCTACGACGCGGACGACGCCGGCATCGCGCGTAACGCGCACGTCGGCATGTTCGGCGGAGCGGGCCGCGCCGTTCGGCTGCCCAACGCAGAGCAGGCACTGAATGGAACGGAGGTCGACGGCGCGGCAGTGCGGCGCGTCGCAGCGGAGGCGGCGGCCGAAGCCGAGGTCGCCGGGGATATTCATGCGAGCGCCGACTATCGGCGCTCGCTCGTCGCGACGCTGTGCGAGCGCGCGCTGAGCGACGCCGCCGCACGGGCAAACGCATGAACGTCGTGCTCGAGCTGAACGGAGAGCGCGTCGAGATCGACGTGCCGCCGCGCACGACGCTCGCGGACTGCATCCGCCATGGACTCGGACGCACCGGGACGCACGTCGGCTGCGAGCACGGCGTCTGCGGCGCCTGTACGGTGATCGTGGACGGCGCGGCGGTTCGCTCGTGCCTCATGCTCGCCGTCCAGGCCGACGGCGCGCGCGTGACAACGATAGAGGGACTCACGCCGCCCGCAGGGCTCTCGCCGCTGCAGGCGAGCTTCCGCCGCCATCACGCACTGCAATGCGGCTTCTGCACGCCGGGCTTCCTGACGACGGCGCACGCGCTGCTCACGCAGGAGCCGCGGGCCACACGCGAGCGCATCCGCGAAGTGCTGTCCGGCAATCTCTGCCGCTGCACCGGCTACATCGACATCGTCGAAGCCGTCTACGATGCGCGGGACGCGTATCTTTCAAAAAGCCCGGGAGGAAAATCATGAAACGTGTGCTGAGCATCGCCTGCACGTCGGTCGCCGTACTGAGCTCGCTCAACGTCGAACACGCGCTGGCACAGGCATATCCGGCCAAGCCGGTGCGCATGGTGATCGGATTCGCACCCGGCGGACCGGCGGACATCGTGGCCCGGCTCGTCTCGCCGAAAGCGAGCGAGAGCCTCGGACAGCAGATCGTTATCGAGAACCGCGGCGGCGCGAGCGGGACGATCGGCGCGGAGGTCGTCGCGAAGTCTGCGCCGGACGGCTACACCATCGGCCTCGGCACCTCGGGCAACCTCATCATGGCGCAGCATCTCTATCCGAAGATCGGCTACAACGTCCAGAAGGACTTCGTGCCGATCTCGTGCCTCGCGCAGACTGCGTACGTGGTTGCGATCAATCCGACGGTGCCTGCCAAAACGATCGGCGAGCTCGTGAAGATCGCCCGGTCGAAGAAAGGCGCGCTCACGTACGGGACGTCGGGCAACGGCTCGACCTCCCACATCGCCGCCGAGCTCTTCCGCGGCGCCATCGACGCCGATCTCGTGCACGTGCCTTACAAGGGCACGGGTCCGGCGATGGCTGCCGTCGTGGCGGGCGAGATCGACATGATGCTCGGCGACATGAGCCCGGCGTTGCCGCACGCGAAAGCGGGACGCATGCGCATCCTCGCCAATCTGAGCAACAGGCGCTCGTCCGCGGCGCCGCATCTGCCGACGATCGCCGAGGCCGGTGTGAAAATGCCGCCGGTCGTCGGGCGTTCCGCGGTATTCGCGCCGGCGGGCACGTCGAAGGAAATCGTGTCGCGGCTCCACGCCGCGTTCATGACCGCCATCAAGGCGCCGGAGCTCCAGCAGCGGTTCGAGCAAGCCGGCATCGAGCCCGTCGGTGAGGCGCCGGAGCAGTGCGCCGCGACGCTTCGAGCCGAAGGCGAGATGTACGGCGGCGTGATCCGCAAAGCGGGCATCAGGGCCGACTAGGAAAACCGCTCATGTCGAATGCACCGATCTACATCAGCGCACGGCAGTGCCAGGAGCTGCTGACGCCGGACGACGTATTGAAGGAAATCGAGCGCGTGGTCGCGTGGGACGCCGCCGGCCGCGTGCGATGGCCGTCGCCGCCCAACATGAACATGCGCGACCGCTTCGAAAACCATTATCACCTGAAAGCGTGCATCCTCGACGAGCTCTCGGTCGCCGGGTTTCGCATCGTGTCCCACAACGCGACCGACGAGACCTCGCAGGACGCGACGCGCTTCGTCGTGCTGGTGGACGTCGAAAGCTCGCGGCCGCTTGCGTTCGTGGACGAGACCTGGACCTACGCGCAGCGCACGGTGGCCTCGATCGTCATGGCGGCGCGCGCGCTCGCGCGTAAGGACGCGGGCACGCTCGCGCTGGTCGGCGCGGGACGGCTCGCCACGACGGCGCTCGAGTATTACTCGCGCCTGTTCCAACTGCGCGACGTGCGTATCGCCTCCCGCCGCGCCGAGACACGCGGAGCGCTCGCGGCGAAAGCATGTTCGACGTACGGGCTGCAAGCGCGCGCGGCCGACAGCATCGAGGACGCCGTGCGCGGCGCCGACCTCGTGCTCACCGCGACCAACAGCGCGAAGCAGATACTCGAAGACGCGTGGATCGCGCCAGGTGCCGTCGTCGCCACGCTCGATACCGCGGAACCGGGCCGCGGCTATGCCGAGAAAGCCGATCTCTTCGTGGTCGACAGCCGCGAACAGCTCCGCAGGGAGCTCACCGAGCTCTTCGGCGAAACCGCGCCGGGCTGGGTCGATGCGACGGTCGCCGAAGTCATCGGCGGCAAGCATCCGGGCCGCACGAGCGACGCGCAGCGCGTGCTCATCGTGACGCAGGGCATGGCGAGTCAGGATGTCGCGCTCGCGAACCTCGCCTATCGGCGGGCGGTGGAGCGCAAGCTGGGGCAGCGGCTGGAAGCAGCGCTGCCGGTTTAGGCCTGACGTCGTCATCCCGCGAAGGCGCCGAAACACGTCACCCCCGCGAAGGCGGGGGTCCAGTTACGTGCTTTCTGGATTCCCGCCTGCGCGGGAATGACGATATTCACGGCCAAGCACGTCACCCCCGCAAAGGCCGGGGTCCAGTCAACCACGCTCTGGCTTTCGGGCTGCGCGGCAATGACGATCTGCCGCGCTTTGCATGAGCTGCCAGACGCGCGGCGCGGACAGCGGCAGCTCGCGCGGCTCGACGCCGAGCGTCTGAAGCGCCGCGGCGAGCGCATTGGCGATGACGCCGCCGACCGGGATCACGCCGCCTTCGCCGGCCCCCTTCGCGCCCAGCGGATTGTGGGGCGACGGATAGTCCTCGAGCGCGATCACCCGGATATTCGGGAACTCCGCGGCCGAGGGCATGCGGTAATCCATGAAGGACGCGGTCACGAGCTGCGCCTGGGCGTCGTAGACGAGGTGCTCCAGCAGCACGCCGCCGAGGCCCTGCACGATGGATCCGAGCGACTGGCCGTGCAGCGTGTGCGGATTGACGATGCGCCCGACGTCCTCGACGGCGACGTAATCGACGACCTCGACGTAGCCGGTGCGCGCATCGACCGCGACGTGCGCGGCGTGCGCGCCGTAGCTGAACGTCCGGTGTTTGCTCGTGAAACGGCCTTCCGCCGAGAGCGGCGTCGGCGCGAGCTCCGCCAGGCTCACCGATTTTCCGCCGGGCCCGCGGACCTCGCGGCCCTCGACGATTACGACTTCGTCCACGGTGCAGCCGAAGCGCGCCGCCGCCGCTTCCTTCACCCGCAGCATGAGCTCGCCCGCGACGGTCATGATCGCCGAGCCGCCCATCGCGGTGCTGCGCGAGCTGTACGAGCCGAACCCGTCCGTCACGAGATTCGTCGAGCCGTGGTAGACGCCGCGAATGCGCGACATCGGCATCCCGAGCGCGTCCGCGGCGATCTGCGCGAGCGCCGTCTCGAGCCCCTGGCCCACACCGGAAGAACCGACGTACACCGACACCGTCCCGTCGATCTCGAGCACGAGCCGCGCGGCTTCGGAAGGCGGCGCGCCGCCGCCTTCGATGTAACAGCCGATGCCGAGGCCGTGATAGCGGCCGTCGATGAGCCGCCCGTTCAGCTTCGACTTCTGCGCCCAGTCGATCTCCTCGAGACACCGGTCGAGCGTCACGCGATAGTCGCCGCTGTCGGTCGAAGTGCGCAGGTTGTGCGGCACGACGACCGGCAGCTCGTAGGGTTGCGCTTCCGGCGCAATCAGATTGCGCCTGCGCATCGCGACGCGGTCGAGCCCGAGGTCCGCGGCCGCCATGTCGATCAGGCGCTCGCGAAAAAAATCGATCTCGAAGCGGCCCGGCGCGCGGTAGGTCCCGACCGGCGTCTTGTTGGTGAGCATGAGCGAGACGTCGATTTTCACGTGCGGGATCGCGTACGGGCCCGACGAGACCTGCGCGACGTTGCGCGACGGCGTGACGCCCGTGGTTCTCACGTAGGCGCCGACGTCGGTGCGCGCGTGTCCGCGTAGCGCGAGGATGCGCCCCTCGCGATCGCACGCGATCTCGAGCTCGCATTCGGCATCGCGCGCGTGGTTCGTCGCCATGAAGTGCTCGCGGCGGTCCTCGATCCACTTCACCGGCCGCTGCGCGGTGCGCGCGGCGAACGGGATCAGGAAATCTTCCGGATAGAACTCGCCGCGCACGCCGAATGCGCCGCCGACATCCACCTCGATGAGCTCGACCTCGCTTTCTGCCAGTCCGAGCATGCCGGCCAGGATGCGCCGGTTCGGGAAAGGCACCTTGGCGGCGCCGAACACCGTGAGCTTGCGCTGCGCCGCATCCCACTCGGCCAGCAGCGCACGGGTCTCCATCGGCATCGCCGTGTGGCGATGGACACGGAAGCTTTCGCGACGCGTGTAAGGCGCTTCCCGGAAAGCGGCGTCGGCATCACCCTTGAGTCCGGTGAGCGTGAGGGCAACATTGCTGCAGCCATCGAACAGCCGCACGGTATCCGCCGCGGAGGCGTCGCGGTCAGCGACCGGCGCGAGCGGCTCGATCTCCGCCACGACGCGCTCGGCTGCGTCCTCGGCGCGAGCGGGATCGTCGGCGAGCACCATCGCGATCGGCTCGCCGACGTAGCGCACGCGGCCGTGCGCGAGCACGGGCTGCCGAAAAGGCTCGCATTGCGCGACCGCGTCCTGCCGCAGCGGTATGAGCGGCACCGCACCCTCGAGCGCGCGGCGCACGTCGTCGGCGATGAACACCGCATGCACGCCGGGGAGCGCGAGCGCGGCGGACACGTCGACGGCGCGCAGGACGCCGTGCGCGACGGCGCTGCGCACGATCGCGGCGTGGAGCAGGTCCGGCCGCTCGAGGTCGTCGACGAAGCAGCCGCGCCCGGCGAGGAGCCGCAGGTCTTCGATACGCTCGACGCCGCGGCCGATCGCGGGCTGCAGCCTGCGGTCATTCCCGCGAAGGCGGGTATCCCCTTCCCCCTCAGGGGGAAGGTAGGATGGGGGTGGTTTGCTCACTCCTGGACCCTGGCCTGCGGCGGGGTGACGAGTTTCCGGTCCATCACCGCTCGACCAGCACGCCTTTCGCTTCGAACATCCCGCGCACCTGCGCGCAATACGCCATGAAGCGGGGGTCGCCGTGCACGGCCCAGCGCCGCGGGCGCGGCAGGTCGATCGTGAGATTGAGATCGACCCGTCCGGGACGCGGCGACATGACGACCACCCGGTCCGCCAGGAACACCGCCTCGTCGATGCTGTGGGTGATGAAGAGCACGGTGTTGCGCACCGAGAGCCACATCGCCTGCAGGTCCATGATCATCTGCTCGCGCGTGAGCGCATCGAGCGCGCCGAACGGTTCGTCCATGAGCAGCAGCCCCGGGTCCTGGATCAGCGCGCGGCAGATCGCCACGCGCTGGCGCATGCCGCCCGAGAGCTCGGTCGGATACTTGCGCGCGAACCCGGTCAAACCGACCTGGTCGAGCAGCGCCTCTGCCCGCGCCGCCGCAGCGCGCGCGTCACCGCCCTTGATCTCGATCGGCAGCAGGATGTTCTCGATCACGGTGCGCCAGTAGAGCAGAAGGTCGGTCTGGAACACGACGCCCACGCGCGGGTGCGGCTTTTTCACCGCCTCGCCGTCGAGCAGGATGCGCCCGCCGCTCGCGGGCATGAGCCCGGCGATCAAACCCAGCGCCGTGCTCTTGCCGCAGCCGCTCGGCCCGACGATCGCGACGAACTGACCGGGCTCGATGTCGAGATCGATGCGCTCGAGCGCCGGGATGTCCGCGCCTTCGCGCGTTTCGTACGATTTGCTGACGGCTTCGAGGCGCACCGCCACGCCCGCCGCGGCGGCGCTCATTTCGCGCGCTCGCGCTCGAATACGATCCGCCGTTCGAGAAAGCTGATGAGCGAGAAGAGCAGCACGCCCACGAGCGAGATCACAACGACGGCCGCGAAGGAAAGACTGGTGTCGAAGTTCGCGGTCGCCCGCAGCTGGAGGTGGCCGATGCCGCGCTCGGCTGCGACGTACTCGCCGATCACCGCGCCGATCACGGCAAGTCCGATGCCCACCTTGAAGCCGCCGAAGATGTTCGGCAGCGCGGCGGGAATGCGGAGCTTCCGGAAGATCTGCCATTCGTTCGCGCCCATCGCGCGCAGCAGGCTGATCATCGGTTTTTCCAGTGACTGCAGGCCGACGACCGTAGCGATCACGATAGGAAAGAACGAGATCAGGAACGCGAGAAAGATCTTCGGCGCCCAGTCGTAGCCGAGATAGAGCACGAGCAGCGGCGCGAGCACCACCTTCGGCACGGTTTGCAGCGCGACGAGCAGCGGATACACCGCGCGCTCGAACACGCGCGAGTAGAAGATCATCAGCGCCGTCGGAATGCCGGTCACGATCGCGATCCCGAAGCCGAACAGCACCTCGAGGGCGGTCACCCAGGCGTTCTTCGCGAGCAGGCTCCAGTCGGTGACGATGCGCTTCACGATCGTCCACGGCGTGGGCAGCACGAATTCCGAGACGCCGGCGAGCGGCACGGCGATCTGCCATGCGGCGAGTATCAGCAGCGCGAGCAGCGGCGCCGCGGCCGGCTCCAGCACCGACCGCGAAAAGCTGAATTTCCTACGCGATGGCATCTATGAAAAATTCGCGGCGACTGCCGCGCCAGGAGATTTTTTGCGCCGCAGGCGCGTCGTAGGCTTTTCAGTCACCCCGGCGAAGGCCGGGGTCCAGAGGGTACTGGATACCGGCCTGCGCCGGTATGACGGCCTGTGGCGTTACTGAAGCAGGGCGTTGGTGAAATACGTCGCGACCGGCTTGGGCGCGTCGATCTCACCGGAGGACTTCAGCAGCTCGAGCGCGTCCGCGATCGATTTCTCGTTGATCCAGCCGACCGGACGCCCTTGCGGCGCCGGGATCGCGTCCACCGTCGCCTTCACCTGCGCGCGCACGATCGATTCGCCCGGGTTGCTCGGCCAGTTTTTCATCATCGCCGCCGCCGCGCCCGCCGGGTCCTTTTTCGCCTCGATCGCCGCGTCGCCGGTCGCCTTGAGAAGCTTCTTCAGCGTCTGCGGCTTCTTGGCGATGAGCGCGTCGCTGGAGACGAGCGCCATGCCGGGCACCGCCATGCCGTTCTTGTCGATCTCCAGCACGACGAACTTGCCCGCTTCCTTCTCGCGCAGGATCGGGAGATCGTTGGTCTGGTAGACGCTCACGACATCCACCTTGCCCTGGATGAACGTCGCGACGCGCGCCTGCGCATGCACCTGCACGCGGGTGATCTTGCCGCAGTCGATGCCGTTCTTCTTGCAGAAGGTGTCGAGGTACGTGGTGCCCGTCTCGCCGATCGCCGTCGCGATCGATTTGCCTTCGAGGTCCTTCGGCACGCGCACCGGCTTCTCGGGCTTGGAGATATACGCCATCGGCGTCACCGGATGGTAGAGCGCGATCAGCTTGATCGGCATGCCCTTGCTGATCGCAGTCAGCGCGAAAATCCCCGGCAGCAGCACCGCATCCTCCTGCCCCTGGAGCAGCGCGCCGAGCGCGGCGGGCGCGCCCGCACCTTCGCCGAGGCGCACGGTCAAGCCTTCGCGCGCGAAAAGACCTTTCTCCTGCGCCACGTACATGTGCGCGTACTCGCCTTTCAGCTTCCAGCTGAAGCGCACGTTCACCTGTTCCTGCGCGTAGGACGGTGCGGAGGCTGCGGCAGACAGTAAAGCGGTGAATGCGAACGCGCCGATGCGGCGCAGCGAAGAACGGAAGGGGCGCATGGTCATCCTACGAATGAATCAGCGATCACGTAGCGTGATCACACCTCATCCGGTTGTCAAGCAAGCGCACCGGAAGCGCGCGGCCGCGTCGACGCGGTGCGCTCACGGCCGCTCCGACCAGTAGCGCCGCACGGCCGGCGCCCCCACCGCGACGAGCAGCGCGAGCGAGACGAGCAGGAATCCGGCGCTGATCGGCCGCGTCACGAAGACCGATAGGTCGCCGGCCGAGAGCAGCATCGAACGGCGGAAGTTCTCTTCGAGCATCGGGCCCAGGATGAACCCCAGGAGCAGCGGCGCAGGCTCGCAGCGGAGCTTGCGGAGCCCATACCCGATCGCCCCGAAGACCGCCATGATGACGACGTCGGACAGGTTGTTCTTCAGGCTGTAGGCCCCGATGCAGCAGAAGACGATGATCGCGGGATAGAGCAGCCGGTACGGGATCGTCAGCAGGCGCACCCACAGCCAGATGAGCGGGAGGTTCAGAAAAACCAGCACCGCGTTGCCGAGCCACATACTGCACACGAGACCCCAGAAGAGCTCCGGCTGCTTGGAGATGATCTGCGGGCCCGGCGCGATGCCGTGGATCATCATCGCGCCGACCAGCATCGCCATGATCGGGTTCGGCGGAATGCCGAGCGAGAGCATCGGGATGAAGCATGCCTGCGCCGCGGCGTTGTTGGCGGCTTCGGGCGCGGCCACGCCCTCCACAGCGCCCTTGCCGAAGCGCGCCGGGTCCCGCGCGATCTTCTTTTCCAGGCTGTAGGCGGCGTACGCCGGGATATCGGTGGTGCTGCCGGGCAGGATGCCGAGGCCGACCCCGAGCCCCGTGCCGCGCATCACCGCCGGGGCCGCGCGCCGGAAATCGTCGCGCGAAGGCCACAGCCGGTCGCGCGGACGCGTGATACGGCCGTGGCCGCGCGTCGCTTCGAGGTTGAGCGCGATCTCCGCGATGCCGAAGAGACCCATCGCGACCGGCACGAAGCCGATACCGTCGAAGAGCGCGTCGATTCCGAGCGTGTAGCGCTGCATTCCGGTGGTGACGTCGGTGCCGATCAGACCGAGGAAGACGCCGAGCACGATCATCGCGATCGCCTTGAGGAGACTGCCCTGGGCGAGCACGACTGCTGCGACGAGCCCCAGCACCATCACGGCGACGTAATCCGGCGACTGGAAGAGCAGCGCAAGCTGCGCGATCGGCGGACCCGCCGCCGCGATCACGAGCGTCGTCACGGTACCGGCGAAGAGCGAAGCCAGCGCCGCCACGGCGAGCGCGGCCCCGGCGCGTCCGTCGCGCGCCATGGCGTGTCCATCCAGTGTCGTCACGACCGAAGACGATTCGCCCGGAAGATTCACGAGGATCGCCGTGGTCGAGCCGCCGTACTGCGAGCCGTAGAAGACGCCGGCCAGCATGATCAGCGCGCCGACCGGGCTCAAATAGAACGTGATCGGCATCAGCATCGCCACGGTGGCGGACGGACCGATACCCGGCAGCACGCCGATCAGCGTGCCGAGCAGGCATCCGGTCAGACACAGCGCGAGGTTGCCGGGCGTGAACGCAACGGAGAAACCCAGCGCGATGTTCGAGAGCAGCGCGGAAGCGAGCGCGTCCAAGCGGACGCCTAGTCGAGCCGCGGCAGGACGTCGAGCGGCAGGCCGAGCGCCCAGACGAACACCGCAACGACCGCGAGACCGAGCACGCCGATCAGTATCGCCACGGTTCGCGCGCGCAGCGGCTCACCCGCGAACGTCGCGGTCGTAACGCTGCCGGCGATCGCCGCGAGTATGCCGAGCGGCTCGAGGGCCGCGGCGAACACGAGGATGGCGGCGGTGACGAACACGAGCGGCCGCAACCGCAACGCCTCCTCACCCCTTGTGGGGGAGGACTGAGGTGGGGGGAAACCGGTGAAGGCTTCAGGTCCGGGGCCTTCCTCCCCCCTGGCGGGGGAGGATTCAGGTGGGGGGGAAGCAGACCGCCACGCCAGCGCGGCGATCAGTATCCCGAGCAGCACCAATGCGATCGCCATCGCGCGCGGGACGTAACCCTCACCCATTTCCGCCGCGGTGCCGATCGTGAGATCGGATCCGAGCACGAGTGCGGCGGCGCCGATCGCGATGAGAACGACCCCGCTCAGGAGGTGGCGATCGCGCAGCCGGGCAGTCCCTAACATGCGTTAGGGACGCCGCTCACTTCTTCTGGCGCGCCTTGACGAGACCGGCTTCGAGGAACACGGGATACATCGCGCGGTCGTCCTCGTCCCACCGCTTGCGCGCATCGGCAGAGCCCATCGGCGTGACGAGGAAGCCGGCGGCCCGCGCTTTCTCCTGGAACGCCTTGTCATTGAGCGTCTCCAGGAACTTCGTTTCGAGGATCTTCAGCCGGTCCGCCGGAATGCCTTTCGGCGCCGCGATCACGCGCCACAACCCCGAGATGATCGGATAGCCCTGCTCCTTGAACGTCGGCACGTCCGGGGCCTTGAAGTGGCGCGCGTTGGATGCGACGCCGAGAACGCGCAGCTTGCCGGAGGTGTGATGCTCGACCACGTCGGGCAACGCGATAGACGCCATGTCGATCTCGCCCGAGAGCAGCGCCTGCACCGTCGGCGCGAAGCCTGCGTACGGCACTTTCGTCAGACGGATGCCGAGGCCGCGCTCGAACATCGCCGCCGCGACGTGCGAGGAGCCGCCCGGCTGATCGTTACCGTTCTTGAGCTTGCCGGGATTCGCCTTGGCGTACGCCACGAGGTCCTTCAGGTTCTTGAACGGCTGCTTGGGATTGACCGTGATCGCCGAGGGATCGTCGCCGAAGAACACGACCGGCTGCATCTCGTCGAGTGAGTTCGCGTTCGGATTGTTGTACTGCGCGAACACCGCGCCGGTAGCGATCATCGCGAGCGTAAAGCCGTCCGGCTTCGACGACATCGCTTCCTTGATGCCGACGGTGCCGCCGGCCCCGGGCTTGTTCACCACGACCACGGGCTGGCCGAAGCGTTTGCTCGCCGCATCGGCCGTCAGGCGCATGGCGGTGTCACTGCCGCCGCCCGCCGGCCACGGCACGATCAACTGGATCGGTTGTGAGGGAAACGTCTGTGCCGGCGCCGCAAGCGGGGTCAGTGCGGCGGCGGCGCAGGCGATCAGCATGCCGCGACGGAACGGAATCGTCATCTGGAGCTCCTGGGAGTGCGTTTACCGATGCCGCGAAGTTTAGCCGAGCTCCCGGAGCACCGAGAGCCCGAAGCGCTGGTCCTGGACCGTGCCCGCGAGCAGCAGCACGAGATCGTTCAGGCCGGCGTCGCGGTACGCGAGCAGCTTGTCGCAGCATTCGCGAACGGTGCCGGCCACGGCGAACGCTTCGACCGCTGCGTCCGGCACCAGCCGCGCCGCCGCCTCGTAATCGCGCCGCGCCATCGCTTCGATGATCGCGGGCTGATCGATCGAGATGCCCGAATGCGCGATGTTGTCGTCGATGAAGCGGTTGCGCAGCAGGAACGCGAGCTTCCTGCGCACTTCCTCCACCGCGCGCTTGCCGTCGGGCGAGGCGGCGAACGAGATGTAGCCCGCGATATGCAGCGCGTCGTAATCGCGGCCCGCTTCGCGCGCGCCGGCGGCGGTGTGCTTCAGCGACTCGCGCACGAATCCCGGCGACAGGCCCGCGGATAGCACGATGCCGTCCGCGATTTTCCCGGCGAGCGCCAGCATCTGCGGCTTCATCGGAGCGAGATAGATCGGAATCGGCGCCGGCGGCGTGAACATCATGCGGGCGCCGCGCAGGCGAAAGCGTGTTGCATCCTGCTGCACCGGCTGCCCCGACCACAACGATCGGAGCGCCGCGACGAACTCGCGCGCGACCGTCACCGGCTTTTCGATCGATTCACCGGATTCCGCGAGAAACAGCGGATTGCCGGTGCCGAGCGCGAGCGCGACGCGGCCCGGCGCCGCCTCCGCAAGCGTCGCCATCTGCATCGCCGTCGGCATGGGGTGGCGCAGATAAGGGCTCACGGCAGTCGGCACGACGCGTACCTTCGGCACCGCGCCCGCAAACCCGAGGCACGACACGATCGGCTCGCGATAGCCGAGGTGGTCCGCCATCCACAGGCTCTTCGCGCCCGCGGCGGCGGCTTCTTTCGCGAACTGAAGCGCGTCGTGGTACGGGGTGAAGCCGTCGAAGCTGACGCCGATGTTCATGTGTTGCCTGCCGGCGCGGCGAAGCCGGTGTATCGTGAAGCGCAACAGCCGATCCGTCGTGCCTCATGGTGCCGCAAACCGCGTCCTCGAAGCGCGAAACCCCGTTCGCGGCGGGCAGTCAACACACGACTACCCGCACACGAACGGCACGCTTCGATGACTGCAGCACAAATCGGCCCGCCGGCTCGGCCATCGCGCCTGCGAAACGTCGTCTTCGCCGGTTTACCGGCCCCGCCGCGGGCTTCAATCGAGGATAGTGGTGACGCTCGCCTGCTCTTCCAGCGCTGCGAGCTTGGCGAGCACGGATTCGGGCTTGAACGCTTCCGTGCCGGCAGTCGCCTTGAGGAATTTCGCGCGCAAGCCGTCCTGCGACAGCGGCCGCGACGGCATGCCTTCGAAGTCGTCCGCCTGGATCGAGAGCTCGCGGCCGTTCTTGAGCTTCACCGTGAGCACCGTGGAGAAACGCGTCTTCTTCTTGTCTTTCGGAAGCTCGCTGACGGTCGTGTTGCGGCAGACTTCGCGGATCGACGCGTCGTTCAGCGTCTCGTCGCCGAAGGCGCGCGGATCGAGCGGATCGCGGTGCAGCGCCAGCGCGACGCAGAAGGGTACGCTGTACTGGCACATCATCGTGTCCTGCGGCTCGCGGATGTCGTGGTGGCTCACGACCTTCTCGTCGGTCGCGATCGACACCGACGCGACGTCGCTGCCCGTGATGCCGTGCTTCGCCTTGAGCTCCAGCGCCGCGGTGACCGGCACGTGCGCGGTGATGTGGCAGGCGTAGCGCTTGAGCATCGATTTCAGCGTATGCCATTCCTCGCCGAGCCCGCGCGTAAAGCGCTCGGGCTCGCGCTCGCTGGCGAACGCCTGGAGGAACCCGTACTGGCCTTCTAGCACCGTCGGGGGCCCCGTGAAGCCTTCGCGCGCGAGCGTCGCCGCGAGCGCCCCGCCTTCAGCCGCGCGGCCGAGATGCATGCGCTTCACCATCCCGCCGGATTTCGAAAACTCCAGCAGCCCGGAGCACAGCGAGCCCGCGATGCCGAGCGCGTGCGTCATGCGATCGACGTCGAGCTTCATGAGGAGCCCCACCGTGATCGCGCCGCCGAACACGCCCGTGAGGCCCGGTGCGTGAAAACCGATCTTCTCGCTCGAATGCCGCGCGGCGTCGCCGACCCGGTACATCACTTCGAATCCCGCGACGAACGCCGTGAGCAGCTCCTTGCCGCTGCGGCCCTGCGCCTGCGCCACCGGCAACCCCGGCGCCGTGAGCGATGCGCCCGGATGCACGCCGACGCTCGGATGGCACAGGCTGTCCATCTCGAACGCGTGCGCGAGCACACCGTTCGCGAGCGCCGCCATCTGCCCGCGCACCCGATGCGGCGTGCCGACGATCGCCCCCTTGCCGGGCGCGCTCGTACGCTGCACGTACTCGATCATGATGCGGCTCCACGGCAGCGTCGTGCCGAAGGTCATCGCGCCGACCGTGTCGATGATGCACGTCTTGGCGCGGTCGACGGCTTCTTGCGGTATCGCTTCGTAACGCAGGCGGGTTGCGAATTCGGCGAGCGTGCGTGCGGCGGGTGTGGTCATGGCGGGCGAGAACGGTATGAGAGGGAGGATGATAAAATTCGACGGCGTCGATCGGCGCGTACCGTGCGCTGGCAGCGCACCGCGAACACCGCACGCACCACGAGTATAAACCGTGCCCCTCTCTACCCTCACCGCCCTCTCGCCGCTCGACGGCCGCTACGCGCAGAAAGTCGCGCCGCTGCGCGCGCTGTTCAGCGAGTACGCGCTCATCCGCTTCCGGGTCCTGGTCGAGATCGAATGGCTGAAGGCGCTCGCGGCCGAGCCGCTGATCGGCGAGGTGAAACCCTTTTCCGCCGCCACGATCGCCGAGCTCGATGCGCTCGCGGCGGCCTTCTCCGAAGCGGACGGCGAGCGCGTGAAAGCGATCGAGGCGCGCACCAATCACGACGTCAAGGCGATCGAGTACTTTCTGAAGGAGCGGCTCGCGGGCAACAGTGAAGTGTCCGCGGTCGCGGAATTCATCCATTTCGCGTGCACCTCGGAGGACATCAACAATCTCTGCCACGCCTTGATGGCGAAGCGCGCGCGCGACGAGGTGCTGCTGCCGATGCTCGATCGGGTGACGGGCAGCCTCTCGGCGCTCGCCCGCGAGCACGCCGCAGTCCCGATGCTCGCGCACACGCACGGCCAGCCGGCATCGCCGACCACGCTGGGAAAAGAGCTCGCGAACGTCGCATGGCGGCTGAAGCGCGCGGCCACGCGTATCGCGGAAGTGAGCCTGCTGGCGAAGATGAACGGCGCAGTCGGCAACTACAACGCGCACCTCGCCGCGTATCCGAACGTCGACTGGGAATATCTCTGCCGCGGCGTGGTGACGCGCCTCGGGCTCGAATTCAATCCGTACACGATCCAGATCGAGCCGCACGATGCGCTCGCCGAGCTCTTCGATGCGTTCGCGCGCGCGAACACCGTGCTCCTCGACCTCGACCGCGACATCTGGGGCTACGTCTCGCTTGGCTACTTCCGTCAGAAGCTCAAGGCCGGCGAAGTAGGCTCGTCCACGATGCCGCACAAGGTGAATCCGATCGACTTCGAAAATTCCGAGGGCAACATCGGCGTCGCCAACGCGCTGTTGAGGCACATGAGCGAGAAGCTCCCGGTGTCGCGCTGGCAGCGCGATCTCACCGATTCGACGGTGCTGCGCAACATGGGCGTTGCATTCGGGCACACGCTGCTCGCCTACGACTCGTGCCTGCGGGGGCTGGAGAAGCTCGAAGTGAACGCCGAGCGGCTCGCCGCCGATCTCGACGATAACTGGGAAGTCCTCGCCGAGCCGATCCAGACGGTGATGCGGCGTTACGGTGTGACCGGCGCCTACGAGCAGTTGAAAGACCTCACGCGCGGCAAGGAAGGGATCACGCGCGAGTCCCTCCACCGGTTCATCGGCGGCCTCACCGGCATCCCGGAGGCCGAGCGCACGCGGCTGCTCGCCCTCACCCCTGCGACTTACATTGGCAAGGCGGCGGAGCTGGCCCGCAAAGTGTAAGAGCTGTAAAACTTTGTAATTCCAGGCGTCTTCCGGCGAGCGCGGCCGTTACAGTAGGCATGGGTAATCGGGCCCGACTGTAACGAGACCATCATGCGCGCCGCGCTCAACACCTCTCTTGCGTTCATCCTCGCCGCCTGCGCGATGGCGGCGGCGTACGCCGATCCGCCCGGCAGGGTCGCGCGCCTGAGCTATACCGCCGGCGCCGTCTCGTTCGCGCCGGCCGAAGCGCCGAACGACTGGATTCAGGCGATCGTCAATCGTCCGCTCACCAGCGGCGACCGGCTGTGGGCCGATCGCGGCGGACGCGCCGAGCTTCAGGTCGGGCCGACCGCCGTGCGGCTCGCGCCCTACACCGCGCTCGACATCCTGCACCTCGACGACGACCGCTTGCAGCTCCGGGTCCTCGAAGGCAGCGTGAACGTGCGCGTGCGCGACCTCGATTCGAACGATGTCGTCGAGATCGCCACGCCGGAAGGCGCGGCGCTCGTGAGGCAGCCCGGCAGCTATCGCGTGAGCGTCGATCCGAGTGCGGATGCTGCACGCGTCACCGTCAATTTCGGACAGGCCGACGTGATCGCGAGCGGGTACTCGTACACGGTTCCGTCCGGCCAGTCGGCCGCGCTGCGAGAGGGCGTGCAGCCGGCGTTCGAAATCGCGAGCCACGCGCAGGGCGACGAATTCGACCGGTGGAGCGCGGAGCGCGACCGGCAGAACGACCGCATCGTATCCACGCGTTACGTATCGCCGCACATGACCGGGTACCAGGACCTCGACCGCTACGGCACGTGGCGCACCGAGCCCGAATACGGCGCAGTGTGGACGCCGTCGAACGTCGCGCCGGACTGGGCGCCATACCGGCACGGACACTGGGCGTGGATCTCGCCGTGGGGCTGGACCTGGATCGACGACGCGCCGTGGGGTTTTGCGCCCTCGCATTACGGCCGCTGGGTGTGGCTGCACGACCACTGGGCGTGGGCGCCGGGATCGCTGGTGCGCCGACCCGTGTACGCGCCCGCGCTCGTCGCCTTCGTCGGCGGCTCCGACTGGTCGCTCTCTGTGACGAGCGGCCCGGCGGTGGGCTGGTTCCCGCTCGGCTGGCGCGAGCCGTACCGGCCCTGGTACCGCGCGAGCCCGACCTACGTGCGTAACGTGAACCACACACACGTCACCCATGTCACGAACGTCAACGTACGGCACGTGCACCGCGCTCGGCCCGACGCAGTCACGGTCGTGCCGCAGCAGGCCTTCGTTTCCGGACGGCCGGCATGGCGCTCGCGCGTGAACGTCCGCCGCGACGACATCGATCGCGCGCCGATCGTGCGTGAGCGCCCGGCCGAGCCCACGCGAGTGAGCATCGCACCTGACGATCGGCGCGGCGCGCGCCCGCCGGAGCGCAGGCGCAACGACGACGAGCGCCGAGCGGCGCGCGAGCGCTTCGAGCAGCGGCGCGACGACGACCGGCGCTTCGATCGCGAGCGCAACGAGCAGGACGAGGCTGCACGCGAACTGGCGCGGCAGCGCGCTGCACGGCGGGCCGAGGTTGCACCGGCGCCCTTCCAGCAACCGCAGCCGCGCATTCGCGAATCGCAGCAGCGCGTCGAAGCGGCGCCGGCGCAGCCGCGGCTCGAGTCCCCGCGCGTCGAGCGCCAGCAGTCTCGTCAGATCGATGCGCCGCGCGCGGAAGAGCGTCGCGAGCGGATGGAACAGCGGCGCGAGCGCCAGGAGCAGCGCCGCGAACATCGTGCGGAGCGCAGCGAGCCACGTCCGGAGCGCAGCGAGCCGCGGCGCGAGGCACCGCGCGCGCAGTCCGCGCCCGTGCAGCAGCCGCGCGTCCAGGCCGCGCAGCGCGCGGAGCCCGCGCGCGAGCGTCCCGGCTACACGCCGCAACGCGCCCAGCCGCCGCATCAGACGCGGCCGGACCGGCATGACCCCTTCAATGAAGGCCGCGGCGCGCGCCGCCGCAGCAACAGCGACGGCTGATATGCGCTGACCAGCGCCCGGTTGTCAGCCCCGGCGGCGGCGGCTACGCTCCCCGGACTTCGATCGGGAGCGCAATCGATGTATGCCGGGTTCTGGAACCGCTTCGCAGCAGCCCTGCTCGACCTGCTCGTGCTGCTGCTTCCGGTGATCGTGGTGCCCGTCGTGGTCGCGCTGATCACCGGCCCGAAATCGAACGCAACCGCCATCGCCGACGTGAGCATGCTCGCGCTGGTATGGCTGTACTTCGCCGGCATGGAGTGCTCGCCGAAACAGGCGACGCTGGGAAAAATCGCGTTCGGCATCCGCGTGGTGGATCTCGACGGCAACCGCATCGGTTTCGTGCGCGCCTCCGCGCGGCTGCTCGCGAAGCTCCTGTCCGCGGCAACGCTCGGGATCGGTTTCCTGATGGCGGGCCTCACCTCGCGCAAGCAGGCGCTGCACGACAAGATTGCCGGCTGCGTGGTGGTGAATCGAGAGGCACCAGCCTGGCGATTCGGGTCCGGTGGGGGAAGGGAGGTTACGGAGGGAAACCGTGGAAGGTTTCCCTCTGTTCGTGGGCCGGCCAGGCTCGAGCCGGAGGCGAGCGCCGGCCCTATCCGGCGCGGCGCGCGCGGACGACTTCGATGACGCCCGGCATGATCGAGACCAGCACGATGCCGACGATGACGATCGAAAGGTTCTCGCGCACGAGCGGCAGGTTGCCGAAGAAGTAGCCGGCGTAGGTGAGCGAGCCGATCCACAGCACCGCCCCGCCGAACGCATAGCCCACGAAGCGCGGATACACCATCCGCCCCATTCCCGCGACGAACGGCGCGAACGTGCGCACGATCGGCACGAAACGCGCGATCAGCACCGTTTTACCGCCGTGCCTGACATAGAACGCTTCCGTGCGCGCGAGATGCGCCGGATTGAACAGGAGCGAGCCGTGTCGCCGGAAGATCCGCGGCCCGGCGAAACGCCCGATCCAGTAGTTCGTGTTGTCGCCGGAAAACGATGCGACCGCGAGCACCGCGAAGAGGGCATGCACGTCCATGCCGCCGCCTGCCGCGACCGCACCGGCTACGAAGAGCAGCGAATCGCCGGGCAGAAACGGGGTCACGACGAGGCCGGTCTCGCAGAAGATGATGAGGAAGAGGATCAGGTAGATCCACGTTCCATAATTGGCGACCAGCCACTGCAGGTGGCGGTCGAGGTGGAGCACGATATCGATGAACCCGGTGACGAGCTCCATCTATCTAAAGCCCGTCATTCCCGCGCAGGCGGGAATCCAGAGGCGCCTCAGACCACCGCCTCCTGCTTTTTCTTCGTCTCGGGCTGTGCGAGGTCCTTCGGCGAGACCCGCAGCCACATCACCATCGCGCACGCGACGAACACCGACGAGTAGATGCCGAACAGAATGCCGATCGTGAGCGCCAGCGCGAAATAGAACAGCGCCTCGCCGCCGAAGATCAGCATCATCAGGACCATCGCCTGGGTGGACGCGTGCGTGATGATGGTGCGCGACATCGTGGCGGTGATCGCGTGGTCGAGGACCTGCGGCACCGAGTAGCTGCGGAATCTGCGGTTCCTGAACACTTCGCGCACGCGGTCGAACACCACGACCGATTCGTTGACCGAGTAGCCGAGCACCGCGAGCACCGCCGCCAGCACCGGGAGCGAAAACTCCCACTGGAACAGCGCGAAAAAGCCCAGGATGATCACCACGTCGTGCAGGTTCGCGATGATCGCCGAGACGCCGAACTTCCATTCGAAGCGCAACCAGAGATAGAGCACGATGCCGATCGAGACGAAGAGCAGCGCGAGCGCGCCATTCTCCAGCAGCTCCTGCCCGACCTGCGGGCCTACGAACTCGACGCGCTGGAGCTGCACGGTCGAGTCGCTCTTCCGCAGCTCGTTCATCACCGTCTCGGAAAGCTGAGCGCTGGTGACGCCCTGCTTCACGGGCAGCCGGATCAGCACGTCCTGCGCGGTGCCGAAGTTCTGCACCGCCGCGTCGGTGAAGCCGAGCCGCCCGACCGCCTCGCGGATCTGGCCGAGGTTCGCCGGCTGCTTGTACTGCAGCTCCATCACCGTGCCGCCCGTGAAATCGACGCCGAGGTGCAGCCCGCGGATCCCGAGCGCACCGACCGCGATCACGAACGTGATGATCGAGATCAGGTTGAGCGCGAGCGCATACCGCATGAACGGGATGTCGCGCTGGATTCTGAAGAATTCCATCTATGCTCCTCGCGGCGCGCATGCAGCGCACCTACGATGCGTTTCGAACGATCCGTGACTCATCACTTGGTCTGCATCGCCGGCTTCCACACCTGCCCGATCGACACGTTCTCGAGCCGGCGGCGGCGGCCGTAGGTGAGGTTGACGATCCCGCGCGAGACCACTACTGCGCTGAACATCGAAGTGAGAATGCCGAGGCAGTGCACGACGGCGAAACCCTTGATCGGGCCGGAGCCGAACGCGAACAGTGCGACGCCGGCGATCAGCGTGGTGATATTCGAATCGAGAATCGTGTTCCACGCCCGTTCGTACCCAGTGGCGATAGCCGCCTGCGGCGTGTTGCCGTTTCTCAGCTCCTCGCGTAT
Source organism: Burkholderiales bacterium (assembly GCA_035626595.1). Lineage (GTDB taxonomy): Bacteria > Pseudomonadota > Gammaproteobacteria > Burkholderiales > SG8-41 > JAQGMV01. Next base: position 27,391 of record DASPNJ010000003.1, read on the forward strand.
GCGCTCGTTGATGAGCACGTTCGCGTCGAACGCCATGCCCAGCGTGAGCGCGATGGCCGCGATACCGGGCAGGGTGAGCGTCGCCTGCAGCATCGAGAGCAGCGCCACGAGGAACATCAGGTTGGATGCGAGCGCGATGACCGAGATCAGTCCGAAGAGCCTGTAGTACAGGATCATGAACGCCGCGATCGTCGCGAAGCCGACCCACATCGACAGGAAACCCTTGCGGATATTGTCCGCCCCGAGCGAGGGGCCGACGGTGCGCTCCTCGATGATCTCCATCGGCGCGGCGAGCGCACCGGCGCGCAGGAGCAGCGCCACGTCGTTCGCTTCGCGTGTCGTCATGCGGCCGCTGATCTGCACGCGCCCGCCGCCGATCTCCTGGCGTATCACCGGGGCGGTCACGACCTCGCCCTTGCCTTTCTCGAACAGCAGGATCGCCATGCGGCGGCCGACGTTCTCGCGCGTCACCTGCTGAAAGATACGCGCGCCGGTGCCGTCGAGGCTGATGTGCACCGCGGGCTCTCCGGTCGTGCTGTCGAAGCCCGGCTGCGCGTCGTTGATGCGATCGCCGGTGAGGACGACCTGCCGCTTCACGAGTACGGGCGCGCCGTTGCGCTCGAAGTAGAGCTCGGTTCCGAAAGGCACCTGACCGGCGGCGGCGGCCTGAAGCGTCGCCGGATCCATCTTGTCTTCCTCGAGCAGGCGCACTTCCAGCGTCGCGGTGCGGCCGAGGATGTCCTTGGCTTTAGCGGTGTCTTGCACGCCGGGAAGCTGCACGACGACGCGGTCGGCGCCCTGCTGCTGGATGATCGGCTCCGCGACGCCGAGCTCGTTCACGCGGTTGCGCAGCGTGGTGATGTTCTGCTGGAGGGCATAGTCCTGGGTGCGCCGCACCGCTTCGGGCTTGAGCGTCGCGACGATGCGCGCGCCCCCGCCGTCGTCGACCGGACGCGGCTCGAGATCGGCGGTCATACGCTCGATCTCGGGGATCGCCTTGTCGCGCGTGACGGCATCCCTGAAGCGCACGACAACCGTCTGCCCTTCGCGTGCGACGCCGCTGTACTGAATGCGCTTCTCGCGCAGCGCGCCGCGGATGTCGTTCGCGAACGCGTCCATTTTCTTGGTGAGCGCCGCGCGCATGTCCACCTGCAGCAGGAAATGCACGCCGCCGCGCAGATCGAGCCCGAGGTACATCGGTTTCGCGCCGATCGCCGCCAGCCATTGCGGGTTGCGCGAGAGCAGGTTCAGCGCGACGACGTAATCCTCGCCCAGCGCCTTCTGGAGCGCGTCGCGTGCGCGGTACTGCGTCTCGGTGTCGTCGAAGCGCGCTTTGACGCCGGTGTCGTCGAGGAAGATGGCGTCGGGCGCGATGCCGGCGCTCTTGAGGATGTCTCCGATTCGCGCGCGCAGCGCGTCGTCCGGCTTTTGCGTCGCGCGCACCGGCGAGACCTGCACCGCCGGCACCTCACCGAAGAAATTGGGAACCGTGTACAGCAGCCCGACGGTGAGCGCGACGCCGATGAGGATGTACTTCCAGAGCGGGTAACGGTTCATCAGCTCTTGAGCGTGCCTTTCGGCAGGACGGTCTGCACGGCGCCGCGCTGAACCTGTATCTCGACGTTCGGTGCGACTTCGATGGAGAGATGCGCGTCGCCGAGCTTGCTGATACGTCCGAGAATGCCGCCGGCGGTCACGACCTCGTCGCCTTTCTGGAGCGCGTCCACCATCGCCTTGTGCTCCTTCGCGCGCTTCATCTGCGGCCTGATCATGAGAAAGTACAGGACCGCGAACATCGCGACGATCAGGAAAATGCTCTGCATGCCGTCGGCCGCGCCGCCCCCGGCGGCCTGCGCCCAAGCCTGAGAAATCATAGGAACCTCGAAATGGATGCTGCGGCGGACGCCGCTAAGCGTCTGAAAGGCGGCAATTTTAGCATCACTCCCCCGTCGGCTCGTCGGCGAACGCAGCCACGAACGCGTCGAGCTTGCGTGCCTCGATCGCGCCGCGCAGCTCGCGCATGAGCGCGAGATAGTAGTGGAGGTTGTGCAGCGTGTTGAGCCGCGCGCCGAGAATCTCGTTGACCCGCTGCAGGTGGTGCAGGTATGCGCGCGTGAAATTGCTGCACGTGTAGCACCCGCACGCCGGATCGAGCGGGCCGGTGTCGTCGCGGTACCGGGCGTTGCGGAGCTTCACGACACCGGCGCTCGTGTAGACCCAACCGTTGCGGGCGTTGCGCGTCGGCAGCACGCAATCGAACATGTCGATACCCGCGGCCACGGCGGTCACGATGTCGTGCGGCGTGCCCACGCCCATCAGGTAACGCGGTCTGTCTTGCGGGAGCCGCGGCGCCGTGTGATTGAGTATCCGCAACATCTCCGGCTTGGTCTCGCCGACCGAAAGGCCGCCGATCGCATATCCGTCGAAGCCGATGCGCGCGAGGCCATCGAGTGAATCGTCGCGCAGCGCCTCGTAGACGCCGCCCTGGACGATTCCGAACAGCGCGTTCGGATTGCCCTCGTGCGCGCGCTTCGAGCGCTCCGCCCAGCGCAGCGAAAGCTCCATCGATGCGCGCGCGTCGGCTTGCGTCGCTGGATACGGCGTGCATTCGTCGAACACCATCACGATGTCGGAGTTGAGCGCGCGCTGAATGCGCATCGACTCCTCGGGCGACAGAAAGCACGCATCGCCGTTGACCGGAGACTGGAACTTGACGCCCTCTTCGCTGATCCGGCGTAGCGGGCCGAGGCTGAACACCTGGAAGCCGCCCGAGTCCGTGAGTATCGGCCCGTGCCAGCTCATGAAGCGGTGGAGTCCACCGTGGGCGCCGATCACTTCGAGCCCCGGCCGCAGCCACAGGTGGAAGGTGTTGCCGAGGACGATGTCGGCGCCGAGCTCGCGCAGCTCGGCAGGGCTCATCGCCTTCACCGTGCCATAGGTGCCGACCGGCATGAATGCCGGCGTCTCGATCGTGCCGTGCGCCGTGGTGATGCGCCCGCGCCGCGCGGCGCCGTCGCTCCCCATTAGCTCGAACTGCATCTTAAACAGCTCCCCTCGCCCCTCGATAGAGGGAGAGGGATCGGGTGAGGGGCAACCGCTCATGCCTTGATCGCCTCCAGCGCCGCGCGCACCGCCCGCGGCATCGGAATCGGCCGCTGTGTGGCGCGGTCACAGCACACCTGCACGAAATAGCCGCGCGCGGCTTCCAGCCGCTCGTCGTTGCGGAACAGGCCGACTTCGAAGCGCATGCTGCTGGTGCCGATGTGAGAGACGACCAGGCCGCAGACGACGTCGTCGGGGAATGCGATCGAGCCGAAGTACACGCAGCCGTTTTCGGCGACGAAATAGACCACCGGATCGTTACCGAGATCGCGTCCCACGGCTTTGGTGAGATAGAGCGTCACCGCGGTGTCGATGAACGAGTAATAGGTCGCGTTGTTCAGGTGGTTGTAGAGGTCGTTGTCGGCGAGCCGCGTCGTGATCGGAATGAAATGGCGATAGTCGTCGCGCGATCGCGGCATCGAGCGTGCGGCGCTCATTCGCCGGACCTGTGAGGCGCGCGCTGCGCGCTTTCGATCAGCATGGCGTCGCCGTAGCTGTAAAAGCGGTAGCGTTGCGCGATCGCGTGCGCGTACGCGCGGCGCACGTTGTCCACGCCGCCGAAGGCCGATACCAGCATGAGCAGCGTCGACTTGGGCAGATGGAAGTTCGTGAGCAGCCGGTCGACGACACGGAACCGGTAGCCCGGCACGATGAACAGCGTCGTCTCACCCGAGAGCGCGCGCAGGCCTTCGGCCCCCGCAGTCTCGAGCGCGCGCAGCGTCGTCGTGCCCGCGGCCAGGACACGGCCGCCGCTTTCCCGGGTGCGGCGGATCGCGTCGACGGTCTCCTGCGGCACGCGATACCACTCGCTGTGCATCGCGTGCTCGGACAGATCGCTCGTGCGCACGGGCTGAAACGTGCCGGCGCCGACGTGCAGCGTGACACGCGCGATGCGCACGCCCCGCGCTCGAAGCGCCCCGAGCACCGCGTCGTCGAAATGGAGACCCGCGGTCGGCGCCGCGACGGCGCCCGGCTCCCGGGCATAGACGGTCTGATATCTCGACTCGTCGGTCGGCTCCGGCACGCGCTCGATATACGGCGGCAGCGGCACCGCGCCATGCTCGTCCAGCAGCGCGAGCACGTCGCCGCAGCCTTCGAAGCGCAGCCGCGCGAACGCGCCCTCGCGCTCGAGCACCGTCGCTTCGACGCCGCCGAGGACGAGCCGCGCTCCGGCACGCGGGGCATGGCTCGCGCGCACCTGCGCGAGCACCTCGTCGTGCGAGAGCACGCGCTCGACGAAAACTTCGATCGCGCCGCCGGTCGCCTTGCGCCCCTGAAGCCGCGCCTTGATGACCCGTGTGTCATTGACGATGACGAGATCGCCGGCAGGCACGAGCCCGACGATGTCGCGGAAGCTCAAATCACGCAGCGCGCCGCTGCCGCCGTCGAGGTGCAGCAGGCGGCTCGCGGTGCGCTCGCGCGCAGGAACTTGCGCGATCAGCTCGCGCGGGAGGTCGTAGTCGAAGTCTTCGAGTTTCAAGGGCGGGTGCCGTGGCGCGCTGCCACTGGTGCCGGGAGAGGGACTCGAACCCTCACGGTGTCGCCACCGGCGGATTTTGAGTCCGCTGCGTCTACCAGTTCCGCCATCCCGGCAAGGGATCAAAATCCGGCCGGCGGATTTTAGCTCCGGCCGCTACCGCTTAACATTCGCTGCGCGAATATTAGCCTTCGCTGCAACATCGCCACACTACGGCGATGTTGTGAGTCCGCTGCGTCTACCAGTTCCGCCATCCCGGCTGGGAAGGATCGGAATTCTGCCCCGGCTGCCCCTCACCCCCACCCTCTCCCCATTCGTGGGGAGAGGGAGAGTCAGTTGCGCGTTACCTCGACGTTGTCGATAAGCCGCGTGCGGCCGAGGCGCGCGGCCGCGACGACCACGAGGTCGCTGTCGCCGTTCTTCGGCGGCTGCAGATCGGCCTGGCGGCGGATCGCGACGTAGTCGGGGCGCCAGCCGTGATGCGCGAGCTCGGCCATCGCTTCGAGCTCGACGCGCTGGTAATCGTGCGCGCCCTCCACGATCTGCCGCCGCGCCTCGCACAGCACGCGGTAGAGCCGCGGCGCCTCGTCGCGCTCGGTGGGCGTGAGATACGCGTTGCGGGACGACAGCGCGAGACCGTCGGGCGCGCGCACGGTGTCCGCGGCGATGATTTCGATCGGCAGCGCGAACTGCGTCACCATGTCGCGCAGCACGAGGTACTGCTGGTAATCCTTCTTGCCGAAGATCGCGGAATGCGGCTGCACGAGATTGAACAGCTTGAGCACGACGGTGGCGACGCCGCGGAAATGGCCGGGCCGATGGGCGCCTTCGAGGATGTGCTGGAGATCGGAAGGCTCGACGACGAACGTCTGCGGCTCGGGGTAAATCTCCTTTTCGTTGGGCGCGAAAACGACGTCCACCCCGACATCGCGGAGCCGCGTCGCGTCGGCTGCCAGCGTGCGCGGATACCGGTCGAAGTCCTCGCGCGGGCCGAATTGCAGGCGGTTCACGAAGATGCTGACGACCGTGCATGCCGCCCGCGGCTTCGCGATGCGGATCAGCTCGATGTGCCCTTCGTGAAGATTGCCCATCGTCGGGACGAAGACGTTGTTCGGCTCGCGCTGCAGGCGCTCGCGCAGCGCAGTGGCGGAATGAATGATGTCCATCAGAAGCTGTGCTCGGCTCCGGGGAAGGTGCCGGCTTTCACTTCCTTCACGTAGAGCTCGGCGGCGCCCTGAACCGTGCCGGCGAGACGCATGTAGTTCTTCACGAACTTGGCCTTCTTGCCGGGATAGATGTCGAGCATGTCGTGCAGCACGAGCACCTGCCCGTGGCAGTCGGGGCCGGCGCCGATGCCGATCGTGGGGCCGCGCACCGCCGCAGTGATCTTTTTGGCGAGCGCCGCCGGAATCGCCTCGAGCACGATCATGCCGGCCCCCGCCGCTTCCAGGAGCTGCGCCTCCTCGAGCATGCGCTCGGCGGCGTCCTGAACTTTCCCCTGCACCTTGAAGCCGCCGAACTGATGCACCGATTGCGGCGTAAGCCCCAGGTGTCCGCATACCGGAACGCCGCGCTCGGTGAGAAAGCGCACGGTGTCGAGCATGACGCGCCCGCCTTCGA
>DASPNJ010000004.1:0-47839 GCA_035626595.1 Burkholderiales bacterium
GCTCTCCTTCCCGCCGAACGGCGGGTTTGTAAGCACCACGTCGTAGAGACCCGGCGCATGCTCGAACAGCCCGCCATACACCTCCTGGCCCATCAGAGTGTTGCCGTGCCAGAGGTTCGGCTGGTCGATGCCGTGCAGCACTTCGCGGGGCGTGAAGAACTGGCCGCCGTCGTTGCGCTTCTCGCCCATCTTGAGCAGCAAGCCTTCGTAGACCTGCGACAGCGTGAATATGTGCGTGTCGTCCACGCTCTCGGGGCTGATCTCCTGCACCTTGTCGAGCACGTCAAGCAGATTCTGCTCGGTATCGATGCGCACGCGCTCGACGCCCGACATGATCTCGCTGATACCTTCTGACGCGGCGTCGCGCCGACTTTGTCTCTCAGCGTCTTGAGATGCGGCAGAAGCTCGGCGTTCACGAACGAGAAATATGCGCCGAGTTTTCCGCCATCCGTCAGCTCCGCGCGTTTGGCGCCATTGGGTGCCGCCAGTCACGCCAGCGGTACGGCTGCGCGAGCGTCGGCGCAAACGACGCGCCTACCGCCTCGGCGTGCTCGGCCTCGTGCTCCTCGCGCTCGTCGAGGATGCGCAGAAAGAGAATCCAAGTGAGCTCCGGTACGTACTGAAGCGCGCCAGCGCAATTCGACCGGCGCATGATGTCGCAGATCTGCTTGATCGCGCCGTTCAGCGACTGCTGCGTCGCATGTCTTTTCTTGCCTGCCTTCACTTCCTGTCTAAGCCTCCGCGAGATCGGTCGGTTCTTCGAGCACGTCGAGAAGCGCCTGCGCGCAGAATACGCGGTCGCGACGCGCTGCGCTCGTTTGCACCACGATGCCGCGGTCTTTCAGTACCGTGATGGCGCGCTGAGCGGTGGTAAACGCGACGTTCAGATGTTGTACCGCGCCTGTGATGGTGATGAACGGATTCGCGGCAAGCCGATCCAGAAGCCTCGCCATGGTCGGCGTGTGGCGCGACCCCAGATCACGCCGCCAGCCGTCGAGGAGCACGTTGATTCGCTCCGTCCTGCGAAGCGCGTCGCCGGCCTGATGCTCGACGCCTTGCAGGAAGTACAGAAGCCATTCGCGCCACGCGCTGCGCTCGCTTACCGCAATGAGCAGATCGTAATAATCCGCGCGGCTCGCCTCGAAGAAAGCGGACAGGTACAACAGCGGCGACGGCAGCACGCCGCGCTCGATCAGGAACAGTGTGATGAGCAGGCGTCCGACACGGCCGTTGCCATCGAGGAACGGATGTATGGCCTCGAACTGGTAATGCATCAACGCGGCATGCACCAGCGGTGGCAGCGTACGCTCGTGGAGAAATCGCTCCCACGCATCAAGGCAGGGTCCAATCCGGTCGGGCGGCGGCGGTACGAAACGCGCCGTCGCGACAGTGGCGCCGGGCGGACCGATCCAGACCTGTATACGTCTGAATTCGCCTGGCGCGGCGCGATCGCCGCGCACGCCGCGCGTCAAAGTCTCGTGCAGCTCGCGCACGAGACGCAGCGACAACGGCAGCTCCGCGAGTCGCGCAACGCCCTGTTCGAGAGCCGCGACGTAGTTCGCCACCTCTCGAAGATCCTCCGGGCTTCGTTCCACAGGAGCGCCCGCCTCGTGTGCGAGAAGCTCGCCCAGCGTCGCCTGGGTGCCTTCGATGCGGCTGGACAGCACCGCCTCGCGCCGCACGAACGGCCGGATGAGCACGTGCGGGTTTGGCAGCCGCCCACCCTCTCCGGCCAGCCGGCCGATCATCCGGTCCGCGCTGGAAAGTGCCGACGCAAGCTCCGAGGACCATGCGATCTGCGGAGGCAAGTCGTTGGGCACGAAAGCCTTTGCTCCGGTGGACACCGACACGTATTGACCTGACGGGCCTGACATTTAGATTCGCCGCCTTGTTTTCGGCCGCGATAATAAGCACGGCCGTTATTTTCGACATTAACACAAACCGAAAATAGCGCGCCGAGCCGGGAAGGAGATGTGCGAACAAATCTTGCGTCATGGCAGCGACGCGTTCGGGTATAAGCAGGCGCGCATCCAGGTCCGGAGCGTCGTAGTGGTCGCGCGCTGCCTCGGGGGCAGGACTTCGCCGGTGTCGGCATTGGTGAGACGCCGGCCCCGGAGCTCATCGCGGTCGACACCGCTTTGACGCTCGTTCATTTCCTTGTTGTCGTGGAAAAGATCGAATCGAAAGATCTCGCAAGCGGCGAGATACCTGTCTTCGATGCCCTGGCTCATGTCGTAGGCGTAGACGGGGGCGCCGAAGTGCCTGATGTTGTTGGCCGTCATGCGTGCGTCCTCGGCCATCTCGCGGCTCTTTTCGGGAAAGTCGATGCGGCGTGGCGTGGCTGTCAGGCCGATCTGCACGGCTTTCGGATTGCGCGTGAAAACCTGCGACCATTTGCCCCACGCGGAGCGATGGCACTCGTCGATGACGATGTGGGAGAAGTAGCCTTCGGGATAGTGGCGAAGCAGGAAGCTCGCTGTCCCTTCCTCCGCGGCGACGTCGAGCGTCTGGTACGTCGCGATGTGAATGCGCGCGTTGCGAGCGTTGTTCGTGCCGTCGGGCTTCTGGAACACGAGGGCCGCGTCGGAGCCGAACACATTCTGAAAAGCGGTGTTTGCCTGTCCGCGCAACTCGTCACGATCGCATACGAACAGCGCGCGCCGGAGCTGGCCCGCGTCAGCGATGCGCTTGAGCAGGTTGACCGCAATGAAGGTCTTGCCTGAACCGGTGGCGAGCGCAAGCAGCGCGCGCGGCGGCTCGTTGGTGCGTGCGCAGCGCGCGACTTTCTCGAAGGCGGCCCGGATAGCGGCATTCTGATAATAGCGACGCGAAGACTCCCCGCCGGAATACGGCGTGACGAGCGGGCGCGCTGCGTCGTCATCGAGCGAAAATCCGCGATGGCGCTCGTACCGGTAGGTCAATTCCTCCGGCCTGGGGAAAAGCGACAGCGGTCTCGCCTCGGTCGTGAGGCCCGTGCATCTGTCGAACTCCACGTACAGATGGCCGTTGGTGGAGAACACGAATGGAACGTTGATACGGTCGGCGCGGCGTAGAGCTTCGCCTGCTCGAGCCCATGCGTCGGCGGAAGCGACTCGGCCTTGGCTTCGATCAGCGCGACCGCGACCGGCTGCACGCCGGCCTCCACCTTCACGCGGAGCGTGTAATCGCAACGCCGTTTGCCGCGCCTGCGCGCGCGGCCGTCGACGATTTCAATCGCGCCGGCCGTTTCCTCGCGGCGAATAAGGTCCGTCCAGGCGCGCGCATGCAGCGCCGGATCGATGAGCTTCGCCCGGGTATCGGATTCGTTGAGTGCCATCGATGGACAGGTCTTGCGGCCGCCTGCTTGAAGAATAGCAGCATGGCGCCTGTTGTGTGTTTCGTCCGGGCCTTGGTTTTGCATCCAGCGTGACGCGCAATTCTTGCGCTGTCATCGACCCCGCATGAATCCATCCCGGCGAGAGTTCCTGCAGCTCCTGGGCGGCGCCGGCAGCGGCACCGCCCTGAGCGGCCTGATCGCCTCCGGCGTGAACCTCGCGCCGACCGTCGCACGGGCGCAGGCGCTGCGGATCCGCAACGCGAAGACGACGCCGAGCGTCTGCCCGTTCTGCTCCGTCGGCTGCGCGACGCTCGTGCACACGATAGACGGCAAGATCGTCAATATCGAGGGCGATCCGCGCAGCCCGCACAACGAAGGCACGCTCTGTCCGAAAGGCGCGGCGATCTTCCAGCTCCACGTCAATCCGAATCGCCCGACACAGGTGCTGCACCGCGCGCCCGGCGCGGCCGACTGGGAAGTGTGGGATTTCGAGCGCGCGATGAACCGGGTCGTGGAGCTCGTGAAGAAGACGCGCGACGAGACGTTCATCGAGCGCCTGCCGGACGGCAAGCTCGTCAACATGACGCCCGCGATCTTCTCGCTCGGCGGTGCGACCCTCGAGATCGAGTTCAACCACATCCACCAGAAGCTCATGCGCGGGCTGGGCATCGTGGCGATCGAGAATCAGGCGCGAATATGACATAGCTCCAGCGTCCCCGGTCTGGGGACCCGGTTCGGCCGCGGCGCCGCCACCATGTACCCACGCGCGATGGAGGATTCGGACTGCATCGTCGTGATGGGCTCCAACATGGCGGAGAACCACCCGGTAGCGTTCCGCTGGCCGATGAAGGCGAAGGTGCAGCACGGCGCCAAACTGATTCACGTGGATCCGCGCTTCACGCGTACGAGCGCGGTCGCGGACATCTACGCGCCGGTGCGCACCGGCTCCGATATCGCGTTCCTCGGCGGCGTCATCCGCTACGTGCTCGAGAGCGAGCGCTGGAACACCGATCCGTTCTTCAGGCGCTGGGTCGCGAGCTATACGAACGCGGCAACGCTGATCGACGAACGCTACCGTGACGCCGAAGACCAGGATGGCGTGTTCTCCGGCCTCATGGAGTACAAGGGCGGCGTCGCCGAGTGGCCGTTCAACGCGCTGACCGCCGAATACGAGGGCGAGACCTGGCAGTATGCCCGCGGCGGCAGCGGCGCTCAGGGCCGTGTCGCCAGCACGGCGCAGACCGGTGAAACCAGCGGCACCAAATCAGGCGCGCAGGAGGCACCGCCGCGCTCGCGGCCCGGACCGCCGTACGACGACATCGTGCAGAGCCTGGTGAAGCCCGCGCCGCTTCGCGATGAGACGCTCCAGGATCCGCGCTGCGTGCTGCAGATCGTCAAGCGCCACTACAGCCGCTACACACCCGAGATGGTGGAGCGCGTAACCGGCTGTCCGCGCGACACGTTCCTCAAGGTCGCGGAAACGATCCTCGCGAATTCGGGGGCGGAGCGCACGACATCGTTTGCGTACGCGGTGGCATGGACGCAGCACACCTACGGCGTGCAGATCATCGGCGCGTGCGCGCTGCTCCAGCTCCTGCTGGGCAACGCCGGCCGGCCCGGCGCGGGCGTGATGGCGCTGCGCGGACACGCCTCGATCCAGGGCTCGACCGACGTGCCCACGCTGTATCACTCGATCCATGGCTACCTGCCGCATCCGACGGCGCTCAAAAAACACGACACGCTCGCCGAGTACCTCGCCGCGGAGACGCTGCCGACCGGCTGGTGGGCGAACACGCCGAAATACGTCGTGTCGTATCTCAAATCGATGTACGGCGACAGCGCCACGGCCGAGAACCAGTTCGGCTGGGACTGGCACCCGAAGGTGCTCGGCGACCATTCGCACATGGCGATGTTCGCAGCGATGAGCGCAGGCCGGGTGCGCGGCATGCTGTGCATCGGACAGAACCCCGCGACCTCGCTCAACGCGCGCTTTCAGCGCGCGGCGCTGCGCAAGCTCGAATGGCTCGTCGTCAAGGACAACTGGGTGCACGAGACGGCGACGTTCTGGAAGAACGCGCCGGAAGTGAAAGGCGGCGAAGTGAAGACCGCCGACATCGCGACCGAGGTGTTCTTCTTCCCGTCGACGCAGGTGGCCGAGCTCGATGGCACCTTCACGAATACGCAGCGCATGCTTCAGTTCCATCACAAGGCGGCCGAGCCGCCGGGCGAGTGTCGCTCCGACACGCTGTTCACGTACGAGCTCGGAAAGCGCCTCAAGAAGCTCTACGCGAATTCCACGCTGCCGCGCGATCAGGGGTTCCGCAACCTGTTGTGGGACTTCGAGCACGAGAACGAGCATGAAAGAAAGCGCGGAGAGCCCTCGGCGCTCAAGCTGCTGCGCGAGATGAACGGCTACTACTCGGGCGATCCGAATCGGCATGTCAGCGGTTTCACCGATCTCAAGGACGACGGATCGACGACGTGCGCGTCGTGGATCTATTCGGGGATGTATCCCGCGCCCGACCAGAACCTGACGGCGCGGCGCACGCCGGACAAGCCGGGCGAGCGCGGCGCACAGCTCAACTGGGCATGGGCGTGGCCGGCGAACCGGCGAATCATGTACAACCGCGCGTCCGCCGATCCCGACGGCAGGCCCTGGAGCGAGCGCAAGAAGTGGGTGTGGTGGGACGAAGCCGCGAAGCGCTGGACCGGTTACGACGTACCGGACTTCCCCGCGACCAAGCCGCCGGACGACAAGCCCAGGCCCGGCGCGACCGGCATGGACGCGTTGCCCGGCACCGCGGCATTCATCCTGAAGCCGGACGGTCTGGGCTGGCTCTTCGTACCGTCGGGCCTCGTCGATGGTCCGCTGCCGACGCACTACGAGCCGGTCGAATCGGCGGTACGCAACCCGCTCTACAAGCAGCAGGCGAGTCCGGTCGTGAAGTACTGGAAGCAGCCGGGCAATCCGCTGGCCGCGGTGGCCGACCCGAAGTTCCCGTACATCATCACGACTTACCGCTTGACCGAGCACTATCTCTCGGGCGCGATGAGCCGGTGGCTCCCGTGGCTCGCGGAGCTTCAGCCGGAGCTCTTCATCGAGATCTCGCCCGAGCTCGCAGCCGAGAAAGGCCTGCGAAATCTCGACTGGGTGTCCGTCACGACGCCGCGCGCGTCGATCCGAGCGAAAGCGCTCGTCACGCGCCGGATGCGGCCCTACACGATCGACGGCCGGCGCATCCATCACGTCGGCATGCCGTGGCACTGGGGTTATGAAGGCCTTGCCACCGGTGCGGTGGTGAACGAGCTCTCCTCGCTCGTCGGCGATCCGAACGTCTCGATGCACGAAGGCAAGGCCTTCGTGTGTAACGTGGAGAAGGCGTGAGCGTGCGCCACGCGATCGCCGCGGCGTTCATTCGGAGCCGCCTCGCGATGACGGACCCTATGTCATTGCGAGGAGCCGCAAAGGCGACGAAGCAATCCCGAAGCGTTCGGAAGGATTGAACATGGCCGAGCCGATGGGTTTTTTCACCGACACCACCGTGTGCATCGGATGCAAGGCGTGCGAAGTCGCGTGCAAGGAATGGAATCAGCTTCCGGCGACGAACGGCGGGCGCAACACGCTTTCCGGCGACAGCTACGACAACACGCGGCGTCTCGACGGCATCCACTGGCGGCACGTCGCGTTCGTCGAGCAGTTCAGCGAGGACCGCAAGGACGGGCGCTGGCTGCTGATGAGCGACGTCTGCAAGCACTGCGTGCAGGCAGGCTGCCTGGAAGTGTGCCCGACGAACGCGATCATCCGCACCGAGTTCGACACCGTCGTGATCCAGTCCGACACCTGCAACGGGTGCCGTGCGTGCATCGCGGCGTGTCCGTTCGGCGTGATCGACATCAATCCGGTGTCGAAGACCGCGCAGAAGTGCACGCTGTGCTACGACCGGCTTCAGGCGGGACTCGAGCCGGCGTGCTCGAAGGCGTGTCCGACGGATTCGATCCAGTTCGGCACCGTGCGCGAGCTGCGCGAGCGCGCGGGCAAGCGCGTCCAGCAACTGCACCAGGCCGGGGAAAAGCGCGCGCATCTATATGGCGCCGACGAAAAAATGCTCGGCGGGCTGAACGCGTTTTTCCTGCTCGTGGACAAACCCGAGGTCTACGGCCTGCCGGCCGATCCGAAGCTGCCGAGCCGCAACCTGGTGACGACATCCGTCTTCTCGGCCATCGGCGCACTGGTGGTCGCGCTGGTCGGCATCTTCAATTTCCGGGAGCGCGGCGCGCGCGCGCGCGAGGACACCTGAGCATGGAGATGGCGATCCCTTCCAGCACGTGGTTCACCGCGGCGCCGCACTGGCAGTGGCTCATCGTGCTGTGGTTTTTCTTCGGCGGGCTCGCGGCAGGCTGCTACTTCTTCGCGACGCTCATCGACCTCTTCGGCCGGCCCGAGGATCGCCCGATCGCGCGCGCGGGCTATCTCGCCGTGCTGCCGTGCCTCGTGGTGAGCGGCATCGTGCTGATCGTGGACCTGTCGCGGCCCGAGCGCTTCTGGCACCTGCTGCTGGAGAATCACACGTTCCAGCCGATCTTCAAGTACTGGTCGCCGATGTCGATCGGCTCGTGGGTGCTGCTCGCAATGAGCTTTTTCGCCGTGCTCTCGTTTATCGGCGCCTTGTCCGATACGGGACGCGTCCGCTGGGCGGGTGCGCGGCAGCTGCGTCCGCCGGCGCGGCTCGGCACCGCGGTCGCGCTCATCGGCGCGCTGCTGGGGCTGTGGCTCGCCGGCTACACCGGCGTGCTGCTGGCCGTCACCAACCGCCCGATCTGGGCGGACACGCCGCTGCTGGGCCTGCTGCTGCTCCTCTCCGCCGCCTCGATCGCCGCGGCATTCCTGATCCTGCTCGCGCACCGCTATCGCTGGCACAGTCCCGGCGCGGCGGCGCTGGAGCGCATCGAGGTTTGGATACTCGCGCTGGAGCTCCTCGCGTTGATTGCGGTGGTCGTCTCGCTCGGGCCAGCCGCGCGCCCGTGGCTCGGCGCGTGGGGCGTGCTACTCATCGCCGGGCCGGTCGCGCTCGGCATGCTGCTGCCCCTCGCGCTGCACCGACGCCGCGACTGGCTCGGGGCGCGCACACCGGCGGCCGCCGCCCTGCTGGTCCTCGTCGGCGGGTTCCTGCTGCGCGTGGTCGTCGTCATGTCCTCGGAAGGCGTCCACCTGTGAGCCGGCTGCTCGCGCTCGCCGTGCTCGCGCTGCTCGTCGCGTGCGACAGCCCCGAAGCTGCGCGCACGCGCGGCGGCGGCGCAGGCGCGGATGTAGGAAACCGTGCCGAAACGGTGCTCATGCACGAAGGGTCGCAGCCGTATGCGAAAACGCCGCAGCTCGCGCCCGGGAAAGCAGGACCGTCCGAAGGCGCTAACCACGCACACGAGCTGAGCCGGCCATGATCAGGACTTGCGAGAGCATCGACGAGCTGAAGCGCGAGCGTCCGGATTGGACGCCCTGGCTCGCGCCCGTCGAACGCGCCATTGAAGAGATGGAGAACGGCGCGTGGGACGCGGTGCGCGCGCGCTGGTGCCCGCAGACCGGGCGCGCGCCGCTGCTTACGAACGCCGTGCTCGAGCTCGATCAGGGCCTGGCGCGACGCGTGCTCGCGTTCGACAGCGCGTTCGAAACGCTCGACCTGCTGGCGGTACTGCAGGCATCGCTCAATCGCGACGAAATACGGCTCGCGGACCACGCGCACGCGGCGCGCTCCGACCCGGATGCATTCGCTGCTCTTGCCGCGCTTGCGGCGAAGCCACTCCTGCATGCATGCAGGCGCCTTGGCGCGTGGCGCGCGGAGGAGACGTGGTCGCACGGCTACTGCGGCGTCTGCGGCGGCTGGCCCGCGTTTGCCGAAGTCCGCGGCGTCGAGCGCAACCGCTACTTTCGTTGCGGCGACTGCGGAGACGAGTGGCAGGCGAGCTGTCTCGCCTGCCCGTTCTGCGGCAGCACCGATCACGAGCACCTCGGATCGCTCGTTACGAACGACAGCGGCGCGGGAATCTGCGTCGAGGTCTGCAACGGCTGCCGGGGCTACCTGAAAGTATTCACCACGCTGCGTGGCGCGCGCGCGGCTCACGTGCTCCTCCACGATCTCGCGACGAGCGAGCTCGATATCGCCGCGGTCGAACGCGGCTACCGGCGCCCGGCCGTGGCCGGGCACCCGCTCGATTTGAAGCTCCAGGCGGCAGCGGCCGGGCCTCTCGCGGCATGACCCTCGCAGCCCCCGGCGCGCTCGAGCGGCCCGCACAGGTCTGCGGCGCGCTCATCGCCGCACTGGATGCCGCGGAAGGCCGCAGAAAAATGCGCAAGCGCGACCAGACGCCGGACGCGGTCGGCCTCGGCATCAAGCGCGAGCTGCTCGAGCGCGCGGTCGTAGACGATCCGGATCCCGACGCTTTCGAAGCGTGGCTTCTGCAGTATTCACAAGCGCGCGCGCGCGAGCCCGCAGGCGGCGCCGTGGCGGCGATGGCGCGCGCGGTGTTCGAAGAGTGGCGTCTCGCGCACACGATGCGCGATTTCGCCGCGTGGCTCGAGCACGGCGCGCCGAGCGACGACTCGCTCGCGGCAACGCGGCGGACATAAGCTCCGTCCCAAAAAATTCACGTGGGCCGGATGCTCGCGCGGTTAGAATGGATGCCGAGGCCTAGACCTCGCCGCGAGATGCGCTCTCGCGTGACTTCACATCCTGGGGGCAGCTTGCAGAAAACGAACGCGTGCATCATCACGCCGCGCGCCGCGGGTCGGGGGCAATACCACTGGACGTGGAGAGCCGCCGACGGACAGCAGGCAAGTCGCTGTCACTTCAGATATTTCTACGACTGCGTCACCGATGCGCGCGCGAGCGGCTTCGATGTCGACGTGCCCGCCGTCGTCGAGTACCTGAAGAGCGGAGATCGCGCCGCGGATTCGGCGAGCGCTGCAGCCGGCAGCGAGCTGCGCGCCGCATAACGCGGGTCGCATGGCTGCGCGGCTCGTCCGCGCAGGCCTCTGGAAAATCGCGCCATTTACGATGTCCACAGTTTTTGTGGATAACACTGGGGATAGCGCGGTGAGCGTCGCCACATTGCCCTCTGCGGCACGCGCTTTCGGCCGCCCGCTCATTTTTTGAGCGATTTTAAATCGCGAGCAGCCGCAACGACTTAGCTGTTTCTTTCGCGAGGCTTACGACCAGGTGGCGCCCCGCGGCTCGACGCGCCGGCAACGCGGCGATGTCCTGTGGATCACCACAGAAAAGCGCTGAAATCAAGTGCCCGCGCAGCGCACTGACTGTTCGGAGTTTTTTCCGCTCACCGCCTACAGCAGCGGCCGCACGACCTGCTCGAACCGCGACCGGATCGTCTCGAGCCCGTCCGGCGTGCTCGCTTCGTACCGCAGCACGAGCACCGGCTCGGTATTCGACGCCCTCGCGAGCGCCCAGCCATCGGGGAAGCTCACGCGGATGCCGTCGACGAGATTCACTGCGAAATCGTCCGAGCCCGCCGTGAACACGCGCTTCAGCTCCTCGACCACGGTGTGCTTCTTCTGCTCCGTGGTGCCGATGCGGATCTCGGGCGTATTGAACGACCTCGGCAAGTCCGACAGAAGCTCGCTCACCGTGCGACGGGTTTCGCCGAGCACTTCGATGAGGCGCAGGCCCGCGTAAAGCGCATCGTCGTATCCGTAGTTGCGGTCGGCGAAGAAGAGGTGGCCGGCGAGCTCGCCGCCGAACGGCGCGTTCTCGCTTTTCACCTTTTCCCGGATGCGGCTGTGTCCCGACTTCCACATTACCGGCACGCCGCCGTACTGCGTGATGTAGCGAAACAATCGGTCGGAGCATTTGACGTCGGCCACGATCTTCTGCCCCGGCCGGCTCTGCAGGACGAAACGGCTGTAGAGCGCGATCAGCTCGTCGCCGTAGAGCATGCGCCCGTGCTCGTCCACGACCCCGATCCGATCGGCATCGCCGTCGAAGCCGATGCCGACGCACGCGCCGCGCCGGCGCACCTCGTTCTGAAGCGCGCCGAGATTCACCTCGACCGTCGGGTCGGGATGATGGTTGGGGAATCTCCCGTCCGGCTCTTCGAACAGGATGGTGGGCTCGAGCCCGACCGCTTCGTACAGCCGGCGCACGATCGCGCCGGCTGCGCCGTTGCCGCAGTCCAGCACGACGGGCACCGGAGCGAGCCGTGCGAACTCCGCGCGGTAGCGCTCCACGTAGGACTCGGAGATATCGGCCTTGCGCTCCGAGCCTGTGCCGTGCACGAAATCGCCGCGCTCGGTCAACTCGCGGAGCGTCTGGATTTCACTCGCGCGCAGCGTCGCGCGCCCGGCGCAGATCTTGAAGCCGTTGCATTCGGGCGGATTGTGGCTGCCGGTGACGACGATTGCGCCGTCGACATCCGCCATGGTGAACGTGGCGAAATAGGTCATCGGCGAGGTGACGAGCCCCAGGTGCACCACGTGCGCACCCGCGGCTACGAGGCCGCTCGAGAGTCCCTGCACGAGCTCCGCGCAGGTGAGCCGCGCATCGTGGCCGACAGCCACCGTGGGCGCGCTCACGCCGCGCTCACGCGCGAGGAACGTCACGTACGCCTGACCGAGCACCCGCGCAAAATCGGCATCGAAGTCGCGGCCGACCACGCCGCGAACGTCATACTCGCGAAAGATCTCGGGATTCATCGCTTTCACTTCCTGCGTGCGCGCCGGCGAGCAGCGTGACGGCGCCGCGATAGCCCTGGAGCGTCCCGACGTCCATGTATTGCGTGCCGGCGCAGACCGCCTCCGCGCTGCCGCCCGCTCCCAGGTACGCGTTCACCAGCGTGCCGATATAAGGATCCTGCTCCCGGCGCTGCTGCCACAGCCGGTGCAGCTCGGCGAGCACGGCGCCCGGCAGGCGAAACGCGCCCCAGATCCACGAGGAAGCGGCGTCGTGCTGCTTCACCTGGATCTCGCGCACGTGCCCGTCGGAATCGTAGACCACGGCGTCGAAGAATTCCGGATGCGTCACCGGGAACAGCAGGAACGAAAAACAGCCCTGCGGCAGGCTCGAAAAGCCCTCTTCCGGAAACCACACGGTGTCCGGCAGCCCGATGAGCACGTCGTCGTGCGGATCGACGAACGGCAGCGCCTTGAAGATCGCGTCACACAACCCGTTCGGCTTCGCCTGCACCGCATAGCAGATCGCGGCGCCCTTGTACTCGCCGCCGTAGTAGTTCACGACGTCGCTTTTCCCCGGCGCGATCACGAAGCAGATCTTCGTCACGCCCGCCCGCACCATGCGGTCGAGCAGGTACTCGCTCACCGCGCGCGGGCGCTCGGTGCCGCTGTCGATGCGGCTGCCGACCGGCAGCAGCTCCTTCGAAAAAGCGAGAGGCTGGATGCGGCTGCCGATGCCCGCCGCGGGCACGATTCCCCACATGGTCAGGTGCTCACTCCGAGAATCGCGACTGCGCCGCGCGCAGAGGCGCGCCGCGCCGCGTGTCTGGACAGGATCTCTATCAGTTGCTGCGCGCGCCGGCCCGCGGTGTGCTCCGCGAGCGCACGCCGGCGCGCCGCTTCGCCGATGCGCTGGAGCTCGCCACGCGACAACGCCAGCGCCGCGATCACGTCCTCGGCCCGGTGCGCGATCAGAATTTCCCGGCCGGGCTCGAAGAACGCGTCGAGCCCTTCCCACCAGTCGCTCACGATCACGGCGGCGCACGCCGCCGCCTCGAACAGCCGCCCGGACGGGCAGTAACCCATGTCCGCCATGGCGCTGCGCGTGATGTTCAGCGTGATCGCCGCGGAAGAATAGAACGCCGCGTGATCGCCCGGCGCGACGTGCTGCACGAACCAGATGTTCGACGACCACGGGAAATCCTGCGGGTACTTCGCGCCGCCGATCAGGAAGCGCTTGCGCGGCAACGCCAGCGCGGGCTCCAGAAAGAGCCGATCCAGCGCGCGCTGCCGGTCAGGCGCGTACGTGCCGAGGTAAGACAAGTCGGCGCGATAGTGCTGCACGGGCGCGACCGGACGGTGCAGCGCCGGATCGACGCTGCCGTACAACGGCTCGACCGCTTTCGCGCCGAGCGCGGATTGCAGCTCCCGCAGCGCGGTTCCCCCGGTGTAGCTCAAGACCAGATCGAACGCACCGAGACCGTCGCGCGGGATGTACTCGACGGTGCCCTGCTCGCGTAATCCGTGCAGCGTGATCGGCGTGTCGAGGTCGTAGAACACGCGCAGCGGCACATCGTGCTCGAGCAAGAGATCGCTCGCGGCCAGCGCATCGGGGCAGTAGGAGGTCACGATCGCCGCGTCCGACCCCGTCAGCGCCGCACGCGCCTGCGCAAGCGCCTCCTGCCATTGCGTGTAAAGAACCACACGATAGCCGGGCGGCTCGCGCAGATCGCGGTGAGCGGCGTAATACGGAACGTCGCGCTCGAAGAACGTGACCTCGTGGCCGCACGCCGCAAGCGCGTTGAGGAGCCCCCGCCAGAGCGTCGCATGTCCATTGCCCCATGACGACGTCACCGTGAGCCCGAAGATCACCAGCTTCATTACGCACCTCCCGCGATCGCGACGTTCTTTTGCAAAGGCTATTCCCAGTAGCGTCGGCGATCCTGAAAGCGTGCATCGGCGCCACGAGGCACGGCGGTTGCGATTGCGCGGACTCGGCAAGACTTACATCGAGCGATGGGCCTGCCGCTAGAATCTCCGGATGGATCCGCGACCTCTACCGCAGCCGGGCGAGCCGGCACCCTGGTTCATCGCCCGCTCCACCTCGAACGAGCGCTATCATTTCGATACGGTCGGCGGCCGCTGCGTCGTCCTGTGCTTCCTCGGCTCGGCGGCGGACGCCTACTCGCGCGGCGTGGTCGAGTGCTTCCTGCGCCATCGGGCGGTGTTCAACGACGAGCGCGCGTGCTTCTTCGGTGTTACGGCGGATCCGCGCGACGAGCGCGAGGCGCGTCTTACGCAAGTCTTGCCCGGCTATCGGTATTTCTGGGATTTCGATCTCGCCGTGAGCAAGCTGTACGGCGTGCATCGCGGGGGCACGGCGTACGAGCGCTACACGATCGTCCTCGATCCGCGGCTGCGCGTACTGGCGGTGGTGCCGTTCGGAATCTCGGGGTCACCCGAACAGCACGTCGCGGCGGTGCTCGAGGTGCTCAGCGGCCAGCCGCCGATCGCCGCCGACGACATCCAGGATCACGCTCCCGTGCTGATCGTTCCGCGCGTGTTCGAACCGGAGTTCTGCCGCGAGCTGATCGCCTGCTACGAGCAGGGCAACGCCGAGCCGTCGGGCTTCATGCGCGAGCAAGACGGCAAGACGGTCGGTGTGTTCGACGACGGCTTCAAGAAAAGGCGCGACGTCTCGGTCACCGATCAAACGTTGCGCCTTGCGTGCAGAAAGCGGCTGGAGAATCGCCTGAAGCCGGAAGTGTTCAAGGCGTTTCAGTTTCTGGTCACGTACGCGGAACGCTACATCGTCGCCTGCTACGATGCCACCGAAGGCGGCTTCTTCAGAGCACACCGCGACAACACGACGAAAGGCACGGCGCACCGGCGCTTCGCCGTAACACTGAATCTGAACACCGGCGAGTACGAAGGCGGCCAGTTGCGTTTCCCGGAATACGGTCCGCGCGGCTACGAGGCCCCACTCGGCGGCGCCATCGTGTTCTCGTGCTCGCTGCTGCACGAGGCGACGCCGGTCACGCGCGGCAGACGCTATGCCTTCCTGCCGTTCTTCTACGACGAGCCGGCGGCGAAGCTGCGCGAACGCAACCTGCCCTTCGTGGAGGCGGAACGGCAGCCTCCATCGTCATAGCCGATGCGTTACGCAATCGCGGATTGCGTGACCGTCATTACCGGTGCATCGACCGGCATCGGCCGCGCGGCGGCGCTGGAATTCGCGCGCCGCGGTTCTGCGGTCGTTCTGGTCTCGCGGCGCGCGGCCGTGCTGGAGCGGCTCGCGCACGAATGCGAGCGGCTCGGCGGGCGCGCGCTTCCGGTAGCGGCCGACGTCACGGACCTTCGGGCGATGCGATCGGCGGCGCGCAGTGCGGTGGACGCGTTCGGCCGGATCGACGTGTGGGTCAACAACGCGGCGGTAACGCTATTCGGCAGGCTCGAGGACTGTCCTGAGGATGCCTATCGCCGCGTTATCGACACCAACTTCTTCGGCTACGTCCACGGCGCGCGCGCCGTGCTCCCGTACTTCCGCGATCGGGGGCGCGGCACGCTGATCAACATCTCGTCGGTCGTCGGCAAGATCGGCCAGCCGTATACCAGCGCATACAGCGCGAGCAAATTCGCGATCGTCGGTTTATCGGAGTGCCTCAGGCTGGAGCTCGCCGACGCGCCGGACATTCACGTGTGCACGGTGCTGCCCGCTTCGATCGATACACCAATCTTTCAGCACGGCGCCAACTACTCGGGCCGCGCGGTCAAACCGATGGAGCCCGTCTATAGCGCCGACCAGGTCGCACGTGCCATCGTTTCGCTGGCGCGGCATCCGCGCCGCGAGGTGTCCGTCGGTGCCGCGGGCAAGGTCGGACTGCTCGCGCATGCGATTGCGCCGGAGCTCGTCGAGCGCATTTTTCCGAAACGCGTCGAACAGGACCACTTTCAGGAGCGGCTGGCGGCGCCCGGCGCCGGCAACCTGTTCGAGCCGATGGCCGAGTACGAGAGCG
The DNA here is from genome assembly GCA_035626595.1 of Burkholderiales bacterium. GTDB lineage: Bacteria > Pseudomonadota > Gammaproteobacteria > Burkholderiales > SG8-41 > JAQGMV01. The sequence continues at coordinate 16,007 of DASPNJ010000004.1, forward strand.
TCGGCGGCGGCTGGCGCAGCGAGCGGCAGCCGCGCTTTCCCGCGCGCGCCATGCTGTCGGCGGCCGCAGTGCTCGTCGGCGCCGGCGTCTGGCTACTCGCGCGACGCGGCCGCCGCTAGCGCTCAGCGCGTGATGCGCCTCACGTGAAGCCCACCCGCTATCTCGCGAATTTCGACTCGTCCGCCGCGATGGTGCGCGCGCTGGCGAACTACATCCGGGGCGAGGACTTTCCGCTGCTCGGCGCGATGCCGCGATGGCGCGCACCCGACATGAAGCTCTTTTCGCGGCTGGTGAACGCCTCGCCGCGGACGATCCAGGAACAGGTCTACATCTGGGCCGGCCGTTTCGAGGCGGTTGCGGCGCGAAAGCTCGACGCCGCCGACGCCGGGCGCATTGCGGAGTGGGTCGTAAGTCTCTACCCGAAACGCCGGTATCCGGCGATCGCCATCGGCTCATCGAACGGCGCGCTCACGCATCTGTGGTGCGCCTTCGGGATCCCGTGGCTGCCGCAGACGTTTCTCGTGCCGGTCGCGCGCCATGGACCGCACCCGGACGAGCCGCAGGAAGACCTGCGCTGGGCCGAAGAGCCTGCACGCGCGTTTCTGAAGGCCAATCCGGACGTCCAGCTCCACCATCTGCACGATCCGAACCAGGATCGGCTGATGATCCAGCGCATGACCTATTTTCGATTCAAGAAGCTCTCGCTGGGTCATGCCTACGAGCGCTTCATCGAGGACCACCTGGAGCCCGGCGGCACGATCTTCATCGTGGACTGCGGCCTCAAATGGCCGACGACGCGAATCGGCGATCGATACGTATTTCAGTTCGGCGCGCTCGGCGGCGCGAGAGCCGACGAGTACCACCAGGGTGGAGAGCGCGTGACGGATTACCTGAGGCGACACCAGTCGCACCGCACGCAATGGGAACCGCCCCGCGCCGACGCCGAGCGCCCCGAAGCCGAGTGGGGCTTCGAGCCGCGGCTTGCCGAGGATATCGAGCGGCTGGCGCAGGCGCGCGGCTACCGCATCCGCCGCGTCGCGTTCAAGCAACCCGAGCACGCGAGCCCGTTCGTGGCGGACTTCTACCGCTGGTGGAATGAAAAGCGCGGCGTGGTCGGCAGCCGCCTGCTGGTCGAGTCCTTCATCGTCATGGAGCCCTACTGGACGGTTCGCACCGGCAGCGTTCCATTCTGGATGGTGTTCAACATGCTGCCGTCCGCGGACGCGCTCGAAACGTATCTGAATCGGGCCGAGTTCGACGACATCCACCTCATGCTGTTCTCGCACGGCGTCGATTCGATCGGCCTGGCGCCGGTAGAGCGATGGCGCGCGCTGCTCGCACGCGCCCGAAGAGACGGCCGGTTCACGGGGGTGGATCCGCACGCCTTTCCGCGCGATTTCGCGGTGTTCGTGCGGTACCACTACGCGCTCAAAGATCAGATCAAGGCGCGCTATCCGGCGCCGCCGCCGCTCATGCTCGACGAGCTCGACGCTTTTCTGGCAAAGACCGACGGCCGTTATCCGGTGCGGTGGTCGTAGCGCCTCAGACGTCTTTCAGGAATCGTGTCGCGACCTCGGCGAGCTCGCGCGGCGAGATGATCACCAGCGTGTGCGCGACGCGCGGTATGTGCACGAGCTTGCCGCGCGGCAGAAGCTCCGTCACCTGTCTCGCCCACGCGTCGTTGCAGATCGGGTCGCGCTCGCCGCGCACGACAAGCGTCGGCTGCGCGATCCGGGGCAGGCGGTCTTCCATGCGATCGTCCAGTGAAAGCAGGAACGTGCGCCACACGCGCCGGTAACCGCACTTCATGTAGTCCGCCCGCGAGATCGGCTTCATCTCCGGCGGATTGTTCCGCACGTTCTGGCGCCAGCGCACGAACTGAATGAAGACCCCGCGTTCGTCGGGCGGCGTGATCGGGCCCTGCAGCACTGCCGCATGCGCGACGGCGGGATGGCGCTCGAGGGCCGCGGCGATGATCTGACAGCCCATCGAGTTGCCGAGCAGCGCGAGCCTGCCGCGCAGCTTCGTCGCGCGCAGCCATGCAGCGAGACTGTCGCCCAGGCCGTTCATGTCGAGCACCGTGTCGGGCTTGTCGCTGTCGCCGAATCCGGGCAGATCGGGCGCGTACACGTCGTACTCGTCCATCAGCGCCTGCGCGGTCGGCAGCATGTAGCGATACGACAGGCCGAGGCCGTGCACGAGGATCACCTTGGTCCCGGTATCGCGCAGGAGCCGGTTGAACTTGAAGTGCATCCGGTGCGAGCCGGCGTTCACCCACCCATCTTCGAACCGGGCGAGATCGACGTATTTCGACAACGCGGCGTCGGCCTCGGCCTGCGCTTCCTGGTACTCGACGTCGTGAGTGGCGGCTTCGGCCGCCGCAAGCGGTGTGGTCTTGTTCATGAGCAGGCCGAGTGAGACCAGCGCGCCGCCCGCCTTGACGAATTCACGCCGTTTCAAGGGTTTTCTGCACCATACATCCGTCCTGTGTTTCGGGCTGCTTAAAACGTGCCCGATGCCAGTGATGTTCTCCGGGCCGTCACGGACTTGTCAGTGTTTGCTGCAACGGCCGCGGTGTGTTTTTTGCAGCGGCAGATGCGTATGCCGGACCAGCGAACTCTTCATGAGCTTGCGCACCTGCACGGACGCGCGCCGGTGTTCGCCGACCGCGCAGCGGCGGGTGCAGCGCTCGCGAAAATGGTGCAGGGCTACCACGGCAGTGACGCCCTCGTACTCGCGATTCCGGCGGGGGGTGTGCCGGTGGCCGTCGAAATTGCCGAAAGGCTCGCGCTGCCGCTCGATCTCGCGCGCCCGTCAGCAAGGTGCTGCTGCCGTGGACGACCGAGAGCGGATACGGTGCCGTGGCCTTCGACGGCTCCGTCTGGATCGACGAATCTGCCGTCGCCCGCTTCGGGCTGTCGCAGAAGCCCGTCGAGCGTGCGGTGAGCGCGGCCCGAGCGAGGGTGGAACGACGCATGTCGGAGCTGCGCGGTGGCCGACCGCTGCCGGGTTTGAGCGGCCGGCCCGTGATTCTCGTCGACGACGGTATTGCGGCCGGCTCCACGATGCGCGCCGCGATCGCGGCGGTGCGCGCGGAGCAGCCGCTGACGCTCGTCGTAGCGGTACCGACGGGTCACGCACAGGCGGTCGAAAAATCGCGGCGCTCGCCGACGCAATCTATTGCGCGAACATTCGCGGCGGCCCGCGTTACGCCGTCGCCGAGGCCTATGACGAATGGCACGACGTCAGCGAAAGCGAGCTGGCCGGCCTCCTGCACGCAAGCGCTGGTCAGCACGCGTAACGCGGCAGAGTGACGCGCTCGATCTCGAGCCCGCGGTTTTCAGGCAGAAGAGCGCCTCGGGCATCGCGCGCTCGCTCAAGCGCTCCGCCGAGCGCAGCAAGCGCAGAAAAAGCGCGCCGTTCCGCTCCGCGATGTCGATGCTGACGTTCTATATCAACCGCGCGGGCAAGAACCTGCCGGCGTCGCGACGCGCAGTGCTGGAGCGCGCGAAAGACGAGCTGAGGAAGCTCTATGGACGCGAGCCCGAAGCTGCGACGAAGAAGCGCGGACGAACGTAGGCTCCGCTGGCAGCGGCCCGGCCGGTGCGTCACCGACGCACCCTACGTGCGAGTGCCGGTGCGTCACCGGCGCACCTACCGGCGATGCTTGAGCTCGTTGCGCACGTCGATGACGCCGGCGCATGCCGCCGCAGCGTCTCGACGACGTATTTCATCGTGCGCTGCGGCACCGTGCCGTGCAGCGTGACGACGCCGTCGTTCACGTCGACGCTCACGTCCGAGACTTCGAGATCCGGCCGCGCCATCAGGGCTTCGCAGATGTCCTCGCGTATGCGCACATCGGCGCGCCGGTAATTCTTCGGCCCACGCCGATGGCCCACGGGGGCCCAGCCGGTATGCCGCCAGCCCGTGCGGCCCCAGCCGCCGCGTTCCCAGCCGCTTTCGCCCCAGCCGGTCGGCCCCCACGCGCCATGTTCGAACCGTTCCGGAGGTGAAGCCGCGGGCGGGTTGGTGGCCACATCGCCGCGCGCTTCGCGAGCCGTGGGCGCAGCGGCCGGTCGTCGATTCATCGCGGCTCTACCTGCGTTGATCGCTAACCGTTGGACAGTGACGCGTGCGGTTTATCACACGTGCGCGGCGTCGCGCGATCGACGGTGACTTAGTTCCGGCTCGCTCGATCGTCTTTCCCAATACAGTCCGCTTCATCCTGATTATCAAACAGAATCGACGCGATGCCGTGTGAAACCTGGTCCGCAGAAACGCTTCGGACACTACCGCTGCTCTCCTCGCTCAGCGACCGCGAGCTTGCATGGCTGCAACCTGCCATCAGACGGCGTAAGTTCGACTCGCGCGCGTGCGTCCTGAACGCCGGCGACACGCCGGACGGCCTCTATATCATCGTCGCCGGGCGCGTGCAGCTCGTGCACCAGGACCAGGAGGGCCGCGCCCTGGTCGCCGAGACATTCGGTCCCGGCGAAATCTTCGGCGAAATGGGGCTGATCGACTCGACCCCCTGTCCCGCGAGTATGATCGCCACGCAAAGCTGCGAGCTCGTTTTCATTCCGCGCCAGAACGTGCTCGAGTCCCTGGAGCTTGCAGCCATAGCGAAGAGCCTGCTGCGCATCACGCTGGAACGCCTGTGCAAGGCGCACCGGCAGATGGCGAACCTCGCGCTCACCAAAGTCTATACGCGCGTGGCTCAGGTGCTCGCGGCGAGCGGCCACGAGGCCAATGGCGAATGGCACGTGGACGTGGGCTCGCAGCAGATTGCGGCGATGGTCGGCGCATCGCGCGAGATGGTGAGCAGGGTCTTGCGGTGCATGATCGAGAAGCGTCTGATACGCCGCTACAAACGTAAGCTCATCGTGATCGACCGCGAAGCGCTCAAGGCCGCCGCGGCTTAGCGCCGCATCAGACCGCGCTCGCATCGCAGCCACTCCAGCACGATCGCGGCGTGCTCCTTTTCATGACGTCGCCTACTTCGTGCCGCCGGTGCCGCCTTTCACCGTCAGCTCGCTGCGCACGTCCTTCGCGCCTTCCGCGACTTTGGCGATGCTGACCGCGCGGTCGACCTGCGCCTGCGTCTCGACCGTGCCTTTGAGCGTGACGGTCCCATTTACGGTATCGACGTCGATGCTCAGTCCCTTCACGTCGTCCGCTTGCAGCAGCGCGCCCTTCACTTTGGCGGTGATCGCTGCGTCGTCGACGGTCTGGCCCACGGTTCGGCCGGGTTCCGTGGTGCCGGAGGTTGGCGCCGGCGGCGCCGGTTGAGGCGCGGTCTGGGGGGCAGGCGCCGGGGGCGGCGCGCTGGGTTTCGGTTCCTCGCGTCTGCACCCGGTTGCGGTGGCCAGTACGAGGGCACTCAGGATGGCGAAATCCGTGACGTTCATCTTCGGTCTCCAGGTGGCAAGGCGATTCACGCGCGGCTCATGCAAGCGATGTTCCCCGACAGGCCAAAGACTTACATGTCAGCGATGCACGGCTCGCGGTGTGCACCTTGCAGTCGGAGAAAAGCGGAGACCGGCGGCCTCCGCTTTCCACTTGCATCAGCTAAACGCTAGTACCGCGTGGACGAACCGCCCTGAGACGGCTGCTGCCGCTCAGCTCCGGATCGGGATCCCACCTCGCGCTCCGTCGTCGATCCGGGCGTAGCACCGACGGCGCCGGCGTCGATTCCGAGCGAAGCAAGCGTTTCCTGATCCAGACGACCGGTTGCACTGAGTCCCTTCGATTGTTGATAGGACCGTAGGGCTTGCGCCGTACGTGGCCCCGCAATGCCGTCCACCGGGCCGACGTCATGTCCGGCCGCGTTCAGCTTCTCCTGCACTTTCCTGACCACATCGGCGTTGTGGCCAGCGCGGAACGATTCCGTCGCGCCCGCTTGCGCTTGTGTGCCGCGGGCCTGCGCCTCCATGGCGATGGCGCTCGCGGACAAAGCCAGTGTTCCCGCGATGAATAGATGCCTGAGCTTCATACCAGTCCCTTTCACTAGAGCGAAACGGTACGAAAGCGACCCTGAGCGCGAGTTCCAATGCTGACCGCGCTCAAAAAAAATTCAGCGACCCTCTCCGGGGCACGGCTGTTGCAGCACGCTCGGAGAGGACACCACATGACGAAAACCTCTGCTGATCTCGGACCGCGCGACGACAACTCCATCGAGCCAAGCCGAGCGGCGGAACGCAAGCGCTGGAGCGAGAAGTTCGGCGTGAGCGCCGCGGAGCTGCAGGCGGCGGTCGATGCCGTGGGCAACAATCCCGAGGACGTAGAACGGTATCTGCGCGACCAGGCGCAGCCGCCGCGAACGTCGTAAGCAGCGTCGCGCTGCGGTCGATCGTCTCGAGGTTGCCGCACCTGAAAGCGAGGCCCGCCCGTTTCGTGGAGCACTACGATTTCATCGCGCTCGGCGGCGGAAACGCGGGCCTCACCGCGGCTAAACGCATTCGCGCCGCGGGCAAGAAAGTGGCGCTGATCGATCCCACGCCGATCGGTGGCTTGTGTGCGCTGCGCGGTTGTAATCCGAAGAAAGTTCTCGTGCGCGCAGTCGAGGTGTTGAACGTCGTGCGCGAGGCTTCGCGCCACGGCATCGCGATCGGGGAACCGGCGATCGTGTGGGAAGCCGTGATCGCGCGTAAGCGCAGCTTCACCGATGCCGTGCCCGCTCGCACCGAACAGGATCTCGGGGAGGCCGGGATCGAATATATCGAGGCCGCGCCGCGGTTCACGTCGTCCGAGAGTCTCGAGGCGGGGAGCCGGACGCTCTCTTTCGATCAGGTCCTGGTCGCTGCCGGTTCGGCGCCGCGGGAGCTCGACTTTCCGGGCGCTGCGCACGTGCGTACCTCGGACGACATTCTCGACCTCAGCGATGTCCCCCGGCGGCTCGCCATCATCGGCAGCGGTGTGGTCGCTTTCGAGTTCGCCCATGTGTTCCTGCGGCTCCGCAGCGAGGTGCACATGCTGATGCGCGGACGGGATGCGCTGAAGCGCAGTGAAACCGGGGTCGTCAAGCACGCGATCGAGCACCTTCGCGCGCTGGGACTGCGGCTGCATGCCGACGTCGAGGTGAGCGCGCTCGAGCGCACGGGCGCCGCATACCACGTGCGCCTCGACAACGGCGAGAGCGTAGCGGCGGACTTCGTCCTCAACGCAGCCGGCCGGCCGCCGGTTCTCGATGCGCTCGCGCTCGAGGAGGCGGACGTCGAGTACAGCGCCCGGGGCGTCAAGGTCGATCATTTCCTGCGCAGCATCAGCAATCGCAAGGTATTCGCCGCAGGCGATGCACACGGGAGGATGCAACTCTCGCCGATCGCAAGCTATGAAGGCGCAGTCGTGGCCGAGAACGTGCTTCAAGGCGACACGAGGCGCGTCGACTACAGCGCGATTCCGACGGTGGTCTTCATGGACCCTCCGCTCGCCGACGTCGGCCTGACCGAGGACGAGGCGCGCGGCAAAGGACTGGACATCGACGTCGTGACGCAGGACATGGCCGACTGGATCGTTTTCCGCATCGCCGGCGAGGGCGCGCCCGCGCACGGCAAGGCGATCTACGACAAGCGCACCGGCCGCGTTCTGGGCGCGCATCTCTTCGGCCCCGGTGCGGACGACAACATCCACGTTTTCGCGATGGCGATGCGCTATGGAATCACGCGCGGGCAACTCTCGGAGATGATCTACGCGTATCCGACGTTCGGCAGCGCCATGGCGTACCTCGCGCAATGAGCGGTGACAAGATCCGCGGCCCGTCCGAGTTCGGCGTGATCGGACTGGGGCGCATCGGCGGCGGGCTTTCGCTGCAGGCGCTCGAAAAAGGCTACCGGATCGTGGGCTGCGCGCGGCATGGTGCGCCGGAGCATCTCACCCGTGCCGGGATGATCGACGGCCGTGGCATCGCCGGCCTTCGCGAAGCGCTTGGACCGCCGCGCATCGTGTTCATCTACGTACCGGCCGGGCCGCCGGTCGACCAGGTCATCGACCAGCTCGCGCCCCATCTCGATCCCGGCGACATCGTGATCGACGGCGGCAACTCGTACTGGGGTGATTCCATCCGCCGGTACGAGCGGTTGCGCCAGCGCGGAATCCATCTTCTCGACGTGGGCACGAGCGGCGGCGTGCGCGGCGCGCGCTCGGGCGCCTGCTTCATGGCCGGCGGCGACCAGGAGGCGGTGCGGCAGGTCGAGCCGATATTGAAGGCGCTGGCGGTCGAAAACGGATACGTCTACGCAGGTCGCGCGGGCGCGGGTCATTTCGTGAAGCTCGTCCACAACGGCATCGAATTCGGGATGCTGCAGGCGATCGGCGAAGGCATCGATCTCCTCTCGCGCTATCGCGAGCCGCTGGACATCGGGGCGGTCCTTTCCTGCTGGCGCAACGGCTCGGTCATCCGCTCGTGGCTGATAGACCTCATGGAAGAAGCGCATCGCGCCGAAAACGGGCTGGAGCAGGTGCCCGGGTTCATCGAAGACACGGGCGAAGTGAACTGGCTCGTCGCCGACGCGCTCCACATGGAGGTGCCGGTGCCGGTTATCGCCAGCGCGGTGATGCAGCTCTTTGCCTCACGCGACGGGGAAAAGCACTGGGCGCGCGCGATCGCCATGATGCGCCACGGTTTCGGCGAACACCCGTACGGGCCGGATGAAGGGATCGCGCGGTCTCGTCAGACGGAGCGCGTGGGCGATTACGTCCGAAATCCGGCCGCGCGCCCGAAGGAGTGATGCAGCTATTCGCCTGCGCTCAGCCGTACCTGAAGTGCTGAATGTCGCGCTCGCATTTCGCGATTTCGGTACGTTGATTGCAGCCCAGCAATGGTTCAAACGGAGGTGCGATATGAAAGTCAGCGATGCAATGAGCCGTGACGTGAAAGTGGCAAATCCAACGCAGAGCATTCGTGACGCGGCGCGCATGATGGCCGAGATCGACGCCGGCGTGCTGCCGGTCGGGGAGAACGATCGGCTGGTCGGCATGATCACCGACCGCGATATCGCGATCCGGGCGGTCGCCGAGGGCAAGTCGCCCGACACGAAGGTGTCCGACGTCATGAGCCGTGAAGTGCTGTATTGCTTCGAAGATCAGAACGTGGAGGACGTCTCGCGCAACATGGGCGAGGAGAAGGTGCGGCGCATGCCGGTCGTCAACCGCGACAAGCGGCTGGTCGGGATCATCTCGTTCGGCGACCTCGCCCGCAGCGAGCAGGCGACTACGGCCGGCAAGACGATCGCCGAAATATCGGAGCCCGGCGGCGAGCATTCACAAACGAAACACTGATGCGCGGGGCGTTCGTGGTGAGCTTGTCGAACCACGAACGACGCTGATTCCGTTCGGACTTCGACCAGCTCAGCCCGAACGGAATCACGAGCCCGCGCCGCCGCAGTATCGATGGACGTGATAGGGGCTCTGCGCGAGGGCCACGCAGAACGTTCCGATCGCCTCTTCCAGCCTGAGCGCAAGCTCCAGCGCTTTTCCGTTCACTGACCACACGCGCTCCATGGCCGCTTCGGCGCGCGCCTTGAGCCGCGCCTCGTCGATCGTGGTCAGCCGCCCGCGGTCGAGCACCATGCGCCCGCCGATCATCACGCTGTCCACGCCGGTGGTGTCCTCGGCATTCACCACCTGATTGATCGCGCTGTTGAGCGGGATGTAATTGAGGTTCCTCAAGTCGAGAAAAACGATGTCGGCCTTGAAACCCTTCTCGATGCGACCGAGATCGCCGCCGAAACCCAGCGCCTGCGCGCTGCCGGTCGTCGCCATCGCGAGCGCCTCGTGCGCGTGCAGCCAGCGCGTGTAATCGGGCGTCTGCACACGTGAAGTGAACGAGGCGAGCCGCATCGCTTCGAACATGTTGAGATTGTCCGAGCAGCTCCGCGAGTCCGTCCCGAGGCCCACGTTGAGCCCGCAATCGAGCATGCGCCGCACCGCGGCCATGCCGTTGCCGTAGCGCATGTTGCTCGCGGGATTGTGTGCGACGGACGCCCCGGCATCGGCGAGGCGCTGCATGTCGTCGAGGTCGAGCCACGTGCCGTGCGCCGCCGTGAAATGCGGACCCAACACGCCGAGCGCCGCCATGTGCGCGGTCAGCGTCTTTCCATAGCGCTTCACCCCGCCCACTGCCTGCACCTTGGATTCGCCGAGATGCGTGTGGACGCCGACGCCGAATTCCATCGCGAGGCGGTGTGCACCGGTCCAGAACGCATCGCTCACCTGTAGCGGACTGTGCGGCGCTATCGCGAGCCTCACGCGTGTGCGGTCGTGCTGCCAGCCATGCAGCGCTTCCCGCGTGATCTCGAGGCTCGGCTCGTCCGTCGACGCGCGCGGCTTGCGGAGCTCCGCCTGCACCGCGTCCGGCAGCACGTCCATGAGCCCCGGGATCGCCGCATAGAACGATTGCGTGGACATGAGCGGCGCGACCACGGCGCGCATCCCGGCGTCCGCATACGCCTGCCCGAGCGCGTTCAGCCCCTCCACGCTCGGCTGCGGAAACTCGTACACGAGGTCGTAGCACGCGGTGCAGCCTTTGCGGATCATCTCGGCCGCGCCGAGCTGGGCCGCGACGTACTTGTCCTCGACCGATGGCTGACCGCGGATCGCGCCGTTCGCGTTGAGCGCGAGCTCCAGCGTCCAGCGGTCGCCGAAGCCGCGCGGGATGTTCGCGTGGCTGTGCGTGTGCGCATTGACGAGCCCCGGGATGAGCAGCCGGTCCTTCGCATCGATCACCGCGGCATCGGCAGGTGCGGGCATGTCCTGCTCGCCGACTTCGACGATCGTGTCGTCCTCGACGAGCACGTCGGCGTGCGGCGCGCCCCGAAGCTTCACCGCGAGATCGGCGGCTTCGCTCGCGCCGGGTGCCGCCGCGATGCGCGCGTCGAGCACGCGGGCCCCGCGAATCACCGTGTAAGATGGCATGGTCGCGCTCGCGATTCAGACGATAAGAATGGCGGAGGATATCCCGATGTCCCGTTTACGTGCCGTGTGCATCAGTGCCCTCGCCGTCCTCTCCTGCGCGATCGGCAGCGCGCACGCGCAGGACGCACAGTATCCGAGCAAGCCCGTGCGCTTCATCATCGGTTTCGCGCCCGGCGGCTTTACCGACCTCATGGCACGCCTGCTCGCCGGACACCTGAGCGACATGTGGAAGCAGCAGGTGATCGCGGACAACCGTCCCGGCGGCGGCAGCATCATCGCGACGGAAGCCGTGGCGAAGGCGCCCGCCGACGGCTACACGCTGCTCATGATGACGGACAACCACGTCACGAATCCGAGCCTGTTCAAGTCGCTGCCGTACGATTCGATCAGGGACTTCGCGCCGATCACCCTGGCGGCTTACGCGCCGTTCATGCTGCTCATCCATCCGTCGCTCCCCGCCAAATCGGTGAAGGAGCTGCTGGCGCTGGCGAAAGCGCGGCCGGGTGAGATCACGTTCGGCAGCGGCGGCATCGGCGGGCCCGGACATCTCGCGGGCGAGATGCTGAACAGCCTCGGCGGCGTGAAGATGGTCCACGTGCCCTATAAGGGCGGCGCGCTCGCAATGGTCGATCTGCAGGCGGGACACGTGCAGCTCTATTTCGGCAACGTGCCCACGAGCCTGCCGCACGTCAAGGCCGGACGCGTGAAGGCGCTCGCGGTGACCACCGCGAAGCGCGCGGCCGTCGCGCCGGAATATCCGACGGTCGCCGAAGCCGGCGTGCCCGGGTTCGAGCTCTCGCCGTTCTACGGCGTGCTGATGCGCGCCGGCACGCCGCCGGAGATCCTTGCGAAAGTAAACCGCGACATCGTCTCGATCCTGCGCAATCCCGCGACACAGCAGCGCATCGCGAGCCTCGGCGGCGATCCCGTCGGCAACTCGCAGGCGGAGTTCGTCGCGTTCCTGAAGAACGAAGCCGTGCGCTGGGGCAAGCTCGTGCGCGATTCGGGCGCGAAGCCGCAGTAGATAGGGTCACCCCCGGAGTAGCCCGTACGCTGTCATCGCGCGAGCAGGCGCGGCGTGGCGATCTCGTGGCGCACGCGAAAAAGAACGTTCGTAACGCGATTGCCACGGCGGGGCATTGCGTCCGCCTCGCAATGACCCAGTGGCCGTGGGCCGGCGCCCCGCGGCGCCGGCACGATCGTTCACGTTCTGGATTCCCGCCTGCGCGGCAATGACGGGCATAGCGGTCCGGCCCCTCGCCGCGCGGGCTCCGCAGGGATACGAAAACGAGACGCGGGGCTGATATATTCAGCCGCTCGCGGCATGACAATAAATTCCAATACCCGCTCCGGATTCTCGGTCGTCGAGCTCGCTCTGAGACGGCCGTACACGTTCATCGTGATGGCGATGCTGATCATCATCGCCACGCCGTTCGTGCTGCGGAACATGGCTACGGACATATTCCCGGAAATCGACATTCCGGTGATCAGCATCATATGGACGTACAACGGGCTGAACGCGCAGGAGATGGGGCAGCGCGTCGCCGGCCAGACCGAGCGCGGGCTCACGACGACCGTGAGCGACATCGAGCACATCGAATCGCGCTCGCTCGCCGGCATCACGGTCATCAAGGTTTTCTTCCAGCAGACCGCGAACATCCAGACCGCGCTCGCGCAGGTGGTGGCCGCGGTGCAGAGTCAGGTGCGGCAGTTGCCGCCGGGCATCACGCCGCCGCTCGTCATCAAGTACTCGGCCTCGAGCGTGCCCGTCATGCAGCTCGCGCTCTCCAGCCCCACGCTCCCTGAGCAGTCGGTATTCGACGCGGCCATAACCCAGTTGCGCCCGCAGCTCGTCACGCTGCCCGGCGTCGCGATTCCTTTCCCCTATGGCGGCAAGGTGCGGGTGATCTCGGTCGATCTCGATCTCCAGGCGATGCAGGCGCGAGGCCTGGCCGCGGCCGACGTGGTCTCGGCGGTGAATGCGCAGAACCTGATCCTGCCGTCGGGCACGGTGAAGTTCGGCGAGACCGAGTTCAGCGTGCGCATGAACGCCTCTCCCGATGCGATCGCCGGATTGAACGATCTCCCGGTGCGCACGCGCGACGGCGCGACGACCTACCTGCGCGACGTGGCGCAGGTGCGCGACGGCTTCTCGCCGCAGACCAACATCGTGCGCCAGGACGGCGAGCGCGGCGTGCTGCTGTCGATCCTCAAGAACGCCGGCGTCTCGACGCTCGACATCGTGAAAAGCGTGCGCGCGACGCTGCCGCGCGCGAGCGCGCTCCTGCCGCCCGACGTAAAGGTCACGCCGCTCTTCGACCAGTCGGTGTTCGTCAAGGCGGCCGTGACCGGCGTCGTGATCGAGGCGCTCATCGCCGCCGCGCTTACGGCGCTGCTCGTGCTCCTCTTCCTCGGCAACTGGCGCAGCACCGCGATCATCGCGCTCACGATCCCGCTTTCGCTGCTGGCCTCGATCCTGACGCTCTTCGCGTTCGGCGAGACGCTCAACATCATGACGCTCGGCGGCCTCGCGCTGTCGGTCGGCATCCTCGTCGATCAGGCGATCGTCACGATCGAGAACATCGAGCGCCACCTGCACAACGGCGTCGAGCTGCACGACGCGATCATCGTCGGCGCCGGCGAGATCGGCGTCCCGGCGTTCGTCGCGACGCTCTGTATCTGCATCGTGTTCGTGCCGATGTTCTTTCTGACCGGCGTCGCGCGGTTCCTGTTCGTGCCGATGGCCATGGCCGTGGTCTTTGCGATGATCGCGTCGTACATCCTGTCCCGCACACTCGTGCCGACGCTGGTCATGCTGCTGATGAAGCGCGCGCACGAGACGGCGGACGCGAAACCGGGCGCGCTCCAGCGCGTCTACCGCGCCTTCGACGCGCAGTTCGAGCGCGTGCGCGCGGCATACACCGTGACGCTCTCGGCGCTGCTCGGGAACCGCGCGCGCTTCGCCGCGGTGTTCCTCGGCTTCACCGTGCTGTCGTGCCTCATCTATCCATTCCTCGGCCGCGACTTCTTCCCCAGCGTCGATGCCGGCCAGATCCGGCTCCACTTTCGCGCGCCCACGGGCACCCGGATCGAAGAAACCGCCCGCATCGCGGACGCGATCGAGGCGCAGATCCGGGAGCTCATCCCGAGGGACCAGCTCGAGACCATCCTCGACAACCTCGGCGTCCCGAACAGCAGCATCAATCTCTCGTACAGCAACTCGGGCGTCATCGGCACGCTCGACGGCGAGATCCTGATGTCGCTGCGCAAGGGGCACCGTCCGACCGAGGAATTCGTGTCGCTGCTGCGCGCGGAGCTGCCGAAGCGCTTTCCCGGCATCGAGTTCTTCTTCCAGCCCGCGGACATCGTCACCCAGATCCTGAACTTCGGCCTGCCGGCCGCGATCGACGTGCAGTTCAGCGGGCCCAACATGCTTCAGAACGCCGCGCTCGCTTCCGAGCTCGTCAAAGCGATCAAGAAAATCCCGGGCGCAGTGGACGTGCACCTGCATCAGCGGCTCGACAATCCCGCGGTCGAGCTCCAGATGGACCGCTCGCGCCTGCAGCAGGTCGGTCTCACGGCGTTCAACGTCGGGCAGAACGTGCTGGTGTCGCTCGCCGGGAGCTTCCAGACGGCGCCGGCGTTCTGGCTCAACCCGCAGAACGGCGTGGTGTACCAGATCCAGATGCAGACGCCGCAATACCGTGTGGACTCGCTCGATGCGCTGCTCAACGTGCCCATCGGCAGCGCCGCGGCCGGCGCGCAGCAGCTCCTCGGTAATCTCGTCGAAGCGAAGCCGACCCGCGCCGTCGCGGTCGTTACGCGTTACAACATCCAGCCCTCGATCGACGTGTACGTGAGCGTGCAGGGCACCGACCTCGCCTCAGTCTCACGCCAGGTCAGCGCGGAAGTGGACAAGATCCGGCCGAAGCTCCCGCGGGGCAGCTACGTCACGATCCGCGGTCAGGTGCAGACGATGGAGGAGTCGTTCGTCGGGCTCGGCGTGGGTCTCGCGATGGCGATCGTGCTCGTTTACCTGCTGATCGTCGTCAATTTCCAGTCGTGGATCGAGTCCGCCATCATCATCGCGGCGCTGCCGGCGGCGCTCGCCGGCATCGCATGGATACTCTTCATCACCGGCACGACGTTGAGCGTGCCGTCGCTCACGGGGGCCATCATGTGCATGGGTGTCGCAACGGCGAATAGCATTCTGGTCGTCTCGTTCGCGCGCGATCGCATGGCGGAGGGCGCCGATCCGCTCACCGCCGCGCTCGAAGGCGGCGCGACGCGGCTGCGCCCGGTGCTCATGACCGCGCTCGCCATGATCATCGGCATGATCCCCATGGCGCTGGGCATCGGCGAAGGCGCGGAGCAGAACGCACCGCTCGGCCGCGCCGTGATCGGCGGCCTCGTCTTCGCGACGATCTCGACGCTGCTGTTCGTGCCGGTCGTCTACGCCATGGTTCACCTCGCGCTCGAACGCCGCAAGCACGCGCACGCCGCGCCTGCAGCGCCGGGCGCGACCGCGCATCAGGAGATCTGAAGCGATGTCCGCAGACCCGCTCGACAACGAACGCCTTGAAGATATCGAGAACGCGCTGAAGCGCCGCAAGGTGCTGCGCCGCGCGAAGCTCATCACGGCAGTGGCGCTCGTGCTGCTCGTGCTCGGCGCCGGCCGCACGGTCATGAGCCGCATCTCGAATGACAAGGCGCTCAAAGCCGATCTCGCCGAGCAGTCGAAGATCTACGTGAAGACCGCGACGCCGAAAGCCGGCGGGGTCGGCCAGGCGGTGTCCCTGCCGGGCACGCTGCAGGGGAACGTTCAGGCGCCGATCGCCGCACGCGCGAGCGGGTATCTCAAACGCTGGCACAAGGACATCGGCAGCCATGTCAAGAAGGGCGATCTGCTCGCCGAGATCGATTCGCCCGAGATCGATCAGCAGCTCTCGCAGGCCATCGCGGCGCGTGACCAGGCGGCGGCGAGCCTCAACCTCGCGATGAGCACGATGGCGCGCTGGGAGGCGCTGCGCAAGAAGGACGCGGTGTCGCAGCAGGAGCTGGAAGAGCGCCGCGGCGCCGCGGCGCAGGCGCGCGCGAACCTCGCTGCCGCGGACGCGAACGTCGAGCGGCTGCGCCAGCTTCAGGGTTTCAAGCGCGTCGTGGCGCCCTTCTCGGGCGTCGTCACGCGCCGCAACGTCGACGTCGGCGATCTGATCGACGCCGGCGGCGGCGCGGGCCGCACGATGTTCGTACTCTCGCAGATCGACTCGCTGCGCATCTACGTCAGCGTGCCGCAGGCCTACGCACAGAACGTCAAGGTCGGCCAGAAAGTCGCCGTGACGCAGGCCGAGCTGTCGGGCCAGACGTTCGAAGGCCGCATCGCGCGCACCGCGGGCGCGATCGACACCGCGACGCGCACGATGCAGGTCGAGGTCACGCTCCGCAATCCGGATGGCGTGCTGATGCCGGGCGCGTACGTCCAAGTGCAATTGCCGCTGGAAGGCGGCAAGGCGATGACGATTCCGACGAACGCGCTTCTCATCCGCGGCGACGGCGTGCAGGTCGCGGTGCTCGATCCCGAAAAGCGCGTGCAGTTGCGGCCGATCAGGATCGGCCGCAATTACGGCCAGAACGTCGAAGTGCTCGAAGGCCTCGAAGTGACCGAGCACGTGGTGCTGAATCCCCCCGACTCGCTCTCGACGGGCGATCAGGTCGTCGTCGCGCCGGCGCAGCCCGCCGCGACCAAGGGCAAACAGGCCGCCAAGGCGGCGCAGTGAGATTTGCGCGCGTCACGCTGACGGCGGCAGCGCTGGCGCTCCTCGGCGCCTGCTCGATGCTGCCGCCGTACCAGCGGCCCGCGGTCGAGGTGCCCGCCGCATGGCGTGTCGAGGCACCGTGGCGTGAGGGCAAACCGAACGACGCCGCGCCCAAGGGGCCATGGTGGCTGCGCTTCCGGGACCCCGACCTCGATCGACTCGTCGAGAAGGCACTGATCGACAGTCCCACGCTCGCGCTCGCGAGCGCGCGCCTTGCGCAGGCGAGAGCCTCGTTGAGCGCGGCGACCTCCGCCCTCTTCCCGCAGGTGACGTTCTCGACGCGCGCGCAGAACCTGCGCATTTCCGCCAACAGGCCGCTTACGAATTACCGCTCGCCCAATTTCTCGACGATCCAGGACGATTTCGTGCTGTCGCTCGGCGTAAGTTACGAAGCCGATGTGTTCGGACGGGTCGAGAGCACCGTGGCCGGCGCCCGCGCGAGCGTCGAGCAGTCGATGAGCGATTTCGAGAACACGCGCCTGCTGCTCGTCGCCGATCTCGCGACGGCGTACTTCAACCTGCGGCAGGTCGACGTCGAGATCGCGGTGCTCACGCGCGCGATCGAGCTTCAGAAGCGCTCGCTCGGGTTCGTCACGAATCGGCGCGATCTCGGCGCCGCCTCCGGCCTCGACGTAGCGCAGCAGCAATCGCTGATCGACAGCACGCTCACTCAGCTCGATCTCCTGCGGCGGCAGCGCTCGCAGTTCGAGAACGCGATCGCAACGCTCACCGGGACGCCGGCGCCGTCGTTCTCGGTGCAGCCGTCGGCCAAACGCGCCGCACCGCCGGACATTCCGCTCGGCGTGCCCTCCGACATCCTGGAGCGCAGGCCGGACGTCGCGGCCGCCGAGCGCGCGATGGCCGCCGCGAACGCGCAGATCGGCGTCGCGAAGGCGGCGTTCTATCCGAGCATCGTGATCGGCCCGTCGTACGGGTTCCAGAGCACGAGCCTCTCGACGCTGTTCGATACGCCGAGCACGATCTGGTCGCTCGGCGGCGCGCTGCTCCAGCCGCTCTTCAACGCGGGCCGTCTCGACGCCAATCTGGCGCTGGCGAAAGCCGGTTACGAAGGCACCGTCGCGAACTACCGGCGCGTGGTGCTCACGGCGATGCAGGAAGCGGAGGACGGCATTCTCGGCGGCGCCGCGCTCGAGCGCGCGCACACGCAGGCGCAGGCCGCGGTGCAGAGCGCGCGGCGCGTTCTCGATCTCGCGACGACGCGCTACGAAGGCGGCATCGCGACCTATCTCGACGTGATCACCGCGCAACAGGCGCTGCTCAACGCCGAGCGCCAGGCGAGCCAGATCGAAGGCCAGCGGCTGCTCGTCTCGGTGTTCCTCGTGAAGGCGCTCGGCGGCGACTGGAAGTAGTCGCTCTGGATCACAACCGTAGCGGTGCGCTGCTAGCGCACCGCCGCGCCATGCATCCCGCGGAAAGCCGGCGCCGCATCAACCGCGTGCGTTCGTCCTTCGGCAGGCTCAGGACGAACGGTATGCTGGATTCCGCGTGCGCGGGAATGACGGGTTTCGGGCGCGGGGGCGGCGCGTGAGCGGCTAAAATAGCGCTGCCGCGTCCTCCGCGGCGCTGGTTCAATCCCCCTGCAAGGAATGGAAAGGCGATGGCTCAGCCGCGTTCGATATTTCAGAAGATCTGGGACAGCCACACCGTCATGCGCGACGAGGCGAGCGGCGAGGTGCTGCTCTACGTGGACCGGCTGCTCCTCACCGACACCTCGTCCTTTCATGCGTTCGACATCCTGCGCAGCGAGCGCCACGGCGTGCGGCATCCGGACAAGATCTTCGGCTGTCCGGACCACTTCGCGAGCAGCAGAGGCAGCCGCCTCGAAGACGTCGCCGACGACGAGCGTCGGGCGCGCGTGACCGGCCTCGAGCACGACTGCGCCGAGTTCAAGCTGCACCACTTCGGGCTGGACGACCCGCGCATGGGCATCCAGCACGTCTACGCGCCCGAGCAGGGCATCACCCTGCCCGGCTTTTTCCTGCTGTGCGGCGACTCCCACACGTCCACGCACGGCGCGCTCGGCGCGCTCGCGTTCGGCATCGGCGGCCAGACCGCGCATGTGATGGCGACACAGTGCCTGTGGGCGCGACCGCTCAAATCGATGCGCATCAACGTCGAGGGCGAGCGTCCGCTCGGCGTCACCGCGAAGGACGTGATCCTCGCGATCATCAATCGCATCGGCGCCTCCGGCGGCTTCGGCCACGTCATCGAGTACGCCGGCTCCACGATTCGCGCGATGAGCATCGAGGAGCGGCTCACCGTCTGCAACATGTCGATCGAGGCCGGCGCGCGCGGCGGCATCGTCGCACCCGACGAGACGACGTATGCGTACGTGAAAGGCCGTCCGTTCGCGCCCAAAGGCGATCAGTGGGACAAGGCGCTCGCCTACTGGCGCACGCTGCCGTCCGACGGCGGTGCTCGCTTCGACCGCGAGGTCGAGCTCGACGCGCGTGCGCTGCAGCCGATGGTGAGCTGGGGCAACACCGCCGCCGACGTGGTGCCGGTCACCGGTCGCGTGCCCGACCCGCGCGAGGAGCCGAACGCCGACCGCCGCCGCACGATGGAGCGCGCGCTCGATTACATGGGACTTACGCCCGGCACCGCCGCGACCGACATCGCCGTCGATCAGGTATTCATCGGCTCGTGCACGAACGGCCGCATATCCGATTTGCGCGCCGCCGCGGCCGTGCTCAAAGGCCGCAAGGCGAAGGTGCCGGCGCTGGTGACACCCGGCTCCGCCCAGGTTCGTCTGGAAGCGGAGAAGGAAGGGCTCGACCGCATCTTCAGGGAAGCGGGATTCACGTGGGGCTCGCCGGGGTGCTCGATGTGCGTCGGCACCAACGGCGACACGGTCGGCGCGGGAAAACGCTGCGTCTCCACCTCGAACCGCAACTTCGTGGGCCGCCAGGGGCCCGGCGCCCGCACGCACCTCGCGAGCCCGATCATGGCCGCCGCGGCCGCGATCACCGGGCGCATCACCGATGTGCGCGAGCTGCTGAAGGAGACCGCGTGATGGAGCCATTCACGATCCTCACCGCGGTCGCTGCGCCGTACGACCGCAACAACGTCGATACCGACCAGATCATCCCGGCGCGCTTCCTATTGAAGCGCCGCACCGATCCCGAGTATCCGACGTATCTCTTCCACGACCTGCGCTTCAACCCCGACGGCACCGAGAAGCCGGATTTCGTGCTCAACCAGCCGGCGTACCGGAACGCGAAAATCTTCGTCGGCAACGAGAACTTCGGTGGCGGCTCTTCACGCGAAGCGGCAGCGATTGCGCTGCAGACCTACGGCACGCGCTGCGTGATCGCGGTCAACTTCGGCGACATCTTCTACGGCAACTGCATCAAGAACGGGATCCTGCCGATCCGCCTTCCGGCGGAAACTACCGCGGCGCTCCGCAGGCAGCTCCAGGAGCGGCCCGGCGCGACGCTCACGATCGACCTCCCCCAGCAGACGGTGACCGACCCCGCCGGCTCGCAGCACGCGTTCGACATCGACGCCTTCAACAAGACCTGTCTGGTGGAAGGCCTGAGCCAGATCGATCTCACACTGCGCTACAAGGACCGGATCGAGGCGTTCGAGCGGCGTTACCGCGAGACCGTCACCTGGTAAATACAACCGAGGAGAAAGACACAGTGGCTGAAAAACCGACGACCGCGCTGCGCAAGCTGCTCGCGGCACCCGGCGTGGTGATCGCGCCCGGCGCCGCCGACGCACTGGTTGCGCGACTCATCCTGGCCGAAGGCTTCAGGGCGATCTACATGACGGGAGGCGGAACGTCTTCCACGCGCCTCGGCGCGCCCGACGTGGGTCTCCTCACGATGCCCGAGATGGTGGACAACGCCGGACGCATCGTCGATGCGACGGGGCTGCCGGTGATCGCAGACGCCGACACCGGCTACGGCAACGCGCTCAACGTGCGCCGCACCGTGCGTGCCTACGAGCGTGCAGGCGTCGCCGCGATCCATCTCGAAGACCAGGAGCTGCCGAAGCGCTGCGGCCATCTCGCGGGCAAGACGCTGGTCTCCACCGACGAGATGGCGAACAAGATCCGTGCTGCATGCGACGCGCGCATGGACGAGGACTTCATGATCATCGCGCGCACCGACGCGCTCGCGGTCGAAGGTCTCGAAGCCGCACTCGAGCGCGGCCGCGCCTACGAAGCCGCGGGCGCAGACATGATCTTCGTGGAATCGCCGCTCACGATGGAGCACCTGCGCGCGATCCCGAAAGCCTTTGGCGTGCCGGCGCTCTTCAACATGGCCTCCAGCGGCAAGACGCCGTTCCTGCACAAGGACGAGCTCACCGAGCTTGGATTCAAGCTGGCGATCTATCCGAACTTCGCGATCCTCACCGCGATCCGCGCCGTGCGCGCGTATCTGCGCGACCTGCGCGAGAAGGGCACCGTGGCACACCTCGTGCAAGACCTCGCGTCGTTCACCGAATGGTTCGACGTCGTCGGTATGCCCGAGGTGAAAGCGCTCGAGGAGAAATACGGGCTGCCCGAAGAAAAGCGCGCGCGGTACTGACATGAAACGTCTCGTTCTCCTCGCGCTCGCCTGTGCGTTCGCCGGCTCCGCGCTCGCGCAGCAGTACCCCGCGAAGCCGATCCGCATCATCGTGCCGACCGCCGCCGGCGGCACCGGCGACTCGCTCGCGCGGTTCGTCGCCGATCGTCTCACCGAAGCCTTCAAGCAGCAGGTCGTGGTGGAAAACCGCCCCGGCGCGAACGGGATCATCGCAACGGATTACGTGGTCAAGTCGGCGCCCGACGGGTACACCCTGGTGGCGGCTTCCGCGGGAAACATCGCGATCAATCCCGGTCTCTACGGCTCGAAGCTGCCGTTCAATCCCGAGCGCGACCTCGCGCCGGTCGCGCTGATCGCCAACACCACGCAGATCATGATCGCGCATCCGTCGCTCCCCGCGCGCAACGTGAAGGAGCTGATCGCGCTCGCGAGAAGCAAGCCCGGTGCGATCGATTACGTGAACGCCGGCAACGGCTCGACGCCGCATCTGAACATGGTGCTCTTCGCGAGCATGGCCGGCATCAAGCTTCAGGGCATCGTCTACAAGGGCAGCACGCCCGGCCGCATCGCGGTGGTCGCGGGTGAAACGCCGCTCATGATCGACGGGCTGATCCCGTCGCTGCCGCTGGTGCAGAGCGCTCGCGTGCGTGCGCTGGGTGTGACCTCGGCGAAGCGCGTGGCGATCCTTCCGGACCTGCCGGCGATCGGTGAGACGGTGCCGGGGTACGTCGGCGAGATCTGGTACGGGATCCTCGCACCGGCCGGAACGCCGCAGGACATCATTCAGCGCCTCAACGCCGCGATCACGAAGGGGCTCAGCACGCCGGAAGTGAAGGCGCGGTTCGCCAAGCAGGGCGCGGATGTCGCGTCCGGCACGCCCGTCGAGTTCGGCGCGTTCATCCGCAAGGAGATCGTGAAATGGACCCAGGTCGTGAAGGCCTCCGGCGCGACCGTCGATTGAGGAGCGGCGCCGCGCGATGACGATGGTCCGGGCGGCGCTCTTCCTCGCGACGGCACTGGGGTGCGCCGCCGCGCCGGCGCAGGTGCCGCCGAGCGCTGGCGAGGTCGCGCAGTACAACGGTCTGCATGCGGCGGCGCGCGCAGGCGATCTCGCGCAACTGCACAAGCTGATCGCCTCCGGCGCGAAGCTCGAAGCACGCGACGCACACGGGCGCACGCCGCTGCACGTCGCGACGTTCGCGAGGCAGCGCGAGGCGATCCGGCTGCTCGCGAAGGCCGGCGCGCAACTCGGCGCGCTGGAAAGCGACCGCTACGACGCGGTGACGATCGCCTCCGTCGCGAACGACGAAGAGACGCTGCGGGTCCTGCTCTCGCTCGGCGCCAGCGCGAAGCTCGTCACGAGCCGGTACGACGGCACCGCGCTGATCGCCGCGGCACACCTCGGGCACGCCGGCATCGTGAAGCAACTGCTCGCAGCGGGCGCGCCGCTCGACCACGTCAACAATCTACACTGGACGGCCGCAATCGAAGCGGTCGTGCTCGGCGATGGCGGCGTAAACCATCAGCAGACGCTCCAGGCGCTGGTGGACGCCGGGGCCAATCTGTCGCTCACGGATCGCCAGGCCAGAACACCGCTCGAGCTTGCGCGCGGCCGCGGCTACACCGGGATGGTGCAGATCCTCGAGCGCGGCTCGGCCGCCCGGCGGCGAGCCGCGGAAAAGCCGCGTTGAAGGCTTATCTCATCGTCTTTCTCGGCGCCGGCATCGGCGGCGCGCTGCGCCATGGCGTCAACGTCGCCGCGCTGCGTCTGCTCGGCCCCGCATTTCCTTTCGGCACGCTGACGGTAAACGTCGTCGGGTCGCTCGCCATGGGGCTTCTCGCCGGCTACTTCGCGCTCAGGGCGGATCCGGGTCAGCACTGGCGGCTCTTTCTGACGACCGGGCTCCTCGGCGGCTTCACCACGTTTTCGGCGTTCTCGCTCGACGCGGTATTCCTGTACGAGCGTGGCGAAATCGTGCAGATGACGCTGTACGTCATGGCATCGGTCGCGCTATCGATTGCAGCACTCGTGGCCGGCTTATTTATCGCGCGGATTTTGTAATGCGTAGGTGCGCTGGTAGCGCACCCTGCGGGGCTGATTTGCACCGAAGCTAACGGCCGGCGACCTGCGTTGCGCCCGGCGCGTTGATCTGCTGCTTCGCGGCCTGCACGAGCGGCGCGCACTGCACCTGCGTGTTGTCGCCGAGCTGGACGAACGGCACGATCGCCGCGAGCGGCGCCGCAATGATGGCGAGCGCCGTCGCCGCCCCACCGCGCAGCGCGAGCTGCTTCATATCCGGCATCACCCGCGGCTTCACGAACGTGCCGCTGACGTTGATCGGCCCGCGCAGCGACAACAGGCTGCGGTCTTTCGGTCTGGCTACGAGTCTCAGCGCCAGCGTTTCATCGGCGAAATTCGCCGCGCCTTCGCCGACGAGCGTGGTGTGCGCAGTATCGAACACGAACTGCCGCGGCCGCATCACGCCATTCTCGAACGCGAGATCGGCGACCGCGCAGCGCAGCGGGATCTTCTTGTCGCCGCGCATCAGCACCGCCAGCGTATTCGCGACGTCGAGATTGGCGAGCCTCATGACGAGATCGCTCACTTCGCCCTCGCCGACCAGGAGCGTGGTGTCGCCGTTCGCTGTCGCGAGCATGTCGGCTATCGAGTTGCCGCGGGCCGCGAGGCGCAGCCGGCCGTCGACCTCCCCGACGCTCGCCTGCGAGACCTTGAGCTTGGGCATGAGCTCGCTCAACTGTATGCCCTGCACGCGAATATCCGCGCGCGATGCGATGACCGGCTTGCTGCCGTCCAGCGTGATCGTCGAAGCGAGGGTGCCGCCGGCCGCTCCGAAGTTGAGCGGCGCCAGCGTGAGCACCCCGTTCTTCACGATGAGATGCGTGCTCATGTTGTCGACCGGCAACCGCTCGGTAACGATGCGCTTGCCGGTAAACCGCACGTCGACGTCGGCTGAGCGCAGCTTCTCCAGGTTGTACGGGTTCTGCGGCAGCACGCGGCCGGGATTTTCCGGGGTCGCGACTTTGCCGCTTTCCGTCTTCTGCGCGCCGACGAAGCCCGCGAGGTCGACGAGCGCGAGGCGGTTCGACGTGAGGTCTGCTTTCAGGAACTGCGGTGTGCGGCCTTTATCGACGAGGAAATCGCCCGAGAGGTCGCTGTCGCCCACCCTGCCCGCGAAGCGCCGGAATTCCCAGAGCTTGTCCTTGTGCACGAGGCGCCCTGCGATGCGATACGGCGGCGTCGGCGGCAGCGGCACGCCGACGATCTTGTAAAGCTCGTCCAGGCTGGCACCCGCGAGCGTGAGCTGCATGTCGATGGCGCCCATGTTCGCGGCATCGTCGATCGTGCCTTTCGCGCTCGCCTGCGTTGCGCCGACCTTCATCGTCACGTCCATCGCGACGTCGGGCCGTTCGATGCTGCGCGAGCGGAACGTACCGGAGCCGCCGGCGGGCAGCCCGAACAGACGGCTGTCCGCGACGTTCACGTTCGCGGCGACCTGCACCACCGGCTGGACCTGGCCGCGCACGTCGAATTTCGCGTTGATGCGCTGCGGCGGATAGGCGCCGAACCGTGACGGATCGAAATTGCGCAGTTGCCCGGCGACCGTGAAGCTCTTGTTCGCGTCGAGCGCGATGCGGCCGCGTGTCGACAGCTCCGCAGCGCCGGCCCGCGCGTACGCTTCGTCGAAGCGCACCACGCGGTGCGTGAGTGCGGCGGCGAGACGAAAGCGATACTGCTGCTGATCCAGCGTGACACGCACGCGCTGGGCGGCGGCGTCGAGCCCGATCGCGAGCTTGCCGGCGAGATGCGTCTCGTGCAGCCGCTTCTGCACCCCGCGCAGGTTGAAGTTACGGGTGGCGAGCGTTGCCTGAAGTCCGCCTTCGCGCCACGCACCGGCGCCGGCGAACTGGCCGGCCTGCGCGAGATCGAGCTTCAGATCCTCGAACGCGAGATTCTGGAGATCGCCGCGCAATACCGCCGAAAGCCGCGCGAACGGCAGCTTCTTGTCGTCGATCGTGCCCGGCTTCGCATTCGCGAGCGCGAGCGCACCCTCCAGGTTGCGCTCCGCGCCTGCCGTGAGCTGGCCCTCGCCGCTGATGCTCCCGGAGGGCGCCGTCAGCACCCATTCACGCGGGTCGAAGTCCTTCGCGGTGAAAGTAAGGCTCGTGAGCGGCTGCGCTTCGTACGGCGCCACCGCGAGTTTCGCCGCGGCGGTGCCGCTGAGCGCACGCGCATCCACACTGGCCTCGACGTTGAGCAGCGTCCCGCCCAGCACGCCGGCCAGCGCGTATCGGTTCGGCTCGAGCGACGCGAGATCGACCTTCCCGTCGAGCGGGAAAGGCGCTTCCGCGCCGATCTTCACGCGCGCCGTCATGTTGCCCCATTGCGCAGCGAGCGATTTCAATTCCGCTTCGAGCCGCCGCTTGTTGCCCGCGAGCGCCGCGCGGATGCCGCGGATCTCCTGCGTGCCGCCGGCCTGTGCGATCGTGAGCGTCTGGATACGGAAGTCGTCCACCGAGAACGAAATCGGAGACGCGAGCGATTCGGGCGGTGTCTTCGGCTCGTCGGGCTTTTCTGCGAGCGCGAGCGCCACGCGCTCGGCGACCGCTTCGTTGATCGCCATCTGTCCGAACAGGAGCCGCACCGGTTTCCAGTCGAGATGCGCGTTCGCGATCGCGAGCTTGCCGAAATCGCCTTCCAGGCGCAGCTCGCCGACCCGCACCGTGGAGAGCAGCGAGCCGCTCACGTCGATCAGGCTGAGCCGGCCATCGGAACGCTCCACGGCTTTCTGCGCGACGTAAACGAGAGTCGCTTCGCGGCTCACCACCCACACGAACAGCGCGCTCAGGGCGACCAGGACTCCCGCAACTATGCCGAGCCGCTTGCCGGTCCTGCGCGACAATCTCCAGCGACGGCGATCGGGCCGCCGGTTGGGAGCGGTTTCGGTTTCCATGGCGGAACAGAAGCAAACTTCTTTCCGTGTCTCGTCGCCGCGCGACGACAGCCTTGGGGCGGGTATTTGACCCGCCGCGGTACGCTACTAGCGCACCTTACGTGTTCCGGTCGCGGATCAACTGCGGATAAACGACCGCGTCGCCCTGCTTGAACATCCACTCCATGTCTTCCCTGCTCATGTACTCGGGCGTCGTGCCTTTGGCGGCGCAGAGCAGCTCGACCATGAACTGGCGCTTCACCTCGGCGTGGTACGTGTTGACGCGGTGGTAGCACTCGGAGACGTTGCGGCCGAGCACCGTGATGCCGTGCCGCTTCATGACGATGCAGTTCGTGTCCTGTATGAACGTCTTGATGGGTCCGACGTCTTCCTCGACGTTTACGTGCGCCGGAAGGTACGCGATCGGCTTCTGCATGAGGTACGCGAACGTCAGCGAAAAACTCTTGATCTCCTCGCAGCCGGCCGCGAGCAGCGCGATGGTTTCGTCGTGGTGCAGGTGGATCACGCAGCTTACGTCGGGCCGCAGGCGCAGGATCTCGCGGTTCATCTGGTGCCCGACGCTGGTCGCCGCGTTACCGTGGATCACGCGTCCATACGGTATATCCGTGATCACGACGTCATCGACCGTCATTTCCTCCAGCGACACGCCCGCGGGCTTGGCGTAGGCCAGACCGTCGGGATACTCTCGGTGAGGTACTCGGATCACCATGCCGCCGAGCGTGCTCTGCACGTAACCGCGCGCGGCGAGGCGATGCGCGTACAGCACGTACCTCTCCGCGACCGCCCGATCGAATTCGACGGCCGGATCGGGTGCGTATTCGTTGACGAGATAGCGGGGTGTCATGTTCATGGGCGGGGAGATACGGCGTGAAGAAGCGTGAACGGAAAATGGTAGCACCGGCGCTAGCGGGCACATGCGTGTGCGCCGCGCTGCTCGGGACCGGCACTGCAGTTGCGGTCGCCGCGGCACCTGCGTATCCCGAACGGCCCATTCGCCTCATCATCCCGCAGTCGCCCGGCGGCGCGTCCGACACCGTCGGGCGCCTCGTCGCGCAGAAACTCTCGGAGCGCTTGGGCCAGCAGCTCGTCGCCGATAACCGCCCCGGAGCGACCGGCAATATCGGTGCCGAGCTCGTCGCAAACGCGACGCCGGACGGCTACACGCTGCTCCTGACCGCGCCGAACCTCGTCACGAGCACGAGCCTGTACGCGCGCGTCGGCTTCGATCCCGTAAAGAGCTTCGCGCCGGTCACGCAGCTCGCGCTCTCGCCGAACGTCTGGCTCGTGCATCCTTCGTTCGGCGCACGCAGCATGAAGGAGCTGATCGAGATCGCGAAAGGCAAACCGCGCGAGATCAACTTCTCGTCTTCGGGGCTTGCGTCCTCGCAACACCTCGCGGGAGAGCTCCTGAACGTGCTCGCCGGCATCGAGCTCGTGCACATTCCATACAAGGGCGGCGGCCCGGCGTTGATCGACCTCATGGCCGGGCGCGTACCCGTCATGGTTTCCAGCCTGCCCTCGGCGCTGCCGCAGATCAAGGCGGGCAAGGTGCGCGCGCTGGCTGTCACGAGCGCCAAACGCTCGAGCTCGATCACCGAATTGCCGACGGTCGCCGAAGCGACCGGGTATGCCGCATACGAGGCGAGCACGTGGCAGGGGTTCGTCTTTCCCGCGGCGACACCGCGGCCGATCGTGGAGCGCGTGGCGCAGGAAACCATCGCGTTACTCGCGCTGCCGGACGTGCGCGACCGCCTGCGCGATCTCGGTTACGAGCCGGTAGCCAGCACGCCCGCGGAATTCGGCGCTTTCATAAAGCGCGAGCTCGCCCGCTGGTCGAAAGTCATCCGCAGCGCGGGGATCAAGGCGCAGTAGAAAGCGTCCCGACGCCTCGCTACTCCGGCTTGACCGCCGCAGCCGCGATGAGCTTCGCGTTCAGAGCGGTCTCGGCCTGAATGAACGCCGAGAATTGCTCCGGACTGTTCGACTGCGCCTCCATGCCCCTGCTGTGCAGCAGTTTCCTGATCTCCGGAGCGGCGAGCGCGCTGCGCACGGCGGCATTGAGCCGATCGAGGACCGCCTTAGGTACCCCTGCCGGTGCGCTCAGCCCGTACCACACGGCATGTCGATAGCCCGGCAAGCCGGACTCGCTCAGCGTGGGCAAGGCCGGCGCCAACGACGTGCGCTGCTCGCTTGTCACTGCAAGCGCCTTCAGCTTGTTCGCTGTCACTGAAGGTAACCCCGCGGGGATACTCACGAAGCTCAGGTCGATGTGACCGCCGGCGATCGCGATCACCGTTTGTGCTGCGCCTTTGAACGGCACATGGACGATATCGGTCTTCGCCATGAGGTTGAAGAGCACGCCGGCCAGGTGATTCGGGCCGCCCACGCCCGCGGATCCGAACGTCAGCTTGCCGGGTTGCCTCCGCGCCAGCGCAATCAGTTCTTTTACGCCCTTGACCGGCACCAGCGGGTGAACCACGAGCATCTCGGGCCCGGTTACGAGCAACGAGATCGGCGCCAGGTCGCGGTCGAGATCGTAGGGAAGGTCCCGGCGCAACGCCGGCTGAACGGTATCGGCCGCCGTGAGTATCAGGAGCGTGTGGCCGTCCGCGGGCGCCTTGGCGACCCGCGCCGTTGCAATCGAGCCGCTCGCGCCCGGGCGGTTCTCGACGATGACCGCCTGCCCGAGCAGGTCGGAGAGGCGCGGTGCAACCGCACGCGCGGTGAAATCGGTTGCGCCGCCCGGCACGTAGCCGACTACCAGGTGTATCGGTTTGACCGGGAAGCTTTGTGCCGTTGCGTCGAGCGCCGGCAGGCTCGTGCCCGTAACTGCGACTGCAAACAATCCTGGAATGCACGCTCTCGGCGGGCGCATGTGCTATCTCCTGTCAGGCCGCGAGGAGCTTCCGCAGGTCGCGGACGTTCTGCACCTCGTCGAAGCGCCACAACTCGCGGAGGAGCTTGCGCGTGCGGCGTTCGCCAAGCACCGGCCCCATCAGATCGAGCGCCTTTTCGTTCATGTCATCGCGCGTCTGGGGATTCTTGAACCAGCCCCGGGCCGCCATCGTGCGATGGGTGAGCGTCCGGCCATCGCGCAGCGTCACTTCCATCGCGCATCGCCAGGTGCGGTCGCTGTCTTCCAGCTTCGCGTCTCCCACGGCTTCGATGCGCTTGCGGGCGGCCAGCACACGCGCGTCTTTCATACGGGCGTAATCGTGCGCAGAACGGAAGGTGACCGTTCCGTCCACCAGCATCAGCGCGAGAAGATGCTGAACGCAAATGTCCGGCATATCGCGGTTGTCTACGACCTGGAGCTGTTTCTTGGGCATGCGCGCGATGATCTTCGTCACGTCCGACGCGGCGAAGCCGTGCTGCTGGATGAGCTCGTGCAGAACCTGCAGCGGCGCCTGTGCGGGTGCGCCGACGCTCCAGCGTTTGATGCTGCAGTTCAGGATCTGGTACTCGCGCCCGAGCGCCCGGGTAAGCTGGCCCGGATCGGGATCCTCCGAAAAGACCGAAAAGAAGTCGGGGACGCCCGCAAAGATGTCCTCGACGCCGGTAAACCCCTGTGCCGCCATCAGCGCCGCCGACACACCGTTGCGGGCCGGCATGCCGCCCAGCACGTAAGCCTTCTCGACATGGTGCGAATCGCGCAGCATGGTGTACATGCCGGCCGCGTTCTGTCCGGCGTACGCCAGCGCATACCGCACCCTTCGGGCATCGAGCCCTAGCAGCGCCGCGCACGCGGCGGTTGCACCGAAGGAGCCGCCGATCGCACCGCCGTGATGGCGCGAATGCGCGCCCAGTGCCATGAGCCTGAGCGCGAGCAGGACCCGCGCGCTCACGTCGTAGCCGAGGACGATCGCGCGCAACACCTGTGTGCCGGCAAGCTGCTCGCGTTCGGCCACGGCGAGCGCGGCCGGAACAACGCAGGTGCCGGGATGCAGGCGCAGGGCCATGATCGTGTCGTCGGTCTCGTCGGCATGCCCGCACATGCCGTTCGCGAGCGCGGCGTCCGGCGCGGACGTGACGAACCGGCTCGCCACCACACCGGCCTCGGGTTTGGCGCGCAGCGCGGTCACGTGCTCGAGTGCTTTCTTGCCCGGGGCGAGCCTCGCTCCGGAAACCATCGCGGCGATGGTATCGACCAGGTGGATCTTGGCCCGCTCCACGATTTCCAGCGGCAGCTTCCGTTTCGCGGCCCCTGCAATATAAGTACTGAGCCGAGCGGCGAGTGGAGAGATTCCCGAGCGCGTTCTTGTCATTGCTTTGCCTGGATTCCTGCCTATTGGGGCTTGGCGCCGGTGGCGGCGACGAGCTTCGCGTTCTGCGCGAGCTCGCGACGTATGACCGCAGCGAATTCCTGCGGCGTGCTCGTGCGCGGCTCGAGCGCCTGCTTCAGCAACAGATCCCGCACGTCCTTCTGCGCGACCACCTGCACGATCGATTTGTTGAGGCGCGTGACGATCTGCTGCGGCACCTGCGCCGGCGCGAGTATGCCGAACCACGACGAACGGTCGTATCCGGCTAACCCTGCTTCATGCAGCGTCGGCAGATCGCGGAGCATGGCCGAGCGCTGCCTGCTGCTCACTGCGAGTGGCCTCACCTTGCCCGCGCTCAGCAGCGGCAAAGCGGCCGTCACGCTCGAAAAACCCATATCGACTTCGCCGGAGGCATTGGCGGTGGCTGCGGCCGCCCCGCCCTTGTATGGCACGTGCACGAGCTTCAGCCCTGCCATGTGCGCAAGTAACTCGGTCGCGAGATGAGACGAGCTGCCGATTCCCGCCGAGGCATACGTGAAATTGCCCGGTCGCGATTTGGCGAGCGCAATCAGCGCCTTCACGTTCTTGACCGGCACCGACGGGTGGACGAGCAAAACGAAATTGCTGTCCGCTATGAGTGAGACCGGCACCAGATCGCGCTCGAGATCGTAAGGCAGGTCCTTGCGCAGCGCCGAATGTATGGTGCCGCCTGCATTCATCAGCAGCAGCGTGTAGCCGTCCGCCGGCGAAGAAGCGACCCGCTCGATTGCAATGGATCCGCCCGCGCCGGTGCGATTTTCGACGACGACCGGCTGGCCGAGGCTTTCGGAAAGCTTCACCGCGACGGTGCGGGCCGTGCTGTCGGCGCCGCCTCCGGCGCCCTGGCCCACCAGAATGCGAACCGGTTTGGCGGGGTAACCCTGAGCGAATGCGCCGTCGATGGACGGGACGCTGCACATGATGATGCCGCCAGCTACGCTCGCGAAGCGCGCCAAAGCTCGCATGAAGACTCCTCGACTGAAGTTGATGTGGCGCCTGCGCGGCGCTCTGGTTCTGCCCTGGAACTTGAACGTCGTTCAGTATTCTGAACGAAGCGGCCCATCATAAGTTGAGCGCGCCGCCAGTGTCAACGCGAAGGCGGGAGACATCGTCGCGCATGGCAGAGCGGCACCCGGCTTGCACTGCGACGCGCTCACGGAAACTCACTCGACGGCGCGAACACCACACGGATAGCGTGATGATTGCATCCGACAGCTTTGCCATGGTTCTGACGATTGCCGTGGCGGCCGGTGTTGCATCGCCGCTGGGCGGACTC
>DASPNJ010000005.1:0-67777 GCA_035626595.1 Burkholderiales bacterium
GGGATGCCGAGCGTGAGCAGCGGCACCAGCGCGCCGCCGGTCTCCGCATTGTTCGCCCCCTCGGGCGCGGCCACGCCTTCGGGCACGCCGGTGCCGAATTTTTCCGGGTGCCGCGACACCGCCTTCTCGATGCCATACGAAATGAACGAGGCGATCGTCGAGCCGGCGCCGGGCAGCACGCCCACGAGGAAACCGACGACCGAGCCGTTCAGGAACGCGAAGCGGCAGTCTTTCAGGTCCTGCAGCGTGGGCATCAGGTTGCGCATCCCTTTCGGCACCGGCAGCACCTGCCCCGCATCGCGCCGTTCGATGTTCTGCAGCACCTCGCCCAGCGCGAAGACGCCGACCGCGACCACGATGAAATCGACGCCGTCGAGGAGCTCCATGCGCCCGAAGGTGAAACGGCTCGTATCGGTGAACAGATCGATGCCGCTTTGCGCGAGCCACAGCCCGACGAGCAGCGCGATCAACGCCTTCACCATCGAGCGTCCGGCGAGGAGCGCCACCATCGCGAGGCCGAACATCATCAGCCCGAAGTATTCCGGCGGTCCGAACGCGAGCGCGAAGCTCGCGATCGGCGGCGCGATCAGCATGAGCGCGACCACGCCGAACGTGCCCGCGACGAACGAGCTGATCGCCGCAATCCCGAGCGCCGCGCCGCCGCGTCCGTTCTTGGCCATCTGGTAGCCGTCGAAGCACGTCACCACCGACGCCGACTCCCCCGGCACGTTGAGCAGGATCGACGTGGTCGATCCGCCGTATTTCGCGCCGTAGTAGATCCCGCACAGCATGATGAGCGCGCTGGTCGGCGGCATCGAGAAGGTGAGCGGGAGGAGCAGTGCGACCGTCGCGGAAGGCCCGAGACCCGGCAGGATGCCGACGATCGTGCCGAAGAAAACGCCGACGAAGCACCACAGCAGATTCGCCGGCGCGAGCGCGACGGCGAAGCCCTGCATCAGGTTCGCGATGACGTCCACGTCAGAAGCCGAGCGGGCCGCGCGGGAGCTTGAGCCCGAGCGCCGTCACGAACACGAGATGGAAGGCGAGCGCGGAAAGCACGGCCACCGCGACGCCTTTGAGCGCGCGCTGGCGGTACATCGCCACGACGAGAAAAAACGTGAGCAGCGCGAACGCAAGCAGCAGCCCGAGCGGCTTCACCAGCGCCACGGCAACCGCGAACGCCAGCCAGGCCGACAGCGCGCGATTCACCGAGCGCCGTGTTCCCGCCTCCTCGATGAGCGACGGTGAGGGTCGGGGTGGAACGTGCGCCGCAGCGCGCGGCGACAGAAGCGTGGAGATCACCTGCCAGCCTGCCAGCGCGATCAGCGCAACACCGACGCCGACCGGCATGAAACTCGGGCCCGGACCGTCTGCAGTCATAAACGGCCAGCTCCAGGCCTCGAACGCGATGTATGCACCGAGCGCGACGAGCAACCCGCCGGAAACGACGTCGGACGTTCTCGTATTTCCTCCCCGCTCCCCGTCGCGGCGGCGCTGACCTTCGGCGCCTGCCGTTGCAGCCGCGCGTGCGCGCGGCGATTCGAGCGCCGTCAGTCCGGCTGCTTGTAACGCCCCTTCGGCACGAGCTCGGCGACGGTGCCGCCCGGCGCGCGGAACTTCAGCGGAATGACGCCGCGATCGCTGATCATCTCGCAGCCGTACTTCTGGAGCTCGCCCCAGTACGACTCGATATCGTCCACCTCGATCGCGAAATGATGGATGCACGGCCCCTCGCCCGAGGCTTTCGACTCGGCCGATTCCGTGCCTTCGTCGTACTTGATGAGCGTGAAGTCGAGCGCGCCGTCCGTCAGATGGCGCGACAGGTGGTCGCGCGTCTTGCGCGTTTCCACTTCCTTGAAGCCGAAGACCTTCTGATAGAACTCGGTGGTCTTCTCCAGATCGTCCACTTTGAGCGCGAGATGCACGATGCGATTCATGATGTCTCCTTACGAGAGCTCGTAACCGGCTTCGAGCAGCGCCGCCTGGCCCGATGGTAATCCAAAGCGCGCCACGAAATCGCGCGCGAGCTGCGGCTCCAGCGCGCGCGCAGCAACGCCCGCCGAGTACACGGTCTTCATCTGCAGCTCGTCCGGCAGCGGACCCGCATACGTGACGCCTTTGTTCGGCAGAATCTCCGTCACCTGCGTGATGCCCAGGTCGCGCACGTCACCCTCCGCGGCGAGCCAGCCCATCGCCGCGTAGCCGTTCGCAAAGTACTGCATGCGGCCGCGAACCTCGTCCGCAATGCCGAGCCTGTCCAGCGCCGCGAGCACCACTTTTCCGGCAGTCGCGACCGCGGGATCGGGGCAGACGAGCTTCGCCGCGCCTCGCACCGCGGCGCGCAAGCCCGCAGCGCTCGCGACGTTCGGCACCGGCGCGCCCGCCCGCACGGCGACGCCGGTTCCGACTCTGCCGAGATCGAGCTGCGAGCCGGCGGCGACGAACGCCGCGCGCTCGAGCTCGTCGATCATCGCGCGCGTGAGGATGATGACGTCGACGGCCTCACCCCCGGTGATGCGCCCTTTCATCGCGCCGACGGCGCTGAATTCCGCCGCGACGTCGCTGCCGGTGTCGCGCCTGAAGTCCTGGATGAGGCGCTCGGTCACGGCCTGCGCTGCGCCGGCGCTGAGTATTCGTAGGGTGCGCTGATAGCGCACCGGCTGGTGCGTCATTGTCGCACCCTATGCATCTGTATCCGCGGTACGTAGGGTGCGCAAGTTGCGCACCGGGCGGTGGGCCACTGGCCCACCCTACGTAATGCAATGACATCATGCATGAGCCACCGCCGCCGCGATCGCATCGCCCATCTGGCTGGTCGACGCCTTGCCGCCGAGATCCGGCGTGAGCGTCCTCCCTTCGCGAATCACCTTCTCGATCGCGCGCTCGATCACCTCAGCCGCTTCCACGGCCTGCGGCACGGCGTGCTTATGGCCCAGCCACGCGAGCAGCATCTGACCCGAGACGATCATCGCGTACGGATTCGCAATGCCTTTGCCGGCGATGTCCGGCGCCGAGCCGTGCGTCGCCTGCGCCATCGCGCGCTCCGGCCCGGCCGAGAGCCCCGCGGCGAGGCCGAGGCCGCCGACGAGGCCCGCCGCGACATCCGAGAGGATGTCGCCGAACGTGTTGGTCGTGACGATCACGTCGAACTGCTGCGGCTTCATCACGAGCTTCATGCCCATCGTATCGACCAGCACCTCGTCGTACGCGACGTCGGGATAGTCCTTCGCGAGCGCCCTGCACTCCTCCGCGAACATGCCGCACGCGAGCTTGAACACCGTGTCCTTGTGTACCGCCGTCACCTTTTTCCGCGGCCGCGTGCGCGCGAGCTCGAATGCCGCGCGCGCGACCTTGCGCGAGCCTTCGCGCGTGATGACGCGGATGCCGATCGTCATGTCCGGCGTCGGCCTGAACTCGCCGTTGCCCATGAACATGTTGCGATCCGGCGGCATGCCCTCGTTGTTTTCGCGCACCATGACGAGATCGACGTCGTCATAGAGCGCCGGCAGGCCCGGAAACGATTTCGCCGGCCTGATGTTGGCGAAAAGGTCGTAGTTCTTGCGCAGGATCGGATGCGGGTTGATGGCGTTCGGCTTGCCCTTCGGATAGGCCTGGTGCCCGATCGGCCCGAGCACCCAGCCATCGAGCGTGTTCAGCTTCTCCAGCGTGCCCGGCGGCAGCGTGTATCCGAGCGTCTCGTACGCCTTGCGGCCGATCGGCATCGGATGCCAGTCGATCGCAAGCCCGCACTTCGCGGCTGCGGCGCGCATCACCTTGATGGTTTCGGGAACGACTTCGAGACCGATGTCGTCGCCTTCGAGAATGCCTATCGTGAGCGGGCGGTTCAAAAACGTTTCCTCGGAAATTGTTTGCGGCGGGGAGGGATAGTGCGATGATAAGACAAAACAGGAGGAGCACTTGAGCGCATCCACGGCGAAGACCGTGCGCGCGCAGTCGAGCGAACTGCGCGGCATCGATATCGGCGAAGGCCGCGCGGCGCAGATCGCGGAGGACATCGGGCGCATCCTCGAGGCCGCCGACGCCGCGCGCGGACTGCTCGACTTCAATGACGAGCCCTCGCGCTTCACCGCCGTCCTCGCGTCGTCTTCCCCGACCGGCAGAGCCCGGCGCCGATGACCGAGCTCGCGCAGTTGAGCCTCGTCGATGCGGCAGCCGCGATCCGCCGCAAGAAAGTCTCGTCGGTCGAGCTCACCCGTGCGTGCCTGGAACAGGCGCGGCACGTCCAGCCGACGCTGAACTGCTTCATCGCAATCGAGGAAGACGAGGCGATCAAAGCCGCGCGCAAGGCCGACCAGGCGCTCAAACGCAGCGCGCGCGTGGGACCGCTGCATGGCGTGCCGCTCGCGCACAAGGACATGTACTACCGCGCCGGGAAAATCTCGACGTGCGGGTCGAAGATCCTGAAGGACTATCGCGCGAGCGTGACAGCGACCGTCGTGGAGCGGCTCGAACGCGCGGGCGCCATCTGGCTCGGCAGCCTCAACATGGCGGAGTTCGCGGCGAATCCCACGGGCCACAACGACCACTGGGGCCATTGCCGCAATCCGTGGAACCCGCAACACGTCACCGGCGGCTCTTCGAGCGGCTCCGGCTCCGCCGTCGGCGCGCGCGCGTGCTACGGCTCGCTCGGCTCCGATACCGGCGGCTCGATTCGGCTCCCCGCCGCCGCGTGCGGCGTGGTCGGCCTCAAACCGACCAATGGTCTCGTCAGCCGCTACGGTATCCTGCCGCGCTCGTGGTCGCAGGACACGGTCGGACCGCTCACGCGCACGGTGGCGGACTGCGCGCGCGTGACCCGCATCATCGCCGGCGCCGACCCGAAGGACCCGACCTGCTCCACGCGCGCGGTGCCCGATTTCGAGAAAGAGCTGCAGGGGCGGATCAAGGGCCTGAAGATCGGCGTGCCCACGAACCACTATTACGAGGGCGCGACCGAAGAGATCCGGCGTCACATGGAAACGAGCCTCGCGGTGCTGAGCTCGTTCGGCGCGCGCGTGGTCGAGCTGCCGGTGCCCGATCCCGCGCGGCTGTTCCAGCTTTCGAATGCCATTTCGATCTCCGAAGCGGCCGTGGTCCATGGCAAGTGGATGCGCGAGCGCCCGGAGGATTACTCGCTGTACGTGCGCTCCCGCATCGAGCCCGGCTTTCACGTGCCGGCCACCACCTACATCGAGGCGCTCAACCTGCGCGCCAGATATCTCGACGAGTTCCTGACCAGCGTTTATTCGAAAGTCGACGTGCTGCACGCGCCGGTGATGGTGATACCGCCGCCGACGATCGCGGAGAGCGAACCCAGGGACTCGGCAGACGTCGCAGGCCTCGTGGCAAAGCTCACGCGCAACACACGCCCGACGAACTACCTGGGCCTGCCCGCGCTCTCGGTACCCGCCGGATTCACGGCGCAGGGCCTGCCGGTCGCATTTCAACTGATGGGCCGACCCTTCGACGAAGCGCTGCTCTTTCGCGTGGCGCATCTCTACCAGCGCGAGACGGACTGGCACAAACGCGTGCCGCAGTTATGAGTCTGGTGCACGTCGAAGACCTCTCGGTGCGGTTCGTGAGCCGCGAGGCGACGGTGCACGCCGTCAATGGCGTGTCCTTCACGCTCGAGCGCGGAGAGGTGCTCGGTATCCTCGGCGAATCGGGCTCGGGCAAGAGCGTCACGCTGCGCGCGCTCATGCGGCTGCTGCCGCCGCGAAAGACGAAGCTCTCGGGCCGCGTGCAGATCGCGGGGGAGGACGTGATGGCGCTCGATCGCGCCGGGCTCGCACGGCTGCGGGGAGCGAGCGTCGCGATGATTTTTCAGGAGCCGATGACGGCGCTCGATCCGGTCTTCACGATCGGCGATCAGATCGTGGAGGCGATCGTGCAGCACGAGCCGGTCGGCCGACGCGCGGCGCGTAAGCGCGCGCTCGAGCTCCTCGAGCTCGTGCAGATCCCGTCCGCGGCGCGACGACTGGACGCCTACCCGCATCAGCTCTCCGGTGGGCTTCGCCAGCGTGCGATGATCGCGATCGCGCTCGCCTGCCGCCCCACGCTGCTCCTCGCCGATGAGCCCACGACCGCACTGGACGCCACCGTCCAGATCCAGGTGCTGCTGCTCCTGCGCACGCTTCAGCGCGAGCTCGGGATGGCGATGATCTTCGTCACGCACGATCTCGGCGTGGCGGTCGAGGTCTCGCACAAGCTCGCAGTCATGTACGCCGGACGCATCGTCGAGAGCGGCTCGGTCCACGACGTCGTGCGCAACCCCCGCCACCCGTATACCGAGGGGCTGATGCGCTCCACGGTGCACGAAGTGGCCAAAGGCACGCGCCTGACACCGATCGCCGGGTCTCCGCCCAATCTGGCAGCCCTGCCGCCGGGCTGCACGTTCGCCGTGCGTTGCCGCTACAGCGATGAGCGCTGCAGCGCCGCGTATCCGGAATCCATTAAAGTGGGCTCGCGTGACGACTACGAGCACGTCACGCGCTGCCTGTATCCCGAGCGCGTGGGACGCGCGATCGAAAGCACACCGACATGACCGATCTGCATCTTCAGTCCGCCACGGATGCCGCGGCCGCCATCGCCGCTGGAAAGCTCACGTGCGAAGCGCTGGTCGGCGCATGCCTCGAGCGCATCGAGGCGCGCGAGCCGGAAATCCGCGCATGGACCTGCATCGATGCCGATGCGGCGCTCGCCGCGGCGCGCGCAGCCGATCGCGAGCCGCCGCGCTCGCGCCTGCACGGCATCCCGATCGGCGTGAAGGACGTGATCGACACTGCGGACATGCCGACCGAGTACGGTTCGCCGATATACCAAGCTAACCGCCCCTCGGCCGACGCCGCGTGCGTCGCGCAGGTCCGTGAGCTTGGCGCAATCGTGCTCGGCAAGACGGTCACCACCGAGTTCGCGACGCGTCATCCCAACAAGACGCGCAACCCGCGCAATCCGCAGCACACCCCGGGCGGCTCCTCTTCCGGATCGGCTGCGGCGGTTGCGGACGGCATGGTGCCGATCGCGTTCGGCACGCAGACGACGTCTTCGATCGTGCGACCGGCGGCGTTCTGCGGCGTGGTCGGTTACAAGCCGACGTTCAATTTCATCAACCGCGCCGGGCTCAAGTTCCTGTCCGAATCGCTCGATACGATCGGCGTGCTGACCCGCACCGTGCCCGACGCCGCGATGATCGTCGAAGCGCTGTCGGCCCGCGAGCCCGCGCCGTTCGAGGCGGCGGCGGGGCTGAAGCCCCGCATCGGCTTCTGCCGCACGCCGTACTGGAAGCAGGCGGACGCCTGCACGCGCGAGGCACTCGAAGGCGCCGTGCCGCGGCTCGCGCGTGCAGGGGCGCAGATCGAAGACGTCGAGCTTCACGCCGAATTCGCACAGATTGCCGAGGCGCAGGTGCGCATGAGCGCGTTCGAGTTCTATCGCGCGCTCACCTACGAGCGCACGCGTTTTCCGCAGCTCATATCGGAAAGCCTCACCGCGCGGCTGCGCGGCGGCGGCGGGGTCACCCGCGCGCGGTACGACGAGACGCACGCGCTCGCCGAGCGCTGCCGCGCGCGGCTGGACGACATTTACCGCAATTACGACGTGCTGATCTCGCCGAGCGCCGTCGGCGAGGCGCCGGCCGGCCTCGAATCGACGGGCGACCCGCTCTTCGGCATCACGTGGACCCTCATGCTCGGACCGGCGATCACGCTGCCGGTATTCACGGGGCCCTCGGGCCTGCCGCTGGGGCTTCAGGTCACGGGGCCGAGGGCATCGGACGCAAGAACGCTGGTGGTCGCGGAATGGATCCGCAGCGCTCTGAATTGAATCGTCATCCCCGCGAAGGCGGGGGTCCAGAAACCAAGAGGAGGAACACCATGAAGCTAAAACTGAAGCCGCTCACCGTTGCTTTCGCAATCGCCGGCCTTGCGCTCGCACCCGCGGCGCTCGCGCAGAAAAAGCCGCTGCGCATCGGCATGACGCTCTCGGAAATATCGACGACCAGCGGCCAGCCGAACGGCGGCTTCGAAGGCTATCGCTTCACCGGCTACACGATCTACGACGCGCTCATCAACTGGAAGATGGATGACGCGAAGACGGCCTCCACGCTGATCCCCGGCCTCGCGACCGAATGGAACGTCGATCCGAAGGACAACACGAAGTGGATCTTCAAGCTGCGTAAAGGCGTCAAGTTCCATGACGGCTCCGATTTCAACGCCGACGCGGTCGTCTGGAACCTCGACAAGAACTTCAAGAAGGACGCGCCGCAACACGACCCGCGGCAGCAGGCGCAGGTGGCAGGCCGCATTCTCTCGCTCAAGGCCTGGCGCAAGATCGACGACTATACAGTCGAGCTCACGACCCACACGCCGGACTCGACCTTTCCGTATCAGCTGACCTACGTGCTCTACTCGAGCCCGGCGCAATACGAGAAGGTCGGACGCGACTGGAACAAGTTCTCGGCACAGCCTTCCGGCACGGGCCCGTTCCGCGTCGAGCGCCTGTCGCCGCGCGAGCGCATCGAGATGGTGCGAAATCCCAACTACTGGGATCCGAAGCGCGTCGCTAAATCCGAGCGCATGGTGCTGCTGCCGATCCCGGAGGCGACGACGCGCGCCTCCGCGCTGCTCTCGGGCCAGGTCGACTTCATCGAGGCGCCGCCGCCGGATTTCATCCCGCGCCTGAAGCAGCAGGGCTTCCAGATCAGCTCCAACGTCTATCCGCACATCTGGCCGTACTTCATGAGCTTCAAGGAGGGCTCGCCATGGCGCGATGTGCGCGTGCGCAAGGCGGTGAATCTCGCGATCGACCGTCCGGGCATCGTGAAGCTCCTGGGCGGCTTCGCCGAGCCGGCGCGCGGCATCGTCGATCCGTCCAGCCCGTGGTTCGGCAAGCCCACCTTCCAGATAAAGCACGACGTGGCCGCGGCGAAGAAGCTGCTCGCCGAAGCCGGCTATACCGCCGCCAAGCCGCTCACGCTGAAGGTCTTCGTCTCGCCATCCGGCTCGGGCCAGATGCTGCCCAAACCGATGAACGAGTACATCCAGCAGAACCTGAAACAGGCCGGCATCAACCTCGAGCTCGTCACGGCCGATTGGGAGCAGCTTCGCAACTGCCGCCGCGCCGGCGCGGGCGCGCCGGTGTGCCAGGGCACCGACGGCATCAATAACTCGTCGGCGACCGTGGATCCGTTCAGCGCGTTCGGCCGCATCTACAGCAGCAAGGCCATCCCGCCGAAGGGTTTCAATTACATGAACTTCTCGGATCCGAAGGTGGACGCGATGGTCGAGCGCGCGCAGAACACGTTCGACGAGAAGAAGCGCGACCAGTTGCTCGGCGAGCTGCATGCCTACCTCGTCGACAACGCGGTGGACGTGTGGGTCGTGCACGACGTCGGCCCGCGCGCGATGTCACCGAAGGTGCGCGGCTGGGTGCAGGCCAAGCACTGGTTCCAGGATCTGGCGCCGGTGTATGTGGTGGACTAGGTGGACTAGTGACGGAGTGACGCGGTGACGCAGTGACGCGGTAACTTCGTCACTCGTCACCTCGTCACCTCGTCACCTCGTCACCTCATCACTGAATGCTGAGCTACATCCTCCGGCGCGTTCTCTACACGATCCCGATCGCGATCGGGGTGTCGCTGGTCGTGTTCGCGCTGGTGCACCTCGCGCCGGGGGATCCGCTGTCCGCGGTGATGGGCGAAGTGGATCAGAAGATGCTCGCCGAGATGCGCGCATCCTTCGGTTACGACAAGCCGCTGCCGATCCAGTATCTGCTGTGGCTCGGCAATAC
Organism: Burkholderiales bacterium; assembly: GCA_035626595.1. Classification (GTDB taxonomy): domain Bacteria; phylum Pseudomonadota; class Gammaproteobacteria; order Burkholderiales; family SG8-41; genus JAQGMV01. Next base: position 9,787 of record DASPNJ010000005.1, read on the forward strand.
GCTGACCGGGGACATGGGCTACTCGCTGCGCAGCGGTGCGCCGGTGTTCCCGATGTTGATCGCGGCCGCGCAGAAAACGATGGCGATCGGTTTCGCGGCAGCGCTGATCGGCTTCACCTTCGGGCTCGCCGCCGGCATGCTCGCCGGCTACAACCACGGCACGTGGCTCGACAAGGCAGTGTCCTCCACGGCTATCGCGGGCGTGTCGATGCCTCACTACTGGCTCGCGATCATCCTCGTGATCGTGTTCTCGGTGCAGCTCGGGTGGCTGCCGTCGGTCGGCGCGGGATCGCCCGAGTCGTTCTGGAGCTGGGAAGCGTGGCGCCACATGCTGCTGCCGGCGATCGCGCTCGCCGCGATACCGGGCGCGGTCGTCGCGCGCACGGCGCGCGCGGCGGTGATGGAGATCCTCAGCATGGAGTTCGTCGAAGCGCTGCGCGCGCGCGGGCTCTCCGAGCGCCGCATCCTGCTGCACGTCGCACGCAACGCGCTGCCGACGGTGCTCGCGGTGATGGGCCTGCAGTTCGCGCACCTGCTCGCGGGCTCGATACTGGTCGAGACGGTTTTCACGTGGCCCGGCACCGGATACCTGCTCAACCTCGCGATCTTCGACCGCGACATGCCGGTGCTGCAGGGCACGCTCATGCTGCTCGCGCTGTTCTTCGTGTTCACGAATCTGGTCGTGGACATCCTGCAGGCGTGGGCGGATCCGCGCATCAACCGCGCGTGAAGGCGTGAACAAGCCGGCCGACGCGCACGCAGTCACCATCGGCTTCGAGAGCGTCGCCGGCGAGCGCACGCAGCTCGACGTGCCGGTGGGCGGCATCGTCCAGCGCACCTACTGGCAGAACGTGCGCACACGGGTCCTGCGCGACCCCTACACCGTCGCGTGCGCGATGGTGCTCATCCTGATCGCCGGCAGCGCGATCTTCGCGCCCTGGATCGGTCTCATCGACCCCACCGCCGCGAACTCCTCGCACCGCCTGCTGCCGGTCGGCGCGCCGGGCCACCTGCTCGGCACCGACGAGCTCGGGCGCGACATGCTCTCGCGGCTCGTCTACGGCGGGCGGCTCTCGCTCATGATGGGCGTGCTGCCGGTGGTGCTGGCGCTGGTGATCGGCGGCGTGCTGGGACTGCTGGCAGGGTTCGTCGGCGGCCGCACCAACATGCTCATCATGCGGGTGACCGACGTCTTCTACGCGTTTCCGTCGATCCTGCTCGCCGTCGCCATCGCAGGCTCGCTCGGCGCAGGGCTCGCCAACGCGCTGCTCGCGATCACGATCGTCTTCATCCCGCCGGTGACGCGCGTCACCGAATCGGTGACCACACAGGTGCGCTCGATGGATTTCGTGGAAGCGGCGCGCGCGAGCGGCGCCAGCACCTACGCGATCATCCGCACCCACATCCTGGGCAACGTGCTGGGACCCGTGCTGGTTTATGCCACCGTGCTCGTGAGCGTGTCGATCCTCATCGCGGCCGGTCTTTCGTTCATCGGTCTCGGCGCGAGCCCGCCGGCAGCGGAATGGGGGTTGATGCTCAACACGTTGCGCGAATCGATCTTCCTCGCGCCGCTCAACGCGGTGCTGCCCGGCTTCATGATCTTCGTCACGTCCATGTGCTTCAACCTGATCAGCGACGGGCTGCGCAGCGCGATGGACGTGAGGTTTTGATGCTCACCGTCAGCAATCTGCGCAAGTACTTCCCGGTGAAGGCGAACAGCCTCGGCGCCCCGAAAGTCATGGTGCAGGCCGTGGACGGCGTGAGCTTTTCCATCGAGCAGGGCGAGACCCTCGGCATCGTCGGCGAATCCGGCTGCGGCAAATCGACGACCGCGCGGCTCCTCATGCATCTCATCACGCCCGACGCCGGCGAGATCCGGTTCGACGGGCACAAGCTCGGCGCCGAGGGCTTCACGGTGCGCGAGCTGCGGCGCGGCATGCAGATGGTGTTCCAGGATTCGTACGCTTCGCTCAACCCGCGGCTGTCGGTGCAGGACAGCATCGCGTTCGGCCCGATCGCACACGGCGTCAGAACGAGCGCCGCGCGCGCCAAGGCGCGCGAGCTGCTGGCCCTGGTCAACCTCGACCCCGACCAGTTCGGCAGGCGCTATCCCCACGAGCTTTCGGGCGGCCAGCGGCAGCGCGTGAACTTCGCGCGCGCGCTCGCGCTCGAGCCGCGTCTGGTGATCCTCGACGAGGCGGTGTCCGCCCTCGACAAGTCGATCGAAGCGCAGGTCCTCAACCTGCTCATGGATCTCAAATCGAACCTACAGCTCACGTATCTCTTCATCTCGCACGATCTGTCGGTCGTGCAGTACGTGAGCGACCACGTGCTCGTGATGTATCTCGGCAAGGTGGTCGAGGTCGGCCCGGTGGACGACGTGTATCGCCGCGCGCGGCACCCTTATACGCTCGCCCTCCTCGATTCGCGTCCCTCGATGGATCCCGATATCCGCATCGAGCGCCCGCCGCTCGTGGGCGACCCGCCGAACCCGATCAATCCGCCGTCGGGCTGCCGCTTCCGCACGCGATGCGCGCACGCGGAAGGCGTGTGCGAACGCGTAGAGCCGCTGCTCACCAGTCAGGACACGAGCCCGCGGCATTTCGCCGCGTGTCACATGGTCATTCCCGGATCGGGTCACAGCAAAGCGCCATGAAGCAGGTGCACGCCGCGCGCACGGCGCTGGAAGCGCATCTGGTGCGCGGCTTTCTGCTCTCGCACGGCATCTCGGCCGAAGTGCGCGGCGAGTTCCTCACGAGCGGCTGGGGCGAGCTGCCGGTGGACGTGTGCTCGGTGTGGGTCACCGACGACGCGCAGTTCGATGCGGCGAACGATCTCCTCGTCGCATTCTTCAAGGGCAGCTACGCGCGCATGTTCAGCGGCGAGAGCTGGACGTGCCCCGCGTGCGGCGAGAAGCTCGAAGGTCAGTTCACGCAGTGCTGGAGCTGCGGCACGCCGCGCAAGGCGTAACGGAGCAGTAGTGTCTTAGGACGCGAGCTCGCGCATCACGCGATAGAGGTTCGCCTTCGCTTCGAACCCGATGCCCGGCACGTTTGGCATGCGGACGTAGCCGGCTTCGACCGGGAGTCCGTCGGCGAAACCGCCGAACGGCTGAAAGACGTCCGGATAGGACTCGTTACCGCCGAGGCACAGGCCGGCGGCGATGTTGAGCGAGAGCTGATGCCCGCCGTGCGGGATGCACCGGCGCGCCGACCACCCGTGCTCCTTCAGCATGGCGAGCGTTCGCAGGTACTCGACGAGCCCGTAGGAGAGCGCGCAGTCGAATTGCAGCCAGTCGCGGTCGTGCCGCATGCCGGCGTAGCGGATGAGGTTGCGCGCATCCTGCATGGAGAAGAGGTTCTCCCCGGTCGCCATCGAGTTTTCGTAGTGCCCCGCGAGCTCCGCCTGGAGCTCGAAGTCGAGCGGATCGCCGGCCTCCTCGTACCAGAAGAGGCCGTACGGCGCGAGCGCCTTCGCATATTCGATCGCGGTGTCGAGATCGAAGCGCCCGTTCGCGTCCACGGCGAGGTTCCTGCCGGAGCCCACGACGTCGATCGCGGCTTCGATGCGCTTCAGATCGTCGTCCAGCGACTCGCCGCCGATCTTCATCTTGACGACGCTGTAGCCGAGATCGAGGTACTTGCGCATCTCGTCCTTGAGCGCCTGCACGTTCTTGCCCGGATAGTAGTAGCCGCCCGCCGCGTAAACGAACACCTTCTCGTCGAAGTCGCCCTCGTTGTAACGCTCGGCGAGGAGCCGCCACAGCGGCTTGTCTTCGATTTTCGCGACGGCGTCCCATACCGCCATGTCGAGCACGCCGATCGCCACCGAGCGCTCGCCGTGGCCGCCCGGTTTCTCGTTCGCCATCGCGCAGTCCCAGATGCGGTGCGGGTCGAGGTTCGTGCCCGCGTCATCGACGAGGCTCGCGGGGTCGGCCTGCATCACTCGCGGAATGAAGCGCTCGGCGAGCAGTCCCGACTGCGCATAGCGGCCGTTCGAATTGAAGCCGTAGCCGACGACGCGTTTTCCGTCGCGCACGACATCGGTCGTCACGGCCACGACGCTCGCCGTCATCTTGGAGAAATCGATGTACGCGTTGCGGATCTGGGACGCAATCGGCACGACGCAGGAATGTATGGCGGTGATTTTCATCCGGGGAAACGGCGGGCTGCGCAAGGGCGCGAAAAGCGGCGCGATGATAGCATGCAGCTTCGCCCGGAAAGGATCGAAAGATGCAGCGAGAGACCGGCATATCGCCGCTCATGAGCGAGCTCGCCATGTACATCGCCACGGCATTGCACAAGCACGTGCCCGAAGCGGTGTGCGAGCGCGCGAAGATCCACATCGTCGACACCTTCGCCGCGATGATCTCGGGCTCTAGGCTCACGCCCGGTCAGCGCGCGATCTCGTACGTGCAATCGCTCGGCGGCAAGGCGCAGGCCGGTGTCGCCGGCACCAAGATCATGACCTCCTGCGCGAACGCCGCGCTGGCGAACGGGATGTTCGGCCACGCCGACGAGACCGACGACACGCATCCGCCGTCGCTCACGCATCCCGGCACGAGCGTGATCCCCGCCGCGATGGCGATCGGCGAGATGAAGGGTCTCACCGGTCTCCAGGTGCTACGCGCGATCGTGCTCGGCTACGACATCTGCCCGCGAATGCTGCTCGCGTTGAGGCCGATGGAGTTCCTGCGCTCGGGTCACCACGCCGGCGCGTTCGGCCAGCTCTTCGGCGCGGCGGCCGCGGCGGGCGCGTTGCTGGACCTCGACGCACGCCAGGTGCGGCACATGCTCGCCTATACCGGCGAGCAGGCGGCCGGCCTCTACACTATGTTCCGCGATCCCGAGCACATCGAGAAAGCGTACGCGATGGGCGGCATGCCGGCGCACAACGGCACGCAGGCCGCGCTGATGGTCGCTCACGGTTTCAGCGGCGTCGAAGACCTTTTTTCCGGCGAGCGGGATTTCTTTTTCACGTTTTCGAAGGATGCCGACCGCGAGGCGCTCGTGCGCGGGCTGGGCTCGGTTCACGAAGTCATGCGCGGCGGCATCAAGCGCTGGCCGGTCGGCGGCCCGATCCAGGGTCCGCTGCACGTGCTGCGCGATCTGATGCGGGAGCACGGGTTCTCCGCCGACGACGTGGAGAAGCTCACTGCGCGCCTGCCCGACAAGGAGCTGGAGATCGTCAACAACCGTGACATGCCGGACATCTGCGTTCAGCACCTGCTCGCGGTGATGCTGCTCGACGGCGATGTGACCTTCGCGTCCGCCCACGATTTCGGCCGCATGAAAGACCCGCGGGTGCTCGCCATGCGCGGCAGGATCGAAGCGGCCGGCGACCCGGCGCTCACCGACGCGGAGCGGCGCTGGCGCTGCGTGATGCAGGTGAAGCTGCGCGACGGCCGCGTGCTGGAGCACCAGACGATGGCCGCCAAAGGGAGCTACGAGAATCCGCTCACGCGCGACGAGGAAGAAGAAAAGGCGCGCGATCTCATCCTGCCCGTGCTGGGCAAGGCGCGGGGCGAGGAGCTGCTCGCGCAGCTCTGGAATTTCGAGAAGCTCGCGGACGTTGCGCTGCTGCGTCCGTTGTACCAGTGCTAATACAAAAGCCGGGATCCAGCCAATAACGCTCAAACCAAAGGAGACTTGCGATGTCGCTCACGAACCTGCTCTCGCTGCGCCGCGCCGCGTTGCCTCTGATCGCCGCCTGCACCCTGTCGGCCGCCCCCGGCGCGGGTGAGGCTGCGCAGTCCGATACTACCCAGGCGTTCCAGGAGCTGTTCGCGCAGAGCCAGAAGGACAAGCGCGGGCTGACGTTCTTCGTGAAAGGCCAGTCGATTCCCGGCATCGTGACGAAGGTGATCGGCAACGAGGCCGTTGAAGTGCGCAGCCAGACGCACAACCGCGTCATCATCCGCATCGATTCGATCGATGCGGTCGCGGGTTATTGAACGAACAGCGCGTAGGCCGTAAATCCGAGGAGTGACGCGATCGCCGCGCCGCAGAGCGCGACCAGCGCCTTGAGCGCGGTGGACGCGCGGCGCCATGCGCGACGCAGCCGCGAATGCAGGGCGCGCAGCCTGAGCTCGATCCAGTCGAGCACGCGCGCGGCAACGAGAGATTCCTCGGCGAGCATCGCCCCGCCGATGAACACCACGAGGAATCCAGGACCCGGCGCAGGCATGAGCACGACGCCGGCGAGGCACAAAGCGACTCCGGCGACGACATAGAAAGCCTTCCACAGCCCGGAACGCGCGCCCTCGCGGCGCTCGTAACGGTCCTGGAAGCGCCTGCCCGGCTGTCCCCGGCTTAAGCTGCGCCACCGTTTCTTCAGCTTGCGGAACATCTGCACTTTCTGCCGGGCGAACCACTCCGGCGCTGTGATCCTGGGTCAAGACCCACCAGCCATCATAGGCAAGCGACAGGCCAAGCGGGCCGTGCCGCGGCTTACGTCTTCAACGTTTTCCCGCGCGCCTGCGGCTCGCCGCGCAGCACGCGCTCGTACTCCGAGATCACCTGCGCCCCGAGGAGCAGCGCGGTGGCGCCGAGCTCGAGGCTCAGCAGGACCACGATCGCGGTGGTGAGCGAGCCATAGACGGCGCTGACCTGCGAGAGCGTCGAGAAGTACCAGACGAGGAGATGCCGCGTCGGCTCCCACAGCACCGCGGCGGTTACAGCCCCGATCAGCGCATGGCGCAGCGAGAGACGCCCGACCGGCATCACGAGGTAGATCGAGGTCAGCAGGAAGATCTCACCCGCGACGCCCAGCAGATACAGAAGCAGGCCGCTCAGACCGCCGAGCGACCACGTGCGGCCGCCGACGTGGATCTCCTCGGTGCCCACCGCCTGGAGGCTACCCGACACGAACGTGATCACGAGAAAGCCGATGCCGAGCAGCAGGATGTAGCAGTACGGCAGCAGCGCCGAGACGACGAAATGGCGGTGCCGCACCGAAAAGCGGTGCAGGAAGATCACCGCCATCGCCTTTTCCAGCACGACGAATGCGAGCGAGCTGAAAAACAGCATCGTGACGAGCAGCACCCAGCCGACCACGTCGCGGTGCTGCAGAAACGTGCCGAGCTCCTTGACCACCGCCTGCGACTGTCCCGGTACGAGCCATTCGAGATAGCGCGCGAGCGCGGCCAGGAGCTCCGTCTGCGGCACGACGTGCGAGAGCGCGATCATCAGCAGGCCCAGCAGCGGGACGACCGAGAGCAGCGTGTAGTACGCGACGGCGCCCGCGAGCAGCAGCCCCTGGTTCGCGCGGAAGGACTTGAGCGTCCGGCCGACGAATTCGCGCGGATGCGTGAGGACGTAGGAGGCGGGACTGTCGGCGGCGCGCCGCGTCATTCGGCCCGGATGCCGGCCGCCTTGATGATCTCAGCCCAGGTCGCGCTCTCGGATTTGATGCGGGCTGCGAGCTCACCCGGCGTGCTGGTCTCGACTTCGAGGCCCTGGCGGCTCATCGCCTGCTGAACGTCCGCGGCGCCGAGCGCGCGGATCGCTTCGTCGCGGATGCGCTTGACCACCGCGGCCGGCGTGCCGCGCGGCACCACGACGGAGTACCACGACGTCACTTCCACGCCCGCGACACCGGCTTCGGCCATCGTGGGCACCTCCGGCGCGACTTTCGAGCGCTCGCGGCCGGTGGTCGCCAGCGCTCTGAGACGCCCCGACTTCACGTGCGGGAGAGACGAGGCGACGCTGCCGAAGAGCACTTGCGCCTCGCCGGCCAGCACTGCGGCGGCAGCCGGGCCGCCGCCCTTGTAGGGGATGTGCGTCATCGTGACCCCGGCGCGGCGCTGGAAGAGCTCGGCCGCGAGGTGCAGCGGACTGCCCACGCCCGCCGAAGCGAAGTTCAGCGACTTCGGCTTCTGCTTCATGAGCGCGACGAGCTCCTTCACGTTCGCCGCCTGGACCGCCGGATGCACCACGAGGATGTACTGCGCGGTCGCGAGCAGCGTCACCGGCGCGAGGTCTTTCTCCATGCTGAACCCGAGCTTGTAGAGCGTCGGGTTCACCGTCAGCACCGTGCTGAATCCCATGAACACCGTATGCCCGTCCGGCGCCGCGCGCGCGACGGTCTCGGCCGCGATATTCCCGCCCGCGCCGCCGCGATTGTCGACCACCCATTGCTGGCCCATCGCTTCGGTGAGCTTCGGCGTGATGATCCGCGCGAGCGTGTCGGCGCCGCCGCCGGGCGCGAACGGCACGAGCAGACGCACGGGGCGCGACGGGTAATCGGCGGCACCAGCGGCAAAACTCTCGAACGAGCCGCCGAGCGCGGCGCAAAACGCCGTCACCCCCGCGAAGGCGCGGGTCCAGGACACCACTTTCTCGATTCCCGCCTTCGCGGGAATGACGGTTTCGAAGTTTTTCATCGTGCCCCCGCAGCGGTGAACCGGACGATGTCGCCGGCATCGGCAAGCTCGTCCAGCCGCCAGAGCGCATCGAGCAGCCGGTCGGTCTGGCCGGCGTTCAGCACGCCGGCCGCGAGCTTGCGGAATTTGGCTTCCACCTCATCGTTCGACATCGGATTCTTCCAGTGGCCCTTGTGGTAATCGACCAGCGCCGAGTGGGTCGTGCCATCGTTCATGACGATTTCCATGCGGCAGCGCATGGCCTCCGGCATTCGCGCATCGGCCTCGCCGCTCGCTTTTGCCTTCACCCGCCGCGTGAGCGCGCGGATTTTCGGGTCGCGCAGAAAGCGTTCGCCGAAGTGCTCCTCCTCGACGGCGCCGTGCACGAGCGCGACGGCAACGGTATACGGCATGCTGTGGTCGGCGGTCTCGCGCGTTTCGGGCTCCCATTTATCGGGATCGCCCGCCATCAGGCGAATCGCCGTGGAGACAGTCTCGATCCGCACCTCGGCGATGTCGTCCGCCGAGCCGATCTTCGGCCGGAGCTCCAGCGCCGCTTCCACCACGGTTTGCGAGTACAGCCCCAGCGGAAAGCGCTTGATGGTGCATTGCATGATCTTGAACGGGTGCTCCGCGCCGCCCATCGCCGCCAAACCGAAAGGTTTGCGCGTAACCGCCTTGAAATAGCCGCCCTGCCCTTCGAAGACCGGCGACGGGCCGGTCATGCCGCGCGCGGCGAGCATGGCGGCGAACACGGCGTTGCGGCTCGCGTTCGCGTACGCGCAGCCTTTCCACATCGAGACGTGCCCGATCCGGGTCTGGTAGAGCGCGACATTGGGCGCGATGCCGAGATTGAACGCCTGCGCGACCTCGCGCGGCGTGAGGCCCAGCAGCCGCGCCGCGGCGGCCGTGCTCGCCATGCCGCCGACGGTGACGTGGTCGAATCCGAGCGGCTTCAAGTCCGCTTCGTCGCAGATCCGGCAGAACACCTCGTACGCGAGCACCGTCGCGGCGATCGCCTCGCGGCCGCTGCGGCGCCGGAGCTCCGACACCGACAGCACTGCCGCGATGCTGTCGCTGGGATGCCCGGATTCGCCGGTGCTCGTGTAGCCGTCGTTGAAGTCCAGGAAGCGGATCATGACGCCGTTCGCGAACGTCGCCAGATCGACGCTCGTGCGCTCACCGCTCCCGATCACCGTCACGGGCTCGCTGCTGCGTACCGTGGCGCCGATGTCCCGCGCGATGCGCGCCGGCTCGCTCCAGTAGCCGCCCAGCGCGCAGCCGACGGTGTCGACGATCAGGCGCTTCGCCTGGTGCACGACGTCTTCCGGCAGGTCTTCATACCGCAAGCCCGACGCATACGTGCTCAATTGCTCGACGAGGGTCGTCATTGTGTTGGAAGCGTGCCACACCTCACAGCCAGTCGACCCGCGAATCGTTAAACATTTTTCACTGCCGCGCAAACCCCTATGTAGAATGCAAGCGAGAACGCCGCACGATGAGGCAACCCACCGAATGCCGCTGCAGAAGGCGCCTTCCCCAGTAAGGCGCCCCGCGCCGCCGCCGCCTTCGGCGCCTTCGTCGAAATCGTTCTACGTTGCAGTCATCCTCCTCTCGCTGATCGTCCTCGGGTTCATCGCGTACAGCGAATTCCAGGCTTCGCGCCTGCAGGCCCGCTACTTCGCCGGCATCGCGCGCGACATGAAGTTCTCGGTGCAGCCTGGACCGAGCACATCGATCCGCTTTCCCCAGCCGGGCCCGTACGACCACCGGCTCGGCTACAGCGAGCTGCCGGCGCTGATCAAGCGGCTCCAGGCCCGAGGCTACGCGGTGGAAGCGCAGGCGCGGGTCACGCATCAGCTCGGCGATCTCATCGAAGCCGGTTATGCGCCGCCGTATCCTGAAAAGACACGGGCCGGGCTGCAGGTCCTCGACTGCCGGAACCAGCCGCTCTTCAACTTCGCCTATCCCGAGCGCGTCTATGGCGACTTCCAGGCGGTTCCGCCGTCGGTCGTCCAGACGCTGCTCTATATAGAGAACCGCGAGCTGCTCGACGCCGCCTATCCCACGCGCAATCCGGCGGTGGAATGGACGCGGCTGGGGCGCGCCGTCGCCGCGCAGTTCATGAAGTTCGTCGATCGCGAGTACGACGCGCCGGGTGGCAGCACCCTCGCCACACAGATCGAGAAATACCGGCACTCGCCGCTGGGCGTCACCGGGTCCGTGCGGGACAAGTTCCGCCAGATGTACTCGGCGACCCTGCGCGCCTATTCCCAGGGGCCGGACACGACCGCGGCGCGGCGCCAGATCGTGCTCGAGTACCTGAACACCGTGCCGCTCGCGGCGGCGGCCGAATACGGCGAGGTCTCCGGCCTCGGCGACGGGCTGTGGGCGTATTTCGGCGCCGACTTCGATGCTGTCAACACGCTGCTCGCCCGGACGGACCGCACCGGCCGCGTGCTGGAGCAGCAGGGCAAGGCATTCAGGCAGGTGCTGACGCTGCTGATCGCGCAGCGGCGGCCGACCTGGTTCCTCGGACCCGGCCGCGAGCAGCTCGCTTCGCTCACCGACAGTTACCTGCGGCTGCTGACGAGCGCACAGATCATTTCGCCCGAGCTGCGCGACGCGGCGCTTGCAGTGAAGCTCGCCTTCCGCGAGGACGGCGGCGGACCGCCCCGAGCCTACGTCCGGTCCTGGAAAGGCGCGACCGTGATGCGCAACCGCCTCGCCTCGACGCTGGAAACGCGCCGGCTCTACGACGTGGACCGGCTGGATGCGAAGATCGGCAGCACGCTCGATGGCGAGATGCAGGACGCCGTCACCGGGATTCTCAAGCGGCTGCAGGACCGCTCGTACGTGCGCTCGAGCAACCTCGCCGGCGAGCGTCTCCTCGGCGCGGCCGATCCGGGCGCCGTGATCTATACGTTCACGCTGTACGAGCGCGGCAAGGACGCGAACTACGTGCGGGTGCAGACCGACAACTCGACGCAGCCGTTCGACACGAACGACGGCGCGAAGCTCGAGCTCGGATCGACCGCGAAGCTGCGCACGCTGGCGACCTACCTGGAGGTCATCTCCTCGCTGCACGAGCAGTATTCGGGGACGAAGGTGAAAGCGCTGCGGGCGGTCGAAGTCGATCAGCGCGACCGCCTCACGCGCTGGGCGATCGACTACCTCATGACCGCGCCGGACAAGAGCCTCGGCGCGATGCTGGAAGCCGCGATGGAGCGCCGCTATTCCGCGAGCCCCGGGGAATCGTTCTTCACTGGCGCCGGCGTGCACACGTTCTCCAACTTCAAGCGCGAAGACGACGGCAAGGTGCCCTCCGTGCGCGAAGCGCTGCGCGAGTCGGTGAACCTCGCATTCATCCGCATCATGCGCGACGTGGTGTACCACTACATCTACCGCGCGCCGGACAACAGCGGCCGCGTGCTCCAGGATCCGCGCCACCCGGAACGTGGCGCGTATCTGTCCAGGTTCGCCGATCACGAAGGCCGCGTCTTCATCCGCCACTTCTACCGCAAGTACCAGGGGCTCGGGCGCGACGACGTCCTGAACGAGCTGCTCGAGCACCTGCGGCCGTCACCGCACCGTTACGCCGTCATCTACCGCTCGGTGGTGCCTGAAGCCGGGTTGCCGGCGTTCATGAAATTCATGCGCGCGCGCTTTCCGGGCTCGACGCTGAGCGACGCCGACCTCGCGTCGATGTACAACAAGTACGGCGTCGAGCAGTTCAATCTGCACGACCGCGGCTATCTCGCGCGGCTCCATCCGCTCGAGCTGTGGCTGGTGGCCTATCTGCGCCACAACCCGGGGGCTACGTTGAGCCAGGCCGTGGAGGCGAGCCGCGCGGAACGTCAGGCCGTCTACCAGTGGCTCTTCAAGAGCCGCGCGAAAGCGGCGCAGGACTCACGCATCCGCACGCTGCTGGAGATGGAAGCGTTCACCGAGATCCACAAGCACTGGAAACGCCTCGGCTATCCATTCGGCTCGCTCGTGCCGTCGTATGCGACCGCGATCGGCGTCTCGGGCGACCGCCCCGCCGCGCTCGCCGAGCTGATGGGGATCATCGTGAACGGCGGGATACGGCTGCCGACCTCGCGCATCGAGGAGCTGCATTTCGCCGCGGCGACCCCGTACGAGACGATCATGCGGGCGGCGCCGCACCAGCCCGAGCGCGTGATGAAGCCGGAGGTGGCGGCGACACTGAAGAGCGCGCTGATCGACGTCGTGGAAAAAGGCACCGCGCGGCGGCTGCACGGCTCGTTCACGCTGCGCGACAAGACGAAGCTCGCGATCGGGGGCAAAACGGGCACCGGCGACAACCGGATCGAAGTGTTCGGAGCGGGCGGCCAGCTCGTGCGCTCCAAGGCAGTGAGCCGCACCGCGACATTCGTCTTTTTCATCGGGGACCGCTACTTCGGCGTCATCACTGCGTACGTGCCCGGGCAGACGGCGCAGAACTACAACTTCACGAGCGCGCTGCCGGTGCAGATCCTGAAGAACCTCGCGCCGGAATTGAACCCCTACCTCGATCCGCTGAACGCCAAGGGCTGCGGGCCCGCCACGGCCGCGCGCTACACCCAGAACAGCGCGGCTCCCCGCCCACCCGCGAATTAACGCACTGGGGTATTCTTCCGACGTTGCGTAGGGTGCGCTGGTAGCGCACCGCGGTGCGTCGTCGACGCACCCTACGAGGCCACGGTGCACGCAACGCACCGCACGAAACACTTGGGGGGAGCACATGACCAAACGCATTGCAGTCGTCGGCGCTGGCGCGCTCGGCGGATACGTCGGCGGCTATCTCGCGCACCATGGCCATGACGTGACCTTGATCGACATGTGGCCCGAGCACATCGAAGCGATCCGCGCACGGGGCCTCGAGCTCGACGGCGTAACGCCCGAAGAGAAGTTCACCGTCACCCAAGCCAAGACGATGCACCTGACCGAAGTGCAGCGTCTCGCGAAAGAGAAGCCCATCGATATCGCTTTCGTGTCGGTCAAGTCGTACGACACCGAGTGGGCGACGCTGCTCATCAAACCGTATCTCGCGCCCGATGGCTACGTCGTGTCACTCCAGAACTGTCTCAACGAGGAGAAGATCGCCGGCATCGTCGGCTGGGGCAAGACCCTCGGCGTGGTCGCGTCGATCATCTCGGTCAACCTGTACGAGGCCGGCCGCATCCGGCGCACCGCGGAGAAAGGCGGCGACAAGCACACCGTGTTCCGCGTCGGCGAAGTGAACGGCGTCGTATCGAAACGCGTGGAAGAGCTGGTGAAGATGTTCTCGGCAATCGACAGCTCGAAGCCGACCACGAACCTGTGGGGCGAGCGCTGGACGAAGCTCACGCAGAACGGCATGCGCAACGGCGTGTCGGCCGCGACGGGGTTCACCGGATCGCAGTGCGACAACAACACGGCGCTGCGCCGTTTCGCGATCCAGCTCGGCGGCGAATCGGTCAAGGTGGGCCGCGCGCTCGGCTACGACATCGAGAAGCTCGGCAAGCTCGACCCCGACCGTCTGGTCATGGCCGCCGACGGCCACGCCGACGCGCTCGCCGAGATCGAGGAGCTCATGATGAACCGGACCAAAGGCAATCCGCGCGCGGGCATCCAGCGGCCGTCCATGGCGCAGGACATGCACAAAGGGCGGCGCACCGAGATCCAGTTCATGAACGGCTTCATCGCGGAGAAAGGCAAGCTCGTCGGCATCCCCACGCCGGCGCACGAAAAGCTCACCGAGGTGGTGACGAAGGTCGAACGCGGCGAGCTTCCGCAGTCGCCGGCGAACCTTGGCGGCTAGCGCTCCGCGCTACCGGCCAAGGTCCGCCGGGCGGCCGGTGTACGCCTCGGAGGCAAACCCATGGTTTCCCTCCGAGACCTCCTTGCGCGCGCCACGCCGTCCTGCGCTCTGAGATGCTCGATAAATCGATCAAGCCGAGCTCGATCGTCGGTTACCTCGACGAGTTCGTGATCGGGCAGGACGAAGCGAAGAAGATCCTCGCCGTCGCCGTCTACTCGCACTACCGGAAGATCGAGCAGTCGCGGCGGAAGACCGTCGAGATCGCGAAGAGCAACGTGCTCCTGATCGGCCCGTCGGGCACGGGCAAGACGCTGATGTGCGAGACGCTCTCGAAGCTGATCGAGGTGCCGTTCGTCACCGCGGATGCGACTTCGCTCGCGCAGACGCGCTTCGTCAACGAGGAGATCGACGCCATCCTCCAGCGGCTGCTGGACAAGGCCGACGGCGACATCGCGCGCGCGCAGAGCGGCATCGTGTTCATCGACGAGATCGACAAGCTCAAGGCGCCGCAGGGCCAGCCGCGCAGCATCTCCGGCGAAAGCGTCCAGCACGCGCTGCTGAAGATCATGGAAGGCGCGCCGGTCAAGCTCCAGAATGCGCAGTACCTGGACACGACGAACATCCTCTTCATCTGCGGCGGCGCGTTCATCGGGCTCGAGGCGATCATGTCGAAGACGCACGGCTACGGCTTCATCTCGACTTCGGACGCCGACAACGCGAACATCCTCGAGCGGCTCAACACGCGCGTGAAGCCGACGGACCTCTTCGAATTCGGGCTCATCCCCGAGTTCACCGGGCGGCTGCCGATCGTCGCGACGTTCGGCGAGCTGTCGCGGCCGATGCTCGTGCGCATCCTCACCGAGCCCCGCAACTCGATCTATAACCAGTTTCGCGAGATCTTTCGTAACGAAGGGGTGGAGCTGGAGATCGAGCGCCGCGTGTTCGAGCAGATCGCCGAGATCGCGTGGGAATACAAGACGGGCGCGCGCAGCCTGCGCGGCATCTTCGAAGAGATGATCACGCCGATCCTGTACGTCGTGCCGGACCGGCCGGACCTGAAGAAGGTGCACATCACGTCACTGTTCACCGACCCAGCGTTCATGCGCGCCTGACATGAGCTCACGGCTCGTCATCACCGCGCAGGCGGGGATCCAGAACTGACGATGTAGCATCGATTGTTTTGGATTCCCGCCTCCGCGGGAATGCCGGCAGTAGCGAAGGGAGGAGGCAAATGCTGAAACGCGTGATAGTTGCAGCAGTGGCACTTACCGTTGCGCCTGCGTTCGGCGCGACCGCCGACAGATGGCCGACCAAACCGATCCGCATGGTCGTGCCGTTCCCGAACACCTCCGCCAGCGACTCGCTTTCGCGCATCCTCGGCGACCGGCTCGCCCAGATGTATGGCCAGCAGATCGTCATCGACAACCGGCCGGGCGCGGGCGGCCTGATCGGCAGCGACTTGATCAAGCACGCTGCCCCCGACGGTTACACGCTCGGAATGGTCGGCCAGCCGCATTTATCGAACGCGCTGATGCGCGATCCGCAGCCGTACGATCCGCTCAAGGACTTCCACGCGATCTCGCTCGTGGGGACCACGCACAACGTGCTCGTCGTCGGCAAGACGGTAGACGCGAAAACGATCCCCGATCTGATCGCGACCGCGAAAGCGAAACCCGGGGCGCTCAACTACGGCTCGGCGGGCGTCGGCAGCTCGTCGCATCTCGCCGGCGCGCTCTTCGCGTCGAAAGCCGGCATCAACGTGGTGCACGTGCCCTTCCGCGTCGGCGGCGACAGCCGCAGCGCGCTCATGACCGGCGCGATCCACTACTACGTCTTTCCGCTGCCGGCGATCGTCGGCGGCATCCGCGCCGGCCAGTTCAGGGCGCTTGCGGTCGCATCGCCGAAACGCGCCGAAGCACTGCCGGACGTGCCGACCAGCGCGGAGGCAGGGTTCCCGCAGTACCGCTCCGAATCGTGGTTCGGCATCGTGGCGCCGCGCGCGCTGCCGCGTGAGCTCGTAAAGCGCATCAATGCCGACGCCGTCTCGGCCCTCCAGGAGCCGGCAATCCGCGAACGGATCGTCCGTGTCGGCGCCGATCCACGCGGCACCGCACCCGAAGACTTCGCGAAGATGCAGCGCGAGGAGTACGTCGAGCTCGGCCGCCTCATCAAGGAGATTGGAATGAAAGTTCAGTAACCAGCGGGACGCCGCGCTCGCCTGCCGCTCGGGCCTCGCCGCTCACGCACAGAGGGAAACCTTTCACGGTTTCCCTCCGTAACCGCCCTTCCCTCCAACAACATAGACCCGGGGACGATCATGAAAACAAGCTACGCCGCTGTGCCCGCCGCACTGGCGCTCGCCTTGAGCGCCGGCCTCGCTTCAGCCCAGAACGTGAAGGTGACGCCGGTGGGCTCGCACCCCGGCGAGCTCTGCGCGAACGACCGGGCGACGATCTTCGAGGACCCGACCGGCGTGCGCATTCTCTACGACGTGGGTCACACGATCACGGGCCCCGACGACCCGCGCCTCGGCACGATACACGTGGTGCTGCTGAGCCACGCGCACGGCGACCACATCGGTGACCAGAAGCTGAAGGCGCTCAACGCCGGCTCGTGCGCGAACTCAGGCCGGGTGCCGTCAGGCGCGAATTCCAACACCGCCGAAGTCGCGGCAGCCAAGAACGCGGCGATTGCGATGACGAGCGACATGGGCACGTTCGTCGCGCGCAAGATCCAGAACATCACCGGTAAGCCGGTAGGGGTGTGCCCGGCCGCGGGCGGCGCAACGAATGTACCGGTCGCGGCGCCGTGCCGCTCGAATACCCATCTCGGCGGAGAGTTCATCGCCCGCGCGGCCAACGCGAAACAGGGCGTGGAAATCACCATCGTCTTTGCGTCGCACGCGAACAACGTGCCGCTGTCGCTGCTCTCCGAGGCGCACCGCGCGCAGCACGCTTCCGACAACACCAGCATCGTGCTGGGCCCGCCCACCGGCTACGTCGTGAAGTTCACCAACGGCCTGACGGTCTATCTCTCGGGCGACACCGGCATCCACACCGAGATGAAATCGGTCGTGAACGAGTACCACAAAGCGAATCTCGCGGTGCTCAATCTCGGGTCGAGCGCAGGCACCGTGAGCTCGGCCGCTCACACCGTTAACGACCTCGTGCGGCCCGCGTCGGTCATCCTGACGCACGTGAACGAGGCCGCGACCGAGGGCGGCAAGCTGCGGCCAGAATCACGCACCGCCGCGGTGATCAAGCAGCTCAAGGGGGCGACACCGCACCTTGCCATCAGCGGCCGCACGATGGAGTTCGACGGCAAGGGGCGATGCCAGTCGGGCTGCTAGGGCCGGCGCTCGCCTGCGGCTCGGGCCTCGCCGGCCCGCCCGACGAACAGAGGGAAACCCATGGTTTCCCTCCGTAACCTCCTTTCCTTCCGGCTTAGTTCGGACCGAGGTGCTTGTGCGTGAACGCGACGATCTTCTCGATCGCGTCCTTCGCCTGCGGTGAGTTGGGGTCGTTGGTGATGAACGCCTCGCCCACGCCTTCGAAGAGGTGCAGCTCGACGTTGCCGCCCACCTTGCGGTAGCTCGCGATGAACTGATCGCGGTTCACCTTCGGGTGCGCGAGGTCGGCCGTGCCCTGCAGGTACAGCACGGGCGGCGTCGGCGTTTTCTCGCCGCGCTCGAGGAGCTGCGTCGGATTGCCTTCGGCCATCTCGTTCTCGTCGGCCCAGTACTTGTTGTGATTCTCGATCCAGTTCTCGGCGTGTTTCAGGTGCTTGCCCTCTTCCTTCAGGTTCTTGGCATAGCGATAGCGCCCGAGGGGATCGATCACGGGCCAGCACAGGATCACGGCGCCCACCGAGGCATCGACGCCCGCGGCGCCGGGAAGCTGCAGCGCCGCGTAGCGCGAATCGGTGGGGCGCATCGCGGTCAGCATCGCCTGGTGTCCGCCGCTGGAGACGCCGAGCACGCCCACGCGGTCGGGGTTGATCTTCAATTCGGCCGCGCGCGACTTGCACCAGCGGATCGCGTAGTTCACGTCCTGCAGCGATGCCGGGTACTTGCCGTCGGGCGGCATGCGGAAATCGAGCGCGACCACCGTGACGCCGCTCTGCGCGAGCGGCACGTCGGTGCCTTCGTCCGCGAGCCGGTCCTTGTTGCACCACGCGCCGCCGTGCAGATCCACGACGCACGGAAAAGGACCGTCGCCGCGCGGCTTGTAGACGCGCGCGAGCAGCGCCTGGTCGCCATGCCGCAGATATTCCACATCGTTCACATCGATTTCATAGCTCATGTAGACCTCCGACAGTGCCCCTCGCCCCGCGCGAGCGGGGAGAGGATTAGGGTGAGGGGAAACTAATCGACCTTGATGCCCGCGTCCGCGATGATCTTCGCGTACGTCGTGTACTCCGATTTCATGAAAGCGCCGAATGCTTCCGGCGTCGAGTGCTTCGTCTCACCGCCCTGCACCGCGAGCCGCTCCTTCACGTCCGGCATCGCGAGCACGCGCTGGAGATCCGCGTTCACCTTCGAAACCACCTCGCGCGGCGTGCCGGCGGGTGCGAGAAAGCCGAACCACTGCGACGATTCGAATCCCTTCACGCCGACTTCGGCGAGCGACGGCACCTCCGGCAATGCGGGCGTGCGCGAGCCGGTCGTCACCGCGAGCGCGCGGAGCCGACCTGCCTTGATATGCGGGATCAGCGGCGCCGCGCCGAGGATACCCAGTGGAATCTGACCGCCGACCAGGTCCACGATCGCGGGCGCCGCGCCTTTGTAGGGCACGTGCAGCAGGTCGATGCCGGCGTTGCGCTTGAGCCACTCGCCCGTGAGATGCTGCGTGCTCCCGGTGCCGCTCGAGCCGAAGCCGATGCCGCCGGGCGTTTTCCTGCTGAGCGCGACCAGCTCCTTCCAGCTCTTCGCCGGGACCGATGCGTGTATCGCGATGAGATTCGCATAAATCGCGGTGAGCGAGATCGGCGCCAGCTCGCGCAGCGGGTCGTAGGCCATCTTGGGGTAAAGCGCGAAATTGAGCGACACCTCCGCCGGCGAGCACGAGAGCAGCGTATAGCCGTCCTTCGGCGCCCGCACGACGTACTCCGCGCCGATCATCCCGCTCGCGCCCGGACGGTTCTCGACGAGCACCTGCTGGCCCCACATCTCGTTCAGCTTCTGCGCGATGACGCGCGTCGTGAAGTCGAGCCCGCCGCCGGCCGGGAACGGCACGACGATGCGCACCGGTTTCGCCGGATACGCCTGCGCCTGTACGCAGAACGCCGAGGCCAGCAGCAGAATCGCGGTGAAGAATCTGATCATGCACCCCTCGTCGTTCCCGCGCAGCCGGGAATCCAGAACTGCGTCGTCACGCTGCCCGCTGCTGCTCCCCGCGCAGCCCTTCGAGTATCGCGAGCGCGCGCTGCATGGAGAAGTCGTAAGCGGACTGGCTGAACGCCTCGGTGCTGCCGCGCATCATGTAGCCGTGCAGGATGTTCGGGAATATGTGCAGCTCCACGTTGTTCATGCGTTGGGAGACCTTGCGATACGCCTCCAGCACTTCCGGCGGCGCAGCTCGATCCTTGTCGCCCCACAAGAGACAGACCGGCTTCGTCATGCCTTCGAGCTCATGGATGTAATCGTTCAACTGCGTGCCGTGACACGAGATGCCCGCGTCGTAGCCGAGACGCTTGGGACCGAGGATCGCGTACGGCCCGCCGTAACAGAACCCCATCGCCGCGGCGCGGCCGTTGAACTGCGGCAGCTTGCGGATCTCGGCGAGCGTGTCCGCCATATCGGCTTCCCCGGCGCGGATTTTTTCGAGCCGCGGCTGAGAACGCGTGCGCGAGCGCTCGTCGCCGCGCTCGAGCGGTCCCGGCACCGAGCGCCAGAAGAGATCCGGAGCGGCAGCGATGTAGCCGTGGGATGCGAAGACATCGGCGATCGCGCGCACGTCCGCGTCCGCGCCGTGGATCGCGGAAGCGAGCACGACCGCGGGTACTTTGCCCGGTGCGTCGGGGAGCGCGAGATAGCAGTCGAATTCACCGCCGCTGCTGGACCGGATCTTGACGTCTTTAGATTCCATGCCTCTCCTCCTGGCGTGCCACGATGTGGTGGTCGATTATGGCCGAATACGCCTGGACGCGGTGAGCGCGTGTGATAATCGCGCGCGCCCCGCAGCACCGGCGGCCGGGTTACTGGCCGTGTCGCTCGACACTCTGCGCAACGTTCTCATGATCCGCCGCATCGTTTTATCGTCCCTGCTCGCACTGTCGTTGTGCGCGGCCGCGCTCGCGCAGCAGCCGCAGGACGAGCTCCCCGCGCCGGTCGCAAGCGCAGCCGCGTGGCGGCCCGCGATGAACACACGCTGGCAGATCCAGTACGTAGACGAGCCGGTCGACGTCAACATCGAGGCCGACGTCTATAAGATCGACCTCTTCGACAATAGCGCGCGCGCCGTCGCCGCCATCAAGCGCCGCGGCAAGCGCGCGGTGTGCTACGTGAACGTCGGCGCATGGGAGGCATGGCGGCCCGATGCGAAGCAGTTTTCGCGTCGCCTGCTCGGCAAGGCATACCAGGGCTGGCCGCGCGAGCGCTGGCTGGACATCCGGCGCATCGACGAGCTCGCACCGGTCATGCTCGCGCGGCTCGACCTCTGCAGGGACCGCGGCTTCGACGGCGTGCTCTTCGACAACCTCGACCTCTACCTGCAGGACACCGGCTTCAAGATCACGGCCGCGGACCAGCTCCGCTACATCGTGTGGCTCGCGAACGAAGCGCGGCGCCGCGGGCTCGCCGTCGGCATCAACAACAATCCGCAGCAGGTGCCGCAGCTCACGCCGTACGTCGACTGGGCCTTTGCCGAGAGCTGCTTCTCGCAGGGCTGGTGCAACGAGCTGGCGCCGATCGCCGCAGCCGGCAAGCCCGTCATCGTCGTGGAGTACGTCGACGATCCCGTCAAGGTCCGCGCCCTGTGCGGACAGGCGCTCGCGCTGCGTTTCACGCTGATCATGAAAAAGCGCGAGCTCGACGCATTCCGGCAGGAATGCGCCGGCGCAAGGCCGGCGTCGCGCTCATGACGTACGACCGCCGTCGGTGCGTCAATGACGCACCGGTGCGCCACCGGCGCACCCTGCGGTGAGATGGTTGCGCGCAGGGTGGGTCAACGATCCACCGATCGATCGCCCGCAAGCTCACGCGGGCGTAAGACCAGAAAAGCCACCAGCGCCGCGACCATCAGCACCGCCACCATCAGGAACGCCGCGCCCCACGCGATGCGCGACATGCCGCCGGCGAGATCGAGCGTGTATCCGATCATCAGCGGACCGACAAAGCCGCCGGCATAGCCGAGTGTCGAATGCACCGCGAGCGTCGCGCCCCGGCGCGCGGGATCCGCGGTCCCGGCCGCACCGGCGGTGAGCGACGACGAGTCGAGCCAGACGACGAAGCCGTACAGCAGGAGCAGCACGACCGCGATCGAATACGCCGCGCTGCCGACGAAGCCGATCGTGGCGCCGACGAACACCGAGCCGCCCATCGCCACGACGACCAGCCTGCGCCGTCCGAGCCGTATCGACGCTTCGTTGCCGAGCACGCTGGCCGCGGTGCCGACGAGGCCGAGCGCCGTGAGCACGAGCGTGGGCGAGAACAGCGGGTCGGAGCCGGTGCTCGCCGCAACGTAACCGAGGAATGCGACGCCCCAGCCGCGCAGGGCATTCATCTCCAGCGTATGAATGCAGTACGCCTGCGCGTACGCCATCGCCGAGCGGTTGCGGAACACGGGCCGGAAATCGAACAAGCCTCCACCGGGTCCGGCCGCGGGCGCGGGCGGCTTCGCGCGCGGCGCGCTCGCCGCGACGAGCGCCCACGCGGCGAGCGCGCTGAAGCCGGCCGCGGCGAAAGCCGACTGCCAGCCGTACAGCGATGCGAGCACATCCGCACACGAGAAAGACAGCGCACCCGAGATGCCGATGCTCGCCGCATGGCCCGCCACGGCGCGCGACATGAGCTTCGCATCGACCTTGTCCGCGAGCAGCTTCACGCCGGTCATGTACGTGCCGGCCCAGCCGACACCCGCGAGCGCGCGCCACGCGAGCGCAGACCAGAACCCATCGGCGAACCAGCCGAACGACAGGTGCGCGACGACCGTGCAGGCGACGCCGAAGAGATACACGCGTTTCGCGTCGATGCGGTCCGTCAGCGTCACGAGCACCGGCACGGCGCACATGTACGCGGCGTAGAACGCGGCGGTAATCCAGCCGGCCTCCGCATTCGTGAGCCCCCACAGCGGGATCATCGAGGGCAGCAGCGCCGGCCAGAAGAAGGCTCCGATCTGGACGAGCACCTGAGCGATGCAGACAGCGGCGACCAGCCGCCCGCCGGAAAGCGTTGAAGCCATCATCGCGGTGCGCCACGAGATCGCCGCGGCACCTCTGCCGGTGCCTCGCGATGACCGCTAGCTCTCATTGCGAGGCGTGAGCAATCTCACGACGAAGCAATCCCGAGGCGCTCGTCAATCGGGTTTCAAGACGATCTTGCCGAGCGTCTTCCCTTCCTCCATCAGCGCGTGCGCACGCGCGGCCTCGGCGAGCGGCATCACCATGGGCGGCGGCGGGCGGAGCCGCCCGGCCGCCATGAGCTCGATCGCGCGCGTGAGCAGCGCGCGCCGCAGCTCGCGGTCGTGATCGAGCGTATGAATCGAGTAGCAGCGCACGCCGAGGCTCCTGCCGAGACGCTTGCGCAGCGCGCCGAAGATATCCGCATCGGGGATCATGCCGCCCAGCATCGCGAAAGAGACGACCGTCCCGAGCGGCGCGAGCAGGTCTAGGTTCGCGATGAACGCATCGCTCGGTCCCGCCATCGCGTAGACCACGTCGACACCGCGCTCGTCCGTAAGCGCCATCACCGCCGCGCGCAGATCGTCGTGCCCGCGGATCAGCACGTCGCGCACGCCGGCCTTGTGCACGAATGCGCGCTTTTCTTCCGCGCTGACGATGCCGATCGCCTGCATGCCGTCGGCCTGCGCGAGTTGCAGCAGCGCCATGCCGACGCCGCCGCTCGCCCCGTAGGCGACGATGCTCCGCGGCTTGCGCACGCCGGATTCGTACAGCAGCGCGCCGGCGAGCTGGTAATTCGGCAAGGTCACCGCGTCATCCGATGAGATCGCATCGGGCAGCGCAAACACCGCCGCCGCCGGCACGCAGATCGCCTGCGCGTAGCAGCCGCCGCGAAACGGCAGCTCGCGCGAGCTCACCAGCACCCGCTCACCCACGGTCACACCGGGCGCGCCCGGACCGACCGCGTCGATCGTTCCGGCCAGTTCGTTTCCGGGGATCGCGGGCAGCGGCGGCATCCAGTTGTAGATCCCTTTGCGCACCAGCATGTCGGCGCTGCTGATCCCGATCGCCTGCGCGCGCACGCGCACTTCACCTGCCGCCGGCTCGGGCAGCGGCTTGTCGGCGAGCGCCAGGACTTCGGGCCCACCCGGCTTCACCATCTGTATGACTTTCATGTGTCGTATTATCGCCGCGGGAAGGCGCACGTCATCGTGTGGTGTCCGGCTGGATTGACGCAGGAAATTACGTGAGCGCGGCAAAACGAAAAGCATTCGCGGAGCGGCTCCGGCGCAAGGAGCTGATCGCCGCACCGGGTGTGTACGACATGATCTCCGCGAAGATTGCGGACCGGCTCGGCTTCGACTGCCTGTACATGACCGGCTATGGTGTCGTCGCATCCCACCTCGGGCTGCCCGACGCCGGGCTCGCGACGTACAGCGACATGGTCTCGCGCGTAACCCAACTGTGCGCGCTTACGCAGACGCCGCTGGCCGCCGACGCCGACACCGGTTACGGCGGGCTGCTCAACGTGCAGCACACGGTGCGCGGCTACGAGAACGCCGGCGCCGTTGCGATCCAGCTCGAAGACCAGGAATTTCCGAAGAAGTGCGGGCACATGCTCGGGCGCCGGGTCGTTCCGGTCGAAGACATGGTCGCGAAGATCCGCGTTGCGCTCGATTCGCGGAGCGACCCGGACTTCAAGATCATCGCGCGCACCGACTCGCGCACGACGCTGGGCCTCGACGAAGCGCTGCGGCGCGCGGAAGCGTTCCTCGAAGCCGGAGCGGACATCCTCTTCATCGAATCCCCCGAGAGTGTCGAAGAGATGGAGCGCATCGGCCGCACGTTCGACGTGCCGCTCATCGCGAACATGGTGGAAGGCGGCCGCACGCCGATTCTGGACGCGCAGACGTTGCAGTCGATCGGCTATCGCATGGCAATCTTTCCCGCGCTGGGCTTCCTGGCGGCCGGCGCCGCGCTCGAAGCGGTATTCGCCCGGCTCAAGGAGCGCCGATCGAGCGCGGACATCGACGTGCCGCTGTATTCCTTCCAGAAGTTCGGCGCCATGATGGGCTTCGACTGGGTCGCCGAGTTCGATCGCAAGTACCGCGGCAGCGCGGAATAAGGATAGACATTGAAAAGCTTCACCCCGACCGACAAGACCCGTGTGCGCCGCCTCCCCGACCGCGGCCGCTATGACGCCGAAACCGTCTACGCCATTCTCGACAGCGCGTTCATCTGTCACGTCGGCTACGTGATCGACGGGCAGCCGTTCGTCACCCCCACCGCCTACTGGCGCGAAGGCGATGACGTGTACTGGCACGGCTCTCACGCGAGCCGCGCGCTGGAGCGTGCGGCGAACGCAAGGGTTTGTCTGACGGTGACCCAGCTCGACGGCCTCGTGATCGCGCGCGCCGCGTTTCACCATTCGATGAACTACCGCTCTGTCATGATCTTCGGCACGCCGGCGAAAGTGGAAGACGAGGCGCACAAGGCCCGTGCGATGGAACGCTTCGTCGAGCGCATGTATCCGGGGCAGTGGCCGACGCTGCGGCCGATCACCCGCAACGAGCTCAAGGCGACGACCGTGCTCCACATGAAGATCGAGGAAGCTTCGGCGAAAATCCGCACTGGCCCGCCGAAGGACGACGCCGACGATTACGCGCTGCCGATCTGGGCCGGTGTGGTGCCGCTGGAAGGTCTGAATCGCGCGCCTGTCGCCGATCCACGTCTTGCGCGCGATGTCGCAATCCCCGACTATCTCGCGAACCTTTCGCACCTCGGATTCAAAAGCAGCTAATGCGCATCGAAGTCATCTGCACCGGCGACGAAGTCCTAACCGGCAAGATCGTCAATACCAATTTCAGCTGGATCACGCAGAAGCTCGAGGATTTCGGGCTGTCGGTGCGCTGGGAGACCACGGTCGGCGACGATCGCGAGGACCTGCTGCTCGCGTTCAAGCTCGCGGGCGAGCGCGCCGACGCCGTCATCGTGAACGGCGGCCTCGGGCCGACCGTGGACGATCTGTCGCAGGAGATCGCGGCGAAAGCAGCAGGCGTCGATCTCGTGCTCAGCCAGGAGTGGCTCTCGCGGATGGAATCGTATTTCGCGCGCAGGAGCCGCGTGATGCCGCCCAACAACAAAAAGCAGGCGATGCTGCCCGAAGGCGCGGAGATCCTCGACAACCCGATCGGCACGGCCTGCGGCTTCGCGGTCGATATCGGCAAGGCGCGCTTTTTCTTCACGCCCGGCGTGCCGCGCGAGCTGCGGCGCATGCTCGAAGAGCAGATCCTGCCGCGGCTGCTCGCGAAAAGCGGTGTGCAGACTGCGGTGTATCTCAAGCGCTTCCACTCGTACGGGATCGGCGAATCCCACGCCGATACGCTGCTCGCGGGCATCGAGGCGCTCGCGCAGGACGGCAGCGTGAAGCTCGGCTTCCGCGCCCATTACCCGCAGCTCGAAACCAAGCTCACGGTGCGCGGCCGCGATATGGACGAGATCAACGCGACGCTCGCGCCGGTGGTGCAGGAAGTGCGCAGACGCCTCGGCAATTTCATCCTCGCGGAGGACGATCGCACGCTCGAAGGCGTCGTGCTCTCCGAGCTGGAAAAAGCCGGCGCGACGCTGACCATCGTCGAGACGTTCACGAGCGGCCAGATCGCGGCCCGCGTAGGCCCTCTGCCGGGCGCGGAGAAAGTGCTCCGCCGCGGCATCGTCGCACGCGATCTCGACGAAGTCTGCGGTGCGGTCGGTCTCGACAATGCCATCGTCGAAGACATCACGAAAGAAAACGCGGAGCTCATCGCCGGCACGGCGCAACGCAATACCGGCGCCTCGCACGCGCTCGCGGTGCTGATCGACCTCGACGAAGGCGCGGACCGCATCGAGTTCGCGGGCACGATCTGCCTTGCGATCGCCACGGCGGATCGCGTGGAATCGCGCCGCAGCCGCATCGTGGGCGGACGCGAGTGGGTGCGGCTCGGCGCGGTCGAAATGGCCCTCGACTGTCTGCGCCGATACCTGCAGGGACTGCCGGTCGTGGAACGCATCGACTTCGAGAAAGTCGAAGCTGCCGATGCTTCGGCAAAAAAACCGTAGGGTGGGCGAAACCCACCGCGCGAATACGTTCTGTGTCGGTGGGTTTCGCTGCGCGCGACTTCTTCGAGCGGCGTTGTTCGTCGTGATTTTCAGCTCCAGCGTTGCGTACGCGGCGACGCGTCCGACGCATGCCGAGATCTATTTCCGCCTCGAGAATCCGTGTCCTTCGACGGGCCAGACCGCGGGCTCCTGCAGAGGCTACGTCGTCGACCGCGTGATCCCGCTCCTGTGCGGCGGCGCCGACGACGCCTCGAACATGCGCTGGCTCACACTCGCCGAGGCGAAGGAAAAGGCGCGCTGGGACAGAATCGGCTGCCGCAAAGGCCGCAGGCTCGTGTTGCCGGGTCAGGACCCGCCGCACGCCGAAGCGCACGCGATCGGCGAACCGGTCGCCCCGGTCGAGACCGAACCGCTGCCGCCATGATCATGCGGCCTGACCTGTTGCTGTGCTGTTTGCTCCCGCTGCTCGCGCTGAGCGGCTGCGAGACGACGACGCGAGGGGGCGCGGTCGGCGCCGAGCGTCAACAGCTCCTGCTCGTGTCTTCAGCGGAGTTGGAAAAGGTTTCCGCTCAGGCTTACACCAAGCTGCGCAGTGAAGCATCGCAGAAAGGCGTGCTCAACAAGGACGCCGCGATGCTCCAGCGCGTGCGCGCGATCGCCGCGCGCCTTCAGCCCCACACCGCCGTCTTCCGCCGCGATGCGCCGGCTTGGAAATGGGAAACCAACGTGGTGAGCAGCAACGAGCTGAACGCGTTCTGCATGCCCGGCGGCAAGATCGTCGTCTATACCGGCCTCGTCGACCAGCTTCGGCTCACCGACGACGAGATCGCGATCGTCCTCGGGCACGAGATCGCGCATGCGCTGCGCGAGCACTCGCGCGAGCGCGTGTCGCAGGCGATGGCGGCGCAGGCCGCGATCGGCCTCGGTGCGGCCCTGCTTGGCGCGAGCGACACGAGCGCGCAGATCGCGAACGTCGGCTACGAAGCGCTGATCGCGACGCGCTTCAGCCGCACGCAGGAAAGCGAATCGGACCGGATCGGGCTCGAGCTCGCCGCGCGCGGCGGCTACGACCCTCGCGCCGGCGTATCCGTCTGGCGCAAGATGCTCGCCGCGAACAAGGGCGGGCGGCCGCCCGAGTTTCTGAGCACGCATCCCGCGGAATCGACCCGCATGCAGGAGATCGAATCGCTGCTGCCGAAGGTCGTGCCGCTGTACGAGGCCACGCGGCGCCGCTGACGTATCTTTATATGACCGAGCCTAAAGATCTGCCGCTGCTTTTCACGCCGATCGAGCTGCGCGCACTGACCGCGCGCAACCGGATCGTCGTCTCGCCGATGTGCCAGTACTCGTCGGAAGACGGCGGGCCCACCGATTACCACCTCGTGCATCTCGGGCAGTTCGCGATGGGCGGCGCGGGAATCGTGTTCTGCGAAGAAACCTCGGTGGAGGCGCGCGGCCGCAAGTCGTATCACTGCGCCGGCATTTACGATGACGCGCACGTGCCGCGCTACCGGCGTGTGAACGACTTCCTGCGCAGCCACGGCGCCATTCCCGCCATCCAGCTCGGCCATTCCGGCGGCAAAGGTTCGGGTTGCGAGCCGTGGCAGGGCTATCGTCCGCTCACCGCCGAGGACGCGCAGCACGGCAGCCCGCCATGGCCGATCGTGTCGTCCAGTGCGCTGCCCGCGAGCGAGACGGCGCAGGTGCCGTACGCGCTCGACCGCGCCGAGATCCGCGCGCTGCTCGGTGAGTGGCGCGAAGCGGCGCTGCGCTCCATCGACGCGGGCTACGACATCGTCGAAGTGCACGCCGCGCACGGCTATCTCATTCACCAGTTCCTCTCGCCGCTCGCGAATCTGCGCACGGACGAATACGGCGGCGACCTGCGCGGGCGCATGCGGCTGTGCCTCGAAGTGGTGGAGACGGTGCGCGAGGTCTGGCCCAAGGACCGGCCGGTGTTCCTGCGCGTGTCGGCCGTGGACGGCCTCAACAGCCGCTGGAGCGTGGACGACACCGTCGAGCTCGTGCGCGCGGCGAAAGAGCGCGGCGTCGACGTCGTCACGACGTCCTCGGGCGGTATTCACGGACCGGGCACGGCGACACTAATGCCGCGCAAGCCCGGATACCACGTGCCCTACTCGGAGCGCGTGCGCAACGACGTCGGGATCAAGACCATCGCGGTCGGTCTCATCACCGAAGCGCGGCAAGCCGAAGACATCCTTCAGCGCGGGCAGGCGGACATGATCGCGCTCGCGCGCGAGCTGCTGTGGAACCCGCACTGGCCGGTGCACGCGGCGCGCGAGCTCGGCGTGCCGAACTACCTCGATCTGCTGCCGCTCTGCTACTCGTGGTGGCTCCGGCGCCGCGAGGAAATCCGCGACGTCACGCGCAAGGCGGCTACTGCGCCTTGATGCCCGCTTCGCGCACCACCTTGCCCCAGCGCGCGAGGTCCGACGCAATGAGCTCGCGAAATTCTTCCGGCGAGCTCGTCGCCGGTTCCAGTATCAGCGCTTTGTAGCGCGCGACGATCGCCGGCTGCGCAGCCGCGGCGACGATCTCGGCGTGCAGCCGGGTGAGCACCGGTTTCGGCAGTGCGGCCGGCGCGAGAAAGCCGAACCAGTGATGCAGCACCATGTTCGGCACGCCGCTTTCCTGGAACGTCGGCACCTCCGGTTGCGACGGCTGCCGCATGGACGTCGTCACCGATCGGACGCAATCGCCCGGCCTGCACGAATGCGATCGCCGCCGGCATGGACGTGAACACCGCGTTCATCTCGCCGCCGACGGTCGCGCCGACTGCCGGACCCGCGCCTTTGTACGGCACGTGCGTCATCTGGATACCGGCGCCGCGCATGAGGAGCTCGGCCATCAGGTGCGTGCCGCTGCCGTTGCCGGCGGAGCCGATCTTGAGCGCTCCCGGCTGAGACTTTGCCAGCGCGACGAGCTCGCGCACCGACTTCGCCGCGACTGCCGGATGCACGAACAGCCACTGCGGCGCGCGCGCGACGAGCGTGATCGGCGTGAAGTCGCGCAGCGGATCGTAGGGTACGCCGCCGTACACGGCCGGATTGATCGTGTGCGGCATGTCCTGGAGGATGAGCGTGTAACCGTCGGCCGTGGCTTTCGCGAGCAGGCTCGTCCCGATCACGCCGCCGGCGCCGGGCCGGTTGTCGACGACGAACGTCTGTCCCATCGACTCGCTCAACTGCTGGCCGTAGAGCCGCGCGATGATGTCCGAGCTGCCGCCGGGTGCATACGGCACGATCAGGCGCACCGGCCGCGCCGGATAACCGTGGACGGGCGACGACGTAGCGGCCTGCACGCTCGTAACCACGAGGAAGCCTGCAACGGCTGTGGCGTAGGATGCGCTGATAGCGCACCATCCGCTATGCGCCTTCATCTGCGCGTTTCGCCGCTGTAGATAAACGCGACGATCAGGCCGAGCATTACAACGACTATCGCGTCGAACACGGCTTGGCTGAGCGCGAGCCCGCCGGGTATCGGCTGCACGACGTAGTAGATCGTGTACCACGGCACTACCGTGAGCAGCGCGGCCGCGATCCCGAATCGCACGCCCTGCCCCGGCCATGCTTTGGCTTCGGCGCCGCGCGAATAGATCCACGTGAACGCGCCGGCCATCATCACGTGCGCGAGAATCATCAGCGCAAAGTACTGCTGAGCCTCCGCGGGCGGCCTGAAGAGATTGGGGAGCTTCGAGTACTCGGCATGCAACAGCACGCCGTGCACGACGAAGCTGCCGGCCATCCATGCGACGAAAACGACCAGCCAGCCGATCAGGAATCGCTTGCTCATCGCAGTCACTCCTTTCCCGGGCCGGCAACGAAAACGCGCGCTAGCCCGTCGTTACGGGATAGTCCCTGATCTTACTCAGAACGAAGTCTCTCACCTCCGACGGCACGGATATCGAGACTTCAGCGAAGCGTTGCGCCATCGCGCGGGCATCGAATGTCCCGTCGGGCACCAGGATCGGCGTGCGCGCGTACTTGATCCCCCGCCGATCGCCCGCATCGACCTTGTTATGTGAGAAGCCGCGCTCCACAGTCCACGTCAGCGCCCGTTCCGTACGATTGCGCCCGTAACACAGTTGAAAGCCGTAGAGGCTGCCGTCGTCGGCGTACCACACGATCAAGTCTTCGTCGTGCGACTGGAACCAGCGGCGGCGCCGGCCCCCCTTGATTTGCCGCACGTGTGCCAGCTCGCGAAGCACTTCGGGACCGGGCTTCATCGTCGCTGCGTCCGTCACTGGAAACTGCCGCATGGCGACCCTCTGCGCTCCCGCGGCGCTATGCGATAGGTCAACCCGATCGCGCCACAGGCCCGCAGCATCAAACCTGGAGATGAACCGCTAGCCACAGCGCTCCCTCCGAGGCGGACTTGACCGTATGTGCAGTGCCCGAGGGTAAGAACAAGTAGTCCCCCGCTTTCAGCGCGAGCGCCTCGCCGGCGACTTCCATGCTGGCTTCGCCGGTGAGGAGAACCACCCACTCGTCCTGCGACTGCACGTACTCCTTCGGCGTAATGTTCGCGGAGCTCACGATGCGCTCCACCACGAGATTTCGGTGCGTGAGGAGAACTTCCATCCGTTCCCCGGAACAGGGCGGCGCGCAATCGGCGAACAGGTTTCCCAGGGGCCTCATACCGCCGGCAGTTGGTCGACGGTGATGTGGCCCGGCTGCTCGCGCACACGTTCGAGCCAGGCCACGACTGACGGATAGAGCGACAGGTCGAAGCCGCCTTCGTGCGCCTCATGGGTGTACGCGTAGAGCGCGATGTCGGCGATCGTATAGCGGCCGCCAGCAAAGAACGGCCGCGAGCGCAGGTGTTGGTCCATTACAGCCAGCGCCTGATTCCCCGCCTTCTGCTTCTGCGCGAGCAGCTCCAGGTTGAACGGTGTCTTCTCCAGTCCTTTGATGTGCAGCCAGAACCGCGGTGTCGCGATGTTGGGCTCGTGGCTGTACTGCTCGAAAAAGAGCCATTGCATGACCTGCGCCTGCTCGAGCCGGTCTGAAGGCCAATAGCGCGTTCCCCGCGACAGAAAATAGAGGATCGCGTTCGACTCGGCGAGACACGTGCCATCATCGAGCTCCAGAACGGGAATACGTCCGTTGGGATTCTTCTCGAGGAACGCCGGCGTTCTCGATTCGCCCTCGAGTATGTCGATGCGGACGTAGTGGTACGGCAACGCGAGGTGTGCCAGCAGGAGCCTCGCCTTGTATCCATTGCCCGAGCAGGGATCGTCGTAAAGCTTCATCGTGCGCGCCGGTCACGGGAAAGTACAGCGCGCCGGCGACCAGCGCAGCTCCCGCCGCGTTATGCGCTCGTCTCTCGATTCCGCCCCGTACTCCATCGGCACCGGGTCCGGCAGCCCTGCAGGCATCGGCTGCAGCGCATTGACGTTGATGATGCCGAAGCTGCCGCGCTCGGTCTCGATCAGCGCGCCAACGTAAACGCCGCATTCGCGGCAAATCATAAAATCTGCTGTGCGCGCGCCGAACCGATAGCGATTGAGCAACGCCGGCCGCGCAGCGTTGAACTCGATGCTGCTCTCGGGATCCGAGGTGCTGAGAACGCGATGCGCGCGGCAGAAGCCGCACTGACACGCGCGCACGTTCCAGCGCGATGGATCCCGGGCCGCGCGGTAAGTGAAGCCGATCGCGCCGCAGTGACACGAGCCGATGAATACGCGATCAGCTTGCTGCACGTGGCTCGGTCCACAGCAACTGAAACTCGAGCTCGTGATTCGCGCCCGTCCGCTCATGCTCGATGTTGAATGTCGCATCGGCCGGAATACGCAGCCGCTCGCCCCCGACCTGGATCGCGAATGCTTCGCCCTTCTCGATCGCTCCCGCGAAGCGACGGAGCTTCGCCGCGAATTGCGCACGGGAATAGCCGCGCGTGATGTCCCTCGCCCCTCGTCGCTTTAGCGCCCTCATTCGTATGCCTCTCGGTGACGTCCTCGCTCGACCGGTCTATGCAGACTGGCGCGCCCGCTGGAGCGCCTGCCATGCGTGTCCATACGTCTTCTCCCTGGCTACGACTCGGCGTCGAGCAGCGCCGCCCGGCCGCTCTCGACGACGAACCTCTTGCGCGTCGTGAGTCGGCCGTCCGGCACGCTCACCTTGTCGAGCACGCGGAAATCGGCCTGCCAGCGCGCGGGCGTGACGATATGGCGGACGTAACCGCGCTGGTTGTTGTTGAACTTCACGTACGGCATCTGCCGGAGCAGCGCGCGGAAGTTATCGTTGATGTCGAAACCGTCGCCGAGTGAAGTGACCGACGTGGAGGTGAACTCGACGCCGAGCGTCGCCGAGCTCTCGTCCTCGAAATTCTTCTTGAGCTCGGCCGCCCAGTTGCGATGGACGTCGCCGTCGACCACGACGAGGTTGCGCAGCTTCGCCTGCTCCACCGCCGCGAACAGCCGATCGCGCGCGGCGACCGCGCCGTCCCACTTGTCCATGCTCGGCGCGACGATGTTCGGATCGGGATTGCGGTCCTGCCGCATGACCGGGATCTGCTGCGCGAGCAGCGTCCAGCGCGCCTTGCCGCTCCTGAAACCCTCGTAGAGCCAGCGCTCCTGCGCGTCTCCGAGCACGGTGCGTTTCGGATCGAGCGCTTCCGCGCAGTCCGCCGTCACACGGCCACCGCACGCCTGCTGGGAACGATACTGGCGCGTGTCGAGCACGTTCACCGCGAGCAGGTCGCCGACCGCGAAGCGACGGTAGGCGAGGATGTCCGGCCCGCGCGGCATCTGCGATGCCCGCAGCGGCAGGTGCTCGTACCACGCCTGAAACGCGGCCGCGCGGCGCAGCAGAAAAATCGCCGCGGGGATCTTCTCTTCGCTCGTGTCCCCCGCCCAATTGTTGTCGACCTCGTGATCGTCGTAGCTCATGACGAACGGCGCCGAGGCGTGCGCCGCCTGCAGGTCCGGATCGAGCTGGTACAGCGAATAGCGATGCCGGTAATCGTCCAGCGTGTAGGTCTCGTCCGGATCGCCGGGCATCACGCGAACCACCGGGAACTGCTTGCGCTCGCGCATCACCGCGCGTTCGTAAATGTAGTCGCCGTAGTGGAAGACGAAGTCGAAGCGCTCGTCCGCGAGGCGCCGCCATGCCGTGAACAGACCGTCCTCGTAACGCTGGCAACCGGCCACGCCGAATCGCAGTTGTGAAACCGCCGAGCCCGCCGCCGGCAGCGTGCGTCCGCGGCCGATGACGCTGCGCGCGCCACCGACCGTGAACTGATAGTAATAGTCGCGCGCGGGTTCGAGTCCCGCGAGCTCGACGTGCACGGCGTGGCCGAGCTCCGGACGCGCGATCGCCTTGCCGCTTTGCGCGACCTGCGCCATGCGTTCGTCGGTGGCGACCGCCCATCCGACTTCGAGTGGCTTCTTCGGCATGCCCGCCCCACGCTCGAGCGGCTTCGGCGCGATCTTCGTCCAGATGACGAAGCCATCGGACAGCGGGTCGCCGGAAGACACCCCCAGCGTGAACGGACTATCGGAAAACTTGGGCTGCGACCAGACGCTTCGCGAGAACGGAGCGCTCGCCGCCGTCAGCGCGAGGGATGCGCCGACGCCGCGCAGGAACGCGCGCCGTCTCACGGACCTTTGCGCTTGGGTCTCTTGTGGAACTTCCTGCCCTGCTTACGCGGGTCCTGACCCTGTCCGCCCGGCCCGCCCTGATTGGGCTTCCCCTGCCGCGGCGGCTGCGACGCGAGCGGCGTGCCGCGGCCGGCGTGCGCCGCCTCGACCCGGCGATTGCCCGACGCGAGCATGATCTCCAGCTCGTTGATCTCGTCCCACTGTTCGTCCGTGCGGTCGCGCTCCGGCACCGCCAGTAACTGCTGCAGCCGCGCCCGGGGATTTCCGGGCTGCTGCTTGTTGTCCATGTCGGCCATTATCGTTTCGTCACGAGAGAGTGATCGTCGGCACCGGAGGCTGAAAGCAGGCGCATTACATGCGCGCGCTGCAGATGATAAAGCCAGCCGCCGTACAGTGTCGCCGCTACCAGAATTCCCCCCGCTGCCACGGAGGCGCCGTACCCCGGCTGGAATCCACGCGCGACCTGCGCCGCAAACGCCAGGCCCAGACCCCACCCGAGCAGTCGCGGCAGGGCCTCTTTATACAACATCACGTCGCGGCCGCGAAACTCGACGTTCATGTAGCCCACCAGGGTAAAGGCCGCCACGAGCTCCAGAAGGCGCAGAATTTCGTTCCGATGGTCCGCATGCGACTGAAACCACAGGAACAACGTCCAGGGCTCGGTGCCGGCACGCAGGGGAACCAGGATCGCCATGACGAGGTACACCGCGTAGGCCCGCGCCGCAACCTTCAGTAGCGGCACCTCGAATCGCCGGTTGCCGCTCCCGGATACGCGACGGCGGCCGAGCCACCAGCAGAGCATTCCCGTGAAGACAGCGGCTCCGATGACGTGAATCGGATGCCACGCGAGCAGGGGAAACGTGCCGGCGAGCAGCCAGATCGCGGCGAACACCCCGGTTTCCGCCGCGTCCGACGCGCGTGCCGGGCCGAAGTAATGCCGCTGCATGCCGCCGAGCAGGATTGCGCCGAACAGCCCGATCGACAGCGTGACCGCGGCTCGCCACGGATCGTCGTTCGAGGAGATCGAGCTCACCCACAGGAGTGGAATCAGAAGATAGATCAGACCCATCAGCGGCAGCTCGAGCGCAAGCCAGCCCAGCAGATGATCGCGGGGTCGCAAGGATCGCGCGAGGCGGTCGAACACCACGGCGCCGAGCCAGGCGCCGGCCGCGTTCGCCACGACATCGCTCAACGCCGCCCGCCGCTGCGGCTCGAACAACTGGAGCGTTTCGATCATGGCGCTGGCGATAAGGCCTGCAGCCACCACGTGCAGTATCGAACGCGGCCGTGACACGGGTGCGGAAAGGCAGTACAGGAATCCGAGCGGGATGAACAGCAGGACATTCGCGACGATGTCGGCGCGCCCGCCGCTCACGAGAACGCGCCACTCGCTCGGCCACTCGAACCTGAAGGGCACCAGCGTCACGAAGATCGTGACTGCGAGCATGTAGCCGAGCAGCGCCATGCCGAGCCGCGCCCCGGTATCGGCTGTGCCCGGCGCCGATCGCAGGGTCATGCCTTCAGCGGTCGGGCGGTTCATTTGGCGAGGATAATGCTCCGGAATTTGCACGGATGGCGGTTCCAATCAATCGAGTAGCGAGACTTCTGGAGGGCGGGGGAAACCGGCGCGAGCGCGCCTCGCGCCGCGTGATGACCGGCGCCGTGGTGATCTCGCTGCTGATCCACGTGCTCGCGGTGTGGCGCATTCCGTCGCTGCGCATGCCGTCCGTCGAGTTCGCGGAGAAACGCACCGGACCCTTGAGCGTGCAGATCGTGCCGCCACCGCCGGGCGCGCCGGCGCGCGCGCGGCCGCCCGCGGTACCAGCGCAAAAACCGTCGCCACCCCCGGCGCAGCGCCGCGCCGAGCGTCCGCGGCTGAAACCCGCGCCCGAGCGGCGCGCGGAGACCCGCGCGCCGAAGCCGGCGCCGCAGCGCCGCGCCGAACCACCGCCACCGCCGCGCCCGCCGGTCATTGCGCGTGCGGAGCCCGGCCGCGCCCCTGCCCCACCGTCACCGAAGCCGCCACCCACCGTCTCGGCGCCGCCGGTGCCACAGGCGAGCGCGCCGGGCGACCTCGCGTCGTTTGTCGAAGCGCGGCGCCGCGCACGCGGGGAAAGCGCCCCGGCCGCGCCGGCCGCCGAACCGCGGCCCAGCCCGCCCCCCGAAGACCCGAATGCACGCGCGAATCGCATCGCGGCGGCGAATCTCGGCCTCACCCGGCCGCCCACGTTCGGTCCCGACCCGCGCAAGACCGGCGGCATCTTCAACGTGACGCACATGGCGAGCGACTACGCCGAATTCCTGTTCTACGGCTGGAATCGCGACATCAAGCGCAATACGGTGCAGACGATCGAGGTTCGCAGGGGCACGCATCCAAACATCCAGATTGCGGTCGTGCGGCGCATGATCGCCATCATCCGCGAGTACGAACAGGGCGACTTCACATGGGAATCGACAAGGCTCGGTAGAAATGTGACGCTGTCGGCGCGCCCTCGCGACAACAGCGGATTGGAGGACTTTCTGATGCGAGAATTCTTCGAGCCTCCTGCCGCCGCCCGGCGCTAAACGCGCGCCGCAAGTCCGCTGTGCCGATCTCGCCCGTTTGTGCGGCCTGTGACAAGCCGCTAGCATCTCGCGCTCTTGCGCCTGGCCCAAGGTCGTCCCCATGAAAATGGTTGCCGCAGTGCGGTTTATCGAGCGACACATTGTTCTCGTGAGCTACGTCGTCTCGGCCGGCATGATCGGCGCGCTGGCTCTCGCATCTTACGAAGCGCTTCGCGATGCGGAAAACAGCGATGCGTGGGCACTTCACACGGTCCATGCGATTGCCGAGTTGGAACAGATGAACGTTGCGGTCGTCGAGGCCGAGTCCGCCGGCCGCGCGTTTCTGCTGACGGGGGACCCGACTTTCATAACGCGCTTCAAGGCACTCGATGCCGCGACGGAGGAGCGTATCGGGCAGTTCCGCTCGCTCACTTCCGATAACCGTGCCCAGGACGAGCTCGCCCGCAGTTTGACGCAGATCGTGGATCGCAGGTTCGCGTTCCTGGAAAGCCAGATCAATGCGCGCTTACAGGGATCACCTGTATCGGCACTCATACCCCTGGCCCGGCGTGGCATCGCGGAAATGGAGTCGATCCGCGCCACGATCGAGATCATGCGACAGGCGGAGGAGCAACTGCTCCACGACCGCCTGCAGCATGTGCTCGCGTCGCAGCGCACCGCAGGGGCGGTGTTGGTTTTCGCGGCAGCCACCGGCATCGTGCTGCTGACGCTGAGCTTCCTGTACGCACACTCGTTGGCGAAGGCGCGAGCGGCCGCGGAGGCCGCCGCTGTCCACCTGGCACATCACGACGCCTTGACGGGATTGCCGAATCGCAGGCTGCTCGATGATCGGCTGACCCTCGCGCTGGCGCGCGCGCGCAGGCACGGCACGTCGATGGCCGTGCTGTGTCTCGATCTCGATGGTTTCAAGAAGGTCAACGATACGCACGGACACGCCGTGGGCGACGAGCTTCTCAAGCAGGTTGCGCAAAGGCTCCGCGACACGCTGCGGGCGGCGGACACGGTAGCGCGGACGGGCGGTGACGAGTTCGTCGTGGCCCTGCCCGACGCCGACGGCGCGGGTGCCGCCCAGACCGCCGGCAAAATCATTGCCGCGGTGTCGAAAAGTTACGAGTTGTCAGCCGGTACCGCCTCGATTGGAACGAGCATCGGGATCTCGATTCATCCCAAGCACGGCGCGACGACCGAAGAGCTCCTCAAGAAAGCCGATGATGCGTTGTACGCAGCGAAGACGGCCGGCAAGCTCCGGTTCGAGATGGCTGTTTAGCTCCTCCCGCCCAGCTCTTTCTCCAGATTCGAGATGTTCGTCATGTGCACGCGGATGCGCTCCTGCAGCGGCTTGAGCGCGGCCTCCGCGCGGGCGGCCTCGCCGCGCTTCGCGCGCGCCTGCTTCTCCGCTTCGAGCTGACGCATCGCCTCGGCAAGCGCCTTTTTCTCTTCCGCGAGCTCGCGCTCGAGGATTTCGCGTCGCGCGACATCGCGCTGCTTCTGGGTCTTGCTGTCGACGCGCGGAAAATCGGCGTGCATCTCGCTCTTCGGCCGCACGCGCCACACGTTGCCCGACGGGATGGGATGGTGGACGCAGTTCTTCTTTTTCGCCGATTCCGGTTCGTAGCTGAAGTGCTTGCTGCCGTCGGCGTTGTTGCAAAGCCAGGGCTCGGCGTGCGCGAGCGGCGCCGCCACCATCATCAGAATGAAAGCGAGCTTCAATTGCATTCGGGAATCCCCACGACGTGCTGACCGTCCGGAGCGGCCGGGGTTCCCGGGGCGCCTGCGACGCGGTGTGCGAAAATCGCGCCACTTCCACGGATGATCTCATGCAACTGCCTCTCCAAGATATCAAAGTTCTGGACCTGACTCATGCCCTCGCGGGCCCCTTCTGCTCGACGATGCTCGCCGATTTCGGCGCACAGGTGATCAAGGTCGAGCCGCCCGGCCATGGCGACATCGCGCGCGGCTGGGGCACCCCGCTCCCCGGCGGCGAGACCGCCTATTTCGTGAGCCTCCACCGCAACAAGCGCGGCATGGTGATCGACCTCAAGAAACCCGAGGGCAAGGCGCTCTTCTTCAGGCTCGTCGAGCAATGCGATGTCGTGCTGGAAAATTACCGCGTCGATGCGCTCAAGCGGCTCGGGCTCGATTACGAGCAGGCGCGCAAGCGCAATCCGGGCATCGTCTATTGTTCGATCTCGGGGTTCGGCCAGGACGGCCCCTATCGCGAGCGCGCCGCGCTCGATCTCATCCTCCAGGCCGAGAGCGGGATGATCAGCGTGACCGGCGAGGAAGGCAGCCACGGCACGCGCTGCGGCGTGTCGATCGCCGACATGACCGCCGGCATGTACTGCGCGTACGGCGTCATGCTCGCGCTGCGCGTGAAGGAGAAGACCGGACAGGGGCAGCAGGTCGACATTTCGATGATGGAGGGCCAGCTCTCGCTGCTGACCACCGCCGTCGCGAACTATTTCGCCGACGGCATCGTGCCGCGTCCGATGGGCACCGCGTACAACGTGGTCGTGCCGTATCAGACCTTCCGCACGAAGACGCGCGACCTCGCGCTCGCGATCGCGGGCGAGAAGCTGTGGCGCAAGTTCTGCCCGATCATGGGCGCGCCGGAGCTGCTGGACGATCCGCGCTACGTGAACACCGTCGAGCGCAGCCGCCATCGCGATACCCTGATCCCGCGGCTGCAGGAGATCTTCCTCACGAGATCGTACGAGGAGTGGGAGGCGCTGCTCTTGGCGAACGACATCCCGGTCGGCGCGATCAACGATCTCGCGCAGGTGGTCGAGCATCCGCAGGTGAAGGCGCGGCGCTCGCTGCGCGACGTGAATCACCCCGCCGTCGGCAACGTGCGCGTGGTGGGCAGCCCGGTGCGGTTGTCGAAGACGCCGGCCAGAGACCCGTCGCCCTCGCCGGTTCACGGCCAGCACACGCGCGAGGTGCTGCGCGACGTGCTCGGCCTGAGCGCGGATGAAATTGCAAAGCTGGAGGCCGCCGGTGTGGTAATCGGCCCGCGCTCCAGCACGCCAGTGCGAGCGTAGGGTGCGCCGGTGGCGCACCGCCGCGGTGGGCCATCGGCCCGCTTCAAGCGCACGCTCGGACCGTAGGGTGCGCCGGTGGCGCACCATCGCGGTGGGCCATCGGCCCACCTATGAGGATCGGAAACTCACGGCGTCGAAGACGCCACGTGCGCCCGGCGCAGGATCTCGGCGCGCAGTTGCCGGAAATGGTCTTCGGTCTCGCGCCTCACCACGCCCTCACCGGCCATGGTTACCAGCGACGAAGTCGGAACGGCTACCGAGCGCACGCGGATGCGGGTGCCGCCGTTCTCGGGAATGAGCTCGGTGGTCGAATCGTGCCGGCGCATCGAGCCGCTGACGAGCCGCGATTCCGTGCGCCATGGCGCGATCAGGCGGATCTCCTTGAGCGACTCCACCGGCAGCACGAAGGGGCCGTAGCGGAACTGCGCCTTCTGGAAGAGGCGCACGACGTCTCCGCTGCGGCCCACGATCCGGCTCACCTGGAGGTCTCGCGTGAACTGCGGCGCACGCTCGTAGTCGGTCAGCACTTCCCACACGCGCTGCTGAGGCGCCGCCACGAAGAGCGAGATGTCCGCGCGGATTTCGTCTCCGACGAATTGGACCTGCACGT
This sequence comes from Burkholderiales bacterium, assembly GCA_035626595.1. GTDB lineage: Bacteria > Pseudomonadota > Gammaproteobacteria > Burkholderiales > SG8-41 > JAQGMV01. Next base: position 50,224 of record DASPNJ010000005.1, read on the forward strand.
CGAAATCGCCGTCCGGCGACGCAACCGCCGGCGCAGCCGCCAGCAGAAGCGCGTACACGACGATTCGGACCAGGATGCATGCAGATCGCATGGACGCACCGGGTGCAATGCGCATACCCGAATCCGGAAAACAGGACCGGGAATTGCCAATAACAGCAAAGCCGCGCACTAATGCCCGATCGACCGCCCGGAGGCACGCCTATGTCGGCCGCAGCGCCGCGTCACTTCTCGATGATCCGCGGGTTTCATCTCGCGGATTTCTTCACGCTGGCGAATGCCGCCTGCGGGGTCGCCGGCGTATTCCTCGCGATGCTGTACATGACGACGAACGCGTCGGGGTACTTTTTCGCAGCGGCGGCCATGGCGCCCGTGGCGTTCGTCTTCGACGTCTTCGACGGGCGCATCGCCCGCTGGCGGCAGACCCACTCGGCGCTCGGGCGCGAGCTCGATTCGCTGGCGGACGTGATCTCGTTCGGGGTCGCGCCCGCGACGCTCGCGTTTGCCGCCGGCATGCGCGGCGGCTGGGACGCCGCGGCGCTCATCTTCTTCGTCTGCTGCGGCGTGAGCCGGCTCGCGCGCTACAACGTGACGGCGGAGCAACTCTCCGGCGGCGGGGACAAAGTGCGCTATTTCGAAGGCACGCCGATCCCGACGAGCGTCGTGCTCACCGCCGTGCTCGCGTTCGCCGCGTGGCAGGGCCGCATCGGCGAGGACCTCTACTTCGGGGCGTGGTCACTGGGGCCATGGATGCTGCACCCCCTCGTGCTGCTGTTCGTGCTGTCGGGGTCGCTGATGATCAGCAAGACCCTGCACATTCCCAAACCGTAAACGGAACAAAACGTAGGGTGCGCTGGTAGCGCACCGGCCGGTGCGCCACTGGCGCACCCTACGAAGGCCGGCGGCGATTACGCGAGGATCAATCTACTTGCGCGCCGGAGACGCGCACGATCTCGCCCCACTTCTTGTTCTCTTTGAGGATGAATTCGACGTAACCCTGCGGGGTCGTCGGCGCCGCGATGCCGCCCACGGTCGCGAAGCGCTCGAGCACGTCGGGCTGGGCGACCACGCGGCGGATCTCCTTGTTCAGGCGGTCCACGAGCACCTTCGGCAGTCCCGGCGGTGCGGAGAGTCCGTACCAGATACCGCCTTCCATGCCTTTCAATCCCGCTTCGGCCGCGGTGGGCACATCGGGGAACACGGCGAGGCGCTTGTCGTGCATCGCGGCGATCGGACGCAGGCGTCCGGCCTTGATCTGGCCGATGAGCGACGGCAGACCGTCCCACATGACGTGCGCCTCGCCGGACGCGAGACCGACGACCGCCGGGCCGCTGCCTTTGTACGGCACGTGCACGAGATTCGTTCCGGTGACCATCTTGAACTGCTCCCCGAAGAGCTGCGGGACGCTGCCGTTGCCCGACGACGGGAAGCGCAGCGCGCCCGGCTTCGCTTTGGCGACGGCAATGAACTCCTTCACGGTCTTCGCCGGAACGTCGGTGTGGATCGCCATGATCGCCGGCATGATGACGATCAGCGAGACGTGGGTGAAACCCTTGATCGCGTCGTACGGGAGCTTGCGGTAGAGCACCGGGGCCACGCCGTGCGTGGTGCTCGAAGACAGAAAGAGCGTGTGACCGTCGGGCGTCGCCTTCGTCACGTAGAGCGAGGCCACGATGCCGCCGGCGCCGATGCGGCTGTCGATCACCACGTTCTCGCCGAGGAAGTCCGCGAGCTTGGCGGCCACGACACGTCCGATGTAATCGGCGGCGCCGCCCGGCGGCACCGAGAGGATGAGGCGCAGCGGCCGGTTCGGATAGCCGCTCTGCGCCCATGAGGTTGCGGCCGAGCACGCCGCGAGCAGAACCAGCACCGCCATCATTCTTTTCATGTCAGGTCTCCTCGGCTTGGTTTGGCAAACTCTAACACCGCCAAGCGCCTGGTTAGAATCCCCGCACCAACGGAGAGCATCGACATGGACTATTGCGATTGGGTGGAACAGCAGCGCGGCCGCACACCGACGGTCACCGATTGGGAAGGCATCCCGGCCGAGACCGTGGCGGATCCGATGGTCTCCACGCACACGGGGACGATCCGCAAGACCTGGGTCGGCGATAGCGTGGTCCTCACTCGCGTCATCGTGAAGGCCAACTCGCGCGGCAAGCCACACTCGCACGGCGCGGAACAGGTCTCGATGATTCTGCGCGGCAGTGTGCGGCTTTCCATCGCCGGCAAGGAGCAGGTCGCGCGCGCCGGAGCGATCGTGCACATCCCGGCCGACGCCGTGCACGTCTTCGAGATCCTCGAAGAGGAGACCGAGATCCTGGACGTCTACGCGCTGCGCGAGAGCGCGGAAGAGCTGCGCAAGCGCTATCCCTGATCGGCGAGGCGGCGGACGTCGGCGACGTGGGCCGGCTCGTCGAACCGCGGCCGCCGCCGCGGCAGGCGCCGCACCATCGCTTCGAATGCCGGATAGGCATCGCACAGCTCGTTCATGAGCTGCTCGGGTAGATCGAGCCCGGCTTCGCGCGCCATTCTCCGGATATCGTCGCGGCTGGACGGCGGCAGATCCTTGAGCGTCTGAGCGGCTTCGCCGCGCTGCACGAACGATTTCACTGGACGAGTCCCTCGGTCGGCCGGCGCGTGTGCCAGTCGGTCAGCGACTGGTACGTGTGTCCGACGCGGAACATGAGTGCCTCGTCGAAATGGCGCGCGGCAAGCTGCAGGCTCAGCGGCAGGCCGTCGCTGCTGAAGCCGCACGGGAGGTTCATCGCGGGCTGGCCGCCGATGTTGAACGGCGTCGTGATGTTGGGCGGACGCAGGAACTTGTCGAGCTTGTCCGGCTTCGCCGGTTCGGCCACGGTCATCCAGCCTGCGCTCGCGAGGATGTCGAACTCGCCGAAGGCGCGCGCAAGCTCCTGACAGAGCCACGTGCGCTGCCGCAGCGCCTGGAAATAGTCTTCCGCGCGAATGAGGGCGCCCGGCAGCACCTTGTTGCGGAACATCGTCCCGAAATCCTGCGGGCGCGTCCTGAATTCGTGCTCGTAGGCGCTGAACATTTCCGTGATCGAGATCGTCGTCTTGCAGTCCTGGTACGTGAGCAGGTCCGAAAGCTCGATCTCTTCGACGATCGCGCCGGCCGATTCCAGCGCCTGCATCGCCCGATTCATCGCCGGCGGAATATCCGGATGGCACGTCGGATCGCCGTCGTACCAATGCCGCACCCAGCCGATGCGCACGCCTTTCACGCCGCCCTCGAGATCGCGCGTGTAATCGGTGCGCTCGCGGGAGACGCTGCTGATGTCCGCGGCGTCGTAGCCGGCCATTGCATTCAACAGGATCGCGGCGTCTTCCACCGTGCGCGCCATCGGTCCGCACGCGTCGAACGAGAACGTGTTCGGCAGCACGCCCTGTCGGCTGACGAGGCCATAGGTGGGCTTCACGCCGACGATCCCGCACGAGGCGGCGGGCATGCGGATCGAGCCTCCGGTGTCGGTGCCGATCGCCGCCGGCAGGAATCCGGCCGCGAGCGCCGCGCCGGGGCCGCTACTGGTGCCGCCCGGCAGATAGCCTTTCTTCCACGGATTCATCGCCGGCGGCCACGGCAGGTCCCACGACGGTCCGCCGTGCGCAAACTCGTACGTCGTGAGCTTGCCCATCAGCACGCCGCCCGCCGCTTTCACCTGCGCCTCGACGAACGCGTCGCGCGGCGGCACGTTGTGCTCGAGAATCTTCGATTGTCCGGTGGTGCGGATGCCGCCGGTGTTGATCACGTCCTTCAGGCCGTACGGAATGCCATCGAGCGGCCGCAGCCCTTCGCGCCGCACGAGCCGCTTCTCGGTGTCGCGCGCGCGCTCCAGCGCGACCTCGGGCGTGGGCGTGACGAACGCATGCAGCGACGGCTCGTACTGCTCGATGCGCGCGAGCAGGGCGTTGACGAGCTCGCTGGGCGAGACATCCTTCGCGCGGATGAGCTTCTGCAGCGCCGCGACGCTCGCGTATTCAATAGGGTCAGACTGTTTCAAGGGGGTCAGACTCGATTGAACGGCGGCTGCGGGTCATCCAGAGGTCTTCCGCATTCAATCGAGTCTGACCCCATTGGATTGAACGACCCTATTGAACGCCGTCGAACGCGATGCGCCGCTCCGCGAACTTCCACCGCCCGTGCTCCTGGCGGATGAGATCGGTGTAGACGCCGGCGTGCGTCGTGTGCGGGACCTTTCCGGGCTCGCCGTTGTAGCCGAAGAAATAACAGCGGCCGCGGATCGTCCGCGCGTCGATCTTCTCCAGATGGATGCTGCCGTTCCAGTGGCGCCGGTAGAGGTGCGTGCGCTTGGCGAAGTCGGCTTTCTTGTATTCGATCAGCGCGGCGCGGCCGTAGATGTCGTAGGTGCCGTGGTGCTCGCCTTTCTCCATGAAGCAGTCCGCGTAGGCTTCGGCGTCGCCGGCATCGCTCGCGAGGTTATAGGCCGAGTAGAGATTGAGGATCTCGACGTATTCCTCGGGTGTGACTTTCAGATCGCTCATGCCGCCTCCTAGATCGCCGCCATCACCGTGATCTCGACGAGCAGCCCGGGATCCGCCAGATGATTCACTTCGACCATCGTGCTCGTCGGCAGGTTGTCCTTGAAGAACTCCTCGCGCGCCGCAACGATCTGCTTGAACTCGCGAATATCCGTCGTGTAGACCGTCGTCCACACGACGTCGCTCATCGACGCGCCCGCGGCCTCGAGGTTCATCTTGATGTTACGCAGGCACTGCCGGGTCTGCTCGAGCATGCTGCCCTGCCCGACCTGATTGCCTTCGCTGTCGCGCGAGACCTGCCCCGACACGAAGATGAGGCTCTTCGGCGCATCGACCCGCACGAAATGGTTGTAAACGGTCCCCCGGACGTTCTTGAGCCCGGGCGGATTGCCGCGTTTGACTGGCATCTGTCGCTCCCTAGTCCGCCGTGATTCCGGCCGCCTTGATGATTTCGGTCCAGCGCTTCTGCTCGGCGAGCATCACGCCGGCCATCTGAGACGGCGTGTTGCCGACCGGATCGTAGCCGAGCGTTGCGAGCCGCGAGCGCGTCTCCGGTTCCTTGAGGATCTTCGCGGCTTCCGCGGACACGCGCTCCGCGAAGGCGCGCGGTGTCTTCGCCGGGAAGAGAAAGCCCTGCCAGTTCGTCGCTTCGTAGCCGGGGAGATTCAGCGCCTCGGCGACAGTCGGCAGATCGGGGACCGCGGCGAAGCGCTTCGTCGTCGTCACCGCGAGCGCCCGCAGCTTGCCGGCCTTGATATACGGCAGCGCGCCCTGCGTGCCCGAAAGAATCGCCGGCACGCGCCCGCCCATCACGTCCACCAGACCGGGCGGGCCGCCCTTGTACGGCACGTGCGCAAGCTCGATCTTCGCCATGCGGTTCAAGAGCTCGCCCCCGAGGTGTTGCATGCTGCCCACGCCGGAGCTCGCGTAGTCGATCTGCCGCGGCTTCGCGCGCGCCATCTCGACGAGCTCTTTCATCGTCTTCGCCGGGAACGAATTGTTGACGAGCCAGATGTTCGGCGAGACCGTGAGCTGCGTCACCGGAGAGAAATCGCGGATCGCGTCGAACGGCGCGCGGCGGCTCACGATCGGCGCGGTGATCGTGTCGATCGCGCACAGGAGGAGCGTGTGACCGTCGGGCGTGGACTGCTTCACGAGCTCCGCGCCGAGCATGCCCGCCGCACCGGGACGATTATCGACGACGAACGGCTGGCCCAGCGCCTCCGAAAGTCGCATCGCGACGTAGCGACCGATCGTGTCGGAGCCGCCGCCGGTCGCCTGCGGGATGATCAGGCGGATGGGGCGCTGCGGATACGCCGCTTCACCGGCGAATGCGGGGCCGGCGAACGCGATAGTCAGTGCTGTGGCGGCAAAAGATGCCAGTCTTCTCATACAGGGCCCGAGGATTGTTCGTGGGGTGTTCGTGTATGTTCGTAGGGTGCGCTAGTAGCGCACCGCCGTCTTCGTCCGTTCGTAGGGTGCGCTAGTAGCGCACCGCGTCTTGTCCATCGCAGCGATACGCTATCCGCGCACCGCGTCGTCGTACGCCAAAAGTGTAACACCCGCATGTCAACGGTTTAGCGACTCGGAACGCTAGCCTTATGCATGCCGAACTATCGCCGGTTCGCCGGTCGCGGCGGCGCCTTCTTCTTTACCGTCGCGATCTCGAATCGTGACGTCCAACTCCTGACGACCCATATCGCCGCGCTTCGCGTGGGGTTCGCAGAGGCGAAGCGCGTGCTCCCGTTCTCGATCGATGCAATCGTCGTCTGCCGGAGCATCTTCACTGCATCTGGACTCTTCCGGACGGCGATCAGGATTATGCTTCGCGCTGGAACATCATCAAAGGTCGCTTCTCGCGTCAACTCTCGGAGAGCGAAACAAAAAGCGAGAGCAGGCGGAAGCGCCGGGAACGTGGCATCTGGCAGCGACGTTTCTGGGAACACTGCATCCGTCACGAGGCGGATCTTGCCGCGCACATCGAGTACATCCACTTAAATCCCGTGAAACACGGACACGTTCAGCGCGTGGCGGAGTGGCCTTACTCCAGCTTTCATCGCTACGTGCGCGTGGGCCTGTACCCGGCGGATTGGGCGAGCGACTCGCCGCCGGAAGGCAAGTTCGGCGAACCTCGAGCGTAGGGTGCGCCGATGGCGCACCAACCGACGCCGGTGCGCTACCAGCACAACCTGCGAATACCAATTACACGCAATCATGGCTTGTATCGTAGGGCGCGCCAGTGGCGCACCACGAGGCCGGTGCGCTATCAGCGCACCCTACGAGAGTCCGCAGGAGTCGCGACGTTTCTTAAACCGGGAGCTCCGGCCCGACGGTGAGCCGCCGCATCACGCGACGCTCGTTCGTGTAATCGTTGATCGCGTTGTGCATCGTCGTGCGGTTGTCCCAGATCGTGAGCTGGCCCGGCTCCCAGCGCACGCGACAACTGAATTCCGGCTGCGTGCAATGCCGGTCGAGCCAGACGATGAGCGGCCGGCTCTCTTCTTCGGTGAAGCCATCGAAACGGATCGTGTGCAGCGCGCTCAAGTAGAGCGATTTGCGCCCGGTGTCCGGATGCGTGCGCACGATCGGGTGCTTCGCCTCGTACGCTTCGGCCTGGTCGACGTTCTGCTTGGCGATCGATGCGAGCCGCGACAGGTGCGCCGCGCGGCCGCCGCCCTTCTTGTGCTTGAGTCCCCCGCTACACACGCCGACGAGCCCGTCGATCATCTGCTTCATGCCCTCGGACAGCGCGTCGTACGCGGCCGCCGTATTCACGTACAGCGTGTCCCCGCCGCGCGAGGGCGTCTGCACCGCGTAGAGCAGCGTCGCGCGCGGCGGCTTCTCCAGGTACATCGTGTCGGTGTGCCAGTCGCTGCCGAAGACGTCCTTGTCGCCGGGCTCGTGCACGACCTGCGTGAGGAAGGGGAAGCCCTCCATGCCCTTCGCAAACGGGTAGTAGCAGGGTTCGCCGAACTTGCCGCCGACGCGCATCATGTCCTCCGGCGCGAGGTCCTGGCCGCGCACCGCGATCACGTGATACTCGAGAAAGGCCTGCCGCAGCTCCGACCAGATGGCGCTGTCGTCGCGGTCCTTGAGATCGACGCCGTAGATCTCAGCGCCCAATGAGCCGGCGATCGGGCGCACGTCCATATGCTGATAATGCATTCGTCTCCTCCGTGAGCGGTTCAGTGTAGCGCAAGGTCACGCGGGATCGGCGCGCCTCGATTACACTTTCGCGGGCATGAACGGCTCTCCCGCCACTCTCTCGTCACGCGAGCTCGCGCTCGTGTTGCTGCTGCTCGTACCGCTCGGCATCCTGTTCACGGCCGTGCCGCCGATCCCGCAGGACCCCGCCTACCATCTGCTCGCCGACACGCGCACGTGCCTCGGCATCCCGAACTTCGGCAACGTGTTTTCCAACGCCGCGTTCCTCGTCATCGGATTCATCGGGCTGCGGCACTGCATACTGCACCGGGTCGATGGCGCGTCCCGATCGTGGACGCTGTTCTTTTTCGGAACGCTGCTCGTTGCGTTCGGCTCCGGCTATTACCACTGGAGCCCGGACAACGTGACGCTCGCATGGGACCGCCTGCCGATGACGATCGCGTTCATGGCGCTGTTCTCGGCGCTGATCGCGGAGCACGTGCGTCCCGACATCGAACGCACGCTGCTGCGGGCATCGATCGCGATCGGCATCCTGAGCGTCGTGTGGTGGCGTTACACCGATGACCTGAGGCTCTACGCGTGGGTGCAGTTCGGACCGATGCTCGTGATCGTGTTTCTGCTCTTCGCCTACCGCGGCCGTTACGGCCATCGCGTGTATCTCGTGTGGGCGCTCGCGTTTTACATGCTGGCGAAGGTCGCGGAATTCGGCGACGTGGCGATTTACGAGATCACGGGCAACGCGATCAGCGGACACACCCTCAAGCACCTGCTGGCGGCGGTGGCGCCGTATTTCGTGTACGTGATGTTGCGCGAGCGCAAGGCAATATCCGCGTAGCACCGACCCGCCGCCGATGGCACACCGGCATGGTTGGTGCGCCATCGGCGCACCCTACGAGTCGAACCGATTGGCGTGGGTCACTCACCCGCCGGCCACAAGCCTATCCGGTGCTTTGCATCGCCGCCGCGATGCCGGTAATGCTGAGCAGCATCGCCTGCTGCAGGTGCGGCGGCACCGTCTCCCCGCCCTCCCGCGCGATGCGATCGAGCAGCGCCACCTGCAGCATGCTGAGCGGCGCGAGCGCGGGATTTCGCAGGTCGATGGTACGACGTACGACGGCGGCGTAATCGAGCAGCTCCTCTTGTCCCGTGATGCGCAGCACCCATTCGCGCGTGAGCGCGTGCTCCTGCGCGATGCGCTCGTGCATGCGCGTCCCGAGCTCGCACGGCTCGACGAGGCCTGCATACGCTTGCGCCGTGGGCAGATGCGCGCGCAGCAGCTCGAGCTGCGCGTTGTTGACGACCATGCGGAAGAAGAGCCACTCGCGATACATCGCGCTCAGCGTTTCGAGCGCCTCGGGGCCGCGCTCCGCATAGGCTTGGAGCCCGCTGCCGAGCCCGTACCACCCCGGCACGACATAGCGGCTCTGCACCCACGCGAAGACCCACGGAATCGCGCGCAGCGCTTCCAGGCTCGAGAGCTTGCGCGCGCGCGACGCCGGCCGCGACGCGATCGGCAGCCGGCTGATGTGCTGGATCGGCGTGGCCTGACGATAGAAGCTCCAGAACTCCGGATCGTCGTGGACCAGCGCCCGATAGACCTCGAGTGACCGGTCCGCCATCTGCCTGAGCGCATCCAGCCATTCAGCATGCACCGCCGGTTGCGAGGTGCGCGCGCTCGCCGCGAGCAGCGCCGCATTCACGATCTGCTCCATGTGCCGGTGCCCGAGCGGCATCAGGCCATAGCGGAACGAGATCACTTCGCCCTGCTCGGTGAAGCGGATGCGGCCGTCGAAGCTGCCGGCCGGCTGCGACAGGATCGCGCGGTTCGCGCGTCCGCCGCCGCGGCCGACGGTGCCGCCGCGCCCGTGAAAAAAACGCACCGCCACGTCCGCTTCGCGGCAGACGACGGCGAGCTTCGCCTGCGTCTCGTAGAGCGACACGTTGGCCGCGAGGAAGCCGCCGTCCTTGCTGCTGTCGGAGTAGCCCAGCATGATTTCCTGGAACGTGCCGCGGGCGCGCAGGTACTCGCGATACGTAGTGTCGGCAAAGAGCTCGCGCATCAACGTATCGCAGCGGCGCAGGTCGTCGATCGTCTCGAAGAGCGGCACCACGTCGAGCGCGCCGTCCACGCGCCGCGCTCCGCTCTCGATCCGCCAGCGTACCAGCCCCGTTTCCTTCGCGAGCAGGAGCACTTCGAGCATGTCGCTGATGCCGTGCGTCATGCTGATGACGTAAGCCGTGACGGCTGCACGCGAGAGGCACTGCTGCGCGTGGCGCACCGCGTGGAACACCTGGAGCACCGCCGCAGTCTCCGCTGAAGCGTTCCAAGCCGGCGGCACGAGCGGCCGCGGATTCGAAAGCTCGGCCGCGAGGAGCCGCGCTTTCTCCGCCTCTTCGAGCCCGCTGTACGGCCGCTCGGACGGCAGAACGCCGGCCGCCGCGAGCAATTCTTCGACCGCGCGCTCGTGCTCGTCGCTGTGCTGCCGGATATCGAGCGCGGCGAAGTGAAAACCGAACGTGATCGCCTGCGCGATCAAATCGGCGAGCAGTCCCGCGGTTGCGAGCCGCGCGCCGCGATTCTCGCGCAGGCTCTCTTCGATCAACCGGAGGTCGCGCACGAATTCAGCGGCATCGACATAGGCCGGCGCAGCCGGCGCGGCCGGAGCACCCAGCGGAACGTCGTTGCCCAGCGCCGCCGCGTGATCGAGCGTCGCCTGAAGCCGCGCCTCGATGCACACGACCTTCAACGCATACGGCTCGAGCTGATAACGCCGCGATTGCTCGGGCGTAAGCGGCACGCGCTCGCGATCGTCGTCCAGCGACCGAAGCAGCGCCGCGCTGACCGGCACCAGGCGCGTGCTCTGCGTGAGGTCGCGGCGCAGGACCGCCATGCGCCGCAGGTAGTGCTCGAGTATTCGCGTCTTGTGACGGACGAGCGTCTCCCACGTGATCTGCGCGGTGACGTTCGGATTGCCGTCGCGGTCGCCGCCGACCCACGAGCGATAGGTCACGAAGGCGGGTATCGAGAAGCGCTGCCCGGGATAGTGCTCGTGAAGCGCGCCGCGCAGGTCCGCGTGCAGCCACGCCACCAGCTCGAGCATCGCGTTCTCGAGGAAGTACAGCGTGTTCACCGCTTCGTCCTGCACCTTGAGCGGTGAAGCGCGAAGCTCGTCCGTCTGCCACAGCGCCGTCAGCGCGCGCTCGATCTGCGCTTGCGGCGGGCCACGGCGTCCGGCGCTTTCGAGCATCGTGCCGCGCGAGCCGCGCGCGAGCAGCGCGTGCGCGATCGCCTGCAGCTTGTCGAGGACCGAGCGGCGCCGCGCTTCCGTCGGATGCGCCGTCAGCGTCGGGCAGATCTCGAGCCGGTCGAGCAGCCGTTGCATCTCCTCCGCTGTGACGCCGCGCTCCCGGAGCGTGCGAACGGCTTCCTCGATCGATTCGGAATGCGCTTTCGTCCGCGCCTGGCGCTCGGCGTTCGCGCGCACGATCTCCTTCTGCTCGGCGGTGTTGATGAGCTGAAAGAGCACGGTGTAGGCGCGGAGCATCCGCTGAAGGACGTCCGCATCCTGAAGCTCGGGCATGCGCCCGAAAAGCTCACGCGCCGATGCGCGGCCGATATCCGAGTACAAGCGCCGCGCGGCCGACAGTACCGTCTCATCGCCCTGCTCCCGCAGCACCTCGCCCAGCAGGCGATCGAGCAGCACGATGTCTGCCGACAGCGCTTCGGGCAGCCCGCAGCGCTCAGGATCGAGACCCAGGAAAGCGTTCAGACGGCGCCTTCGGCCTTCAGGCGCTCGATTTCGGCCCGGGCGTAGCCGAGCTCCGCGAGTATCTCGTCGGTGTGCTCGCCGATGATCGGGATAGGGTCCATGCGCGGCTCCACGCCTTCGAAAGAGGCCGGAGGCAATACGGCAGGCAGCGTGCCCACGGGTGAGCCGACTTCGCGCCAGCGGCCGCGCGCCTGGAGCTGCGGGTGCTGCCAGACTTCCTCGGGGGAGTTGAGGCGCGCGTTCGCGATTCCGGAGGCGTCGAGCCGCTCGACCACCTGCTCCGCCGTGAGCTCCGCAAACACCCGTTCGATCAACGCGACGACTTCCGCGCGCGCCGCGGTGCGTTTGGTGTTGCTGTCGTAGCGCGCGTCTTTCGCGAGCTCGGGCTGCTGCAGGACGCCCGCGCAGAACGACGCCCATTCGCGCTCGTTCTGGATGCCGAACATCACGTGCTTGCCGCCGCCGGTGCGGAAGCGCCCATAAGGAACGATCGTCGCGTGGTCGGTGCCCGCACGCCGCGGCGCCTGCCCGCCGAAGTGCGTGTAATAGAGGGGGTGCCCCATCCACTCGACCATCGCGTCGAACATCGTGACTTCGATGCGGCGGCCGTGACCGGTGCGCTCGCGTTCGTACAGCGCTGCGAGGATGGCGGCATAGGCATGCAGGCCGGTGCCGATGTCGGTCAACGACACGCCGACTTTCGCCGGCGCCTCTTCAGTGCCCGTGACCGACACGACGCCGGCCTCGCTCTGCACGAGCAGGTCGTAGGCTTTTTTCTGCGAGTACGGTCCGGTCTCTCCGTAGCCGGAGATGTCGCACACCACGAGCCGCGGATGTTTGGCCCGCAGCGTGGCGGCGTCCAGATTCAGCCGCTTGGCCGCGCCCGGCGCGAGGTTCTGGATGAACACGTCGGCTTTCGCTACCAGCCGCGCGAGGATCTCCGCGGCTTGCGCATGCTTCACGTCGAGCGTGAGGCTCTCCTTCGAGCGGTTGAGCCACACGAAGTACGCCGACTGTCCTTTGACGCTCTGATCGTAATCGCGCGCGAAGTCGCCGACCTTCGGCCGCTCGATCTTGATCACACGCGCGCCGAGATCGGCGAGCTGGCGCGAGGCGAACGGCGCCGCGACCGCTTGCTCGAGCGATACGACGGTGATTCCTTCGAGTGGCAGCATCGGAATGGTTCGCTATCGGGTCGTAGGGTGCGCCGATAGCGCCCCGGCCGGTGCGCTATCAACGCACCCCGCGATTGACTATCTCAACGTCCTACGCAATCTAGAACGAGCGGGGCATGCCGAGTACATGCTCACCTACGTAGGAGAGGATCAGATTGGTCGAGATCGGCGCGACCTGGTAGAGCCGCGTCTCGCGGAATTTGCGCTCGACGTCGTATTCGGCCGCGAAGCCGAAACCGCCGTGCGTCTGCAGACACACGTTCGCCGCTTCCCACGAAGCGTCCGCCCCCAGCAGCTTCGCCATGTTCGCTTCGGCACCACACGGCTGGTGCGCATCGAAGAGCTGCGCCGCCTTGTAGCGCATGAGGTTCGCCGCCTCGAGATTCACGTACGCGCGCGCGATCGGGAACTGGATCCCCTGGTTCTTCCCGATCGGCCGGTCGAACACGACGCGCTCGCTGGCGTATTGCGTCGCACGCTCGATGAACCAGTAGCCGTCGCCGATACATTCGGCGGCGATCAGGATGCGCTCGGCATTCAGTCCATCGAGGATGTAACGGAAGCCCCGACCTTCCTCGCCGATCAGGTTTTCCACGGGCACCTCGACTTCGTCCAGGAAGATCTGATTGGTCTCGTGGTTCACCATGTTGCGGATGGGCTTGATCGTGAGCCCCTTCGCCTCGCGCACGTCCACGATGAAGATCGACATGCCCTCGGACTTCTTCTTCACTTCTTCCAGCGGCGTGGTGCGCGCGAGCACGATCATCAGATCGGAGTGCTGCAGGCGCGAGGTCCAGACTTTCTGGCCGTTGATGACGTAGCGGTCGCCCTTCTTCACCGCGACCGTCTTGATCTTGGACGTGTCCGTGCCGGCGGTCGGCTCGGTCACCGCCATCGACTGAAGCCGCAGCTCGCCGGTCGCGATCTTCGGCAGGTACTTGCGCTTCTGCTCCTCGGAGCCGTGCCGCAGCACGGTGCCCATGTTGTACATCTGGCCGTGGCACGCGCCGGAGTTTCCGCCCGAGCGGTTGATCTCCTCCATGATCACGGACGCTTCGGCGAGCGTGAGTCCGGAGCCGCCGTATTCCTCGGGGATCAGCGCCGACAGCCAGCCGGCCTCCGTCAGCGCATCGACGAACGCTTCGGGGTAGTCACGCTCTTCGTCCACTTTCTGCCAGTACGCGCTGTCGAACTGATTGCAGAGCGCACGCACGCCTTCGCGCACGTCGCGATAAGGATCGTCAGGCGCGTGAGACGCGCGCGAAGCAGCAGCCATGGGAATCTGGGGATGAGAAAGGGAGCCCTAGGATAACGAAAAAGGGCCAGGTTCGAACCTGGCCCGCCGCACCCTACTGTGCTCATTCGTGAGTTCGCGAGATCGTCGTCATTCCCGCGCAGGCGCGAATCCAGAGCAGGTTCTCGCCTGGACCCCCGCCTGCGCGGGGGTGACGATGCTGTACGGATTTCCGATCACGACGCTAGTGCTCGCCTTTCGAATGCGACTTGCCTTCCTGCTCGGCCTGGCTCATCTGCTGCGCTTCCTGTTTATTCTTCGGCTTGGCCTTGCGCGCGGCTTCGTCGACCTTGCCCGACTCGATGAAGTCCTTCGTGCGCTCGTTGTAGTCCTGCGTCGCCTTGTAGTTGCCTTCGCCGTGCTCTTTGTCTTGCGGCTTGCCCATGCTCACCTCCGCGCTGGGATATACGCAGAGTGTCGGCAGCAATCGATATGCCGGAAAGCTAGGTGTCGGATGTTTCGTGCACGCAGCCGCGCACGCTCGCGCCGAGGCCAAGCGACACCTTGCGCCCGACTTTGCGCAGCAACCGCAGCAGCGGAACGATGCGCCCGCGGGCGCGTGCCGTCGGCATCACGATGTTCAGGCTGTAGCGAACGGCATCGTCGGCGCCGAAGAGCGGCACCGAAAGCGCGCTCAGGCCCGGGATCGCACCGCCGTGCGACACCGCGTACTGCTGCTTCCTCACGTTCGCGAGTATCGAGCGCAGATCGCACTGCGAGTGGCGCATGCGCCGCGCGACCGCGGGCAGGATCCGGATGAGCGCCGGCTCCGGCAGGTACGCCATTAGTACCAGCGACGCCGCGCCCAGGTTGAGCGGACCGCGCTGGCCCGGCCGATTGAGGCCCATGACCGGTGCAGGCGGACTGCACACATCCACGCAGATGTACTCCGATCCTTCGATCGTAAACACCGTCACGCTTTCGCGGGACGTTCGCGCAAGCTGCTCCATCGCCGGCCGCGCAATCTCGCGGATCCCGACAGTGTCGCGCGCGAGCGCGCCCAAGCGCGTGAACTGGAGCGACAGGCAGTAGCGCTGGTCGGTCAGCCGCACGAGGTAACCGAGATCTTCCAGCGCGTTGACGGCGCGGAACGTCGTCGACTTCGCCAGGCCGAGCCGGTCCGCGATCTCCTGCAGCGTCAGACGCGCCGAGGCAGGCGAAAAGCAGTCGAGCACGGACAACGCGCGGCGGACGGTTCGCATCGGGTTCCGGGTTACAGGGTTCCACGCAGTGGAACTTCAAGCCACATCAAGGACCTGCGAGTAAAAACGGGCCAATTCTGCACCAAACAGGACTCTCCCCATGATTACCGTCACCAAGCTGGGCAAGCATTGCGGCGCCGAGATATCCGGCGTCGATCTTTCGAAGGAACTCGACTCCGACACCTTCACTCAGGTCGCGAACGCGTTCTTCGACAATGAAGTCGTCTTTTTCCGCAACCAGAAGATCACGCCGGAGCAGCAGATCGCGTTCACGCGCCGCTTCGGGGTGCTCGAGCAGCACGTGCGCAAGGAGAGCCGTCTCGAAGGCCATCCCGAGATCCTGATCGTCTCGAACGTGCTGGACGAGAAAGGCAACGCGATCGGCGCGCAGGATGCGGGCCGCTTCTGGCACAGCGATCTCTCGTACAAGAGAGAGCCGAGCATGCTCTCGGCGCTCTACGCGCTGGAAGTGCCGGTGAAGGATGGACGCGTGCTCGGCGATACCGGCTTCGCCAGCACGACCGGCGCGTACGAAGCGCTCTCCGATGAGCTGAAGCGGCGCATCGCGGGCCTGAAGAACGTCCACAGCTACCGCTTCTACCGCGCGAAGAACCGCGAGGCGCAGAAAGCCGACAAGGCACGCGGCGAGCACGTGGTGCAGGAGTACGAGCTCTCCGAAGAACAGTTGAAAGCCGTGCCCGACGTCGAGACGCCGGTGGTGCGCACGCATCCCGTCACGAAGCGCAAAGGGCTCTTCGTGAACGAAGCGCACACCTCCCACATCGTGGGCATGTCGCCGGAAGAATCGCAGAAGCTGCTGGGCGAGCTCTACCGTCACATCGTGCAGCCGCAGTTCATCTACACGCACAATTGGCGCGCGGGCGACCTCCTCATGTGGGACAACGCCGCGGTCCAGCACAAGGCGACGTTCGACTACGACCTGCCGCTGCGCAGACTGATGTACCGCACCACCGTGCGCGGCACGGTCGCGGTTTGATGCCGCGCACGGGTCGGGATCTTCGCGGCGCGCGACCGGCGGGCTTTGCCGGTGCGCTACTAGCGCACCCTACGCGTTGGCGTCGCATCCTAGCTGCGCTCGTCGGCGCGGCATGTCTCGCTGCGCTGAGCGCAGGCGCCGCCGAGCCGTATCCCTCGAAGCCGGTGCGCTTCATCGTGCCGTTCGCACCGGGCGGCACGAACGACATCGTCGCGCGTCTCGCCGGAGCGAAGCTGAGCGCGATGTGGAACCAGTCCGTCGTCGTGGACAACCGCGCCGGCGCCTCGGGCATGATCGGCACCGACGTGGCGGCGAAGGCGCGTCCCGATGGCTACACGCTGCTCATGACCAACATCAACTTCGCGACCAACGCGAGCATGATGGCGAAGCTGCCGTACGACACGGTCAAGGATTTCGAGCCGGTATCGCTGATCGCGACTTCGCCGACTGTCCTCGTGACACACCCCTCGCTGCCGCTCAAATCGGTGCAGGACGTGATCGCGTACGCGAAAGCCAACCCGGGGAAGCTCACCTATTCCACGTCGGGCGCGGGCAGCACGACGCACATCGCGATGGAGCTGCTCGTTTACATGACGGGCATCCAGATGGTGCCCGTGCATTACAAAGGCGGCGGCGCCGCGCTCCCCGATCTGCTCGCCGGGCGCGTCTCGCCGGCCTTCGCGACGATCCTTTCAGTCGCCCCGCACCTGGAAGCCGGACGGCTACGCGGCATCGCCGTATCGAGCTCGAAACGTTCGGCGGCGTTGCCCGCCTTGCCGACGGTGGCCGAAGCCGGTGTGCCGGGTTATGAATTCATCGGCTGGTGGGGCGTTGCCGTCGCGGCGGGAACCCCGCAGGCGATCGTGAAGAAGATCAACGCCGACCTGAACAAGGTCATGACGGACCCCGACGTGAAGAACCGCCTCGCCAAAGAAGGCGCGGAAGCCGCGCACACGACACCCGCCGAATACCGCACGTTCATCCGCGCCGAAGTCGCGAAGTGGAACAAGGTGATCAAGGCCGCCAATCTCGCTCCGCCCGAAGTGGCCCGATGAAAGCCGTCGATTTCCTGATCGACACGCTGGCGGCAAGCGGCGCCGACACGATCTTCGGCAATCCCGGCACCACCGAGATCCCGCTCGTGCGCGCGTGCGAGCGCGAAAAGCGCATGCGCTACGTCGTCTCGCTCTCGGAAGTGTCGGCGGTGCCGATGGCCGACGGCTACGCGCGCGCGAAGCGAGCGCTCGGCGTCGTCAATCTGCACGTCGCGCCGGGCCTGGGCAACGGCATGGGCACGCTCTACACCGCGAGAATCGCGGGCACGCCGCTGCTCGTGCTCGTCGGCGGCCAGGACAGCCGCTTCCTGCACACCGATCCGATTCTGTGGGGGCCGGTCGAGCAGATGGCGCGCAGTGTCTGCAAAGCGGTGTTCG
>DASPNJ010000006.1:0-26307 GCA_035626595.1 Burkholderiales bacterium
GAGCATGCCGGTGCAGATGTCGACGATGGCAACGCCGTATTTCATCGGCTCGCCGTCCGGCTCGCCGCAGATGCTCATGAGCCCGGATTCGGCCTGCAGGATGAAATCGTATCCCGGCAGCCCGGCTTTGGGACCGGAGGCGCCGTAACCGGTGATCGAGCAGCGGATGACGCGCGGCGCGTGCTGCTCCAGCCAGCCATTGCCGAAACCCCACTTCTCGAGCGTCCCGACCTTGAAGTTCTCCACCAGCACGTCGCACTCGCCGATCAGCTTCGCGAGGACCTCCTGGCCGGGCTTGGCGGCCATGTTGAGCGTGATCGAGCGCTTGTTGCGGTTCACGCCGAGGAAATAGGCGGACTCCTTCTCCGCGAACGGCGGACCCCACGCGCGTGTGTCGTCGCCGCTGCCGGGCGGCTCGACCTTGATCACGTCGGCGCCCATGTCGCCGAGCATCATGGTGCACAACGGCCCGGCGAGAATACGCGTGAGATCCAAGACGCGCAGCCCGTCGAGCGCGCCGGCGGAAGCGCTCATCAGCGCCGGGTGGCCTTGCGGCCGCGCTTGGCGGCCTGCGCCGCGACGACCCTGCGCGCGGTGCCGGTGCGCACGGCCGGGGGCACTGCGGCAGCGCCGGCACGCGCACGCATGTCCGGCGGCGCGTTCTCGTCCTTGTAGTAACCATCCATGTAGCGCTTGAGCTCCTGCTTGTCGCGCAGCCTGAACCGCTGGAAATCCGGCTTGCGTCCTTCGAGAAAGGCGTTCATGCCCTCTTTCGCCTCGTCCGAGCCCCAGACGTGGGCGAGCAGCTCCATGCCGTGCTGCCAGGACGAGTAGAGATTGTCGGACTCGAAATTGAGCGAGCGCTTGGTCATGCGGATCGTGAGCGCGCTATGGCCTTTCATCGTCTCGCACCACTTGAGCGTCTCGGCGAGCAGGTCCTTCTGCGGCACGCACTTGTTGATGAGACCGATCTGCGCCGCTTCACGCGCGCTGAAGCGCCGCGCGCAGAAGATCATCTCGCGCGCGAGCCGCTCGCCGATGATGCGCGGCAGGTACTGCGTCGCGCCGACCGTGGGGCAGGCGCCGACTTTCGCGCCGGTCTGGCCGAGCACTGCGTTTTCGGACGCGATCACGAGATCGCACCAGAGCGCGAGCTCGTGTCCGCCGCCCATACACCAGCCGTTCACCATGGCGATCACCGGGATCGGCAAGCCGCGGATCGTCATCGCGAGACCGAGCATGCGGTCGTTCCACATATACGCGTTGGTGAAGTTGAGGCGCTTCATCGCGTAGAAGTCCCCGCCCGCCGAGAACGACTTGTCTCCGGCGCCGGTCACGACGGCACACACGATCGATGGATCCTCGCGCGTCGATTTGAGCGCGTCGATCATCTCGTCGAGGCTCTGCTCCCGGAACGCGTTCAGCACGCGCGGCCGATTGATCGTGATCCACGCCACCTGGTCTTTCACTTCGAACAGAATGTCGCGGTACTGGGTCTTCGATGTCGCTGCACGTGCTGCGGGCATGTCTTCCTCGGCGGTCGTCGCTACTCGGGGGCGAAAGAGTTTACGATAGAATCCAGCGACAATTAGAAGAACATCCGCTGTCATTCCGGAGGGAGCTCGCATGAAGCACGGCGCACGCGCGCTGCTGCTCGTCGCCGCGATGTTCGGCACCGCGCCTGCGGCGCAAGCGCAGTCCCATTCGACGAGCTCAGGGCAGGCCTATCCGACCAAGCCGGTTCGCATCGTCATTCCGTTTCCGCCCGGCGGCCCGACCGACACGCAGGCGCGCTGGGCGGCGCAGCAACTGAATGCGGCGCTCGCTCAGACCTTCATTGCCGACAATCGTCCCGGCGCCGGCGGTGTTCCGGGTACCGAGGTCGTGGCGAAGGGCGCACCCGACGGTCACACGCTGCTCGCGGGCAATCCCGGGCCGCTCACGATCGCGCCGACGGTGCGCGCGCACGTTCCCTACGAGCCGCTGCGCGACCTCGCGCCGATCGTGCTCATCGCGAAAAGCCCGAGCTGCGTATGCGTGCACCCGAGCCTGCCCGCGAAAGGTGTGAAGGACTTCGTCGCGCTCGCGCGCGCCCGTCCCGGCACGATCAACTACGCGACCCCCGGGGTGGGCACGGTGGGCCACCTCGCGCTCGAATCCTTCGCCACACAGGCGGGCGTGAAGCTGAATCACGTGCCTTACAAAGGCGCCGCGCAGTACACGGTCGATCTGATCGCCGGAAATATCGAGCTCGCGCAGATCCAGCTCGCGGGCTCGGCACCGCTGGTCAAAGCCGGCAAGGTCCGCTGTCTCGGCGTGACCGCGCGCAACCGCACGCCCCTGTTGCCGGACGTGCCGACGATCGCGGAGCAGGGGCTGACCGGTTTCGAGAGCTACAACTGGAACGGCCTGCTCGCTCCGGCGGCGACGCCGCGGGCGATCGTCGATCGCCTGCACGAGATCATCTCCAAAGCGCTCAAGACATCCGAAGCGCAGAACCTCTTCGTCGGACAGGGCCACGAAATCAGCGGCGCGGGCCCGGAGGAATACGGCGCGTTCCTCAAGGCCGAGACCGCGAAGTGGGCGCAGGTCGCGAAAAGAGCCGGCATTCCGAAACAGTAAGGACCCGAAATGGCAAAAGAACCCGCTTACTTCATGTATTTCCCCGGCAACTACCGCTGGTCGGCCGCCTTCATCAACATGATGGGATCGGCGCCGTACGGCGGCTCGGACATCGGCGAGCTCGACAGGATCGGGCGGCTGCTCAAAGGCAAGGCGCCGGAAGACGACGACGCATGGTTCGACGCCTGCGCGAAGGTCGCCGACGGCGTGCGCGCGCACGCCGAGAAGTTCGAAGGCGCCGGCCACCGCTACTCGGCCGCGCACGCCTATCTGCGCGCGTGCAACTACTACCAGATGGCGGAGCGCTTCCGCACGCCGAAGGACGACAAGGCGCTCGCGGTCTACCGGACGGCCGTCCAGTGCTTCCACCGGCATGCCAAGCTGACCGACCTCAAGATCGAGATCGTCGAAGTGCCGTTCGAAGGCGGCAGCCTGCCGGGTTATTTCGTCCACGCGCAGAACGCGAAGGCCCAACGCACGCCGTGCGTGGTGTTCTTCGACGGCCTCGACGTCACCAAGGAGATCCAGTTCATGCGCGGCGTGCCGGATCTCATCAAGCGCGGCATCTCGGTGCTGGTGATGGACGGACCGGGTACGGGCGAGGCGATACGGTTCCGCGGCCAGTACCTACGGCACGACTACGAGGTCGCGGGCAGCGCCTGTATCGATTACCTCGAAAAACGCGACGACGTGGACGCGAAGAAGACCGGCGTGATCGCGATCAGCCTCGGCGGTTATTACGCGCCGCGCATGGCCTCCATGGAGCCCCGCTTCGCGGCGTGCGTCGCCTGGGGCGCGATCTGGGATTACCACGCGACATGGAAAAAGCGCATCGACGCGCAGTTCAAGACCTCGCTCTCGGTGCCGGGACACCACATCACATGGATTCTCGGCGTTGATACGATGGATGCGGCGCTGAAAAAGCTCGAACCGTTCCGCCTCGACGGCGTCGTGCAGAAGATGCGCTGTCCGTTCCTGTGCGTACACGGTGCCGAGGACGAGCAGGTGCCGCTCGCCGACGCCCAGGCGCTCTATAACGCCGTCGGCTCGCAGGACAAGACGCTGCGCGTGTTCACGGCCGAAGAAGGTGGCGCCCAGCACTGTCAGCGCGACTATCTCACGCTCGTGGTGGCGACGATGTGGGACTGGTTCGAGGAAAAACTGGTGACGAAGTGACGAAGTGACGAGGTGATGAAGTGACGAAGTGCACCGCGTCACCGCGTCACCGCGTCACTGCGTCACTGCGTCACTGCGTCACTGCGTCACTGCGTCACTCAGGTGAGCGAACGAAATGAGCGAGCATAAAAGCGAGATCCGCGATCGGATGCGCATCGACTGGGACGTCCCGGTCACGATGGACGACGGGGTGACGCTGCGCTGCGACGTCTATCGTCCGGTGGCGGAGGGACGCTATCCCGCGATCGTGAGCTACGGCCCGTACGGCAAGGGTCTCGCGTTCCAGGACGGCTACAAGACCGCGTGGGACATCATGGAGCGCGAGTTTCCCGATACCGTGCGCGGCTCCACGAACCAATACCAGAACTGGGAAGTCGCCGACCCCGAGAAATGGGTGCCGGACGGCTACGTCTGCGTGCGGTTCGATTCGCGCGGCGCCGGACGCTCGCCGGGTTATCTCGACCACAACAACGCGCGCGAGAACCGCGACTTCCACGACTGCGTCGAGTGGGTCGCCGCGCAGCCGTGGTGCAGCGGCAAGGTCGGCCTGAACGGCATCTCGTATTACGCGAGCAGCCAGTGGCGCGCCGCTGCGCTGCAGCCGCCGCATCTCGCGGCGATCTGCGTTTGGGAAGGCTGGGCGGACTATTACCGCGATGGCGCGCGCCACGGCGGGATCGCGTGCACCTTCCGCAAGAACTGGCAGGAGATGCAGGTCGTCACCGTTCAGCACGGCCGCGGTACGCGCGGACCACGAAGCCGCGTCACGGGCGAGCTCGTGTGCGGGGACGAGACGCTGCCGGACGAGGCGCTCAGGAAAAACCGCGCGGACATGTGGGGGAACATCCTCCAGCGTCCGCTCGTCGATGAGTACTACCGCGAGCGCACCGCCGATCTCACGCAGGTCAAGGTGCCGCTGCTGTCCGCAGCGAACTGGGGCGGACAGGGCCTGCACACGCGCGGCAATTTCGAGGGGTTCGTCCGCGCCGCCTCGAAACAGAAATGGCTCGAAGTCCATGGCGGTTCGCACTGGGCGCCGTTCTACACCGATTACGGCGTCACGCTCCAGAAGCGGTTTTTCGGCCACTTCCTCAAAGGGGAAAACACCGGCTGGGATCGCCAGCCCCGCGTGCTGCTCCAGGTGCGTCATGTCGATCGTTTCGTCGAGCGGCACGAAAACGAGTGGCCGCTCGCGCGCACGCGCTGGACGCGCTACTACCTCGATCTCGATAAGCGCGCGCTCACGACGCAGGAGCCGCACGCGAGCGCGAACATCGACTACGACGCGATGGGTGAGGGCGTGACGTTCACGACAGCGCCGCTGGAGGAGACCCTGGAGCTGACCGGACCGTCCGCGCTCAAGCTTTTCCTCTCCTCGTCCACGAGCGACGCCGACGTGTTCGCCGTGCTGCGGGTATTCGCGCCGGACGGCAAGGAGGTCGTGTTCCAGGGCGCGCTCGATCCGCACACGCCGGTCGCGCAGGGCTGGCTGCGGGCGTCACACCGCAAGCTCGACCCCGAGCTCACGCTGCCGCACCGGCCGTACCACACGCACGACGAGATCCAGCCGCTCACCCCTGCCGAGCCCGTCGAGCTCGACGTGGAGATCTGGCCGACGTCCATCGTGGTACCGAAAGGCTATTCTGTCGCGCTCACGCTGCGCGGCCGCGACTACGAGCACGCAGGCGACGCCGCGACGCTGTCCAACATGAAGAACCCGATGAAGGGTTGCGGCCCGTTCGTGCACGACGACCCGCGGGACCGGCCACCTCACGTGTTCGGCGGCAAAGTCACGCTGCACGGTGCGCTCGCGCAGCGACCGTACCTGCTGCTCCCCGTGATCCCGGCGCGCTACTGAAGCCTCTGCAACGTCTGCTGGCCAAGCTTTTTTCGCCAGCCCAGTGGCGCGGCCGGCTGCAGCGCTGGTACGAGCGCGCGCGCGGTGTCGATTTTTCGCTGGTCGTCTTTCCACAGGAGGTGGGGCTCGATCCGCAGCGCGCCCGTGCCCACGTCGCGTCGGGCGACAAGTGGCTGCGCCGCGCGCTGAAGGACCTGCCGATAACCGCCGCCGACCGCATGATCGACGTCGGCTGCGGCAAGGGCAGCGCGATGAAGGTGATGCTCGAGTTCCCGTTCTCGCGCGTGGACGGGATCGAGCTCGGTGAGCCCATCGCCGCGATCGCACGCTCGAATTTCCGCACGCTCGAGGTTCCGCCGGAGCGTTATGCGGTGATCACCGCGGATGCGGCGGAGTTCACCGACCTCGACCAGTACACCTACGTGTACTTCTACAACCCCTTCACCGCAGCGGTGATGTCGAGCTTCATGGCGAACCTCAAAGCTTCGGTCGAGCGTTCACCGCGGCGCGTGACCATCGTTTACGACAACCCGCTGTGCCACGATGCCGTCGTGGCGGGCGGTGTGTTTCGCAAGCTGCCGCGCGATTATCCGGACGCGACCGGCAACCGCATCTACGTCTACAGCAATGAATGAGCGCGGCGCGCGAGGTTTATTGCCGTGCCTTGCAGGGATAGGCTTCGCCGAGCGCGCTGAGCGCTTCGTTCGCGGCCTGCCGCCGCGCGTTCTCCGGCCGCAGCTCGACGTGCTTGACGATCGCGCGTGCCATCTGGTCGAGCGTCGCGCCGCTGGCGCAGAACGGCCGCTCGGCGAGGATGCGCTGCGCGGCTTCGGCGCCGTCGCGTAAGCCTTTCAGATAAGCCGCGCAGCTCGTCGCGTCGGCGGTGATGTCGCCGCCCTTCTCGGCCAACGCGATCAGCGCGTTGCAGGAGCGCAGGAGATCGGCT
Organism: Burkholderiales bacterium; assembly: GCA_035626595.1. Taxonomy (GTDB): domain Bacteria; phylum Pseudomonadota; class Gammaproteobacteria; order Burkholderiales; family SG8-41; genus JAQGMV01. Next base: position 6,603 of record DASPNJ010000006.1, read on the forward strand.
CCGAGCGCCGGTGGTACCGACTGCGCAGTCGCGGCGGCGGGAATGCAACACAGCGCCGCCGCGAGCAGCCGTCCTATTGCTTGCCCCCCATCAGCTCCGCGCCGCGCTTCACCGCTTTGACGATGTTGATGTAGCCCGTGCAGCGGCAGAGGTTGCCTTCGAGGCCGTGGTGGATCTCGTCCTCGGTGGGGTTGGGATTGTCCTTGAGCAGGCCCACGGTCGCCATGATCATGCCCGGCGTGCAGAAGCCGCATTGCAGTCCGTGGCACTCGGTGAATGCGCGCTGCACCGGGTGCAGCTCGCCGTTCTTCGCCAGACCCTCGATCGTGACGATGTCGGCGCCGTTCGCCTGCACCGCGAGGATCGAGCACGACTTCACCGCGCGTCCGTTCATCTGCACCGTGCAGCACCCGCACTGGCTGGTGTCGCAGCCGACGTGCGTGCCGGTAAGCCCCAGCGAATCGCGGATGAAATTCACGAGCAGCGTACGGTCCTCGACTTCGCGGGATTGCCGCGTGCCGTTTACGACGATTTCGACTTTTGCCATTCCATCGCTCCCTATCGGTCGCTGCCCCTCGCTATCGCGACTGGCCGGCGATGCGCGCCACCGCGCGCTTGGTCATGACGTTCACCAGGTTCGCGCGGTATTCGCGCGTGGCATGGATGTCTTCGTTCAGGTCGTCCGCCGGCATACGCAGACCCGCGACGGAATCCACGGCGAACTTCTTCGCGAGCGCAGCCTCCGCTTCGGCCCAGCGAAACACGCCCGGACCTGCTCCGGTCACCGCGACGCGCACGCCGTTCGCGGTGTCGGCAACGAACACGCCGGTCATTGCATACCCCGACGCCGGGTGTGCGAATTTCTCGTATGCGGCGCGCTTGGGCGTCGGGAAAGCGATGCGCACGATCAGCTCTCCGGGGGCGAGCGCCGTCGCGAACATGCCCTGGAAGTAGTCGTCGGCGGCAATCTCGCGTCGATCGGTGATCACCTTCGCGTTCAAGGCCAGCACCGCCGCCGGGTAATCCGCCGCCGGATCGTTGTTGGCGATCGAGCCGCCGATCGTGCCGCAGTTTCGCACCGCCGGATCGCCGATGCGCGAAGCGAGCTCCGCGAGCGCCGGGATCGCCGACTTGACTTCAGCGGAGCGCATCACGTCGTTGTGGCGCGTGCCCGCGCCGATCGAGATCGTGCCGCCCTGCACTTCGATGCCGCGCAGCTCTTCCAGGCTGGAGATATCGACGAGATGCGAGGGCTGCGCGAGACGCGCCTTGAGCGTCGGGATGAGCGTCATGCCGCCGGCGAGCGGACGCGCTTCGGGATTCGACGCGAGAAACGCTGTCACTTCCTTGATCGAACGCGCTTTGACGTACTCGAACGCATACATAAGTTGGTTCCTCTCCTGTGTTTACTTCCGCGACGCCGCGATCGCCGCCCAGACCTTCGGCGTCGTGAGCGGCATGTCGAGGTGCTTCACGCCCAGCGGCCGCAGCGCGTCGAGCACCGCGTTCACGAGCGCCGGCAGCGAGGCCGTGCAGCCCGACTCACCCATGCCCTTGATGCCCAGCGGATTCACTCTCGATGCGGTCGGATGCTCCGCCATCCTGATCTGCGGCAAGAGGTCGGAGCGCGGCATATAGTAATCGCTGAACGTCGCCGTGAGGAGCTGTCCCGTCTCGGCATCGTACTGCGCGTGCTCGCCGAAAACCTGGCCCGCACCCTGCGCGACCGCGCCGTGCATCTGGCCTTCCACGATCGTGTGGTTGACCACCACGCCGCAGTCGTCGACCGTCACGTACGACGCGATGCGCGTCACCCCCGTCTCCGGATCGATCTCGACTTCGGCGATGTGGCAGCCGTTGGGGAACGTGGAACCGAACGTGCCCTCGCCCTTGGCCGTGAACGGCCGGCGCTTCGCCAGCTCCGCGAGTGAAAGCGTCATGCCGGGTTCCGGCCCTTTGAACTCGCCGTTCGAGTACGTCACTTGCGAAGGCTCCAGCCCGAGCTCTTCCGCCGCGAGCGCGGTGCCCTGCTGCACGAGCTTCTCGGCTGCCATGTGGCACACGGTGCCGGCGCCGACCATCGTGCGCGACCCGCCGGTGTGATTGCCGACGATCGTCCTGCCCTGGACACCTTCGCGCACGCGCACGCGCTCGGCCGGGATCTCGAGACGCTTCGCGACCATCATCGCGAAAGTGGTCTCGTGACCCTGGCCCTGTGAATGCGCGACCGAGTACGCGGTGACGATGCCGTTCGCATCGACCTCGAGCTCGATCTCGTCCTTGGGATACATGCCCGCGCCGGTGTTCTCGATCACCGTCGCAATGCCCAGGCCGCGGAGCTTGCCCGATTTCTCGGTCGCGGCGCGGCGCTTCGCGAAGCCTCTCCAGTCCGCCACATCGAGCGCTTTCGCGAGCAGTCCCGGCAGATCGGCGTTGTCGTACGTCGAGCCGGTCGGCGTCTTGTACGGAAAGGCGTCCGCCGGAATGAAATTGCGCCGGCGCAGCTCGGCGGCATCGACACCGGTTTCCGCCGCGGCCGCGCTCACCAGCCGTTCGATCACGTACGCGATATCGGGACGTCCCGCGCCACGATAGGCCGCAATCGGCGCGGTGTTGGTGAGCGCCAGGCGCCAGCGGCCGTACAGCGCCGGAATGCGATAGACGCCCGTGAGGCACGTCGCGGGATTGCGGATGTGGCTCACCGGACCGGCGGGCGTGACGTAGCCGCCCATGTCGGCGATCCAGTCGAGCCGCATCGCAGTAAACCGACCGTCACCGTCGAGCGCGAGCTCGGCCTCGACGATATTGCCGCGGCCGTGCGTATCGGAGAGAAACGCTTCGGTGCGGCTCGACACCCACTTCACCGGCTTGCCGGTCGCTTTCGCGGCGATGAGCAGCGCGCAGTACTCGCCGTATGCCGTGCTGCGCTGGCCGAAGCCGCCGCCGACGTCGCGCGCCATGACCCGGAACTTCTCCTCCGGCAGCCGGGTATACGCGGCGAGCTGCCGCTTCATCATGTTCACGCCCTGCACGCACACGTGCACGGTGTAGTCGTCGGCGTTCGCGTCGTACGCGACGAGGCACGCGCGCGGCTCCATCGGGCTCGGCACGACGCGGTTCGACTCCACCTTCACCTTCGTCACGTGCGCGGCCTTCGCGAAAGCCGCATCGACCGCGGCGGCATCGCCTGCCTCGAATTCGAAAGGCATGTTGCCGGAGACGTCGTCGTGCAGCAGCGGCGCACCCGGCGCGAGCGCCTTCTCGGGGTCGATCACGACGGCCAGCTCTTCGTACTCGATCTCGATCAACTCGGCCGCGTCCTGCGCGGCGAGCGGCGAGTCCGCGACGACCAGCGCGACCGGCTCTCCGACGAAACGCACGCACCCGTGCGCGAGCGCCGGACGCTCCGGAATGCGCGCCTGCATGCCCTCCTTGCCGGGGAAATTGAGAAAGATCGCGGGGCGCGTGTAGCCCGCTTTGACCGCGTCTTCGCCGGTATACACGCCGGCCACGCCCGGCGCTCTCAGCGCCGCATCGGCGTCGATCGAGACGATCTTCGCGTGCGCCCGGTCGCAGCGCACGAAGTGCCCGTAGAGCTGTCCCGGCAGGCTCCAGTCGGATGCGTAGGTCCCGGCGCCGGTAATGAGTCGAAGGTCTTCCAGGCGCGAAACGCACGCACCTTCGACTTCGAACAGATGGTGGTGCTCCATGTATGCTCCGGTGGGGGCGGTGGGCGTTGCCCACGCCCGTGGAGGATAGCTCAAAAGGGTCTGGCCCATGAAGAAAGACACTCTGCTCACACATGTCGGACGCGATCCCGGCCGCTACGACGGCATGGTGAACACACCGGTGTTCCGCACGTCCACCGTCATCTACCCGAATCTCGCGTCGTACGAACAGCGGCCCGCGGAAGGCGAGAAGGTCGTGCGCTACGGCCGCTACGGCACGCCGACGACCTTCGCGCTGGAAGAAGCCGTCGCGCGCATGGAAGGCGGCTTTCGCGCCGCCGCCGTGCCATCGGGGCTGGCCGCCATCGCCTCGGCGATCGGCGCCTTCGTGAAAAGCGGCGATCACCTGCTGGTCACCGACTCGGTGTATGCGCCGACCCGCAATTACTGTGAGCGCCAGCTGCGGCCGAACGGCATCGAGGTCGAATACTACGACCCGCTGATCGGCGCCGGCATCGCTGCGCTCATCAAGGACAATACGCGCGTCGTGTTCTGCGAATCACCCGGCTCGCTTACTTTCGAAGTGCAGGACATCCCGTCGATCGCCGAAGCGGCTCATGCGCGCGGCGCCGTCGTGCTCGCCGACAATACCTGGGGCACGCCGTACTTCTTCCGCTCGTTCGAGCATGGCGTAGACGTATCGGTGCACGCCGCGACGAAGTACATCTCGGGCCATTCGGACGTGATGATCGGGCTCGTCGTGGCGAACGAGCGCTGCTGGGTGCCGGTGCGCCGGACGATCAGCGATTACGGATACAGCACGAGCCCGGATGATTGTTATCTCGCGCTGCGTGGCTTTCGCACGATCGGCGTGCGCATGAAACAGCAGATGGCGAACGGCATACGCGTCGCGCGCTGGCTCCAGCAGCGGCCCGAGGTGAAGCGCGTGATCCACCCCGCGCTGCAGGGCGACGCCGGCTATACCCTCTGGCAGCGCGATTTCGAAGGGGCGGCGTCGCTCTTCGCAGTGGTCCTGCAGCCGGTGCCCGCGGAAGCGCTCGCCGCGTGCGTCGATGCGCTCAGGCTCTTCGGCATCGGCTCGAGCTGGGGCGGCTACGAGAGTCTCGTCACGGTCGTGCACGCCGATGCGCATCGCAGCGCCACGACATGGTCGCCCGGCGGCCCGGCGTTGCGGCTGCACATCGGTTTGGAAGATCCGGACGATCTTATCGCGGACCTCGAGCAGGCGTTCGACGCCCTGCAAGCATCCCCTCCATCGTAACCCTGCCGTTGAGAGGGAAGGGAAGGAGAGCTTTCCTCCTTTTCAGGCGCGGGTCACGCTCGAGGCGGGTGTTACCAGCCCGGTGCTGAGCCGGGGGGCGGAATGTACGGGCCGGCTGTCGGAGGCGGTGGCGCGCGGTGGCTCGAAGGCGGCGGCGGCGGCGTGTAGCTGTAACGCGGCGGTGGAGGCGGCGCCGCATAGCCGGGCGGCGCAACGCGGCCGCTCACCGCGACGCGGTGGCCCTTGCCGTACATGCATTGCTGGTACGCCTGATCGTAGCGGCGCTGCGCGTCATAAGCCGAGACCTCGCCAGCGCTGACACCCGCGAGGCCGCCCGCCGCACCGCCGACGGCCGCACCGACGCCGGCGCCATGACCGCCGTTGATCGCGCCGCCGAGGAGCGCGCCGATCACCGCGCCCGCCACGGCGCTTTTCACCGCCGTCTCTTCCTGCGCGCGGCCGCCGGTCTGCCCGCCGATCGCGTCGCTGGCGTACTGGCGGCACGCGCCGTCGTCATAACGGAACTGGTCGAAACCCTTGTTCGTGCCGGGCAGCGCCATCGTGCTCGGGCCACTCGGCATTGTCGTGCAGCCGGCGACCACCAGCGCCATCGCGGCCAAACCCGCGCGTATCAGCGTCATTTCGTGCTCACGACGGCGGCGCCGAATTCGGCACCACCTGCTGCCACGGCGACGCGCATTGCTGGACGTACGGGTAATACGCCTGACTGTCGCGGCAGTAGTACCAGTAGCTCGTGGAACCGGACGCGGGCGCCGACTGCTCGATGTAGGTCGGCGGCGGGTAGTACGCGGGCGCCGGCGCTATGACGGCAGGCGGATAGTAGTAGCGCGGGTAGTAGTGATAGCGCGGATAGTAGACGGGTGCGCCGAACCAGATACCGATGTTTCCGTGATGGTGATGGTGGCGGTGGCGGCGGTGCGCGTCGGCGTCGGTCGCGAGGACGGAGCTGCCCAGCAGCGCGGCGGCCAGAATCGCAGCTTTCGTCGTGTTCATGGGTGAACCCTCTGGTAACGCGGGAATGGTAGCCGACGCGGCAGCTTTCGTTCCCGAAAATATTGTTACAAATCGTTAACCGGGCTGCCATTCGGCAGCCCGCCTCGGCCGGTAAACGACTCACAGGGAAACCCACCATGGGCAACCCTACCGGATGCCCATGTTCCCTGCGAAACCTCTTTTCCTTTCGGTTGATCAGCCCAGGGGTTCGGCGGGCGCGGGCGCCGGGATGCGCGAGACGAGCAGGCGGTCGACGCGATTGCGGTCCATGTCCACCACTTCGAAGCGGTATCCGCCCCATTCGAAGCTGTCCGCGACCTGCGGCACGCGCCCGAGCTGCAGCATGACGAAGCCGCCGAGCGTGTTGTAGGTGCCCGTGTCTTCTTCCGGCAGCGCTTCCTCGATCGAGAGCGCCTGCTTCAGACGGTCTATGCCGACGCCGCCGTCGATCAGCAGCGACCCGTCGGCGCGTTTGACGACGTCGGCGTCGCCTTCCTCGTCGGCATGGCCGATATCGCCCACCAGCGCTTCGAGAACGTCGTGCAGCGTCACCAGTCCCTGCAGCTCGCCGTATTCGTTCACGATCAGCGCCATCGTCTGCCGGTGCTGCTTGAACGCGCGCAACACTTCTGTGACGGTCAGCGACTCGGGAATGTAGAGCGGCTTCACGAGGCGCGCCTGGAGATCGAGCGCCGCACTCTTCAGCAGATCGACGAGCAGCTCCTTCGAAGACACGATGCCTTCGACGGTGTCCAGATCGCCGCGCACCACCGGAAACAGCGAGTGCGGCGATTCGGCCATGCGAGCGACGAGCGCTTCGCGCGTATCGTCGAGGTTGAGGTAAACGAGATCGGTGCGCGGCGTCATGATCGCGGAGCTGCGCAGCTCGTCCATGCGGAAGACGCGCGAGACGAGCTGATGCTCGTGCTCCTCGAACACGCCGGCCTCGGTGCCCTGCTCCATGAGCACGCGGATCTCTTCCTCGGTGACCGGCGGGCTGGTGATGTCGCGGCGCCCCAGCAGCTTCAGCACGCCGTCGGTGATCGCGCTCAAGCCGCGCACGATCGGGTACACGAGCGCGGTGAGCCATCCCATGGGCCGCGCGGCGAAGCTTGCCACCGCCTCCGGGTTCACCAGCGCGAGCCGCTTGGGCACGAGCTCGCCGATCACGAGCGAGCCGAGCGTGATCCCCGCGATCACGAGGGTGACGGCGATACCCTCGGCGTGCGGCGCGAGCAGCGGCCATTGGGCGAGCCACTGCGCGACCTGCGCCGAGAGCTTCGCTTCGCCGAACACGCCGCTGCCGATGCCGATCACGGTGATGCCGACTTGGATGGTCGACAGAAAATGACCGGGATTATTCGCGAGCTCGAGCGCCGCGCCGGCGGCGGCGTGTCCCTCGTCATGGAGCTGCTGGAGGCGCGCCTTGCGCGCGGACACGACGGCCATTTCGGACATCGAGAAAAAACCGTTCAGGACGAACAGGAACAGCAGTACCAGCAGCTCCATCGCTCGCTCCTATGGCATGGCGACTATTCCGCCTCGAGCTTCGCGGCGATCACCACCTTCGTCCAGCGCTCGATCTCCTTCTGCACGTGGGCGGCGAACTGCTCCGAGCTCGTGGGCGTCACGTCGATGCCCTGATCTTCCAGACGCTGCTTGAGCGGGCCGTTCAGGATCTTGTGCAGGTCGGCGTTGAGCTTGGTCAAAACCGCCTGCTGAACCTTGGACTGCGTGCAGATGCCATACCACCCCGTGACATCGAAGCCGGCCACGCCGGACTCGGCGAATGTCGGCACGTCCGGGAGCTGCTTGTTGCGCCGCCCGGAGGTGACGCCGAGCGCGCGCACGCGCCCCGACTTCACGGCCGCGAGCGGGGCGCCGGCGAGATTGCCGACCGACGATTCGATGTGCCCGCTGATGACGTCGCTCAGCGCCACCGCGGCGCCTCTGTACGGCACGTGCACGATGTCGATGCCGGTCATCATCTTCATGAGCTCTATCGACAGGTGCGGGGACGCACCGACGCCCGAGGAGCCGAAGCTCACTTTGCCGGGATGCGCCTTCGCGTACGCGATGTACTGCTTGAGCGTTTTCGCCGGAAAGGACGGGTGCACCATGAACAGGTTCGGCACCCCGCCGATCATCGAGACGAATGCGAAGTCCCGCACCGGATCGTAGGTGAGCTTCTTCCTGAAGCGCGCGGGCGTCACCGCGTGCGAGCCGATGTTGCAGAGCACGAGCGTGTAGCCGTCCGGCGGCGCCTTGGCGGTGAACTCGGTCGCGATGTTGCCGGCCGCGCCCGGCCGGTTCTCGATGATCACCGTCGAGCCCCACAGCTCGCCGAGCGCCTGACCGACCATGCGCGCGGTCGTGTCCACCCCGCCGCCAGGCGCGTAGCCGACCATGATGCGCACCGGCTTAGCCGGATATGACTGGGCGCCCGCGGCCCCGCAGGCGAACGCAACGCCCAGCAACAGCATCTGCAACACGTGCTTCACTTTCGCTCTCCTCGTGTGTGGCGCGGACGCGTCCGCGCGGTTCTTATGCCGGCCGCTTCTCGAACGGCCCTTCCTCGTCGTTGTAATCGCCGTGCGGCACGAAGCTGCCGTCGCCTTCGTAGCGAAAACAGAACTTCGTCACCCACCACTGCCGGTATACGTCGTGATAGATGATGCGCCCGTAGGTGAAAAAGCCGGGCTTGCCGATGCGGTACAGCGGCGCGGCTGCGAGTCCGATCGTGTAGGCCTGCACCGGGTGCAGAAGCTGGCCGTCGACGAGCGGCGAATCGTAGAAGGGCTTGACGCCCTCCTGCGGCAGATGACTCGCGCGCTCGCACCAGATCGACATCCCGTACGCCGGCGTCTGGCCGTAATTGCGGATGCGCAGCTTGTGCTCGCCGGCGGCGCTGTCTTCCGTTTCGGTGAAAAAGATTTCGTCGAGCGCGACGTAGGCGCGCAGCTCCTTCTTCGCGGTGCCTGCGTTCTCGTCGAGGAGGCTCGTCGTCGCTTTCCAGAGCCTGGCCGTGTACAGCGCGAGCGCGAGCGCGGCGAGCGCGAGCAGCCATGTCGGAATCGCGATCCACCATCCCGGCCGCTCCCACCAGCCGGCCGCGGCCTCGACGGGGGCTGGCGCCGATGCAGTCGGCGGCGCAGCTACGGGTTTGCCTTCCGGCTGTTCCGCCGCGGAAGGCGCCGCAACGGGATCGGGCGCTTGCGCCCACGCGCTCGCGCCGATGAGCAGCACGACGACGAAGCACAACGTTCTCAGCATCTGTTTTTCCCTGGCTGCGCCTTTTGTATGTCATGGGCGGGCGTGAGCCGCCGCTTGCGACGCAGGTGCAAGGATACTCGACGCGCGCAGCCGATGCGCGTACGCCGCAACGCCGATTGGTTTGTCGAGGCGGGCGTCAGCCCACCGGGGGCTCAGCCGACCACCAGCGCGGCGTGCTCGCTACGGCCCTGACTGAGTCCGCGCGCCTTCATCCAGTCGTAGGCGCGGTTGAAGAGCGCCGGGTCGTAGTAGTCCACGTGCTTGTAGCGGACGAACGCACGCGAAAGCTCGTGCGGCTCGAGCTCGCCTTTGGCATGGGCGGTCACGTGGTGCGCGTACTTGTAGAAATCGCCGTTGATGAGATCGACAGCGCGGTTCTCGGCGTCGTAATAGGCCTTGCGCTGTTCCGGCGTGAGGTCCGCGGCGATCACTTCACCCCCGCGGTAGAACGAGGCCGCGATGATGTGCGCGCCGGCCTTCAACCCGAGGCTGATGAACGGCTCCATCACGGTGATCGCGCGCGCAGTGCCGTTCCTGAGCGCGGCCCAGCGCATCTGGGGGAGCCCGCCATGCTCGATGCGGACGTGATCCGCTCCGACCGCGCTCTCCAGCATCTGCAGCGTCGTGTAATGCGAACCCGTGAGCTCCTGCACGACGATCGGTACGTCGGCGAGGTCCCGCGCCGTCTGCAAACGTTCGTCGAACGTGAGGATCGCCTGCGCGGCAACGGCCGCACGCAGCGCCGCGATGTTCCCGCTGCGCGCGCCGCGCTCCAGGCGGTCGATGCTCGCCCATTCGCAGACGTTGTAGCTGTCGGCCGAGCCGCAGTCGAACATCTGCTCCTTCAGCCGCGACATGATCGGCTTGCCGACGGCGTCGCGCTCGCGGTCCGCGTGTGTCGCGGAGAACTTCACGTCGAGACCCGCGGCCTCGAACAATCCTTGTTCGATGCCGACGGTCACGGGCAGGTCGAAGACCTGATTGTTCGGCGCGATGCGGATGACGGGCATGCTCATGGCGTCCTCGACTGTTCGGGGCTTGCCGCGACGCTGCGGCTGCGATCCACGAGTTTAGGCATTGCGCGGCGGCCGCTCAAGCAATGGTCGTTCGCGAATGGCCCGCGGTTGCCTGGGTACGCGGCGCAACCAAGCGCGTGTATGATCGTTCGTTCCGTTACACAGCAGGGGAGAATCCGCCATGGCCGTATTCCGCTGGTCCACTGAAACAGGGCCAATCAGCCCGTTCAACTTCACGGGCGATGTACTGCGCTTCGATAACCTCGCGATTTCGGCGAACTCCGTGCTCGTGCAGTCGGTCGACGCAAACAACACGCGGTTCAGCTTCGGCGGCAAATCCCTCGTCGTCGCGATCCCCACCTACGCGATCACGACGACGAACGTGATCTTCGACAACGGCAGCCAGCTCTGGGTCGGCGACAACGAGCCGAGTCCCGCATTCGACAACACGGGCGGGACGCTCGTCGGCGGTGCCGGCAACGATCAGCTCCTGGGTGACGCGGGTGGCTACAACCTATCGGGTGGCGGGGGGAACGACCTGCTCATCGGGGGGAACGATCCTGACACGCTGGACGGCGGCACCGGCAACGACCGGATGTTTGGCGGTCCCGGCGACGATCTTTATTTCGTCGACTCGAGCGCTGACGTGACCGCGGAGCTCGCAGGACAAGGTACCGATCACGTCATCAGCACGGCGCCGTCCTACACGCTATATCCAAACGCCGAAAACCTCGACCTCACCGACGCAGCCGTCACCGGCGCCGGCAATCCGCTTGCGAACACCATCAACGGGACGGATAGCAGGAATTACCTGTACGGGTACGGCGGCGACGACCATCTGACCGGCTTCGGCGGCGGCGACGTGCTGATCGGCGGTCCGGGCGCAGACGTGCTCGATGGCGGAGCAGGTTTCGATTATGCGCATTACGGCGCCTCTGTGATCGGTCTATCGATTGACTTGACGAGTATCGAAGCGAGCACCGGGGAGGCTGCGGGCGACGAATGGGGCTCGATCGAGGCCATCATCGGCTCCGCCCACAACGACAACGTGCTCGGCAATGGGGAGGACAACTGGCTCGTCGGCGCCAACGGCGACGATCAGCTTCGCGGCAATACCGCCAACGACGTGCTGTACGGCGGCAACGGGGCCGATTTCCTGGATGGCGGCGTCGGCATCGACCAACTGTACGGCGAAGGCGGCAACGACACGTTCTTTTTCGATACCGAGCAGGCCAACGGCGACATCGTGCGCGACTTCGCCGGTAACGGCGCGCTGGCGGGAGACCAGCTCGTGTTCAACGGCTACGGGAGCCCCGCGGACGGCGCGACGTTCGTGCAGCTCGATGCGACGCACTGGCAGATCGTTTCCGCGGGCGGAACGCTGCAGGAAATCCTGACGTTTCCCAACGCACCCGCGATTCATTCGAGCGACTACACGTTCATCTAGTCGCCTCGGATTCGAAACGACAAGGGCCGGCGTGATGCCGGCCCTTTTGTGCCGAGGAAAGGAGGTTACGGAGGGAACCACGGGGGTCCCTCCGTGACTGATTTGGTAGGCGGTGGGAGATTCGAACTCCCGACCAACGGATTAAAAGTCCGCTGCTCTACCGACTGAGCTAACCGCCCGGAAAAGCGCGTGATTTTATCAAGCTTCGCGCATCATTCGCCAGTATTGATACTTCATCGTGCCGGCCGCGCCGATCACGATGGCGAAGAACACGAGGATCGAGCCGATCGCGAGGGTTGACACGCCGGTGATCGCCTGTCCCACCGTGCAGCCCATCGCGAGCACGCCGCCCGTTCCCATGAGCGCGCCGCCGAGCACGTGGCTGCCGAAGTCCTTCCACGTGAAGAAGCGCTCGTAGCGAAACTCCTGCCTCACGACGGCATATGCAAATCCGCCGAGTATCACACCGGCGAGCGCCACGACGCCGAAGTTCACGAGCGAGGTGTTCGCGGGCGCCATCACATAGCGCACGCTGTCGCCCATCGGCGAGATGAACGTGAACGATTGCGTCTGCACGCGGCTCGGCACCTGCGTGGCGAATTCGGCGGCTTCTTTCCATGCCTGACCGATCGGGCCGCCGGTCAGATACCACGCCGCCAGCACTGCAAGACCCACCGCGGCGCCGCCGAGCACGTTGTCGAAGCTCGCGCGAAAGTCGCGCGAGCGCAATACCCACACGAACATGCCGAGCGCCACCAGCGCCGACACCGTCAGGTTCAGACTCTTCGACGGCGCGAGCCCGAACATCCCTGCCAGGATGGAGCCGACTTCCTGTGTGGGGATGTCATGCGCCGCGAGGTTGATCGTCGTCGCCTGCACCCATGGCATGAAGGCGGTCTCGTAAAGCGGCGTCCACATCATCAGGTATGCGCACACGGCGGCAACGGCGAGCACCGCGAGCGATTTGACGTTCCCGCCGCCGATGCGAACCAGCGTGCGGTTGCCGCAGCCGCTCGCGAGCGTCATGCCGATGCCGAACATAAATCCGCCGATCAGATACCGCAGCCACGCAAAGCTCGCGGTGCGGTACGGCGGGAACGTCTCCGCCGCCAGATTGATCGCGCCGGCCGCTTCCAGCGCGACGACGCCCGCGAGCGCGATCGCCATCGCGAACACCCACGAGCGCATCCGGCCGGTGTCGCCCATGTTCACCCAGTCGGAGACCGCGCCCATCGTGCAGAAGCGCGTTTTCTGGCCGATCGCGCCCATGGCGAACGCGAGCGCGAACACCGAGAGGAGGACCTGCTGATGGATGCCGAATTGCATGGCGGTGCGGTTCGACCGGCGGAGCCGACGGCGGTTCCGCGGAGGCGCTATTTTACGTGACGCTTCCGGATGCGCACCCTGCGCGGACGCTCAGGAGTACCGGGTCGGGTCGGGAATCCCGGCGGCCTCGAAGCCGGCGCGGCGAAGACGGCATGAATCACAGCGGCCGCAGGCGAGTCCCTCGCCCGTCGCCTGGTAGCACGACACGGTCAGCGAATAATCCACCCCCAGCGCTAGGCCGCGGCGGATGATGTCCGCCTTCGTCAGATCGATGACGGGCGTATGCAACGTGAGCCTGTGACCGTCCACCGCTGCCTTGGTCGCGAGGTTCGCGAGCGCCTCGAAAGCGCCCATGTATTCCGGCCGGCAGTCCGGGTAGCCCGAATAGTCGACGGCGTTAGCGCCGAAGAAAATATCGGCGGCCTGCCGCACCTCCGCGTACGCGAGTGCGAGTGCGAGAAAGATCGTGTTGCGCGCCGGCACGTAGGTGACCGGAATGCCGGGCTGCACGCCGGCCTCCGGCACTGCGATCGCGCGGTCGGTGAGCGCCGAGCCGCCGAACGCCGCGAGATCGAGCCGCGTTACGTGGTGCTCGGCGGCGCCGAGCGCACGCGCAACCCTCGCCGCGGCGTCGAGTTCGGCGCGATGGCGCTGGCCATAGTCGATCGAGAGACAGTGACACGCGTAGCCGCGCTCGCGCGCGATCGCGAGCGTGGTGGCGGAGTCGAGGCCGCCGGAGAGCAGGACGATTGCTGGAGGCATGTGGACTCCACCGCACTCCGACCTCCCTGGGGGGAGGGAAGTCTAAGTCAGCGCAGCGACGCGAGGCGCCGGCGCGCTTTTGCCGCGGCCTCGCTGCTCGGGTAGCGGGCGACGATGTTGTCCATGGTCCTGCGCGCCGAAGCGATGTCGCCCATCTCGATGTACGAGCTCGCCATGTTGAGCATCGCGTCGGGCACCGATTCGGACTCGGGATACGTGGCGATCAGCTTCTGCTGCGCGCCGATCGCGTTCTTGTAATCGCGCAGGTTGTAGTACGAATCGCCGATCCAGTACTGCGCGCGATGCGCGAGCGGACTGCGCGGATACTGCAGCACGAAGCTCTGAAACGCCGCGACCGCCGCCTGATAGTTGCCGATCCGGCGCTGGCCCTGCGCCGCTTCGTACGCGCGCGTCTCATCGACCGCGGGCGGCGCCGCAGCCGCGGCCGCTGCGGCCGCGGCGACACCGGCCGGCGGCGGACCCGATGCCGCGGGCGCAGCCGGCGCGGCACCGGCGGGTGGGGCGCTAGGGGGCACTGCCCCCGGCGGCGGCGCGCTCTGCTCGAAGCGGCGCAGCCGCGTGTCGAGATCGACGTACATGTCGCGCTGCCGCTTCGCGTTGCCCTCGATGTTGTTCGCGAGCACCTCGAGCTGACCGCGCATGCCGCGCAGCTCGTCGCGCAAGGTCTGCATCTGATTGGCGATCTCGAGCACCGATTGCTGCGACTGGCCGCCCGATGCTTTCACGGCGTCCTCGAGCTTGGTCAAACGCGAGGCGAGCTCTTCGTAGCGCGTGTAGAGCGCATCGACGCGCTGGCGCTGCTCGGCGACGCCCTTGCGCGCGACATCGTCGCCAAAGAGGGCGGCGCTCGACGGCATCGCGGCGCAGGTGAGCGCGATGCCCAGAAAGAATGGAACGAATCGGATACGCATTGCTCGGGGCGGCCCTCACCCCAATCCCTCGACGGTCGTGGGGCGAGGGGCGGAAAGGCTATTCGCCCTGGTAGACGATATCGGCGCGGCGGTTCTCGGCCCACGCCTGCTCGGTCGAGCCTTGTGTGCGCGGCTTCTCTTCGCCGAAGCTGATCGTCTCGATCTGGCCCGCCGGAGCGCCAAGCAGCGTCATCATCTGCTTCACGGCGTCGGCGCGCCGCTGGCCGAGCGCGAGGTTGTACTCGCGGCTGCCGCGCTCGTCGGTGTTCCCCTGCACGGTCACTCGCATCGACCGCTGCTGCGACAGGAAACGGGCATGCGCCGAAACGACCGGCTTGAACTCTTCCTTCACCGTGAACTGGTCGTAGTCGAAGTAGATGCTGCGGCGGGACAGGATGTTGGATGGATCCTTGAGAGCCGCCAAGGGATCGCCGCCGACGGTCTGCGGCTTGCTGACGCCGGCCCGCGGATCGGTGCTCGGCTTGCTCGGCTGAGTCGGCTGGCTCACCGAAGGCTTGATGTCTACGGTTTCGGCCGGTTTCTGTTCTTCAGGCGTGGACGCGCATCCGACGAGCACACCCACCAACGCACACACCAGTACTGATCGCTTCATCTTTCGCTCCTCAAAGCAGTGTTCCCCTGGTTGCAGATATTCTTCGTGATTGTTGGTTTATTTCACGAGCGGCCCCCACGCCGGCTCGCGCACGTCGCCTCCCTGCTCGGTAAAACGCTGCTTCACGCGCCCATCGCTGGACACCGCAGCTAATATACCACGCCCCCTCACGTCACTCGCGTAGAGGACCATGCGCCCATTGGGCGCGAAGCTCGGCGATTCGTCGATCGCTCCGTCCGTGAGCAACTGCATCTGGCGCGACGCGAAATCCTGGATCGCGACGTTGAAGCGGCCGCCCTGTCGCTGGATGAACACGAAGCTCTTGCCGTCGGGGCTATGACGCGCGGATACGTTGTAGCTGCCTTCGAACGTGAGCCGCTGCGCCTGCCCGCCGGATGCCGACATGCGATAGATCTGCGGACCGCCGCCGCGATCCGAGGTGAAGATGATCCACTGACCGTCCGGCGAATAGTTCGGCTCGGTATCGATCGCATTGCTGCGCGTGAGCCGCGTGGCGGCGCCGCCCTCCGCGGGTATCGTGTAGATCTGCGAGCCGCCGTCTTTCGTGAGCGTCACCGCGAGGCGCCGGCCGTCGGGCGACCACGCCGGCGCGCTGTTGCTGCCGGTGAAATTCGCGACGGCGCGCCGCTGCTTGGTCGCGAGCGTCTGCACGTAGACGATCGGCTTGCGGTTCTCGAACGAGACGTACGCGAGGCGCGTCCCGTCGGGTGACCATGACGGCGAGATGATCGGCTCGGTGGAGGTGAGCACGGTCTGCGGATCGTAACCGTCGGCATCGGCGACCTGCAGCTCGTAGCGTTTGGCGCTGCGCTTCACCACGTACGTGATCTTGGTCGCGAACACGCCCGGATCACCCGTCAGCTTCTCGTAGATCGCATCCGCGATCTTGTGCGCCGTCAGCCGGAGCTGCGCCGCGTTTGCGCGGTACAGAAAGCCGGTGAGCTGCGCGCCCTTGAGCACGTCCATCAGTCGGAAGCTGATCTCGTACTGCCCGCCGCGGTTCACGACGTTGCCGATCACCAGCGCCTCGGCGCCGCGCGCTTTCCACTGCGGATAGCTGATCTGATCGGGCTCGTGCGGAACGGGCACCACGCCGCCGGTATCGACCGCCTTGAACAAACCGCTCCTCACCAGATCGGCCGTGATCACCGACGTGAGCTGCGTCGGCAGGCCCTGCTCGTCGCGGAACGGCGCGATCGCGATCGGTATCTGCGTCGCCCCGCTGCCGATGATCTCGATCGTCAGCGCCGCATTCGCCGCGGGCGCGGCCAGCGCCAACGCGACAGCCAGCAACACGATGATTCGGGCAAACCGCTCTTCGATGATGCGAAACACGTTCATCTTCACTCTCGTGGTCGAACCGGCAGTCTCAGGTCCCTGAACTGCTGGAACAAAGTCGGATCGGAGGGGACCGGCAGCGGCGAAGACTTCAGAATCGCGCGCGCGACGGCCTGATCGTACGCCGGGTTTCCGCTGCTGCGCGCGAGCCTCAACGTGTCCTCCAGGATGTCGCCGCCGGGCAACACCCGGACCTCGTATACGACCTCGGGGTTGCCCTGCAGGTTCGGCGGCTCGACGATATTCCTGCGGACGCGGTCCTGGATGAGACGCCGATACTTGTCTATGGCGCCCTGCTGCGCCGACGCCTGCTCCTTGGCAAGCCGCGCTTTCAGGTCCGCCTGCTCCTGCGCGATGCGCTTGGCTTCCGCCTCCTTCGCGAGGCGCTCCTGCTCGAGCTTGCGCTTCGCCTCTTCCAGCTTCTTCGCTTCGAGCTCACGCGCTTTTTTCTTTTCCTCTTCCTTGCGCCGCTGCTCGAGCTCGCGCTTGCGCTCGAGCTCCTGCTGCTCTTTCAGCTTGCGTTCCTTCTCCAGCTTTTCCTTGAGCGCGATGTCCGCTTTCGGGATCGGCTTCACCTCGGGCTTCGGCGCAGGCCGCGGCTCGGGCTTCGGCTCCGGGCGGGGCTCCGGCCGCGGCTTCGGCTCGGGCCGCGGCTTCGGTTCCGGCCGGGGCTCGGCCTTCGGCACGGCTCTCGGCGCCGGTTGCGGCGTCACCGTGCTCCACAGATCGACGATCGCCGCAGGCTCCGTATAACGCCGCTGCCACGCCACGCCGAACACGAACAGCACGACGATCGCGACGTGCATGCCGATCGTGAGCCACTTCGCGATCTTGCGCTCGCGATCGCTGACGTAGTCGTCGTAGGTCATTGGCTCCGCGGCTTGGCGAGGAGACCGATCTTGCGCACCTGGTTCTGCTGGAGCATGTCCATCACTTCCAGCACCGCCTCGTAGCGCACATCCTTGTCGGCGGAAATGACGACGGCCTGGTCGGCGTTGCGCGCCTGCTTCTCCTTCACCTCCTTGATGAGCTCGTTGCGCGAGACGCGTCGTTCCGCCGACCCGGTGCGCGCGCGGTCGCGCAGCCACAGCGACTGATCGGTGCGGATCGACACTTCCAGCGGCTGCACGGGCTGGACCGTCGTCTTCGATACGGTCGGCAGCTCGACCTGCCCCGGCGTGATAAGCGGCGCCGTCACCATGAAGATGACCAGCAGCACGAGCATGACGTCGATGTAGGGCACGACGTTGATCTCGTTCATGGGTCTGCGCGCACCGCGCTTCTGGACGAACATGCGCGCTCCGGCTAGTGCATCTGCCGCTGGAGGATGTTTGAGAACTCCTCCATGAACGAGTCGAACCGGATGGAGAGGCGGTTCACGTCACCGGAGAACCGGTTGTAGGCGAGCACCGCCGGGATCGCCGCGAAGAGTCCCATCGCGGTTGCGATCAGCGCTTCGGCGATGCCAGGCGCCACCGCGGCAAGCGTCGCCTGGGTCGCATTGGCAAGGCCGCGAAACGAGTTCATGACACCCCAGACGGTGCCAAAGAGACCCACATAGGGGCTCACCGATCCGACCGATGCCAGGAATGACAGATGCGATTCCAGGTTGTCCATCTCGCGCTGATAGGTGGCGCGCATAGCACGCCGCGTGCCGTCCATGACCGCGGCCACGTCCATTCCGGCCTGCCGCGTGAGCTTGGTGAACTCCCGGAAGCCCGCCTCGAAGATGCGCTCGAGGCTGCCGGCGTCGCGCGATGCATTGGCGCGGTGGTAGAGCGCCGAGAGCTCGGCGCCGCTCCAGAACTGCTTCTCGAAATCGTCGGCCTGGCGCTCGGCGCGCTTCAACTGAAAACGCTTGATGAAGACGTAATACCAGGAAAAGAGCGACGCGAGCAGCAGCGCAAGCATCACGAGCTGGACGAGAAAGCTCGCATTCAGCACCAGCCCGATGATGGACAGGTCTTGTGTAACGGTAGGAGTCAAGCTGCCATCCTTATTCTTGCTGCAAGCGGTGCGGGCATACGCACCGGCCGCATCGTGCCCAGAGCCACGCACGCGATCTTTACTTGCAGTCGCGCGAGCGGCTCGTCTCCTCGTAGCACGCGCTGAGCCAGATCGATCTGACCGGCGCCCACCTTAATGAGTTCCACAGTCACCTGCAACGCGTCATCGAAGCGCGCCGGCCTGAGATACTCGATCGCAGCCGAACGCACCATGAAAACAATGCCATGCACGCGCGCGAGCGCGGCCTGCTCGAAGCCGAGGTCGCGCAGCCATTCGGTACGCGCCCGCTCGGCGTACTTGAGATAGTTCGCGTAATACACGACACCGCCAGCGTCGGTATCCTCGTAATAAACGCGCACCGGGAACGTAAAGGGTTCGGGCACCGCATGCCCGCTCATGCTGGCATCGAACCATGGCAGCAAACGGGCGCAATGCGGGCGAATACGGCTCGCGGCCGGGCAAACTTACGAATCACTGCTCTTCGCGTCGTCCCACAGCTCGGGGGCGGCGGCGCGGCCCGGCTGCACGAGGCCGAAATGGCGGTAGGCAGCGGCGGTCGCGACGCGGCCGCGCGGCGTGCGCTGGAGATAGCCCTGCTGGATCAAGTACGGCTCGAGCACGTCCTCGATCGTATCGCGCTCCTCGCTGATGGCCGCCGCGATGTTGTCCACGCCGACCGGACCGCCGCCGAACTTGTCGATCACGGCGTGCAGGAGCTTGCGATCCATGACGTCGAGGCCGGCGGGATCGACGTCGAGCATCTTGAGCGCGCTGTCCGCGACGTCCTTCGTGATGTGGCCGTCGGCTTTGACCTCCGCGAAGTCGCGCACGCGGCGCAGCAGCCGGTTCGAGATCCGCGGGGTGCCGCGCGAGCGGCTCGCGATCTCGTGCGCGCCGGACGCGTCGATCTCGACCTCGAGCAGGCCCGCGGAGCGCTGCACGATGCGTGTGAGCTCCGCGGGCGTATAGAACTCGAGCCGCGCAACGATGCCGAAACGATCGCGCA
>DASPNJ010000007.1:0-36651 GCA_035626595.1 Burkholderiales bacterium
GGCGAGCACGACCTCGGCGCCCACGTCCGCGGGGATGCTCTCGACCTTCAGCTTCTCTCCGGCGCTGACCCGGTACTGCTTTCCGCCGGTTTTTACGACCGCATACATACCCGCACCCCGCTTAAGGAACCGCAATTGGGAAAACCGCGCATTCTACAAAAACGACGGCATCACGTCAAAGGTATAATCGGTGCCTGCTACTCATCTAAATACCGATTTTCAAAGGCTTAGCGTTGCCCCCCGCCGACGCGAGGCCGCCTCGATGCACCCGCCGCAGCCCCCCGTGTACGTAGCCGGTCAGCCCGCACTGTCGTGACCATAGATGCCTTGCGCGAGTTCATCGCGGACGACCTGAAAGCGGTCGATGAGGTGATCCGGCGCCGGCTTACCTCCGACGTGGTGCTCATCCGCCAGATAGCCGATTACATCATCGGCGGCGGCGGCAAGCGTCTGCGCCCGGCGCTGCTGGTGTTGGCGGCACGTGCCTGCGACTACCGCGGAACGCACCACCACGAGCTCGCCGCGGTCGTGGAATTCATCCACACCGCCACGCTGTTGCACGACGACGTGGTGGACGAGTCGGGATTGCGCCGGGGTCAGCCGACGGCGAACGCGCTGTTCGGCAACGCCGCCGCGGTCCTGGTCGGCGACTTCGTCTATTCGCGGGCGTTCCAGATGATGGTTTCGGTCGAGAACATGCGCGTGCTGCGGGTGCTCGCCGACGCGACGAACGTGATCGCCGAGGGCGAGGTGCTCCAGCTCATGAACTGCCGCAACGCGGACATTGACGAGCAGGGCTACCTCCAGGTCATTCGCTACAAGACCGCGAAGCTCTTCGAGGCGGCGACGCGGCTGGGCGCGATCCTCGGCGAAACGGGCGACGAGATCGAGGCGGCCATGGCCGCCTACGGCGCGCATCTGGGAACCGCCTTCCAGTTGATCGACGACGTGCTCGATTATTCCGGCGATCACTCGGTCATCGGCAAGAACGTCGGCGACGATCTCGCGGAAGGCAAGGCGACGCTGCCGCTCATCTACGTGATGAAACACGGGACCCGGGAGCAGGCGGCGCTCGTGCGCCATGCGATTCAAACGGGCGGTATCGCGGAGCTCGGCCCGGTGCTCGAAGCGATACGCGCGTCCGGCGCGCTCGAGTACGCGCGGACGCAGGCGCGCGCCGAATCGCGCACCGCCTGTGAGGCGCTGGAAGGCCTGCGCCAGTCCAGATACCGCGATTATTTGTTACAATTGGCCGACTTCGCGGTGACGCGAACGTTTTAGCCGGCGCGCTTGCTCGCGGTTCTTCAATTCCCTCTTCGACGCGCGCTTAAAGCAATCTCGGGGTGTAGCTCAGCCTGGTAGAGTACTGCGTTCGGGACGCAGGAGTCGGAGGTTCAAATCCTCTCACCCCGACCATCTTCTTTTGCCCTGCGCGCGTGAAGTGCGCCTCTCGACGCTGCCCCGCCCTTGGGGCAGACTAGGCGATCAATCTGTTTGGGTCGGTCGGGGACGATTGAAATATCTCGTGCTGGTACTCGTCCTCGTGGCCGCGTACTGGATATTCAAAGCCTACAAGCGAAAAGCCGGCAGCGCATCGCGCGGGGCACGGCGCGGTCGTACGGCCGAGGACATGGTGCGCTGCGCGCAGTGCGGCGTGCATCTGCCGCGCAGCGAAAGCCTCGCGAGCGAGGGCGCGTTCTTCTGCACGCCGGAGCACCGGCGACTCCACCAGAAGCCCGACTGACGGCGCGCGGAGCGACCTCGTCATGGTGACCGCCGTCGAACCCCTGATCGCGCCGGCGGTCCGCTCCGCACGCCCGAGCACAGCGAGCGCGCAGGCGTTCTGGCGCTCGCTCTTCTACTTCAACGTCTACCGCCTCGTCGGCGCCGTGCTGCTCCTCGTGATGGCCGCGGCGTGGGGCCACACGCTGCCATTCGGCTCGCGCGATTACGGGCTGTACGTCTGGATAACAGGCGTCTACTGCGCGTTCAGCCTGCTGTACTTCGGGCTCATCCGCGTGCGCTGGCGTTTCGACCTCCAGCTTTCGATACAGGTGAGCGTCGACATCGTGGCGATCTCGCTGCTCACGCACGCAAGCGGTGGTATTTCCAGCGGGCTCGGGCTGCTGCTCCTGACCACCCTCGCCGCCGCCGGGCTGATCGCGCGCGGGCGGCTCACGCTCTTCTATGCCGCGCTCGCGAGCATCGCGGTGCTGCTGCAGCACACCTACGACGTCCTGCATTACGACGCGTGGACCGTGCAGTACGCGCAGGCGGGGCTCTTGGCGACCGGCTACTTCACCGTCGCCTGGCTGGCCCACGCGCTGGCGAAGTATGCCGTCGCGAGCGAAAAGCTCGCCGCCCAGCGCGAGATCGATCTGGAGAACATGGCTCAGGTGAGCGAGCACGTGATCCACGACATGCAGGACGGGGTGCTGGTGGTCGACGGGCAGGGCGTGATCCGGCAGTTCAACACGCGGGCGGAACGCATCCTGGGGCCGCTGTGGGGACGCCGCGACGTCTCACTGGCGCAATATGCCCCCGCGCTCAACCGCCGGTTCGAAGCGTGGCGCGCGCACGAGCAGGAGCCGGTCGCCGCCGCCGACGTCACGATCGCCCGCGCGACGGGCGCACGCTTCGTGCCGGTCGGCGCGCGGCGCAGCGCCGGCGCCGTGATCTTCCTCGAGGACCGTACGCGCATACAGGCCGAAGCACGGCAGATGAAGCTGGCGGCGCTCGGACGCCTCACCGCGAACATCGCCCACGAGGTCCGCAATCCACTCGGGGCCATCAGCCACGCCGCGGAGCTCCTGCAGGAAGAGCCCGAGGTGAGCGATACCGCCCGGCGGCTGGTGAAGATCATCCAGGACAACAGCCAGCGGCTGGACCGGATGGTCAACGACGTGCTGAGGTTGAAGCGCAGCGACAGCGCCCACCGCGAGAGCTTCAATCTGGTCGAGTACCTGAAAACGTTCGTCGAGCAGTTCTGCCAGATCGAGAAGCTCGATCCCGGGGTGTTCGAGATCGAGCTCCGCGCCGATCCCGACGTGCTCTTCGACCGCAGCCATTTGAACCAGGTGATGTGGAATCTGTGCCGCAACGCCGCACGCCACTGCAGCCGGCAGAAGGGCAGCATACGCATCGTCGTCGCCCTGGATGCGGCGGAGGCCACGGTAAAATTGGACGTGATCGATGACGGGCCCGGCGTGCCGCAGCAGCTACGCCCCCAACTTTTCGAGCCGTTCTTCACGACGGCGAGCGGCGGCACCGGCCTCGGCCTTTATATCGCGCGCGAGGTGTGCGAGGCCAACAACGCGCGGCTCGAGTACGTCGAGACGCCGACCGGCGCGCGGTTCTCGGTGCTTTGCAGGGCGGCCGTGCACGCGTCATGACCAAGAGCCAGGTACTCGTCGTAGACGATGAAGCTGACATCCGCGAGCTCCTCGGGATGACGCTCACGCGCATGGGGCTGGAGGCGCATTGTGCCGGCACGGCTTCGGAAGCGCTGGCGCTGCTCGGCAAGAACGAGTACGAGCTGTGCCTGACCGATATGCGGCTGCCGGATGGCGACGGTCTCGGCGTCCTCGCATACGTCTCGAAGCACCATCCGAATCTGCCGGTGGCGGTCATCACCGCGCACGGCAGCGCCGAGAACGCGGTGGCCGCGCTCAAAGCCGGCGCTTTCGACTACCTCGCGAAACCCGTCTCGCTGAACCAGTTGCGGGCGCTCGTGCGCTCAGCGCTCAAGCTCTCGACGCCGCCGGAGCGCACCGCGCCCGAGGACGAGCGCGCCGGCGCAGCCGACGTTCCGGTGCTGATCGGCGTCTCCCCCGTGATGCAGGCGACGCGCGCGCTCATCGACCGGCTCGCCCGCAGCCAGGCGCCCGTGCACGTGACCGGCGAATCCGGCAGCGGCAAGGAGCTCGCGGCGCGTCTGGTTCACCTCAAGGGCTCGCGGCGCGACGGCCCGTTCGTCGCCGTGAACTGCGGCGCGATTCCCGAGACGCTCATGGAGAGCGAATTCTTCGGCTACAGGAAGGGCGCCTTCACCGGCGCCGTGGCGGACCGCGACGGCTTTTTCCAGGCGGCGAACGGCGGGACGCTCTTTCTCGACGAAGTCGCGGACCTGCCGCTCCAGATGCAGGTGAAGCTGCTGCGCGCGATCCAGGAGAAAAAGGTGCGCAAGGTCGGCGCGACCACGGAGGAGCCCGTGGACGTGCGCATCATCAGCGCGACGCATCGCAACCTCGGTGACGAGGTGAAGGGCGGCGCGTTCCGGCAGGATCTCTATTACCGGCTGAACGTGATCGAGCTCAGGATGCCCAGCTTGCGCGAGATGCGCGAAGACATCCCGGTGCTCGCGGCAGCGATCCTTGCGCGGCAGAGCGCGCAAGGCGAGCCGACGAAGCTCTCGGCCGAAGCCGCGGCCGAGCTCGCGCGCTACGATTTTCCGGGCAACGTGCGCGAGCTCGAAAACGTGCTCGAGCGCGCGCTCGCGCTCGCCACGGGCGATGAAATCCGAGCGGGCGACCTGCAGCTTGCTCCACGCACGCCGGCCGAAGAAGGCGCGGAGCTCGGCGGGCTGCCGCTGCAGGAGCGGCTGGACGCGATCGAACGCAAGGCGATCCTCGATGCACTCGAGCAGACGCGCTACAACCGCACGGCCGCCGCAAAAGTCCTCGGCATCACGTTTCGCGCACTGCGCTATCGCATGGAGCGGCTCGGTATCAAGGACGAGCTCGACGCCAAGCATTGACCGGGCGCACAAGCGGCGCTCCTCAGATCGAGATCGATCCGAGCGGCATCGCGCGCGGCGTGCGGTTCATCGCTTCGCCCAATCGCGACGAGCGGCCGGCGGGCGTCCCGATTGAGTTGATCGTGGTGCACGCGATCAGCCTGCCGCCGGGAGAATTCGGCGGGCCCGGAATCGAAGAGCTGTTCACGAACCGTCTCGACGCTTCGGCGCACCCTTACTACGCCTGCATCGCGTGCCTTCGCGTGTCCGCGCACTTCCTCGTGCGCCGCGACGCCGCCATTACGCAGTTCGTGCCGTGCGCGCAACGCGCGTGGCACGCCGGCGAGTCCACATGGCGTGGCCGCTCGCGCTGCAATGATTTCTCCGTCGGTATCGAGCTCGAAGGCGCTGACGACGTTCCATTCGAGCACGTTCAGTACGGCGCTCTCGCCGCTCTGACGCACGCGCTGCGCACCCGTTATTCCATCGTCGATATCGTCGGGCATTCCGACATTGCGCCCGGGCGCAAGACCGACCCCGGACCGCACTTCGACTGGACGCGTTTTCGGGCGCTGATCGGCACCTGACCTTGGGGCCGCTCCGGCGGGCGGCATGCGGCAGTTTTTACGCCTGCAGCGCAGCAAAAAAAAAGCCCTGTTTTTTTCTTCTAAAAGCTATTGACGTTTCGAAAATCGCTACTAGAATTCGTTTGAAACAGGGATCAAACCACAACATATTGTGGTTCAGGAGGGGAGGACCTCCGCGACCTTCCCCGGTTTGAAAAAGCCAAAAAACGATCAAGGAGTTAACCGCATGCAACTAGCCAGCGATACGGCCGCCGTCACCCCGATTCCCGGTTTTACGACTCCTGATGCGGCCGAAGGTCCGACCCGCGATTACGCCGAATACAAAGTCATACGGCGCAACGGGGCGGTGGTCGGCTTCGAGCCCCCCAAGATCTCGATCGCCGTGACCAAGGCGTTCCTGGCCGTGAACGGCGGCACGGGGGCGGCTTCGGCGCGCGTGCGCGAGCAGGTGGCGCGGTTGACCGATGCCGTCGTGCATGCGCTGGTGCGTCGCCAGCCCTCGGGCGGGACGTTCCACATAGAGGACATCCAGGACCAGGTCGAGCTCGCGCTGATGCGCGCCGGCGAGCATAACGTCGCCCGCGCGTACGTGCTGTATCGCGAAGAGCGCGCGCGCGAGCGCGCGAAGCTGCGTGAAAAGCAGGCGGGCGAGCGCGATGCCGCGCGTCCGGCGCTGAACGTCGTCGACCAAGGGGTCTCGCAGCCGCTCGACCTGGCGAAGATCACGGCCCTGGTGCACACCGCCTGCGAAGGCCTCGGATCCGAAGTGAGCGCCGCGCCGGTCATGGAAGCGGTGCAGCGCGACCTCTACGACGGCGTTCCGATGGAGGAAGTGCGCAAGTCGCTGGTGCTCGCGGCGCGCGGGCTGATCGAGCAGGATCCGGGGTACAGCTACGTCACCGCGCGCCTGCTGCTGCATTCGCTCAGGCTCGAGACGCTCGGCGAAGAAGCAACCCAGGGGGAGATGCACACTCGCTACGCCGAATACCTGCCGCAGTTCGTGAAACAGGGCATCGACGCCGAGCTCCTCGACGAGCGGCTTGCCGGATACGACCTGAAATGCCTGGGCGCGGCGCTCGACGCGAACCGCGATCTGAAGTTCACGTATCTGGGTCTGCAGATCCTGTACGACCGCTATTTCCTGCACATCCGCGGGCGCCGGATCGAGCTGCCGCAGATTTTCTTCATGCGCGTGGCCATGGGTCTCGCGCTGAACGAGCCCGAGGCCGAGCGCGAAGCGCGCGCGATCGAGTTCTACAACGTGCTCTCGAGCTTCGACTTCATGAGCTCGACGCCGACGCTCTTCAATTCCGGAACGCGCCGCTCGCAGCTCGCGAGCTGCTATCTCACGACCGTCTCCGACAACCTCGACGGCATCTACGAAGCGATCAAGGAGAACGCGCTGCTCCAGAAGTACGCCGGCGGTCTCGGCAACGACTGGACCCCGGTGCGCGCGCTGGGCTCGCACATCAAGGGTACGAACGGCAAGTCCCAGGGCGTGGTGCCGTTCCTCAAGGTGGTGAACGACACCGCGGTCGCCGTGAACCAGGGCGGCAAACGCAAGGGCGCGGTGTGCTCGTACCTCGAGACCTGGCATCTGGACATCGAAGAGTTCCTCGAGCTGCGCAAGAACACCGGCGACGACCGCCGCCGCACGCACGACATGAACACCGCGAACTGGGTGCCGGATCTCTTCATGAAGCGCGTGATGGAGAACGCCGAGTGGACGCTGTTCTCGCCCTCCGACGTTCCCGACCTGCACGACAAGTTCGGCAAGGCGTTCGAGAGCGCGTATGTCGGCTACGAAGCGAAGGTCGCGAGCGGGGAATTGAAGCTCTACAAGAAGGTCCCGGCCGTGCAGCTCTGGCGCAAGATGCTCTCGATGCTGTTCGAAACGGGGCACCCGTGGATCACCTTCAAGGATCCGTGCAACCTGAGGAGCCCGCAGAGCCACGTCGGCGTCGTGCACAGCTCCAACCTGTGCACCGAGATCACACTCAACACGGGCGCCGACGAAATCGCGGTCTGTAATCTCGGCTCGGTCAACATGCCGGCGCACCTCGACCTCTCCAGCGGCCGCATGGACCGGGAGAAGCTCAAGCGCACGATCGGCACCGCGATGCGCATGCTCGACAACGTGATCGATCTGAACTTCTACAACGTCAACAAGGCGCGCAACTCGAATTTCAAGCACCGCCCGGTCGGTCTCGGGATCATGGGCTTCCAGGACTGCCTGCACCTGCTGCGCATTCCGTACGGCTCGTCGGCGGCGGTCGAGTTCGCGGACCGTTCGATGGAAGCGGTCGCCTACACCGCGTACTGGGCTTCGACCGATCTCGCGGAAGAGCGCGGGCCGTACTCGACGTTCAAAGGCTCGCTGTGGGACCGCGGCATCCTGCCGCACGACACGATCAAGCTGCTCGAATCGGAGCGTGGCGGCTACGTCGAGTGCGACCTCACGTCGAGCCTCGACTGGGACGCGCTGCGCCATCGCGTGAAACAGGTCGGCATGCGCAATTCAAATTGCCTTGCGATCGCGCCGACCGCGACCATCGCGAACATCACGGGACTGTCCCAGTGCATCGAGCCCACGTACCAGAACCTGTACGTGAAGTCGAACCTCTCGGGCGAGTTCACCGTGGTCAACGAGTTCCTCGTGCGCGATCTGAAGAAGCTCAACCTGTGGGACGAGGTGATGATCGCGGATCTGAAGTATTTCGACGGGTCGCTCTCGAAGATCGACCGCATCCCGCCGGACGTGCGCAGCCTCTATGCGACCGCGTTCGAGATCGAGCCGCGCTGGCTCGTTGAATGCGCCGCGCGGCGCCAGAAATGGGTGGATCAGTCGCAGTCGCTGAACATCTACATGGCCGGGGCATCGGGCAAGAAGCTCGACGACACCTACAAGCTCGCGTGGCTGCGGGGGCTGAAGACGACGTATTACCTGCGCACCCTGGGAGCCACGTCCGCCGAGAAGTCCACCGGACGCGCCGGGCAGTTGAATGCCGTGCCGGCGGACGGCGGGGTCGCCATGGCAGGGGCCGCGGAGCCCAAGTTCTGCGCGATCGACGATCCCGAATGCGAGGCATGCCAATGACGGGGTTGCGAGCGCTCGCTAACTAAAACGACGAACGACGGTCCAACGAGAATCGACAGGAGAGAAACGATGCTGCAGTTCGAAGAACAAGGCGCCGGCAGCGCCGTCCCAGGGGTCGCAGCGGGGGCGGGAGCCCTGCACGAGCCGTCCGCGCCGGCCGCAGCGCAAGACGCCGCGCCGAGCCTGCGGCGCGTCAACGTTGCCGACAAGCGCGTGATCAACGGCCAGACGGACGTGAACCAGCTCGTGCCGTTCAAGTACAAGTGGGCGTGGGAGAAGTACCTGTCCGCGTGCGCGAATCACTGGATGCCGCAGGAAATCCAGATGAGCCGTGACATCGCGCTGTGGAAAGACCCCAATGGCCTCTCGGAGGACGAGCGCCGGATCGTCAAGCGCAATCTCGGCTTTTTCGTCACGGCCGACTCGCTCGCGGCGAACAACATCGTGCTCGGCACCTATCGCCACATCACCGCGCCCGAGTGCCGCCAGTACCTGCTGCGCCAGGCGTTCGAGGAAGCGATCCACACGCACGCGTATCAGTACATCGTCGAAAGCCTGCAGCTCGACGAAGGCGAAGTCTTCAACGCGTACAACGAAATCCCGTCTATCCGGGCCAAGGACCAGTTTCTGATCCCGTTCATCGAGACGCTCACGGACCCGGCGTTCAAGACCGGCACGCTCGAGAACGATCAGCGGCTGCTGAAGAGCCTGATCGTGTTCGCCTGCATCATGGAAGGGCTCTTCTTCTACGTCGGCTTCACGCAGATCCTCGCGCTGGGCCGCCAGAACAAGATGACCGGGGCCGCCGAGCAGTACCAGTACATCCTGCGCGACGAATCGATGCACTGCAATTTCGGCATCGATCTGATCAACCAGATCAAGCTGGAGAATCCACGGCTGTGGACGCCGGAGTTCAGGGACGAGATCCGCAGCCTCATGGTGAAAGCGGTCGAGCTCGAGTACCGCTACGCCGAAGACACGATGCCGCGCGGCGTGCTGGGGCTCAATGCCGCGATGTTCAAGGAATATCTGCGTTACATCGCGAACCGGCGCTGCCAGCAGATCGGCCTCGATCCGCTGTTCGACGGCGCGACCAATCCGTTCCCGTGGATGGCGGAGATGATCGATCTGAAGAAGGAGAAGAACTTTTTCGAAACGCGCGTCACGGAATACCAGACCGGCGGCGCGCTGAGCTGGGACTGAAGGCAACGGTTCGTCAACGGCTGCAACTCGCAGGGGAGGCCGCTCAATTGGCATACAGTCTTAAGTACCGACGCTACCGCAGCCGCAGGCCCGGGCTGCACACCGTGACGGAACTGCGCGCGGGCGAGAACTACATGCTGTGGCTGAAGTTCGACGACGGCGTCGAGGGGCATGTGTATCTCGGTGACCTCGTCGGCACGGACAGCTTCGGGCTGCTGTCGGACGAAGAGAAGTTCCGCCGCGCCGCCATCGACCCGGTGTCGAATGCGATCACGTGGGAAGGCGAGCTCACGCTCGATCCGGACGCGCTTTACCGCGACGTCGCGAGCCAGGCACAGGCGGCGTTGCATTAGCAAAGCGCGTCGATCCAGGAGAAGCGCGAATGGCAAGAGCGAAGCAGAAGCCGCGCAAAGCCGCGGTCCGCAGCTCGGGAGCTAAGAAAAAGAAGCTGACGCGCTCGCAGGCGAAAGCCCGCGGGCGCAAGTCGGCCGCACGAAAAAAACCGGTGAGCGGCCAACGCGGCGCGAAGCAGGCGATGGCCAAAAAAAAGCCGACTCGAAAGTCGGCTAGGAAAAAAGCAGCCAAGAAAAAGCCCACTGCGCCGCGTGGCTCTCCGGCACCTGAAGCGAGGACGGCCCAACCTGCCGCTTCACTTCCTGCACCGGAAACCCCCAGACCGGTAGCCATCCCCGGCGCCTGGCCGTTTCCGATGGGGAACCGGTCGTAACGCTTGGGGATTTTGCCGGGCGGGCAGCAGGCCTCGAACGATACAGAATCCGTCCCTTTGCGGTCAAGGCGCGGCGGGCCGCCGCAGTGCAGCATCAGTGACTCTGGCTTAGGAATCAACAAGATACAGTGTTGCTACTGACGCGCCGCCCACGATATGGGCGCCGCGTGTTCAATGTTGGCCGCACTGCGTGCATTGAGTAGAGTAGGACTCCATTGAGGGGGAGGACACGATGACTATCTTTGCGAACTTCGCGCGTCTCGTCTGCGTGCTCGCCACGCTTTCGTTTGCCGGTGTCGCGCACGCGCAGGCGGACGATTGCAAGCACCGCGGACAGCTCGATACGTTGTACTGCGACGAGAACAACGATCTCGTCGCCGATCCGCCAAAAGACGCGAAGCGTTGGCGCAATCCCTCGACGCTTGTTTTCACTTACACGCCCGTGGAAGACGCCGCGGTTTACGAAACGGCGTTCAAGCCTTTTCTCGACCATCTGAGCAAGTGCACGCGCAAGCGCGTCGTGTACTTCCCCGTGCAGTCGAACGCCGCGGAAATCGAGGCGATGCGCGCGGGCCGGCTGCACGTCGGCGGCTTTTCGACGGGTCCTACGGGTTTCGCGGTGAATCTCGCCGGCGCGGTGCCCTTCGCGATCAAGGGCACCGAGAAAGAATGGCAGGGTTATAACCTCATCATGATCGTCAAGAAGTCGAGCGCTTATCAGAAGCTCGGCGATCTGAAAGGCAAGAAAGTCGCGCACACTTCGCCCTCGTCGAATTCGGGTCACCTGGCGCCGCAGGTCCTGTTCCCGCCCGAAGGGCTCGCGCCCGACAAGGATTACAAGGTGCTGTTCTCCGGCGGCCACGGGCAGTCCGTGAAAGGCGTTGAAAGCGGCGACTACGACGCGGCGCCGGTGGCGTCCGACGTATTCACGCGCATGGCGACGCGCGGCGAGATCAAGGCGGACGACTTTCGCATCATCTACAAGAGCCCGCTCTTTCCGACCTCTTCGTTCGCTTACGCGCACGACCTGCACCCCGACTTCGTGAAGGTGCTGACGAAGTGCTTCTACGACTATCGTTTCCCGCCGGAGATGCAGAAGACCTTCGGCGGCGCTGACCGCTTCTTCCCGATCACCTACCAGAAGGACTGGGCAGTCGTGCGCAAAGTGGCCGAGGAAACCGGCACGCCGTTCAACCGCGCGGCGTACGACAAGGAATCCGCACGCGAAGAGGCGGCGCGCCGCAAAGCGGCGGAGAAAAAAGCGGCCGAGAAGAAGGCGAAGTAGGCGGCATGGCGCAGGCGCCCGCGTCTTCGTCGGCGCCCCCCCTCGAAATCCGCCGCCTCTCGAAGGAGTATCGGCGCGGCGTGCCGGTGCTCCGCGAGGTGAGCCTGACCGTCACGCCGCGCAGCATCACGGCCGTCATCGGTCCGTCAGGCACCGGCAAATCGACGCTCATCCGCTGCGTGAACCGGCTGGTCGAGCCGACTTCCGGTGAGATCCTGTTTCACGGTGTCGACGTGACGCGCCTCAAACGGCGCGAGCTTCGCGCGACGCGCCGGCGCATCGGCATGGTGTTCCAGGAATACAACCTCGTCGAGCGGCTGTCGGTCATGGAAAACGTGCTGAGCGGGCGGCTCGGTTACGTCTCGGCGTTCAAGGCCTGGTTGCGGCGCTACCCGCAGCGCGACATCGATGCAGCATTCGAGCTGCTCGACACCGTCGGCCTCACGCGCTACGCGAACCAGCGCGCGGATGCGCTCTCGGGCGGCCAGCGCCAGCGCGTGGGAATCGCGCGCGCAATCATGCAGGAGCCCGAGCTGCTGCTCGCCGACGAGCCGACGTCCTCGCTCGACCCGAAGACCTCCGTGGAAATCATGGAGACGATGGTGCGTCTCGCCGAAAGCCGCGGGATCCCCGTCATCGTGAACATTCACAACGTGCCGCTCGCCCGCCGTTTTGCGACACACATCCTCGGCATGAGCGGCGGGCGCATCGTCTACGACGGCGCGCCGGGGCAATTGACTGACGAGCACTTGAAGCAGATCTACGGCGGCGAGGACTGGCTTGAGTAGCGGAGCCGCCACTGCCCGGCCGACCGCGTTCCGGCCGAGCTGGGTTGCACGCGCCGGCTGGCTCGTCTTCCTCGCATATGTGATTTACGCGGCCTCGGTCCTCGATTTCACCTGGGACCGCTTCGTCGTCGGCCTGGAGCAGGGCGCGCGTTTCGTCGCTCGCATGTTTCCGCCGGATACCTCGCCCGACAAGATGAAGCTGATGGCGCGCGGCCTGTACGAGTCGCTCGAGATCGCGATCATCGCGTCGGCGCTGGGGATCGTGCTCTCGCTGCCGATCGGGCTGCTTGCCGCGCGCAACTTGATGCCGGCCTGGGTGACGTGGCCGACGCGGCTCTTCATCGCGCTCTGCCGCTCGTTCCACCAGGTCATCATCGCGATCGTCTTCGTGAAAGCGGTCGGCTTCGGCGCGCTGGCCGGCATCCTCGCGCTCACGGTCGCCTCGATCGGCTTCGTCGCAAAGCTTTTCGCAGAGGCGATCGAGGAGATCTCGCTGAAGCAGGTCGAGGCGATTCGCGCGACCGGCGCCTCGTTCATGAACGTCGTCGTGTACGGCGTCATGCCGCAGGTGCTGACGCGGTTCGTCGGATTCGCGACGTACCAGGTCGATTCGAACCTGCGCAATTCCACGATGGTCGGCATCGTCGGCGCGGGCGGCATCGGCGGCACGATGTTCGCCGCGTTCCAGAAGTTCGACTACGATTTCCTGCTCACGATTCTGCTCGCGATCATCGCGATGATCATGCTGAGCGAGGCGTTGCAGAACCGCGTGAAGAGGCTCTTCCAGTGAGCGTCGCCGCGGTAGATCGCGAATGGCGGCGCTACACGGGTGCCCAAAGGCTCGGGCGTTTCGCGCTGTACTTCGGCATCGTCGCCGCCTGTGTGGTGTCGCTGCGAACGGTCGAGATCATTCCGGAATTTCTCTACGATGCACACGAGCAGGTGGCGGACCTGCTGAAGCGCATGTGGCCGATCGCGTGGGACCACTATCCCAAGGGCGTGCACGACGCGTTGATCGAGACCCTGCACATCGCCACGCTCGGCACCATTCTCGCGATCGTCATGGCGGTCCCGCTCGGCGTGCTCGCGGCGCACAACATCGTGCCGAACGCCGCAATCAACTATTTCGCCAAGTTCCTCCTGGTGTCCTCGCGTTCGGTCAATTCGCTGGTGTGGGCGCTGCTCTTCGTCGCGGTGTTCGGCCCTGGTGCGCTGGCTGGAACGCTGGCGATCGCGTTCCGCTCCATCGGTTTCGTGGGCAAGCTGTTCGGCGAGGCGCTCGAAGAGACACGGTCGGGTCCGGTCGAAGCGCTCAAAGCCGCGGGCGCGCCCTGGATGAGCATCTTCCTCAAAGGCTACTGGCCGCAGGTCGTGCCCGCGTTCTGGGCGATCGCGCTCTTTCGGTGGGACATCAGCGTGCGAGAGTCGGCCGTGCTCGGGCTCGTCGGCGCGGGCGGGATCGGCATGGCGATCGACACCGCGATGAATCTCTTTCAGTGGGATCGCGTGGCCGTCATGCTGGTCGCGATCTTCGCCGTCGTGCTGGTGGCGGAGCTGATCGTCACCTGGATCCGTAAGCGCATCATCTAAAACGACTGCGGCAGAGGCGAGCTCCGGTCAGCGAATTTCGACGGCGCGCTTCGATGGTTGCGGCACAACGCGGCGCGCCGATTCGCGTCGGAGCCCAGGTTCTTGCGTTTCGCGCTGTCTACTTCGAGCGATTCCAAAGCGCGGCGAAGCGCTCGATCGCGCGATCGATCTCCGCCGGGCCGATGTGCCGGTGCGTGACGAACCGCAGCGCGTAAGGCTCGCACGGATTCACGAGAATCTCCTGCGCTTTGAGCCGCGCGGACCACTCGGCCGCGTTGGCGCCGCTGGCGGCGACGTTCACCTTCACGAGGTTCGTCTCGACCTCCGCCGGATCGACGAGCGTCGCATCGATACGATGGAGTCCCTGCGCGAGCCGTTTGGCGGTCGCGTGGTCTTCTTTCAGCCGCGCGGTCATCGTCTCCAGCGCGACGAGCCCAGCGGCTGCGAGCGGTCCCGCCTGCCGCATGTTGCCGCCCACCATTCGCCTGAACGCACGCGCGCGTTCGATGAACGCCGCGGTGCCGCACAGCAGCGATCCGACCGGCGCCGAAAGGCCCTTCGACACGCAGAACGCGATCGAATCGCCATGCTGGGCGATCGTCGCGGCATCCGTGCCGAGCGCCGCCGCGGCGTTGAACACGCGCGCGCCATCGATGTGCACGGGCACGCCGGCTCTACGCGCGACATCGCGTACCGCCTGCATGTGCGCGAGCGGCAGCACCGCGCCGCCCGCGCGGTTGTGCGTGGTCTCCATGCACACGAGCGCGGTGCCGAAGTTCTGGCGCGTGGCGGGTCTGAGGGCTTGCGCGAGCCTCTCCACGTCCATCGCGCCGCGCGTGCCCGCGATCGGCTTGTAGAACGCGCCGGCGACGGCGGTGATGCCGCCGAGCTCGGAATTGAGAATGTGCGAACCCGCTTCGAGCAGCACCTCGCCGCCGCGCTGCGTATGCGCGAGCACCGCGACCAGGTTCGTCATCGTGCCGCTCGGCATGAAGGCCGCCGCTTCCTTGCCCGTGCGCTCCGCTGCGAGCGCTTCGAGCTTAGCAACGGTCGGATCGCCGTCGCGCGAATCGTCGCCGAGGCTCGCCTCGCGCATGCTCTCGAGCATCGCTTCGGTCGGGCGGGTGACGGTGTCGCTGCGGAGATCGATCATGGATTGAAGTCGTGCGCCGCCAGTATACAGCCCACGGCCTCGGCGAAGCCGGCGCCGGAGCGCGCGGCGGTGATGTAGGCTGGCAGACGCTCGGTGCGCGCGGTCCATTCCTGGAGGTTCGCGACGCCGATCG
This sequence comes from Burkholderiales bacterium, assembly GCA_035626595.1. GTDB lineage: Bacteria > Pseudomonadota > Gammaproteobacteria > Burkholderiales > SG8-41 > JAQGMV01. Next base: position 15,299 of record DASPNJ010000007.1, read on the forward strand.
CATGCGGAAAAAAAGCGAACATCGGTGCATCGTTCGGAGAATCGCCGATGAACGCGTAGTTTGCGCGCTCGTGCGCGAGATCGATGCCGCGATCGAGCATCAGCCGGCGTACCATGGAGAGCTTATCGTACTCGCCGAACCAGCCGTTCACGTGTATCGAGCTCACCTTCGCGGTGAGGCCGCGTCGTTTCATGATCGCCGCGATGCGATCGATGTCACGGTCCGGCAGCCGCGGCACGTCCTCACAGAAATCAATGGCGAGATCGGTTTCGCGGTAGCGCTGGTCCGCGGACACGGCTGCGCCGGGCACCTCGCGCAGGATCTCGGCAGCGAGCGCCTCGAAGCGCGCGCGCTGTGCGGCGCGCGTGTGCTCGTCGTCCACGAATACACGATGCATGCGCCGCTCGTCACGGTCGTAGCGGAAGTAGAACGCGCCGTTCTCGCCGACCACCGCGTCGACGGGCCACATGCGCGCCATGTGATCGCACCAGCCCGCCGGGCGGCCCGTGACGGGCACGGCGAGCAGGCCGGCTTCATGAAGACGCTGGAGCGCGACGTACGCCTCAGCGGTAAGACGCCCGGCGCTCGTGAGCGTGTCGTCGATATCGAAAAAGACGCCGCGGAGGCCCCGCAGCACCGCAGGTCCGGCGCTAGCGAGCGCTCGCAACCGCCGGGCTCTCGGGGTGCTCGGTGGGATGGGCCACGAAGTCGAACCGCTCGGGGACCTCTGCCGAGCGCAGCGGCTTCAACTTCACGTTGGCGTCACCGATCTTGAGCCACGCGGGCGCATCGCGTCCGTCCTGCAGGAGCGCCACCACCTCGTCGAGGGTCGCTTCCGGCAGCGCACCGCCGTTCGCATCGATGAGCGCCGGCAGCACCGCGTCGAGATCGTGGTCGTGAACCACGCCGACCCCGTGCTCGGTCTCGAGCAGCAGCGCGCCTTGCTCGTCCATCCACGCGCCGGTGAGCGCTGTCGCCGCCTGCCCGGTATGCGTCTCGATGCGCAGCGGACGGGGGCGCTCGCTCATCGCGCGATAAACGAACGGGGTGTATTCGAGCTGGACGAACACCCGCTGCGGGCCGTTCTGGAAAAACCACCGGCCCTCGGCGTCGCGCTCGTAATTACGGCCGATGTACTCCGTGACGGTCGGGTTCGTGATCGGCTCGCCGCGGATCAGCCAGTTGCCGCGCCGGTCGAGCTCGAGCCAGCCATACACGGCCGGAACGTTCGGCCATTTCGCCATTCCGCGAAGGACTTGATCATCCATGACGAATTCCGTGAAGGAGTGGAGGAGTGACGCTCACGAGCAAGCCGCAGACCCGGGAAGGCGTCGCGACCCGCGCGCGTGTCACTGCTCTTCGGTTTGCACGGTCTTGCTGTGTACCGTCGCGAGATCCTTCTGTACGTTCGGCGGCACCGGGTCGTAGTGCGAGAGCTCCACGGAAAAAGAGCCCTGTCCCGCCGTCACCGATTTCAGCCGCGCCTGATAGTTGTTGAGCTCCGCCAGCGGAACCTGCGCGCGTATCGCGACCGTGCCCGGCGCGACCGCCTCGGTGCCGCTGATCTGCCCGCGCTTGGACGAGATATCGCCGGCGATGTCGCCCATCTTGGGCTCAGGCGCAGTGATCTCGACCTTCACGATCGGCTCGAGAATGATGGGCCGCGCCTTGGCGATCGCATCCATGAATGCACGCTTGCCCGCGGAGATGAACGCCACCTCCTTGGAATCGACGGGGTGGTGCTTGCCGTCGTATACGATGACGCGCACGTCCTGCACCGGATAGCCGGCAATCGGTCCGGCGTCGAGCACCTGTCTCACGCCTTTCTCGACCGCGGGCATGAACTGCGTCGGTATCACGCCGCCTTTCACCTGGTCGACGAACTCGAAGCCGCTGCCGCGCTTCAGGGGCTCCACCCGCAGGAACACTTCACCGAATTGTCCGGCGCCGCCGGTCTGCTTCTTGTGGCGGTGATGCCCTTCGGCCTTGGCGGTGATCGTCTCCCGGTACGGGATGCGCGGCGGGCTCGAGGTCACCTCGACGTGATACTGCGACTGCAGCCGGTCGAGGATGTAGCGCATGTGCAGATCGCCGAGGCCGCTGATCACCGTCTGCGTGCCGTGCGTGACCTTGAACGTGGGGTCCTCGGCCGCGAGCTTGTGCAGCGCTTCGGAAATGCGCTGTTCGTCGCCGCGCCGCTTGGGCTCGACCGCGAGGCTGTGCATCGGCGTGGGGAACTCGAGCGGCGCGAGATGGATATGGTCTTCGTCGTGCGAATCGTGCAGGACCGCGTCGAAATGGATCTCGTCGACTTTCGCGATCGCGCCGATGTCGCCGGGCACGAGGGCGTCCGTTTCGGTGAACTCCTTGCCCTGGAGGAGGTAGGGGTGCGCCACGCGAAAGGGCTTGCGCCCGTCGCCGATGTAGAGCTGCGTATCGCGGCCGATCGTCCCCTGGTGCACGCGGAACACGCCGACCTTGCCGACGAACGGGTCGATCATCACCTTGAAGACATGCGCGAGCACGTGCTTCGAGGGATCGGGCTGACACTTGATCGGCTGCGCGTCAGGTCCTTCGCCCTTGAGAAACTGCGGGCAGTTGCCTTCGGTGGGATTCGGCAGAAGCTTGACCATGATCTCGAGCAGCTCGCCGACGCCGGCGCCGGTGCGCGCGGAGACGAAACAGATCGGGATGAGGTGACCCTCGCGCAGCGCCTGCTCGAACGGCGCGTGCAGCTCGGCCGGGCTCACCTCGCCCTGCTCGAGATACTTCGACATGAGCGCTTCGTCGACTTCGACCACCTGGTCGATGAGCGCCTGGTGCGCTTCCTCGACCGAGGAGAAATCGGAGTCGCCGGACGGATTGAAAAAGCAGTCCACCACGCGCTTTCTGCCGTCGGCCGGCAGATTGATCGGCAGACATTCCTTGCCGAACGTGCCCTGGAGCTTGGACACGAGGCCGGGCAGATCGACGTTTTCCGCGTCGATCTTGTTGACGATGATCATGCGGCACAGATTGCGGCGCCCCGCCCACTGCATCATGCGGCTGGTGATCATCTCGATGCCGTTCTGCGCGTTCACGACGATCGCGGCGGTCTCCACCGCGGGCAGCGCGCCGATCGCGCGGCCGACGAAATCCGGCAGTCCTGGAGTATCGATCACGTGGATGCGCGTGTCGCCCGCGCTCATGTGCACGATGGAGGCGTTGAGCGAGTGCTGATAGCTCTTTTCCAGCGCGTCGAAGTCGCAGACGGTGCTGCCTTTTTCGACGCTGCCCATCGAGGCGATCGCGCCCGCGCGGTGCAGCAGCGCCTCGGTGAGCGTGGTTTTTCCGGCGGCGCCGTGACCCACCAGCGCGACGGTTCGAATCTGCTCGGGAGAGAACTTCGGCATGCTTCTCCTCTGATGGTGCCCCTCGCGTAGCGCCGGCGCGCCGGCTGGCGCGTGCGAAGCGACTCGCGGGGAATGTGTCGACGGGGGTCGGGCCAGTATAAACGTGGCTCGCGCGGCCACACAACCGCGGGCTGCTCGTGCTTTTTAACCCCGACAGCCGTGCCAAACCGTTGATCGGATATGGTCGATGCAGGCGTGCTCACGCTCGAGCGGCGTTTACCGCGCTTTGCCCCGCGGGCATACTGGGTTCCCGTGATGCCGAGGGACGACGCTCAAGCACGCGACGAGGATCTGATGCTCGCGTATCGCGACGGCAGCGCCGGCGCGTTCGACGAGCTCTACCGGCGGCACAAAGGTGCGCTGTTCCGTTATCTCCTGAGGCAGTGCCGCGACGCGGGTGCCGCCGAGGAGCTCTTCCAGGACGTGTGGCTCAATCTCGTTCGCGCGCGCGCGAGCTACACGGTGACGGCGAAATTCACGACCTATCTCTACCGGCTCGCGCACAACCGGCTGATCGACCATTACCGCCGCCGCGCCCCGACGGCGCTCGTCTCCTTCGTCGATGATGAGGAGGCGCCGCAGGTTGCGGCCGGCCGCGATATCGAGCCGGATGTCGCGTACGAAGCGCGCGCGCAGGCGAAGCGGCTGCTGGCACTGGTGGAAGCGCTGCCCGCCGCGCAGCGCGAAGCATTCGTGCTGCAGCAGGAAGCCGGGATGAGCATCGAGGAGATCGCCGAGGCGACCGGCGTTGCGCGCGAGACCGCGAAAAGCCGGCTGCGCTATGCGATGGCGAAGCTGCGCGAAGGCATGAGCGAATGGCTGTGAACGAACGCGGACGAGACGATAGCGACCTGCCGGCGGATCCGGGCGACGAGCGCATCGCCGCGCTGTATCGCGAAGCCGCGCGCGAGGAGCCACCTGCGAGGATCGACCGCGCGATCGCCGATGCGGCGCGCGGCCGCGGTGCTGCACCCGCGCGCGAGGCGCCGTGGTGGCTGCCGTGGCGCATGCCGTTCGCGGTCGCGGCGCTGGCCGTGGTGAGCGTGAGCCTGGTGACCCTGATGGTCGAGGAAGACCCCGACCGGGCGATCGCTTTGCAGGAGCCTTCGCCGCCGGCCGCCGGCGCGCGCGATGCGAGTGCACCTACCGCGGCGTTGCGTGACGCGCCTGCGGATATGACACCGCCGACGAAGACCGAATCAGCCGACGCGGAGAAGCCCCGACGGAACCTCGACGCGCGCCGCTCAGACGCACCTTCGCCCTCGCCCTCGCCCGCGCCACCGCCGACGCCCGAGACGTCAGCACGGCGAGCACCGGCGCCGGAAGCGGCTCGACCGACGCCCGCGACCGCGCCTCGGCAGTCAGCGGTGCCGGAAGCGCGCGAGCGCCCGCAGTCAGTCGCCCCCGAGCTTGCAGTGCAGGCACGCGGACCCGCCGCAGCGCCGCCGCCCGTACCAGCGCCACAGGCCGCGCGCGAGCCACAGCCGTTCCCCGCCGCGCCGCCGGCGGCTGCGCCTACCTCGCCCTCGCGTGGCCTCGCTTCCGACAGCGCAAGCGGGCCGGGCGCGCCGCTCGCGCGCCTGGAATCGCAGGCTGCGCTGGAAGAACGTAAAGCGCGCCAATCGGCCGAGATGCAACGCAAAGCGGGCGAACCGGCCGCGAAGGCAGCCCCGCCGCCCGGCAGAGCCGCGTCGGCTCCGGCCCGGGACCAAGTCTCGGGATTCGGCGCGCGGCGCGCTGACATCCAGCGGCATGTGGCCGATCTCGAGCACGAACCCCCCGCTGCGTGGATCGAGCGCGTGCTCGCGCTCCGCAAACAAGGCCGCGCTGGCGAAGCGGACGCGCTGCTCGCGGAGCTCAGGAAAAGACACCCGGATCTCGTGCTGCCGCCGGAGCTTCGGTGAGCGCGGAGGCCGAGGACCGAAAACCGGAGCCGCCGCGCGAGCCGGAGCCTTGGGAGTGCTGCCAGAGCGGCTGCGATCCCTGCGTTTACGACCGCTATTGGGCGGAGCTCGACCGCTACGAGCGTGCGCTGGCTGCATGGAAGGCGCGCAATCCGGGACGCGTCTGACGAGCTGCGACAAAAGTCTTGCGTTCAAGGCGATTGCCGTTACAATGCGCGAAAACTCGGCGTCACCCCCGCAAGTCGCGCGTGGCTAAGCCGTTGTTTTTCCAGTAGTCCTCACTAGAAACGCACCCTTCCCGGGCGAGCTGTCCCGGGTCGACGGATGCGTCGGCATCACAACATCAGGGCATTGCTTGGTGCGTTGCACCAATCGGTTTGCGCGCGGGGACGCGCACCGAACCCGGGTTGTGTCACAGGGAGAAGTATCGCGGCGGGCGAAGACGTCCGCTTAATTTCAACGCGTTACCTGACACAGGTAACAGGCTGATCCGGCCGCGGCTGTGCGACCGGGTCCCGAACCAAGGAGGTTTTGCATGACCGCAAAATCAGCCTCGCAGCTTCCCGTGTCTCCCCTGAACCGCGCGCGGGGCGCCGCTCACCAGGTCCATGGCACGTTCCTTATCCTCGCCTTGGCCGTGTTGATGACGGGCGCTGCCTGGTTCATCGATCGCGAGGCGAACGCGACCGTCGCGCCGCCGGCCGTCGCTGCCGTGCAGCCGACGCCGGTCGCTACAGTGCAGCCTGCGGCCGTACCGGAGACGCCGGAAGCGGTTGCAGTGGTTGCCGCTGCGCCGGTCGCCGAGGCAGCTCCCGAGCCGGAGACAGCGCGTGAGAACCAGCGCTACAAGCTGCTCTCGGAGTTCCTGGCGAAGCGCTATCGGGTATCGAAGTCCGTGACGCTCGATCTGGTCACGATGGCGCACGTGGCGGGCCAGCAGGTCGGCGTGGATCCACTCCTCATCATCGCCGTGATCGCCGTCGAGTCGCGCTTCAATCCGATCGCCGAGAGCGTGATGGGCGCGAAGGGGCTCATGCAGATCATTCCGCGTTACCACACCGACAAGCTGCAGGAGTTCGGCGGCGTGAAGGCTGTGTTCGATCCGGAGACCAACATCCTCGTCGGCTCCAAGATCATCAAGGAATACCTCGGGCGTACCGGCAGACTCGATTCGGCGCTTCAGCTCTATGCCGGCTCGACGAGCGAGGAGAACGAGTACTTCGGCAAGGTCATGCTCGAGAAACGGCGATTGCTGCAGGTTCTGCGGCGCTCGTCCTGATCCGCTACGGGAGCCGCCATGGCCGAGCCGGGACTGCCGAAGGATCTCTTCGAATTCATGCAGAAGATGTGGAACCCGATGTCGTTCCCGCTTCCCGGCATGCTCACGCCGACCGCGAACATCGACGAGGTCGAAGCCAAGATCCGCGAGCTGAAGAGTGTCGAGAACTGGCTCACGATGAACGTCGGCTTCGTCCAGATGACGATCAAGACGCTGGAGATGCAGAAGGCGGCGCTGGAAGCGCTCGGCGCCAAAAAATAAACCAACGACGAGCCGGCAGCTTTCGGCTCACGGCGCAAAAAGTAGCTTAGCGCGGCAGTCGCCGCGCTTTTTCATTTCATTCGCTCGGTCGCGCGCACGAGCTCCGCGCAGATGCCGGGCTCCCACGCCGAGTGCCCGGCGTCGGGCACGATGATGTATTCGGCTTCAGGCCACGCGCGGTGCAGCTCGTCGGCGGTGACGATGGGACACACCGCGTCGTAGCGCCCCTGCACGATCACTGCGGGCACGCCACGAAGCTTCGAAACGGCGTCGAGCAGCGCGTTCTCCGGCAGGAAAATACCATTCATGAAGTAGTGCGCTTCGATGCGCGCGAGCCCGAGCGCGACGGCGTCGCTCGCGAAATAAGCGACCGTCTCGGGGCTCGCGAGCAGTGTCGAGCATGACCCTTCGTAGATGCTCCACGCACGCGCAGCCGGCATGTGCACGGCCGGATCGGGATTCGTGAGTCGCGTGTAGTACGCGCGCAGCAGGTCGGCGCGTTCGCCTTGCGCAACATGGCCGGCGAACGCCGCCCACGCCTCCGGAAAGAGATTGCGCACCCCGTAGAGAAACCAGTCGATCTCGCTTTTGCGGCAGAGGAATATGCCGCGCAGGATGAGACCGGCGCAGCGCTCGACGTGCGCGATGGCGTACGCGAGCGCGAGCGTGCTGCCCCACGATCCACCGAAGACGAGCCACTGCTCGACGCCGAGATGGCGCCGGAGACGTTCGAGATCTTCCACCAGCAGCGGCGTCGTATTGTCGCGGAGCTCGCCGAGCGGACGGGAGCGGCCCGCACCGCGCTGGTCGTAGATCACGATGCGGTAGCGCGCCGGATCGAAGAACCGGCGATGCGCTGGAGCAGACCCGGCGCCGGGCCCACCGTGAAGGAACACCACCGGCACGCCGTTCCGGTTGCCGCATTCCTCCCAGTACATGTGATGTAAGGCGTCGAGCTCGAGAAAACCCGACGCGTACGGCTCGATGTCGGGATAGAGCTCACCGCGGATCGATGTCGAGTGATCAGCCATGCCAGATGTTAGTCCCAGAACAAGCGATAAAAGATGCCGGCCGAGCTCGTCGTGCCGGCCTGCGCGCGCAGCGCGATCCGCTGCGTGAGGCTGTACTCGAGACGCAGCAGGTTTTCGGTGCCCCCGAGGCTCTGCTCGAACGCGAGATACAGCCGCTCGGTGAGGCGTTTGCCGAGCGTGAGAAATTGCTGGGCGGCGGTCGCACTGCCCGCGGTGCCGCTGCGCAATCCGACGTCGTCGAGCTTGAGCCTGCGCGCGACCGCGCCGCTCGCCCGCCCCATCAGCGCGCTCGTGGCGAGCGGCAACGCCGCGAGCTGGCCCGCTCCGGCCTGATCCGGCGCGCGGCCCAGCACGAGCCACGAGAGCGCTTCGCCTTCGGGCAGCGGCGGATTCGATACCACCCGCACCAGCGGACGCCGCATCGTCCCGCTGACCGCGACACCCGCTTCCACGGCCTGCCGCTTGCGCAGGGCGACGATGTCCAGGCCGGGGTCGGTCACCGGCCCATTGAAGAAAAGCCGTCCGCGCTCGATCTCGAGACGTTGCCCGTACGCGACGAACGTGCCGCGCCGCGCATCCACCGTACCGGCCGCGCGGAGCTGGCCCTGCGCGTTCGTCGTCACGCGCAGCTCACCCGAGAGCCAGACGTCCAGTCCACGCCCGCGCAGGTGGACGTTGTTTCCGAGATCGATTCGCATGTCGACGGTGGCGCGGGTCGCCTTGCGCCCGGACGCCGGCGGCAGCGTCTCGCGATCGCGCGTCTCGGGTCCGACGATGACGACATCGTCCCCGAGCGTCGGCAGGCTCGTGGCCGCGAGCTCGAACAAGCCTTCGTTCGCGCGTAACGCGCCGGTGAACGCGAGCTTGCCGGCGCGCAGCGCGGCATTCCCCTTGCCGGTGACGATGAGCCTGCGATCGGGGCGTGCGAGCACCTGGAAGCGCTCGGCGCGCCAGTCGACGGAGGCTTCGTCGAAGCCGGTGCGCGCGAGCGTGCCCTGCGCGAAAAAGACGCCTTCTCCGCCGCGTATCGAAAACGCGTCCACGCGCAGCTCGCGCTGGGTGAGAACGGCCTTGAGCGTGCCGTCCTTCAACTCGATGCCTTCCGCCGGCAGCGCGAGCGCGATGCGCTCGCCGGCGACAGGACCGGTGATCTGCGGGTTCGTGAGCGTACCCGTAACGTCGAGCTTCGCCTGGACGCGTCCGTCGAGCAGCATCGTCGTATCGATGAATGTCGCGAACGGCGCGAGCCGCGCCACGTCCACGTTCGCCGTCAACGCAATGCGCGAAGCGCCGCCGTAGCCGAGCGCGGTTCTCGCATCCGCCGTAACGGTGCCTTGCGCGCTCGCGGTCGCAATCGCGGAGCGCAGGTCGGCCTGAATCTTCGCCCCCTGCGCGCCGAACGTCGCATTCACCGCGAGCGCCTGCAGCCCGGGCCTGAACGCGCGGTCGGCTCCGAGCGCGAGATCGCCCGACTCGTGCGTGATGCTGACGCTGCCGGTGAGGCGCGGCGTGCTTTCGATCGCCCATTGGCCATTCAGCCGCAGCGTGCCCGCCGCAGCGGACGGACCGCCCGCGAGAACGACGAACGGGCGCACCGGCACGTCCTTGAACGAGCCCGCCGTCGAGAGCCTGCCACCGTCGTACGTGAGCGCGCTCACGTGAAGCCGTCCGCCGGTGATGCGGAGCTCGAACGGTCCCGTGTGCACCCGCCGCGGCCCGACGCTGACCGCGACCGGCGCCGTCAGGCTGACCGCGGCTTCCCCGCTGTTCACCAGCTCTTCGAGCGTGCCGGTCCAGCCGCCGCGCGCGCGATAGCCGCCGCGGGCGCGCGCGCGCAGATCGATGCGTTCACCGCGGGCGGCTACGATCGCGGAATGCGCGAGACGCGTGCCTTCGATCCGCAGGCGCGCCGTGTCGAGCTGCCAGCCTTGCGTTTCGAGGCCGCGCGCCGACGCCTCGACATCGAGCGGTCCTGCCGCGTCCGATCCGACGAGTCCGCGCGCTTCGAGCGCGCGCGCACGGCCATACCCTTTGTAGACGAGCTCGGCTGCGGTGAGATCGAAGCGGGCATTCGGCGCGCGCCACGTGCCGCCGACGCGTGCGGTGCCGCGTATGGCGCCCTGAAGCCGCGCGTCGAGCACGCCGAGCTTCGGCGCGTCGATGCGCAGCGCGAGCGAATCGCGCGGCGCGCCGAACGCGCCTTGCGCCACGATGCGATTGCCCCCTAGGGTCGCATCGACGTCGGCGTGCCGAAGTCGCTCCCCGGCGATGCTCAAGAGGCCCTGCGCCGCGAGCGGGGCGTCGAGCCAGCGCGAGTCGCGGATCGCGAGCCGGACATCCGCTGCAGGACCGCTCACCGCGCCTTTTGCGCCGAGCGTGCCGTTGATCGAGCCGGCCGGGAAGCGGCCCCATGCGGCCGGGTCGAAGCGCTCGAACGCGAGATCCACCGCGAAAGCCTTCCGGCCGGCAAGACTCATCTCTCCCGAGCCTTTCGCTTCACCGCCGCGCGCGAGGGCACGAAGCTGCCGCACTTCGATGCGGCCGTTCATGTGCTGCGCCACGAACGCGGCCTTGATGTCGTCCTGCGCGAGCGCCGCGTCGATCGACTGACGTTCGCGTGTGAGCGAGAGCTGCGCGCGGCCGGCAAGCCTGGTCTTGCGCATCCGCGTGTGCAGGGCTGCAAGATCGAGGTTCTTCGCATCGAGCGTGAGCTCGGCCGTGCTCTCGCGCACCGCGCCGGTCCCGCTCAAGAGCCCGCCCGGGCCGAGATTCGCGGTGAGCGCGAAACGGCTGCCGGCGAGCGAGACATCGCGCACGTTGAGCTCGAGCGCGGCGACGGGCAGCCGCCCCTGATCGTAGGGCCCGTGCGCGCGGTTCACGAGCGCAACCGGCCCGAGAAGCACGGGACCTTTACGGTCGAGGGCGAGTGTGCCGGCGATGGCGGTGCGTGGCAGCGTCTTCACGAAAGCGTTGAGATCGAGCTGCGCGATGTCCGCATTCACGCCCGCGAGCGGCAGCTCGGCGTAGGGTTCCAGACGCACGATGCCGGAGACGCGCGCATCGGCACTCTCCGCGCGCACCTCGAGCGCCAGCGCGCTGAGATTGCCTTTGGCGTCGATTTCGGCCGTAGTCTGCGGCGCATCGGCGCTTTTCGCCGTCGCGACGCCGTGCAGCTCGAAGGGTGCGCGCGCCGAGATTTCGCCGCGCAGCGTGATCGCGTGCTCGAAGGCATGCAATGCGAGGGCATGCACCGTGTGCCGCGTCGCGCCGCCGGAATAAGCGAGCTTCACGTTCGTGAGATCGAGCGGACCCTTGCCGAGATCGATCACGAGACGTGCGACATGCGCGTTCGGCAGCTCGAACGACAGCGGCAGCTCGAGCGTATCGGGTGGTCTGCCGCGCGGCTCGCCGGGTTTGGTGACTACCGCAAGCTCCGAAGCCGAGAGCTCCGTCACGCGCGGCGTGAGCGTGAGCAGCGACCACGGCGCGATGCGGATGTAGGCATCGGTCGCGCGCACTTCGATGTCTTCGCCCGCGTAACGGATCGACTGCACGCGCGCGCCGTGCGCGAGCGTGCCCGCGACGCCGTCCAGCGTGAGTCCTTTGCCCGCGACGCCGATCACGCGGGTCGTGATCCAGGTAAATCCCGAATCGGTGTAGAACAGCCACGCCGCGGCCGTCGCGATCGTCGCCGCCGCGATCGCGAGGACGGCGAGCACCGAGAGCAATGCGACGCGGCTGCGGGGCATCAGAAGCTGTAGCCGACGGAAAAATGCGGCCGGATCTTTCCTGTGCGCTCGCCGTAGGCGATGTCGGCGCGAAACGGACCGATCGGGGAGCGCCAGCGCACACCCACGCCCACGCCGACGGCAAGCTCGAAAGCGCCCGGCTCGTCGAATGCATCGCCGGCGTCGATGAAGACGGCGCCGCCGAGGCTGTCGGTCACCCAGCGCGTGTATTCGATGCTGCCGAGCGCGAGATAGCGGCCGCCGACGGTTGCGTTGCCCTGCGGCACGCCGATCGATTCGAACGCGTAGCCGCGAATCGACTGGTCGCCGCCGGTCCGAAAGAGAAACGACGACACCACGCCTTCGCGCGTATCGGCGACGACGATACCCGCTTCGCCGCGCACGAGGAGATCGTTGCGCCGCCCGAGCGGGATCAGCCAGTTCACTTTCCCGTGCAGGCGAACGAAGTCGCGGCTCGTCAGCCCGGGGACGGCTGCACCGATCTCGGCGGTACCGAGCACGCCGCGCCGCGGCAAGACCAGATCGTCCGTCGTGCGAAACGTCCGGCGGTAACCGACGAACACCGCATGGTTGTTTTCCGTGGTCGAGCCTTCGATCGCCTGCCGCTCCACGTGCGCGGAAACGCTCACCTGCGAGGGCGTCGCCTCCAGTCCCCAGTTATGCGCCCAGCCGACGACGGCTTCGCGGCTCTCCTGGCCTTCGATGTCCCGGCGCTGCGCGCGCGCCGTGTACGTATTCCACACGCCGCCCGGACGCGGCGGCGAATCGAGCGTCACGTTGACCTGTTGCTCTTTCTGATTCACCTGCAACCGCGGGCGCAGCCGCCACGCCGCATCGAAGATGTCGGCGTTGCTGTAGTCGAGCGTCACGCCGAAGCCGGTGTCGGTGCTGAATGCGAGGCCGGTGTCGATGCGCTGCGACGGCGCTTCGAGCACGTTCACGTTGAGCGGCGCCGCCGACGCCTGATCCGGATCGGGGTCGATCGCGAAATGGACCGCGTTGAAATAGCCGGTCTCGAGGAGACGCCGCTGATAGAGATCGAGCGTGACGGCGTCGTACGGTTCCCCCTGGCGGATCGGATTCAGGTTGTGGACGAGTGACGGCGGATAGCGCTTGAGCCCGCTCACGATCGTCGGACCCGCGAAAAAAACCGGACCGCTGTCGAGCTTCAACTTGAGATCGGCCGTGCGCGCCGCCGGATCGATGCGCGCTTCGCTCTCGGCGATCTTCGCCGCGGCATAGCGTCCGCGCCCCAGGCGCGCGAGCGCCTCTTCCTTCGCCTCGTCCCACTCGGACTGACGAAAGGCTTCGCCCGGCGGAAGCTTCCACGTCTGTTTGACGACTTCGACGCGCTTGCGGCCTTCCTCGTCTTTCACCGCGGGGCCGCTGAAGTCCAGATCCACGTTACGCACGCGCGTGCGCGGCCCCGGCTCGACTTTGAGACGCACGACCGCTTCCGCCGCCGAAATCATCTCGATGCGTGTATCGACGGCGGCTGAGAAGTAGCCTTCGGCGGCCAGCGCGTCGGCCGTCGCCTTGCGCGCTTCGGCCACGAGCCGCTCCAGCAGCGGCCGCGTGACGCGCTCGTCCTTCTGCCAGCGCACGATGTCGAGGCCGTCCTCCAGCATCCTGCGGTAGGTCCGCGGCGCATCGATGACGACGCGAAACTTAAGCGGTGTCGGCTCCGGCACGCTCACGTCCTGCGCAGCCGCGGGCGCCATGGCAAGCACGGCAATTGCCAGCAACAGCAGACGAAGGGGACGCTGCAGATACGGTGCGATGTCGGGAGCTCTCGCTTAGAAGGGCCACGCGAGGCAACCCGCATGCCGAGCGCGCGCGGTGCTCACGGAGTTACGCAGCATAACGAGCGCATGGTGACGGCGGCAAGCGAGCCCGGATGTCACGAGACGCTGCGGTATAATTCGGCGCACGCTCCGCGCGGGCCGTCACCTCTTACGCGCGTAAGGCACCGCTCCCCACCGCCAGCTTTTCCTCCGGTCGCACATGGACGATCAACTGCGCAAAGCAGCCCACGAATATCATCGCCTGCCCGTGGCCGGCAAGATCGCGGTTACGGCGACGAAGGGCCTCATCAACCAGCGCGATCTCGCGCTCGCCTACACGCCCGGCGTCGCTTCCGTCTGCGAAACCATCGCGGCCGATCCGGCCGAAGCGCGCAATCTCACCGCGCGCGGCAATCTCGTGGCGGTGATCACCAACGGCACCGCGGTGCTTGGCCTGGGCGCGATCGGCCCGCTCGCCTCCAAGCCGGTGATGGAAGGCAAGGCGGTGCTCTTCAAGAAGTTCGCGGGGATCGACGTATTCGACATCGAGATCGCCGAGCGCGATCCGCAGAAGCTCGTCGACATCATCGCGAGCCTCGAGCCCACGTTCGGCGGCATCAACCTGGAGGACATCAAGGCTCCGGAGTGCTTCTACGTCGAGCGTCAGCTCCGCGAGCGGATGAACATCCCGGTGTTCCACGACGATCAGCACGGCACCGCGATCATCGTCGGCGCCGCGATCTGCAACGGGCTGAAAGTCGTCGGCAAGAACATCTCCGAGGTGAAGCTCGTCGCCTCCGGCGCAGGCGCCGCGGCGCTCGCGTGTCTCGATCTTCTGGTCGCGATGGGGGTGAGGCGCGAAAACATCGTCGTGACCGATATCGCCGGCGTCGTCTATCGCGGCCGCAAGGAAGAGATGGATCCGGAGAAAGCGCGCTACGCGCTCGACACGCCGGCGCGCAAGCTCGCCGAGGTGATCGAAGGCGCCGACATCTTCCTGGGCCTTTCGGCGGGCGGGGTGCTCAAGCCGGAGATGGTGGCGCGCATGGCCGCACGCCCGCTCATCCTCGCGCTCGCGAATCCGGAGCCCGAGATCAATCCTGACGCAGCACGGCAGGCAAAGCCCGATGCCGTCATCGCGACCGGACGCTCGGACTATCCGAACCAGGTCAATAACGTCCTCTGCTTCCCGTTCGTGTTCCGCGGCGCGCTCGACGTCGGCGCCACGACGATCAACCGGGAGATGGAGCTCGCGGCGGTGCACGCGCTCGCCGAGCTCGCGCAGGCCGAGCAGTCCGACATCGTCGCGCTCGCATACGGCGAGGAAGACCTCACGTTCGGGCCGGACTACCTGATCCCGCGTCCGTTCGATCCGCGGCTGATCGCGAAGATCGCGCCCGCGGTGGCGAAGGCGGCGATGGCGAGCGGGGTCGCGACACGGCCGATCGCCGATCTCGACGCCTACCGGGATCGCCTGAACCAGTTCGTCTACCACTCCGGCTTCGTCATGAAGCCGATCTTCTCCGCGGCCAAGCAGTCGCCGCGGCGGATGGTCTACGCCGAAGGCGAGGAAGAGCGCATCCTGCGCGCGACGCAGGTGGTGGTCGATGAAGGCCTTGCGCGGCCCGTGCTGATCGGGCGGCCCGACGTGATCGACCGCCGCATCGAGCACCTCGGCTTGCGCATCCGCCGCGGGCACGATTTCGAGCTCGTCGATCCGAACCAGGATCCGCGCTATCGCGAATACTGGACCGAGTACCACCGGCTCGCGGGACGCCGCGGCGTGACGCCCGAGATCGCGAAGCTCGACATGCGTCGCAACGCCACGGTCATCGGCGCGATGCTGGTGCACATGGGCGATGCGGATGCGATGGTCTGCGGGCTGCTCGGCGGCTATCCCTCGCATCTGCGCGTGATCGACCGCGTGATCGGCAAGCGCGCGGGCGTCAATCATTACGCGGCGATGAACCTGCTGTTGCTGCCGCGGCGCAACGTCTTCATCTGCGATACCTACGTGAACTTCGATCCGTCGGCGGAGGTGATTGCCGAAACCGCGATCCTCGCGGCGGAAGAGATCAGGCGCTTCGGGCTGACGCCCAAGGCGGCGCTGCTCTCGCATTCGACCTTCGGCGGCGCCGATACGCCGACGGCCATCAAGATGCGCGCAGCTTGCGCGCTACTGCGCCAGCGCGCGCCGGACCTCGAGATGGACGGCGAGATGCAGGGCGACATGGCGCTCTCGCAGGAGATCCGCGACCGCGTCTTCCCCGGCTCGCGGCTGAAGGGCGAAGCGAATCTGCTGATGATGCCGAACCTCGACGCCGCGAACATCGCCTTCAACCTGCTGAAGACCGCGGCGGGTGATGGCATCACGGTGGGGCCGCTGCTCCTGGGGGCGGCGAAGCCGGTGCACATCATCACGCCGTCCGCGACGGTGCGGCGCATCGTGAACGTCACGGCGGTGACGGTGGTGGACGCCGCCGCGCCGCGCGCCGAGCAGAGAAAACTTTTGTAAACCGAACGTAGGGCCGGCGTCAGCCGCCGGCAACAGGATCGCCAATGAGCAAAGAAGCACGCATCGAGCACGACACCATGGGGGACATCGAGGTCCCGAACGATCGCCTGTGGGGCGCGCAGACGCAGAGAAGCCTCCACCATTTTCATTTCCCCGGCGAAACCATGCCTAGCGAGGTCGTGCGTGCGCAGGTGCTGGTGAAAAAAGCCGCGGCCAAGGTGAACGTCGATCTCGGTGTGCTCGACGCCAAAAAAGGCAGTGCGATCGTTGCCGCGGCCGACGAAGCGCTCTCCGGCAAGCTCGACGACCACTTCCCGCTGGTCGTCTGGCAGACCGGCTCCGGCACGCAGACCAACATGAATGCGAACGAAGTGCTCGCGAACCGCGCCTCGGAAATGATGGGCGGCGTGCGCGGCGAAGAGCGCCTGATTCATCCCAACGACGACGTGAACAAGGGGCAATCGTCCAACGACACGTTCCCGACCGCGATGCACGTCGCCGCCGTGATCGCGCTGGAGCGCACACTCAAACCTGCCGTGAAAAAGCTGCGCGACACGCTCGAGCGCAAGTCGCGCGATTTCATGGACATCGTGAAGATCGGCCGCACGCATCTTCAAGACGCGACGCCGCTTACGCTTGGCCAGGAATTCTCGGGCTACGTGTCGCAGCTCGATCATTCGCTCGCGCACATCGACGGCGCGCTGCCGCACCTCTGTGAGCTGGCGCTCGGCGGCACGGCGGTCGGCACGGGACTCAACGCGCATCCGCAGTTCGCGGTCAAGGTGGCCGAGGAGATCGCGCGGCTGACCAGCCTTCCATTCGTCACCGCGCCCAACAAATTCGAAGCGCTCGCGTCCTGCGACGGTGTCGTGCACGCGCACGGCGCGCTGAAAACGCTCGCAGCCGCGCTCATGAAGATCGCGAACGACATCCGCTGGCTCGCGAGCGGCCCGCGCTCGGGGATCGGAGAGCTCGTCATCCCGGAGAACGAGCCGGGCAGCTCCATCATGCCCGGCAAGGTGAACCCTACGCAGTCGGAATCGATGACGATGGTGTGCTGCCAGGTCTTCGGCAACGACGTCGCCGTGAACATGGGCGGCGCGATGGGTAATTTCGAGCTGAACGTGTTCCGCCCGATGGTGATCCGTAACTTCCTCCACAGCGCGCGCCTGCTGGCGCATGCGTGCGAGAACTTCGACGAGCACTGCGCCGTGGGCATCGAGCCCAATCGCGAGCGCATCGACCAGCTCATGCGCGATTCGCTCATGCTCGTGACCGCGCTCAATCCGCACATCGGTTACGAGAAAGCCGCGGCGATCGCTAAGAACGCCCACAAGAAAGGCACCACGCTCAAGGAATCGGCGCTCGCGCTGGGCTATCTCAGCGCCGAGCAGTTCGACGAGTGGGTGCGCCCCGAAGACATGGTCGGCACGAAGCTCTCGAAGAAGGGTTAGCGCCCGTGCCCGATGTCGCGCGCATTGCCCTGGTGACCGGCGGCAACCGCGGTATCGGACTGGAAATCTGCCGGCAGCTCGGCGCGCACGGTCTGGCGGTCGTGCTGACCGCGCGTGACGGGGGCGAGGGCAAGGCCGCCGTCAAAGCGCTTCAGGATGCCGGCCTGTCCGTCGAATTTCAGCGGCTCGACGTCACGAGCTGCCGCAGCATCCGCGCGTGCGTCGCCGCGGTGAGCGAGCGACGCGGCAGCATCGACGTGCTCGTGAACAACGCCGGCATACTGGCGGACCCGCGCGGCTCGCGCTTCCTCGATTCGAAGCTCGACACCTATCGCGATACGCTGGAAACCAATTTTTTCGGTCCGCTCCAGCTCGCGCAGGCGGTGCTGCCGCTCATGAAGGCGAACCGCTACGGGCGCATAGTCAACGTGTCGAGCGGCATGGGGCAGCTCGCTGAGATGGGCGCCGGATCGCCGGCCTACCGCATCTCCAAGACCGCGCTCAACGCGCTCACGCGCATCCTCGCGGCGGAGTTTCGCGACAGCAACGTGCTGGTGAACTCGATGTGTCCGGGCTGGGTGCGCACGCGCATGGGCGGCGAGGGCGCACCGCGTACGGCGGAGCAGGCGGCGCAAACCGCGGTATGGCTGGCGACCCTGCCGGACGGCGGACCGACCGGCGGGTTCTTCCGCGACCGCGAGCCGATCGCGTGGTGAGCGGAACGCGCAAAGAAAACCCCGCGCGCGGCGAGGTTGGTAAACGTCATTCCCGCGGAGGCGGGAATCCAGAACGAGCTTCCGTCTGGACCCCCGCCTTCGCGGGGGTGACGAATTTCTGACTTACAACCTTAGATACCTAGAATTTTCTTGGCTTTGTCCAGCGCGTCGGTCGATTCGCTGTGCTTGCCGGCCTTGTGCAGCGATTCGCCTTCGGCGCGCAGCTTCTTCACTTCGGACATCTGCGAGTCCGACAGTTTCGCCTTGGTCAGCGCGGCGTCGATCGCTTTCATCTCTTTCGGGCACCGGTGCGCGAAAGCGCTGGTGCTGCCGATCGCCAGCGCGGCTGCCAACAGCATCGTGGTTACCTTCATGTCATACTCCTCTGATGACGGCGGGTTCGCCGCCGACGCAGTTTAAGAGAGCAGCCTGCCGACGAACAAGAGAACGCGATCGCGATCCCAGAACTCACCCCCGAAGCGATTGCCGCGCGTCTCGAACGCCCTGCACCGCCGCCCGCGCCGGAAGACCTGCACGCGATAACGCTGCCGCCCGGCGCCCGCATCACCGAAGCCGCCGTGCTGGTCCCGCTGGTGAACCGCCCGGAAGGGCTGCAGCTCCTCCTCACGCAGCGCACCGCGCATCTCTCCGACCATGCCGGCCAGATCAGCTTTCCCGGCGGCCGGGTCGAGCCGACCGACGCGACGCGCCAAGAGACCGCGTTGCGCGAGACCGAGGAAGAGATCGGACTCGCCCGTGCGCACGTGCGCGTGCTCGGCCGCCTCCCGTTGTACGACATCCCATCGGGCTTTCGGATCACCCCTGTGGTCGGCTGGATCGAGCCGCCATTCGACCTGAAGCTCGATGCCTTCGAGGTGGCGAGCGTGTTCGAAGCGCCGCTGCCGCATTTCCTGGACACCATGCGTTACCAGCGGCGCGAGTACCGCTTTCGCGGCCGCCACCGGCACTACATGGCGATCCCGTTCGAAGGCCGCTATATCTGGGGTGCGACGGCGGCGATGCTCTACAACCTGGCGCGCGTTCTGGACGCCGACCTGTAAAAAGCGTCAGACTCGGTAAACGGGGTCGGAGTACATTGCGCTGCGGCGGCTACAGGTACTCCGACCCCAATCAAGGGGGAGCGCCGGATGAACCAGAACGACCGGCCCGCGCAGCACCAGGCCGCCGTCATCATGACGGGCGGCGGCGCGCGCGCTGCTTATCAGGTCGGCGTCGTGCGCGCGCTCTCGGAGCTGCTGCCGCTCAAGAGCCCCTGTCCTTTCCCGATCATCTGCGGCACCTCGGCCGGCGCGGTGAATGCCGCGGTTCTCGCGTCCAATGCACACAACTTCCGGCGCGGCGTACGGCATCTCATGAACGTCTGGAAGAACGTCCGGGTCGGGCACATCTACCGCGCCGACCCGCTCGGCGCGATCGGCAACAGCGCGCGGTGGTTCGCGGCGGCACTGACCGGCGGCCTCGGCAAAAAGCCGGTTTCGCTGCTCGATTCGCGGCCGCTCGAAGCGCTGCTCGCCAAGTACCTCGATCTCGGCGCGATCGACCGCAATATCGCCGCAGGTTATCTCGCCGCGTTCAGCGTGACCTGCTCGGGCTACAGCTCCGGCCAGTCGGTCACGTTCTACCAGGCGCGGCCGGGGCTGGAGAACTGGAAACGCGCGCGCCGCATCGGCATCGCGATGCCGATCACCCACGAACATCTGCTGGCCTCCAGCGCGCTGCCGTTCATCTTCCGGCCGGTGCGCATCAACCGCGAGTACTTCGGCGACGGTTCGATGCGGCAGATCGCGCCGGTCAGTCCCGCGCTGCATCTCGGCGCGGACCGGCTGCTCGTGATCGGGGTGGGGCGCCAGCTCGCCCCCGACGGCGAGCGCGTGGCCGCGAACGGCTACCCGTCTCTCGCCCAGATCGCAGGTCATGCGCTCAACAGCATCTTCCTGGACAGCCTCGAAGTCGATCTCGAGCGCCTGCAGCGGATCAACCGCACCCTCGACATCATTCCGCGCGAGATCCTGGAGCGCACGCGATATCCGCTGCGGCGCGTGCAGTTCTGCGTGATTCGTCCGAGCACCGATCTCGAAAAGATCGCGCTCGCGCACGCGCACGAGCTGCCGCGCACGATACGCATGCTGCTGGGGACGGTCGGCGGCTTGCAGAAGAGCTCGTCGGCGCTCCTTTCGTACCTGCTCTTCGAGCGCGGCTACTCCCGCGAGCTGATCCGCCTCGGCTATGACGACACCATGGGTCGCAAGGAGGAGCTGCTGGCGTTCCTCCAGGCGCGCGAGGCGGCACATTAGCTGCAGTTTGTTGTCACAACCTCTATACGGTATAAATCAATGCCATGAGCCGCGCCTTTGTCAAGGAAAGCGATGACGATCTCTCCGCCGGAGAGCTGCCGGAGCGCCCGTTGCCGCCGCACGCGAACTATGTCACGCCGCGCGGGCTCGAGCTGCTGCAGGCGCGGGTGCGCGAGCTCACGGAGCAGCACGAGCAGTTGAAGCGCGAGTCCGAGGAAGACTCGGCCGCGAAGCAGAAGCTCCGCGAGACCGATCGCGACCTGCGGTATTTCCGCTCGCAGCTCGAGCGTGCGAGCGTCGTCGACATGGGCAACCAGCCGCGCGATCAGGTCCACTTCGGCGCGGTCGTGAAGATCGAGGACGAGGATGGCAACCCGCAGGAGTTCGCGATCGTCGGCGACGACGAGGCCGATGTCGCCGGCGGCAAGATAAGCTGGGCCTCGCCGCTCGCGCGCGCGATGATCGGCGCGAAGGTGGGAGACACCGTGACGTGGAGGCGTCCCGCGGGCGAGGCAGAGGTCTCCATCGTGGACATCCGTTATCCGTAGATTTTCCGAGTCGCGCGCTTTCACGCGCGCGCGGTCCCGCTCGTGAAATTCCTTTCGCTCCTCGCGGCCCTGCTGATCGAGCAGGTGCGCCCGTTACGGCACGACAATGCGGTGTATGCCGCGTACGTGCGCTATCTGCACACGCTCGAGCGGCAGTTGAACGCCGGCCAGTACATGAACGGCATCGTCGCGTGGGTGCTGGCGGTGCTGCCGGTGGTGGTAGCGGCGGTCGCCGTCTACCACCTGCTCGACGCGGTGAGCCCGCTGCTCGCGTGGGCCTGGAACATGGCGGTGCTCTATCTCACGATGGGTTTCCGGCAGTTCAGCCATTATTTTCGCGAGATCGCCTACGGGCTGCGCGAAGGCGATCTCGAGCGCGCGCGCGAGCATCTCGGGCGCTGGCGC
>DASPNJ010000008.1:0-31034 GCA_035626595.1 Burkholderiales bacterium
CGCAGGGAGACGCGCTGGCCGGGCTACTACTACCGCGGCGATGTCATGAAGGTGGACGACGAGAACTGGCACGTATTGACCGTTTCCCGCCGCGACCCGGAAACCGGCGAATACACCATGGAGAAGGCGCCCTGCTATCACCTGGTTGAGGAGAGCGAGCAGCCATCCCCGCAGGCAGAACCTCGCGTTGAACATCATTGAAAGAACCGATGAGGAGATACGCGCCATAGCCGATCCCCTGTGGCGCGATCTCCTCAAGTACTCCAACGAAGGCAAGTACGAGGCGTTCGTCGGCAAGTTCGCGAAGTCACTGGCGCTTGCGATGAATGAAGTCGTCGTGAATCACCAGTTCGCCAACAGCGAGCTCGCCAGGAACCTGTCAGAGAACGCCGACTATCTCGGCATCATCCGCCGGGGCAAGCATGTGACGGTCCTCTACCGGCAACGCAGCACCAAAAAGCCCGGCGAATGGCTCGGCAGGCTTGTCCTCGGCTACGAAGATGGCGAGGTCAGGATTTTCGCGGCATCGATCTTCTAATCTCCTCTCCCCCGCGTGCGGGGGAGAGGGTTAGGGTGAGGGGGCATCTGTTCGGTATGCGTGAAGCCATCCATGAAGGTATGTTCGTCGAGCTCACCTACAAGGTGACCGACAGGAAATCGGGGCATATCTTGAGCTGCGTCGAATTTCCGCTGGGCTACGTTCACGGACACAATGAAATCCTGGCCCCTTCCGTCCACAAGGCGCTGGAGGGCAAGTCTGCCGGCGACGTGATCGAGGTGCCGATCGACGGCAACCGCATCTTCGGCCCGAGGGACGAGTCGCTCGTCTTTACCGATTCCCTCGAGAACGTCCCCGAGGAATATCGGCAGGTCGGCACCGCTATCCTCATGGAGAACGGCAAGGGCCAGACCCGCAGCTTCATCGTCACGCGGCTGGACGACGAAACGCTGACGGTCGATGGCAATAATCCGCTTTGTGGCCGGGAGGTCGTGTTCAGGCTCGAGATACTGACGGTGCGCGACGCAACCGACGAAGAGCTGCAAGCCGGTGGAGCGATCCGCGCAGAGCCCGACATCGACCCGGCGATGATGAGACCGGTTTAAAGAGGAGCGACTGATGAGCGAGCAAAAACGAGTCACCAAGGTTCCTGACGGGCAGACGCGCTTCTATACGACGCGTCAGAAAGCGCCGAACGAAAAGGGATTCGTCGGCTACGAAACCATCTGGAAGCCGTTCCAGAAGGAAGTCGAATACAAGACGCCGAAGACTCCGTAGGGGTTGTAGCAATGGTGAGATAGAATCCCGGCGACATAAAAAAGCCAGGAGGGGCGTGATGGAGCTCACCGGGATCGTCGTGCTGGCCGTGCTGGCGGTCGTGGTCGTCTACTTCATCATGATCTACAACCAGCTCGTCCAGGTGAAGCACAACGTCTCCAAGGCCTGGGCGAACATCGACGTGCTGCTCAAGCAGCGGCACGACGAGCTCCCGAAGCTCGTCGAAACCTGCAAGCAGTACATGAAATTCGAGCAGGACACGCTGGTGAAGGTGATGGAAGCGCGCTCCCACGTCTCCGATGCGCGCGAGCAGCAGAACATCGGCGCGCTCGGGCAGGCCGAAGGCGAGCTGCGCGGCGCGCTTGGACGGCTCTTCGCGCTGGCCGAAGCCTACCCGGATCTGAAGACGAACGAGACTTTCAAGCACCTCCAGGCGCGCATCTCGAGCCTCGAGAACGCGATCGCCGACCGCCGCGAGTTCTACAACGAGTCTGTCAACGTGAACAACGTGCGCATCGAGCAGTTCCCCGACTCGATCGTTGCGGCGCTCTTCAGCTTCAAACCGATGCAGCTGCTGAAGTTCGCCTCGCAGGAAACGGCGGACGTCGACGTGAGACAACTGTTCCAGGCTTAATGGGGTCAGGTCCACATTTCGCGGCCGACGCCGGTGCTGATGCGAAATGTGGACCTGACCCCATTTTCGCGCCGCTTCCGCACCGGATGGCTCACCGGCGGGCTGCACCTCATCATCCTGTGGATCGCCGCGGAAGCCGACGACGCCGCGGTCTGGCCGTACGCGCTCGCGGCGATGGCGGTCGTGAGCTTTTTCGCCTGGGCCGCGAACTACCGGCGCTATCGCCAGGTTCACGACCTGCCCACCTCCAGGGTGGCTTCGGCCGCGCAGGGCTACGTCGAGCTCTTCGGCCGCTCCGCGCTGATTCCGGATTCACCGGTCACGGCGCCGATCTCCAAGCTGCCGTGCTGCTGGTACAGCTATCAGGTCGAGCGTAAAACGAGCGACGACAAGTGGCGTCACGAGGACAGCGGCGAGAGCATCGCGCATTTCCTGCTCGTCGACGATACAGGCCAGTGCGTGATCTCCCCTGACGGCGCGGAGGTCCTGTACGCGCGCCGCAGTTGCTGGATCGAGGGCGACCGGCGCTACACCGAGGAGCTGCTGCTGCCGCAGGGGACGCTGTACGCGCTCGGCGAATTCAGCACGGCCGGCGGCGCTCATCTGGAGCTCGACGAAAACGACGATGTGCGCGATCTGCTGAGCGAGTGGAAGAAAGATCAGGGCAAGCTTCTCGAGCGCTTCGACGCCGACAGGAGCGGCACGCTCGACCTGAAAGAGTGGGAGCAGGCGCGCCTGGAAGCACAGCGCGAAGTGCGCAAGCGACATGCGGGGCTGCGCGCCGGTGACGGCGTGCATCTCCTGTCGAAACCGCGGGACGGACGCGTGTTCATTCTCGCGGCCGAGATACCGGATGCGATCGGACGCCGCTTCGCGCGCTGGAGCTGGGCGCACCTCGTCGCGTTCTTCGCCACCGGCATCGGCTCGTTCCTGCTCTTCAGGGCCTGATCATGCGATCGTGCAGCGTGCGGTGTCTCGGTTCCCGCGGTTTTCACCGCATGACCTATTACGACTGGGGCGATCCCGCAAACCCGCGCGTGGTGGTCTGCGTGCACGGCCTCACGCGTAACGGCCGCGATTTCGACTTCCTCGCGCAGGCGCTCGGCGCTGATTTCCGTGTGATCTGCCCCGACATCGTCGGCCGGGGCTCGAGCGACTGGCTCGAAGCGAAAGGAGACTACGGCTACGTTCAGTACGCCGCCGACATGACTGCGCTCATCGCGCGCGTCACCGACTCGGGCGAGCGCCAGGTCTCGTGGGTCGGCACCTCGATGGGCGGCCTGCTCGGGATCGTTCTCGCGGCAACGCCGCGCAATCCCATCGCGCGGCTGGTCGTGAACGACGCCGGCATGCTCGTGCCCCGCGCCGCGCTCGAGCGCCTCGCGCTCTACGTGGGAAAGGAACCGCGGTTTCCCGACTACGATGCGCTGGAAGCGCACGTGCGCCGCGTCTCCGCCCCGTTCGGCCCGCTTACCGACGAGCAATGGCGGCACCTGACGGTCCACAGCGCGCGCGAGCACCCGGATGGAACCTGGACCCTGCGCTACGATCCGGCGATCGCGCACGCGTTTTCCGGCGATCTCGCGGACATCGATCTCTCGCGCTACTGGAATGCGGTGGCCTGTCCTACGCTGCTGCTGCGGGGCGCCGCATCCGACATCCTGCTGCCCGAGACCGCGGCGGCGATGACGCGATGCGGACCACGGCCGCAGCTCGTCGAGTTCCCCGGGATCGGTCACGCGCCGATGCTCATGTGCGGCGAGCAGGTCGAAGTCGTTCGCGAGTTCCTGCACGCGGCATGACAGAATCCGGCCACATGGGGAAAAACCTGCGATGCGCCTCGAAGCTCGGGCTTCTCGGCCTCTTCGTCACGATGGCGCTCGCGCTCGCGGCATGCACGCGCGACGACGAATGGAAGCCGCTGCCGGTCAGCGAAGGCGGCTTCAGCGTGCTCATGCGCCCGCAGCCGCAATACGCGCGGCAGGTCCTCGATACGCCCGCGGGCAATATCACCGCGCACCTCTACAGCTCGGACCGGCCGGATTCGTATTTCGCCGTCGGGTACTCGGACTATCCGATCGCGCTCGTACTAGGCAGTTCACCCGACGCGCTGTTCGCCGGCGTGCGCGACACCTGGGTGCG
The DNA here is from genome assembly GCA_035626595.1 of Burkholderiales bacterium. Lineage (GTDB taxonomy): Bacteria > Pseudomonadota > Gammaproteobacteria > Burkholderiales > SG8-41 > JAQGMV01. Next base: position 4,053 of record DASPNJ010000008.1, read on the forward strand.
GCGCATCGACGGCAGGCTCGGCGTGAGCAGTCCGCTCAGGCTCGAAGGCAAGTATCAGGGCCTCGAATTCACGGCCGAAGGGCGCGTAAAGGATGTCGACACATTCCTCCAGGCGCGGATCTATCTCGTCGACCAGCGGCTCTATCAGGTGATCGCGATGGGCAAGAAAGCCGAGTTCCCGCAGGCCGTCGCGAACCGCTTTCTCAATTCCTTCAAGCTCATTCCGACGGCGGAGATCGGCACGCTGCCGGTGAGACCCCCCGGCGGCGGAAAGTAGCGCTACTTCAGTACGACGCGCACGCCGTGCTCCTGCAGCACGAAGCGCTGCAGCTCGGCGACAGTGACGAGGCCGTCGCGGTTGATATCCATGTCGTCGAAGCGCGGCCCGAAGTTCAAGTCGCCCTGCGCCTCCGCGCGCGTGACGGTACCGTCGGCGTTGCGGTCCAGTGAGGTGAACAGCGCGACGTAGCGCTCGGCGTTACGCCGGTCGTATTCGGTCTCGCCATCCGCGGCGGCGGCATTGAAAGCCCACGCGGCCAGCGCGACCACCAGCAGTCGGATCGTCGTCATCCCTCCTCCATCGTCTTTACAGGCGTACAGCTTACCCCGCAAAACGGGGGCGTTCGTCCTCGATGTACGCGCGGATGATCGCGTCGAAGTCCGCATCGCCGGTGAAGCCGAGTGCGCGTGCCCGCGTGGCATCCCACGCCCCCGGCCAGCTCGAGACGATGCGATCCACGGTCGGGTCGAGCCGCCATTCGACGCGCTTCGCCACCTCCGCGCCCGCGACGCGCTCGAGCGCCTGAACCATCTCCTGCACGGTGACCGAGACGCCCGGAACGTTGATCGTCCTGCGGCCCTGCAACCTCTCGGGCGCGAGTTCGTGCGCCACGATCAGATTTTCGATCGCCTCGCGCGGCGAGAGTAACCACACGCGCGTGCCGGGCGCCACGGGACACACGCCGCGCTCGCCGTTCAGCGGCTCGCGCACGATGCCGCTCGCGAAAGACGATGCGGCCTGATTCGGCTTGCCGGGCCGCACGCTGATCGTCGGCAGCCGCAGCACGCGTCCATCGACGAAGCCCCTGCGGCTGTACTCGCTCACGAGGAGCTCGCCAATCGCCTTTTCCACGCCGTACGACGACCGCGGATCCACCGCCGTGGTATCGACGACCGTTTCGGGCAGCTCACCGCCGTAGACCGCGACCGAGCTTGCAAAGACACATCGCGGCGGCTTCGCGAGCGTCCGGCAGGCCTCGAGCAGGGCACGTGTCGCATCGACGTTGACGCGCATACCGAGGTCGAATTCGGCCTCGGCCTGGCCGCTCACGACCGCGGCCAGGTGGAATATCGACCCGGTGCCGGAATGGACCGCGTGCCGAAGCAGCGCGGGATTCGCGAGATCGCCCACGATGCAGCCGACTCGCGGATCCTCGAGATCCGGCGCAGCCGCGACGTCGAGGAGCACGATGCGCTCGATCGGCTGCGCGCGCCCATCGGGACCGGTGAGCGTCGGGCGCTCGAGCAGCTTCCGCGTAAGGCGACGCCCGAGGAACCCAGCGCCGCCGGTGATCAGTACTTCCAAGGCGACGTCATCCGGTGGATCGCACAGACAAGCCGCTGCCGGATCGCGTTACGTTGTTCGCGCCTGTTCCATCGCCTGGAGCAGGGTCTCGGCATCCTGCGCGCCGGAGACGCCCACACGGCGATTGAAGATGAAGAACGGCACGCCGCCGATGCCCGCGCTGCGCGCTTCGATATCTGCCTGCGCGACACGCTCGCGGTCCTCGTCGCTTTCGAGATAGGCGAGCGTCGCGTGCCGATCGAGACCGCCGCGCGCGCCGACATCGGCGAGGACGCTACGATCGGTCAGATTCGCGCCTTCGATGAAGTAGGCCTTGAAGAGCGACTCCGCGACTTCGTCCTGTCGTCCCTCACGCTCGGCGTACGTGAGCAACCGGTGCGCGTCGAGCGTATTCGGCTGCACCGCGATGTTCTCGAATGCGAACGGAATATCGACAGTCTTCCCCGCTGCGGCCACGCGCGAATAGACCTCGGGGCCGCGGCCCGGCCCCCACTTGCGCTCGATGTACTCGCGCCGCGGCATGCCGGACGCCGGCAGATCGGGATTCAACTGGAACGGCAGCCAGCGCACGGCCGGCTTCGCTTCATCGGGATGCTTCTCGCTCCAGGCCGCGAGCGCGGCCTCGAGTCGACGCTTCCCGATGTAGCACCAGGGTCAGACGACGTCTGAAACGATATCGATGCGTAAAGGTTCGGTCATGTCCACTTCCAGTCGCGGTAGGTCTCCCGGAGTTTAGCTTTGAGCATCTTCCCGGTCGACGTGCGCGGAATCTCCGGCACGAACACGTAAGCGCTGGGCAGCGCGTACGAAGCAAAGCGGGGGCCGAGATGCGCATTGAGCGCCTCGGGCGTGACGCTCGCGCCGGCCTTCAGGACGAGGACGCCGAGCGGCCGCTCGCCCCATTTCGGATGTGGCACGCCGATCACGGCGGCTTCCTGCACGGCGGGATGCGCAACCAGCGCATTCTCGAGATCGACCGAGCTCACCCACTCGCCCCCGGACTTGATGAGATCCTTGATGCGATCGGTGATCTTCACGTAGCCGTGAGGATCGATCGTGACGATATCGCCGGTGCGAAACCACCCATCGGCGGTCCATTGCTCGGTCGATTCGGGCAGGTCGTGGTAGCGCGCAGCGACCCATGGGCCGCGCACCTGTAGCTCGCCCATCGTGTCGCCGTCCCACGGCGCTTCGCCCGCGCCGGCCATGGCGCGGACTTCGAAATACGGCAGCGGCACGCCCTGCTTCGCGCGCACGGCGTACAGCGCGTCTTCGTCGAGCGCGCTCACGTCGCGTTTGATGTAATTGACCGCACCCACGGGTGAGGTCTCGGTCATGCCCCAGCCGTGCATGACGCGCAGGCCGAATTTGTCGAGTCCGCGTATGAGCGATTCCGGTGCGGCGGCGCCGCCGACGACCATGCGCATACCGGGCGTCAGTTGCCAGCGCTGCGGCTCGCGCTCCAGCGCCTGCTGGATGCCGAGCCAGATCGTCGGCACGCCCGCGCTGAACGTCACGCGCTCGCTTTCGTAGAGATCGAGCAGGCTCACCGCGTCGAGATACGGCCCCGGCATCGCCAGGTGCGCGCCCATCATGAGCGCGGTGAACGGCAGCCCCCACGCGTTGACATGAAACATCGGGACGACGGGACACACGGTGTCGCGATTGCTCACGCCGAGATAATCGACGGTGGCGGTCGCGAGCGAGTGCAGCACGATCGAACGGTGGCTGTAGACCACGCCTTTCGGCCGCCCGGTCGTGCCCGAGGTGTAGCACATCGCCGCCGGCGCATGCTCTTTGAGCGCCGGCGCCTGTAACGCGTCGCCGGCCGCGATCAGCGCTTCGTAATCATGTGCGCCCTCGACGCGATTTCCAGCGAGCGGCACGACGATGACGTGATCGAAGCGCGTCGAGCCGCGAAACTTTTCGTACAGGGGAAGCAGCACGTCATCGACGATCAGCACGCAATCGCCCGCGTGATTCGCGATGTAGGCGATGTCCTCCGGCGCGAGCCTCAGGTTGAGCGTATGCAGCACGGCCCCCGCGCACGGCACGGCGAGGTACGCTTCGAGATGCGCGTAATGGTTCCACATGAGCGTGGCGACGCGGTCTCCCGGCTTCATACCGAGGCACTGGAGCGCGCCGCCGAGGGCGATGACACGCCGATGAAAGTCGCGATACGTGTAGCGATGCAGCGACTTATCCGGCAGCCGCGACACGATCTCGGAGGCCCCGAACAGCCGCCCCGCCCGCTCGAGCACGTGCGCAAGCGTCAGCGGAAAATCCATCATCGTTGCCTCGATCAACGCGCCCTCCGTTGTCGCGCGCCGCGAGATCGCCACGTCGCGGCCGCTCCTCGCGATGACGTTACCGGTGTCACCGAGATCTCCACGGTCGAGACCGCTCCTCGCGATGACCGTTCCGGTGTCATTGCGAGGAACACCGTGACGAAGCAATCCCGTCTGCGAACGTCACGGTTCATCGCGCGCGAGCCGCCTTGCGTCCGCTGCATCCAAATCCTGGAGCAGGTTGACGCCTGACGCAGCGAAGCGCCGCGCCGCGGCCAGCGGCCGCTCGTCGTGCTCGTTCTCGAGCGACCACTGCGCCTGCCGCGCGAGCAGCGCGAGCGCGCAGGCGCGACCGAGCGTGAGCGCGAAGCGCCGCGCGCCGGCCTCGATCCGCGCCATGTCTTTGCCGCAATCGGCCAGCCACAGCCGCGCCGCTTCCAGCGTCTGCTCCACGCGCGCGGAGATCCGCAGGAGATCGGGATGCCGCACGCCCTGCATGACGAAACGCATCTCGCGCTCGACGACGTCCAGTCCGCCCACCACTTCGACGCTGCGCAGCGTCTCGAGCGAGAGCACGTTCGTCGTGCCTTCCCAGATCGGCAGCACCTGCGCGTCGCGCAGGAGCGCCGGCAGCCCCGTGTCTTCGACGTAGCCCGCGCCGCCGAACGATTCGACCACCTCGGAGAGCACGGCCACGCACTGGCGGCCCGTCGTCAACTTCGCCACCGGCGGGAGGATGCGCATCAAGTTCGCCTGCTGAGCGCTCGCCTGCCCCGCTTCGGCGCGCCCGAGCAGCTCGATCGTGAAGAACGTGAGCTGGAACGCCGCCTCGAATTCGGCCTGCAAGGCGGCGAGCGTATCCAGGTGCAGGGGCTTCTCCGCGAGCGGTGCGCCGAACGCGACCCGGCGTCTGGCGTAATCGCGTGCGAGCGCGAGGCCTCGCCGCATGAAGGCCACCGCGCTCACGCTGTTCCACGTGCGGGTGATGTTCAGCATCGGCGCGATGTTCTTCACGCCGTCGCTCGTTCCGCACACGAGCTCGGCGGGCGTGTCCTCGAGCGTGAGCTCGGCCGTGGGCACCTTGCGCGTGCCGAGCTTGTCCTTCAGGCGGTTCACGGCGATGCCGTTCGGCATACCGTCCGGCCGCCGCGTCTCGACGTAGAAGAGCGCAAGCCCTTTGCCGCCGCGCGGATTGCCCTCGGGCCGCGCGAGCGTGAGCGCCATGTGCGAGGCGATCGCCGAGGTGAACCACTTGCGGCCGGTGAGGCGCCAGCCGCCGTCGACCTGACGTGCGAGCGTTTCGCTCAGGCCGACATCCGAGCCGCCGGTCGCCTCGGTCATCCATTGACCGCTGGTCCAGAACGTCTCCGGATCGCGGCTCGTGAGATGCGGCAGCGCACGCTCGATGAGCGCCGTGTTGTTCGACGCAACGAGCGCGCACGCAGCGCCGTCGGTCATCGCGAGCGGACAGCTATACAGATCGGTCGAGGGCGTAAAGAGATACGCCAGCGCGAACTGGTGAGCGCGCGAATACGCGCCATGCCTGCGCTCGTAGGCCGTTGCGATGAGGCCCTGCTCCGCCGCGATGCGCTCGGCCTTGCGCCACAGCGGCGTCAGCTCGATGCGATCGACGCGATTGCCCCACGCGTCCCATTGCGTAAGCGTGGGCTCGATGCCGCGCTCGGCAAGCTGCTGGCGATACAGCGCGCCACCCGCGAGCGCGCCGAGCGCCGAAAGCTGCGGCTCGATGTCGGCGCGAATGTCGGCGGGCAGCGCGCGGCGCAGGTACGACCGCAGGACGCGGTCGTCGTCGTATTGATTACCCAGCTCCGGCGGCGACTGAACGAACGTCATCGCCGTATGTTAGGCCGCTTCGCCGCTACCAGGCGATCGCGTAGGCCTCTCGACGCGGATCGGCGCCCGCATGCAGCCACCCGGTCTGCGGATCCTTCAGCACGGCGCACACCGCGCCTGCCGCGGGCGCGAGGTCCGCCCATTTGTCGACGGGATGGCCGAGGGCGGCGAGCGCGTCCATCGTCTGCTGCGCAAACCGGCCCTCCATGCTGAAGTTGCCGACCGCGAACGGCGAGAACGAATTCGGGAAGGTGAACGTGCCGAAGCGCGGGTGCTCGATCGCCTCCTGAACCGCCATGCCGAACTCGCTCACGTTCATGAAGACCTGAAGCATCGACTGCATCTGCACGTCGCCGCCCGGTGTGCCGAAGCCCATGTAGAGCTCGCCGTCACGCAGCGCCATCGCCGGCGAAGGCGTCAGACGCGGCCGCTTGCCGGGCTTCACCTCGGCCGGATGTCCCGGTTCGAAGCGCGACTGCGCGCCGCGTGACGAAACAGTGCCGCCGAGTCCGGGTATCACGACCGTATCGCGCGCGTTGTCGGAGAGCGTCGCCGAGTAGCAGTTGCCTTCGCCATCGACGACGCAGCAGTAGATCGTGTCGGGCGCGGCGCCGGGCTCGAGCTTCGGGAAGCGCGAGAGATCCGGAATGAACGGCTCGCGCGTCGCGCCGGCGGGACGCCCGGGCTGCGGCATCGTGCCGAACGCCTTGTCGCGGCGGATGCGCGCGCGCTGTGCTTTCGCATACTCGTCGGACAGCAGTCCCGCGACGGGCACGTCGACGAAACGCGGGTCGCCCACGTACGCTTCACGATCGGCGAAAGCCAGATTGAACGCCTCAGCGACGTGATGGATGTACTCGGGCGAGTTATGTCCCATCGCGCGCAGGTCGACGCCTTCGAGGATCTTCATCGCTTCGAGCAGCGAGATGCCCTGGCACCACGTGTCGCAGCTATGGATCTCGTAGCCTTTGTACGTGCAGCGGATCGTGGGCTCGACGGGGGCTTCGAATCCGGCGAGATCTTCCTTCGTCACGAATCCGCCGTTCTCGGCGTGGAATCCCGCGATCGCATCGGCGATCGGCCCTTTGTAGTAGTGGTCGTGCGCCGCGCGCAGCTTGCCGAGCCGGTCGCCTTTCGAGCGGCGCTCCGCCTCCATCATGCCCGCGATCGATTCGGCGAGCTTCTCCTGCTTGAAGATCTGGCCGACGCGCGGCGGCTCGCCACCCGGCAGATACAGCGCCGCGCTCGACGGCCAGCGGCGATAGTTGGCGTGGTATTTCTCGAAGTGGCGCACGAACACGGGATACGCGGCGAAGCCGTCGCGCGCGAGCTCGTATGCGGGCGTCGCGGCCTCTTCGAAGGAGATCGTGCCGAAGCGTGACAGTGCAACGATGTGCGTCGCAGGCGCGGCCGGCATGACGGTGCGCAGGAGCCCGTCGGGGATCGCGCCATTGACTTCCTTCTTCAGGCGCTCGACATCCGTTTTCGCGGGCCAGTAGCCGAGGCCCGCGATGGCCTGGACCTTGCGCTCCTTGCGGCGATAGACGAGCGTCGGCGCGACGCCGGAAAAGCTCACGATGTCCGGCTGCACCACCGCGAGCGCCATGGCTGCCGCGACGCCCGCGTCGACGGCATTGCCGCCACGCTCCAGGATGCGCACCGCCGCCGCGGCCGCGAGATAGTGGCCGCAGGCGACTGCATAACGCTTGCCGATGACGGTGGGCCGCCAGCTCGGGCGGGGCGGTGTGGGTTTGCGTTCCATGCGGCGACTCCTTTTATTCGGGGGGCGCGATCGCGTGACGGTATTCCGCGCAGGCTTCGATGATCCAGTGCCAGAAGGACCCGGCGAAGCTGCGCGAACAGTACACGTCGAACACGTCGGGCTCGACATGGTCGAGTATGACAGAGACGCGCCCGATGGCGGTCTGCGCGCAGCGCCCGGCGGGAAAGGTGCGGGGATGAAGATCGAGCGGGCATCCTTTCGCGAGCGCGTCCCGCACATCGCGGCCGCGCAGCCGCAGCGCAACGCGGCCATGGCTCACATCGCAAAAACGGGAGCGCACGTCATTTCCACCTTGCAGGAAATGGTCTGCGTCCCCGTTTTGGACGAGCAGCCATTCGTCCGGGCCCAGCCACAGCACACGCACCGCGTGACCCGCCGCTGTGTTCGGCTCGCGCGGAAGCGCAACGCCATAGCGCGCCTGCACGGCAATCGCTACGGCATCGGCCGGGCCGCGGACGTTGAGCATCGCCGCGGGCCGGCGCGGCGCGATCGTGATGCCGGCGCCTGCGGCTGCGCCGGCAGTGCCTCGCGCATAGGGCTCGAAAGCGTAAATGCGCTCAGCCACGGAGCCGCTCCCCTTTGGGGTCGTAGAAGACGTGATGCGTGAGCTCGACCTGCACGCTCTGGTTCGTGAGCGGCGAGACGGCATGCAGCTTTTCGCCGTAGCGCGCGCGGCCCCGCTTCACCAGCCCCAGCGCGATCGGCTTGCCGAGTGTCGCGCTGAAGCACGTCGAGGTGACGTGGCCGTCGATCGGCACCGGCGGCGCGTGCGAAGGATCGACGACGATCTGGGAGCCGCGTGGAATGACCGATTTGCCGTCGACCGCAACGATGCCGACGAGCTGCTTGCGATCGTCGGCGCGCAATGCGGGCCGCGCCAGCAGCGGCTTGCCGATGCACTGCTTGTCAGCCGCGACCATGCCCCCAAGACCGACATCGTCGGGTGTCGTGCGCCCGTCCATCTCCATCGCCGCGATGTGGCCCTTCTCGATCCGCAGCACGCCCATCGCCTCGGTGCCGTAGATCGTGATGTCGTGCGGCCTGCCCGCTTCGAGCAGCGCGTCCCACAGCGCTTCGCCGTAATCCGCGGGCACGTTGATCTCGTAAGCGTGCTCACCCGAGAAGCTGATGCGGAACACGCGTCCGGGCATGCCGGCGATGTCGGCTTCCACGTAACCCATGTAAGGCAGTGCGCCGTTGCTCACGTCGGCCGACGTGAGTGCCGCCAGCACCTCGCGTGACTTCGGTCCCGCGAGCGCGACGGCCGCCCAGTGATCCGACACCGAGGTCAAGCTCACCTCGAGCTCCGGCCACTGCACCTGGAGGTAGTACTCGAGGTGCGACATGACGCGTCCGGCGTTCGCGGTGGTCGTGGTCATATGGAAGCGCTGCTCGCCGATGCGCGTCGTCGTGCCGTCGTCGAAGATCATGCCGTCCTCGCGCAGCATGAGGCCGTAGCGCGACTTGCCCACGGCCAGATTGCGCCAGCGGTTCGCATAGACACGGTCGAGGAATTCGGCGGCGTCACGCCCCTGCACGTCGATCTTGCCGAGCGTGGAGACGTCCACGACCCCGACAGTGCGGCGCACCCCCAGCACCTCGCGATTGGTGGTTTCCAGCATCGACTCGCCGGCGCGCGGATAGAGCATCGGCCGGCGCCACAGGCCAGCATTCACGAACGTCGCGCCCGCCTGCTCGTGGCAGGCGTGTATCGGCGACAGGCGCACCGGATCGAAGTGCGGTCCGATCTCGGGGCCCGCGATCGCGCCGAGGGTCACCGGTGTATAAGGCGGGCGGAAGGTCGTGGTGCCGACATCGGGGATCTGCGCATCGATGAGCGCCGCGAGGAGCGCAAGGCCGTTCACGTTCGACGTCTTGCCCTGGTCCGTGCCCATGCCGAGCGTCGTGTAACGCTTGAGGTGCTCGACCGAGTGGTAACCCTCGCGTACCGCGAGCGCGACGTCGCGCGCTGTGACGTCGTTCTGAAAATCGACGAATCGTTTGGCAGTGCGCGTGTCGTCCGATACGACATCCCACAGCGGCATCAGCGGCGCTTCGGGCTCGTCGCTTGCCGCAGGCACAGTTACGCTGACGCGCATGCACCCGGCCGCTTCCGCGGCCGCGGCCCCGGCGCGCGCGCCATCTTCGAGGCAGGCACCCAGCGCGAGCGCGCCGCGCGCGGCGCCGGCCGAGCGCTCCGCCTGCACCGAGACATCGGGCACGAACGCCGTGAGCCGCGCGTCGTAGCGCAGCCGACCCTTCGATTGCGAGAAAAGGTGCACCGCAGGGCTCCAGCCGCCGGATACGCACACGAGATCGCAGCCGATCTCACGTTCGCGTGCCGCAATCCCGTCGTGGCCGATGCGGCCCACGAGAACGCTGGCGACGTGTCTGCGTCCGTCCGCGCGCACGACCGCGCTGCCCGGAACGATTTCGATTCCGGCGCCCGCCGCCGCGCGCGCAAGCGCGGCGGTCTGCTCACTACGCGGATCCACGATCGCCGCCACGCGGATGCCGGCGCGATGCAGGTCCAGCGCCGCGCCGTAGCCCGAGTCGTTGTTCGTGAACACGACGGCCTGCTCGCCGGGTGCGACGCCGAACCGGTTCACGTAGGCGCTGGCTGCGGAGGCGAGCATCACACCGGGCTTGTCGTTGTCGGCGAAGACGAGCGGTCGCTCGATCGCACCGGTCGCGAGCACGACCTCTCGCGCCCTGACTTTCCACAACCGCTGCCGCGGCGCAAGCGCTTCGCGTGGATAAACCGCCTGCGCGATACCGATCATGTTGTGATCGAAATAACCGAACACAGTGGCGCGAGCGAGGAGCGTCACGTGCGCGAAAGCCGAGAGCTCGGCGATCGTCTTGCGTGTCCACGTCAGCGCGGGTTGTCCGTCGATCTCGCGCTGCTCGCGCAGTAATGCCCCACCCCACTCGAAATCGTCGTTTGCGACGATCACGCGCGCGCCGGCGCGCGCAGCCGCCAGCGCCGCCGCGAGACCCGCAGGTCCGCCGCCGGCGACCAGCACATCGCAGTGCGCGAAACGGTGTGCGTAATGGTCGGGATCGGGCTCGCGCGGCGACTCGCCCATGCCCGCCGCTTTGCGGATCCAGTGCTCGTAGCGCATCCACCACGACTTCGGCCACATGAACGTCTTGTAGTAGAAGCCTGCCGGCAGCACGCGTGAGAAGACATCGTTCATCGACTGCACGTCGAAGCCCAGCGACGGCCAGCGATTCTGGCTTGCTGCAACGAGGCCGCCCTGAAGCTCCACCTGCGTCGCGCGCACATTCGGCTCGGTGCGGGCGCCGATACCGAGCTGCACGAGCGCGTTCGGCTCCTCCGCCCCCGCGCCGAAAATGCCGCGCGGGCGGTGATACTTGAAGCTGCGGCCGACGAGCCGCACGCCATTCGCGAGCAGCGCCGAGGCGAGCGTGTCGCCTGCATAGCCTTCGAAGTCGCAGCCGTCGAACCGGAAGTCGAGCGGCCGGTGCCGGTCGACGACGCCGCCGGCGGCGAGCCTGAAAGCCTGCGGCCTCACGTGCCCGCCTGCCCGGCGGGCTTCGAGTCGAGCACCTCGTGCGTCAGCGTATTGCGCGTGACGCGGATCCAGCGGCGGCACCCGGCGCTGTGCTGCCACAGCTCGTCGTGCGGGCCGCGCGGGTTGTCGCGGAGATAAACGTGGGCGCTCCAATCCTCCGCCGGCGCATCTCCAGCCGGCGCGCGCACGTCGGCGTCGCCGCCGTAGCTGAACTCGGTGACGTCACGCGGCCCGCAGTACGGGCACGGCAGCAGCATCATTTCAGTGCACCCATGGGTACGGCCCGCCGCCTTTTTCATCGAGGGTCTTGCCGAGGCCGTAGCGCTCGAGCGTGAACGCCGCGTTCAGCGCGTGCGGCTCGCCGGTGGCGATCGTGTGCGCGAAGCACCAGCCCGAGGCCGGCGTCGCCTTGAAGCCGCCATAGCACCAGCCGCAGTCGATGTAGAAGTTGTCGAGCGGCGTCTTCGCGATGATCGGGCTGCCGTCCATGCTCATGTCCATCACGCCGCCCCACGTGCGCAGCATGCGTAGCCGGCTGAAGCACGGAAACAGCGCGACCAGCGACTGCACGGCGTGCTCGAGCGGCGGCAGGTTGCTGCGCTGGCCGTACGAGTTGTACATGTCGAGATCGCCGCCGAGCACGAGCTCGCCCTTGTCCGATTGGCTCACGTAGAAGTGCACCGCGCCCGAGGTCACCACCGTATCGAGGATCGGCTTCACCGGTTCCGAGACGAGCGCCTGCAGCACGTGCGTCTCGATCGGCAGCCGCAAACCCGCCATGGCAGCTACATGCCCGGAGTGTCCCGCGACGGCGAGACCGACCTTCTTCGCCCGAATCGTTCCGCGCGTCGTGTGGATTTCTTCGATGCGGCTGCCGTTGCGCGCCAGCCCGGTGACTTCGCATTGCTGGATCAGATCGACGCCGCGCATGTCCGCCCCCCGCGCATAACCCCACGCGACGGCATCGTGCCGCGCGGTACCGCCACGCCGCTGTAGCAGGCCGCCCATGATGGGATAGCGTGCGTTCGACGAGCAGTCGAGCAGCGGCACCATCCGCGCGACGTCATCGCGCATGAGCAGCTCCGCGTCGATGCCGTTCAGACGCATGGCGTTGCCGCGCCGCGAATAAGCGTCGAGATCGGCGTAGCTGTGCGCGAGGTTGAGCACGCCGCGCGGGCTGTACATCACGTTGTAGTTGAGATCGGCCGAGAGCCCCTCCCAGAGCTTGAGCGAGTGCTCGTAGAAGTGCGCATTCGCCTCGAGGTAGTAGTTCGAGCGCACGATGGTCGTATTGCGACCGGTGTTGCCGCCGCCGAGGTAGCCCTTCTCCAGCACCGCGACGTTCGTGATGCCGTGATTCTTCGCGAGGTAGTACGCCGTCGCGAGGCCATGTCCGCCGCCGCCGATGATGACCACGTCGTACTCGCGCTTGGGCGGCGGACTGCGCCAGGCTTGCGTCCAGTTCTCGTGGTACGTGAGCGCGTTGCGTGCGAGGGTGAAGATCGAGTACTTCAAGGCGCCCGTATCAAATCAACCTGCGCGCCCCGCGTCAACGCGAGTCCAGTCCCGCCCGACGACTATTAGGAAGCCTCAGCAACACAATTAGCGCGTCTACTGCTCGGGCGCGCGCGCGTCACGCAGCTTCAGCGAAGGCTTCCAGGAAGAGCTTCAGGTTCTCGCCGAGCTCCGGCGCGAGATAGCCGCCTTCCTGCACGATGACCGTGGGCATGCGCAGCGCGCCCAGCGTAAGGCCGATCGCGCGAAAGCCGTTCGCGGTGATGTCGAATCCCCGCAGCGGATCGCCGACGTAGGTGTCGAGGCCGAGGGCGAGCACCAGTGCGTCGGGCTGAAATGCCTTCACGCGCGCACAGGCGTGCGCGAGCGCATCGAGATAGGCGTCGTCGGCAGTGCCGAGCGGCAGGGGCAGGTTCACGTTGGAGCCGCGGCCCTTGCCGGTGCCGGTTTCGTTCGCGTACCCGGTAAAGAATGGGTAGAAGTGCGCAGGGTCTGCGTGAAGCGACACATGCAGGACGTCGCCGCGTCGATAGAAGATCTCCTGCGTGCCGTTGCCATGGTGGACGTCGATATCGAGGATGGCGACGCGCTGCGCGCCGCCCCGCAACCGCTGCGCCGCGACGGCGCAGTTGTTGATGTAGCAGAACCCGCCGGCTCGCTCGCGGCCGGCGTGATGTCCCGGCGGCCGCGTAAGCACGTAGGCTGCGCGCTCGCCGCCCAGCACGAGATCCGCCCCATGGCACGCTGCGTGACTGCCGCCGAGCGCCGCAGGCCAGGTGCCTTCATTGACCGGACTCGCCATGTCGGACAAGTGAAAGCCGGCGCGGCCGACGATGCTCGCCGGATAGCCGCTCCGCGGCGTCGCCGGATGCACGTTCGGCACCATCTCGCGCGATGCGCCGGGAAGCGCGCGCCACGCGGCGTGTCCGTGCTGAAGAAAATCGAGATAGCGCCGCGAGTGCACTGCGCGAGCGGGCGCGAGGCCGTAGTCGCGAGGCTCGACGACGTCGAAGCCACATTCACGCACGCCCGCCAGCAGCATGTCCGCGCGCGCGGGAAGCTCTTTGCTTTCGATGACATTGCCCCGAAACACGAAGCTCGAAGGCGCGTGCCGAGACTGCTGTGCGTTGTAGACGACTATCACGTCGGTGAGCGGGTTGCGATCCGTTTCGAATGTCGTTATAGGTGTGCGCGAAGCGAGAAACCGTCAGGAGACGAAATGCCGAAGAGTCCCATCTTCATGCTTGCCGCGGTGGCCGCAGTGTATTGCGGCGCGGCGCCTGCGCAGCAAGCATACCCGGTGAAACCCATCCGGATGATCGTGCCGACGGCGCCGGGCGGCGGCACCGATCTGTTGGCGCGCGTGCTCGCGCAGAAGCTTACCGAGAACCTGGGCCAGCAGGTCATCGTCGACAATCGCGGCGGCGGCGGCACGACCATCGGCGCGGCGGCGGCGGCGAAATCGCCGCCCGACGGCTACACGATACTCGTGCACCACATCAGCCTCGGCTTCAATCAGAGTTTTTATCGCAGTCTCTCGTACCACGCGCTGCGCGACTTCGCGCCGATCAGTCTCCTCGCCGCCCAGCCGTATCTGGTCGTCGTTCATCCATCGCTACCGGTGAGATCGATGAAAGAGCTCGTCGCGCTCGCCAAAGCGCGTCCCGGTGAGATCACGTACGCGTCGGGCGGCGCCGGCAGCGGTCCGTTCATCGCGACGGAGCTTCTGAAACAGGTCGCACAGGTGAACCTGCTGCACGTGCCTTACCGCGGCTCCGGACCGGCGCTGGCCGATGTCGCCGGCGGGCATGCGCAGCTCATGGTCGCGACGATGTCGCTCTCGTATCCGCAGGTGAAAGCCGGGCGCGTCCGGGCGCTGGCCGTGACCAGCCCGGAGCGTGCGCGGGCGGCGCCGCAGATCCCGACCGTTGCCGAGAGCGGGCTGCCCACTTATCAGTTCATCGGCTGGTACGGCCTGCTCGCGCCCGCCGGAACGCCGCAGTCGATCGTCGCCCGCTTGAACCAGGAGGTCGCGACCATCATGAAAGCGGACGATGTCGCCGCAAAAATCGCGGCCGACGGGCTGGACGCCATGACCAGCACGCCCGCGGAGTTCGCCGCCTATCTGAAATCGGAGGTGCAGCGCTGGGCCAAGGTCGTGAAAGCGATCGGCATCTACGCGGACTAAGGTCACGATGAAAGTAACGCACGTCGAAGCCACTCCGCTCGCGGTCCCCTTTCGCGAAACCCACGTCACGTGGACCGGCGCGTACTCAGCAAAATCCACGCTGCTGATCGAAGTAACGACCGACGAGGGCATCACCGGCCTCGGGGAGGCGCCCGGCATCCCGCTGCCGGAGATCAATCAGCTCGTCGTCGAGGAATTCCGAGAGAGCCTCATCGGTCAGGATCCGTTCGCCATCAACGCATTCCAGGCGCGCGCGCTCAACTCCCAATCGAAGGCGGGGCTTACCGCGCTCACGTGGAAAGCATTCCGCAACATTGCCAACAACGCCCTCGGCGGCATCGAGATGGCGCTGTGGGACATCGTCGGCAAGGCAACAGGTCAACCGCTGCATCGGCTCCTGGGCGGCGCGCTGCGCGATCGCGTGGACATGTTCGCGTGGGTCCACCGCAAGGACCGGGGAGAGATGATCGAGGACGCGCTGGAGTTCAGGAAGCGCGGCTTTCGCGCGTTCTATCTGAAGATCGGGCTCGGCACGCAGCGCGACCTGTCCGACTTGACGGCGCTGCGCGAGGCGCTCGGACCCGACGCGCTCATTCGCGGCGACGTGAACGGCGGCTGGACCGCGACGCAGGCGCTAAAGGAGATCCGCGCGCTCGAGCCGGTCGCGCCGGACTGGATCGAGCAGCCGGTGACCGAAGACGATCTCGACGGCTTCGAGCGCGTTGCGCGCGCCTCCCCTGTTCCGCTGTGCATCGATCAAGGCGTGAACACGAACCAGCTCGCCTACGACGCAATACGCCGGCGCCTCGCCGACGTGATCTGCTCCGACATTCATCGGGTCGGCGGTCTGCTCGCCTTCCGCGAGATGGCTGCGATGGCGCAACTGGCGAACATGCAGGTATGCCGCCATGCGGGGCCGGAATTCGGCATCTCGGGCATGGCGCACGTCCACCTCATGGCGACCATTCCGAATGCGACGCTCGGCAACCAGACCTACGCCACGACGATAGCGGACGACATCGTCAACGAGAGGACCGACGACTTTCGGCAGGGCGCGCTGCTCGTTCCGAACGCGCCGGGCATCGGCATCACGCTGAACCGCGACAAGGTCATGAACTACGCCGAGATGTACCGGAAGATGCGCGGAAAGAGCTGAGCGTTCCGCTTCAGATCGGCGCGATCTTCGCGTCGCGTATCACCTTGTTCCACTTCTCGACGTCGCGTCGCACGAATTCGGCGAATTCCTCCGGGGACCCCGTGGCAAGCTCGCCGCCCTGTGCGAGCAGCTTCGACTTGATGTCGGGCAGGTTGAAGATCCGCACGAGCTCCCGATTGAGCTTCGTCACGATGTCTTTCGGGGTCCCCGCCGGCGCCATCACGCCATACCAGACATACACCTCGTAGCCGGGCAGGCCCGATTCGATCATGGTCGGCACTTCCGGCAACTCGTCCATGCGGGTGCGGCCGGTCGTAGCGAGAACGCGGAGCCGCCCGCCGCGGTAATGCGCAAGCGTAGAGACCACGCTCTGGATCGAGAGCTCCACGCGACCGGTGAGGAGATCGGTCATGGCTTCAGCCGGCCCTTTGTACGGCACGTGCACGGTCTTCACCCCCGCCATCGCATTGAACATCTCCATGGCGAGATGGCTGGGCGCGCCGATGCCGGAGGTCGAGTAGTTGAGCTCCCCGGGCCGGGCCCGGGCGATCGCGATCACCTGCTTCACGGTCTTCACGGGCAGCGACGGATGCGCGGCGAAGACGCTCGCCGCGCGCACGCCGAGTGTGATGGGCGCGAAGTCCCTCGTCGGATCGTACGGCGCGTTCTTGCGAATGCCGATGGTGCCCATGCTGCCGACCGAAGCCATGAGCAACGTGTATCCGTCGGGCGGCGCTTTCGCGACGAAAGCCGCGCCGATGGAGCCGCCTGCGCCCGGCCGATTTTCCACGAGCGCGGGCTGGCCCCAGCTCTCCGTGAGCTTGGCCGCGAGCATGCGCCCGACGATGTCGGTGCTCGCACCGGCTGAGAACGGCGCGACGATCCGAATCGGCTTGCTCGGGTACGCCTGCGCCGAGGCGAGCGCGGGCACGAGCGCGAATGCGGCGAGCCATGCCGCCGGCGCGATCCGTCTGCACACCTGCGGGAACGCCGCGCTCAGTCCGCGCGCGCGCCGGATGCTTCGATGACTTTGCTCCACTTCGCAATCTCCGATTTAACGTATTTCTCGAATTCCTCGGGCGAGCCGCCGCGCGGCTCCGCGCCCTGGCTCACGAGCCGCTCGCGCAGATCCTTCGCCTGCAACGCGCGGTTGATCTCGCTGTTCAGGCGCGCAACCACCTCGCGCGGCGTCTTCGCGGGCGCGAAGATCCCGAACCACGCGCTCGCCTCGAAGGCCGGCAGCGCTGCTTCCGCCATGGTCGGAATGTCGCGTGCCGCAGGCGAGCGCTCGCGTCCTGCAATGGCGAGCGCGCGCAGCCGGCCCGAGGTGATATGCGGCAGCGCCGGCAGCAGCGGCGGAAACATGACGGGAACCTGGCCGCTGATCACGTCGGTGATCGCGGGACCCGTTCCCTTGTACGGCACATGCACCATCTTCACGCCCGCCTGCGTCTTGAAGAGCTCCATCGCGAGATGCGGAGAGCCGCCGCTGCCCGTCGAGGCGTAGTTGAGCGCGCCGGGTTTCGCCTTGGCGAGCGCGATGAGCTCTTTGACCGATTTCGCGGGCAGCGACGGGTGCACCACGAGCGCGAGCTGGCCCGCGGCGATGAGCACGACCGGTACGAGATCGTTGACCGGATCGAAAGGGAGCTTCTTGTAGAGACCCGCGTTGATCGCGTGCGCGACCGAGTGCAGGAGCAGCGTGTGCCCGTCGGGGGGGCCTTAGCCACGATCTCGGTGCCGACGATGCCGTTCGCGCCGGGCCGGTTATCGACGATGACCGGCTGACCGAGCTGCTCGTTCAGACGGGGGGCGAGCAGGCGCGCGAGTATGTCGTTGGTGCCGCCGGGCGGATAGCCGACGACGAGGCGTAGCGGTTTTGTCGGGTACGCACTGCCCGCCTGCGCACCCGCTTCATGCGCAACGCACAGCGACAGCACACACAACCCATAAGCTTTGAGTCTTGTCACAGCTTGCTCTCCTCGGAGCCTTTGCATCGCATCAGATGCCCGTGCGTCGTGGCGCTGTCAATCACGCTTGCGCCGAATTAACAAGTTTACGGAACAATATTAGTTCTGCTAATTTGCGGCGAACCCCCGCCTGCAAATCGCCTAGCATGAAGAAAGTGCTCGAGTACAACCTTCAATCCCTGCGTGCGTTTCTCGCCGTCGGTGCGACCGGCAGCATGACCGCCGCCGCCGCGAAGCTGGGGCTTACGCAATCCGCAGTATCGCAGGCCATCCGCCAGCTCGAAGACGTGCTCGGTACGGTCGTCATCGATCGCTCGCATCGACCGCTCGCGCTCACGGCGGCGGGCCAGGTGCTGCAGCGGCATGCGCAGCCGATCGTCGAAGACGCGGAAGCGCTGCCGACGATCGTCAGGCGCGCAGGCTCGGCGAAGCTGCCGGAGTTGAAGATCGGCGTCGTCGATTCGTTCGCGACGACAGCCGGACCGGAGCTCATCAAGGCGTTGCTGAAGACGACGTCTAGGCTTTCGTTCAGATCGGGACTTGCGCACGACCAGGCCGAGGGGCTGCTCAACCGCAGTCTCGACGTGATCGTCACCGGCGATGCAATGGACGAGCTCGACGGACTGGAGCGGCACCCGATCCTGTCGGAGCCGTACCTCCTCGTCATGCCCGACCACATGCCTTCCTCGG
Source organism: Burkholderiales bacterium (assembly GCA_035626595.1). GTDB lineage: Bacteria > Pseudomonadota > Gammaproteobacteria > Burkholderiales > SG8-41 > JAQGMV01. The sequence continues at coordinate 22,621 of DASPNJ010000008.1, forward strand.
CTGCGGAGATGGGCGTGCGCGAGCTCGCAGAGCGCTATCCGCTGATCCGTTTTTCCGCGCGCTCGCACGTCGGCGCGCAGATCGAGCGGCATCTGCGGCGTCTCGGCGTCAAAGCCCCGCACCTCCTCGAAGTCGATGCCACGGACGCGCTCGTCGCGATGGTCGCCGCGGGGCTGGGCTGGGGCATCGCGACGCCGCTGTGTCTGCTGCAGGTGCGCACACGGCTCACCGGCGTGAAAGCGGTGCCGTTCCCGGGCACGGCCTTCGTGCGCCAGCTTCACCTCATAGCGCGTGCCGGTGAATACGGCGATCTGCCGCGGCGGGTCGCGGAAATCGCGTGCACGGTGGTGCGCGAGCAGTGCGTGCCGGAGCTGCGCAAGCTCGTGCCGTGGCTGAGAAACCAGATCGTAATTGGATGATGCAATGCAGACCGTAGCCGCTCGAACGGCAGTGCCCGCAGTACACAAGACCTCGATCGTTCTGGACGGCCTGACGCCGCTCTACGTGCTCGACGAGCCCTATAGCAGCGCGCTTGCCGCAGGCGGCGTCAGCGCGGGCTTCCTCAGCATCGCCTCGCCGCAGACGTGGGACGAGGTCCTGAAGCGCACCGAGACCGCGCTCACGAAGATCGAAAAGAGCCCGCTCCTCACGCTCGCGACGACGGCGGAAGACATCCGCCGCGCGAAACGCGACGGCAAGATCGCGCTGGTCCTGATCACGCAGGCGATGGACATGCTGGAGAAGGACGCGCAGCGCGTGCGCGTGCTGCATCGGCTCGGCTTCAGGATCCTGGGCGTGTGCTACACGTTCGCGAACCTGCTCGGCTGCGGCTGCGGAGAGCTGCGCGACGGCGGGCTGACTTTCTACGGCAAAGACGTCATCGCCGCAATCAACGAGCTGCCGATGATGGTGGACGTCTCGCACGCCGGCCATCAGACCTCGCACGACGCGGTGCAGCTCGCGCGCGCGCCCGTGATCACGCACGCGAACGCGTACGCGGTAACGCCCAACGATCGCAACAAGAAAGACGAAGTGATCGCGACCGTGGTTAACAAAGGCGGCGTCATCGGGCTCAATGCGCTGCCGCGCACGGTATCGGCGACCGATGCAACACTCGAAGGCATGCTCGACCACGTCGACTACATCACGAAGAAGTTCGGCATGCAGGCGATGGGGCTCGGCCTCGATTACGTCGAGGGCTTCAAGAAGGCCGGTCACATCATGCCGCAGTCGGTGCGCAACCGGACGCTGCGCCCTGACATCTTCGGGTCGGTCGACGACTTCCTGAACGTCGATTACGCGAAAGACCTGGAGCGCATCGAGAAGCTGCCGAACCTCACGCGCGGACTGCTCGCGCGCGGCTACTCCGAAGACGACGTACGCCGCATCCTGGGTGAGAATTGGGTCGGCGCTTTCGAGCGGTTCGTCGGATGAAGCGCGCGCTCGCGGCGCTTGCCGTCACCTTTGCGCTCGCGCCGGCCGGTGCCGATGCCGCTGAAGCATTCCCCTCGCGCCCCGTGCGCGTCGTGGTCGGATTTACCCCGGGCACCACGACCGACATCACCGCCCGGCTCCTTGCAGACCGGCTGACCCACCGGCTGGGTCAGAACGTGCTCGTCGAGAACCGTCCGGGCGCGAACAGCGGTCTTGCGAATCAGCTCGTCTCGCGCGCGACGCCGGACGGGCACACCCTCCTGATCGGGACGCTGAGCCTGGTCACCGGCCCGCTGCTCTATCGCGATCTGCCGTTCGATCCGAAGACGCTCGAGCCCGTGAGCCTGCTCGTGCTCGCGGCGAACGTGATCTGCGTCTATCCCGGCCTGCCGGCGAAATCGCTCAAGGAGCTGATCGGGCTCGCCCGCTCGCAGCCGGGCCAGCTCAAGTATGGATCGTCCGGCCGCGGCAGCTCGGCCTTCCTCACGCTCGAGCTGCTGAAATCGCTCGCGAACATCGACATGCGCGAGATCCCGTACAAGGCGACCTCGCAGGCGGTGGTGGACACGATGAGCGGGCAGATCGACGTCTATCCGCCGAACATCGTCTCCGCCTTCCCGATGCTCAAGACCGGAAAGCTGCGTCCACTCGCCGTGACGAGCGCCAAGCGCTCGCCCGCGATGCCGGACCTGCCGGCGGTCGGCGAGTTCGTCCCCGGGTATGACGCCACCACCGGCGTGTACGGCATCCTCGTTCCGCGCACGACGCCGCGCAGCGTCATCGCGCAGCTCGAAAAAGCGATCATGGATGTGTCCAAAGACCCTCTCTACCGCGACCGCCTGCAGGCCGACGGCGCCGAAGTCGTCGGCAGCAGCGCGCGCGAGTACGCCGCGTATCTCGACGCGCAGCGCAAACGCTGGTCCGCGCTGTTCAACAAGCTGGGCATCAAGCCGGAGTAACGCGATGCATTCGAAAGTGCTCGTTGCGATTATGCTGGTGGCGCTTGGGCTGGGCGCCGCACCCGCCGCCACCGCACAGACCTATCCAGCCAAACCGGTGCGGCTCATCGTCGGCTTCACACCCGGCACCACCGTGGACATCCTCGCGCGGCTGCTCGGACAGAAGCTCACCGAGCAATGGGGACAGCAGGTCGTCGTCGAGAATCAGCCGGGCGCGAGCTCGACGATCGGGGCGGCGAGCGTCGCACGCGCACCCGGCGACGGCTACACGCTGTTCTTCGCCACGACGGCGCTCATCCTGAGCCCGAGCATGTATCGGAAGCTCCCCTACGACGTGCAGAAGGACTTCGCGCCGGTGACGCTCGTCGCGCGCGTGCCGAACGTGCTCGTGGTGCACCCGTCGCTGCCGGTGAAGGACGTGAAGGACCTGATCGCGCTCGCGCGTTCGAAGCCGGGGCAGCTCAATTACGCCTCCTCGGGCAAAGGCAGCGCAAGCCACCTCAACACCGAGCTCTTCAAGACGATGGCGAAGCTCGACATCCAGGAGATTCCGTACAAGTCGAGCGCGCAGGCGCTGACGGACGTCATGACCGGCGAGGTGTTGCTGAACTATCCGAGCCTCGCGGCGGTGCTCCCGCACGTCAAGGCGGGGCGCGTGAAGCCGCTGGCGGTGAGCGGCGCGAAGCGCTCGCAGGCACTGCCGGATGTTCCGGCGATGGCCGAGTTCCTGCCGGGGTATGAAGCGAGCGGCTGGTACGGTGTCGCCGCGCCGGGAACGACGCCGCGCGAGCTGGTGATGCGACTGCATGCCGACATCACGAAAGCGTTGCGGCAGGACGATCTCAGCCAGCGCATGGCGAGGTCGGGTGCGGAAGTGGTCGGCAGCACGCCGGAAGAGTTCGCGCAATACATGCGCGAAGGCCGCGAGAAGTGGGACACGCTCATCCGCCAGCTCAAGATTCCGGTCCAGGGCTGACGCGCGACGACGCCTGCATCGTGAAGCGCCTTCATCAGATCGACGTCATCTACACGCACACCGAGGGCGAGCCGACCTGCATCATCCACAGCGGCATCCGCTATCCCGCCGGCACCTCGATTCTGGAGAAGCGCCGCTATCTCGAGCGCGAATACGACTGGCTGCGGCGCGCGCTCATGCAGGAGCCGCGCGGGCATCGCGACATGTACGGTGTGTTCGTCACGCCGCCGTCGAGCGCCGATGCCGACGCCGGCATCGTCTGGATCGACGCGACCCAGTACTCGCACATGTGCGGTCACGGCACGATCGGACTGTCCATGGCGCTGGTCGCGGCCGGGATCATGCCGCGCACCGGCGATATCACGCGCATACGCTACGAGACCACGGCGGGCCCCGTGACGGCGGAGGTCAGCTCCACCGCGGATCGCGTCGAATCGTGCCGGTTCGAGAACGTCGCTTCCTTCGTCGCCGAGCGCGGCGTGCCGGTGGAGCTGCCGGGCTATGGCCGTATCGAGGTCGACATCGCCTTCGGCGGCAATTACTTCGTGCAGGTCGACTGGCGCGGGCGCGAGCCGCGTATCGATCCGGCGAACGGTTCCGAGCTCTCGCGCCTGGGTCTCGCGATCCGCGAGCAGGTGAATGCGAAAGTGAAGCTGCGCCACCCGACGCAGTCGCACATCACCGACGTGAATTACCTGACGTTCTATCACGAGCCCACGCTGCCCGGCGCGCGCTACAAGTGCGTGCACGTCTTCAGCGGCGGTCAGCTCGACCGCTCCCCCGGCGGCACGGGTACGTGCGCGATGATGGCGCTGCTGGAGTCGCGCGGCGAGATGCGCGTCGGCGACACGATCCGCTCGGAAGGCCTCCTCGGCAGCGGCACATTCGAAGGGACGCTCCTGCGCGAGACGCAGATCGGCGGCCGGCGCGCGCTGGTGCCGTCGATCAGTGGGAAAGCCAACATCACCGGCTACGCGAAGTGGGTGTTCGATGAGACGGACCCGGTAAGCGCCGGTTTTCTGGTTTCCTGAGGAGACAATCGCACCATGACGTCAGCGGCGAACCAGCACGTTGCGATCGAAGACATCCGCCGCGTCGCGCACGCGGCGCTGGCGAGAGCCGGCTGCGATGAGGAGAATGCCGCGGCGGTCGCGGCCGTGATGGCGGCCTCGGACCGCGACGGCTGCGCTTCACATGGGTTGTTCAGGCTCGCCGGCTATCTCGCTTCACTGAAGAGCGGCAAGGTGAACGGGCGCGCGCGACCGACGCTGAAGCGGCTTGCGCCCGGCGTCGTGCAGATCGACGGCCACGGCGGCTTCGCGCCGCTCGCGATGGCGAAAGCGCGTGAAGCGCTGGAGCCCGTCGTGCGCGAGCAGGGTATCGCCGCCGCCGCGCTCGTGAACGTGCATCACTTCTCCGCGCTGTGGCTCGATGTCGAGCCGCTGGTGGAAAAAGGACTCGCGGCGATGTGCTTCACCGCGTACATGCCGGCGGTGGCGCCGTACGGCGGCCGCAAGCCGTTCTTCGGCACGAACCCGATGGCTTTCGGCTGGCCGCGCGAGGACGGCGGCACGATGATCTTCGACCAGGCGTCGGCGGCGATGGCGCGCGGCGAGATCATGATCGCGGCACGGGACGGTCACGCGCTCCCGCCGGGTGTCGGCGTGAACGCCGACGGACAACCGACCACCGACCCGGCGGCCGTGCTCAAGGGCGCGCAGCTTCCGTTCGGCGGCTACAAAGGCTCGGCGATCGCGCTCATGGTGGAGCTTCTCGCCGGCGGGCTCATCGGGCAGCCGTTCAGCGTCGAAGCGGGCACGCAAGACAACAAGGACGGCGGTCCCCCTCGCGGCGGCGTCTTCCTGCTCGCGATGGATCCCGCGAAGTTCGGGGATCCGGAAGGCTGGCTCGCGCACTGCGAGTCGTTCTTCGAGCGCTACATGGCGCTGGGCGACGTGCGCCTCCCCGGAGACCGCCGCGCGAAGAACCGCGCGCGCATCGATCGCGAAGGCACCGAGCTGCCGGTGAAGCTCTGGGAAGACGCGCTCGCGGCGGCGGGCGGTTGACTCGCAGGGTGCGTCAATGACGCACCGGCCGGTGCGCTATCAGCGCACCCTACGGATCTGGACCCGCCTTCGCGGGAATGACGACTTAGCCGCGAAGTGCGTTCAGGTCGACCGGACCGTCGAAGAACTTCGGCACTGAAGCGAGAAACGCGTCCGCGCGCTGCCTGTCCCACCCGCCGAACGCCGCGTTACCGCGGAACTTCTCTTCGATCTCCTCGCGCGGCAGCGGCTCGCTCGCGCCGCCGCGGATGTGCGGCTGGCGCTCTTCGATCACGCTGCCATCCTTGAGCGTCATGCGGATGTGGCCGGTGTAGGCCTTGGGATACGGATTGTTGGGATCGACCACGTAGTGCACCTTGGACGCAAGCGCGAGCACGCGCGGATCCTTCACCGTCTCCGGCGTGAATGCCGCGAGACCGGCGCCCCCGGTCACGAACGCCACCGCGATATTGAATGGAGCGCTGAACTTCGCGATGTACTCGTTCTGCGGCCTGTGCTTGGACTCCAGCGGATCCCACAGGCGGTGCAGATAACCTTCCGCCGTCTCGCACAGCACGTCCACCACGTCCTCCGGCTTCGCGCCCTTCTTCCTGAGCCGCAGCGCGCAGTCGATGTACGGCTGGTTCATCGTGCCCGTCGCGTACGGCTTGAACGTGATGTGCTCCATGTCCCAGCGGCGCCCGAAATCCTCCGTCAGCACGCCGTAGTTGCCTTCGCGTGAGCGCGCGAAACCGTTCATAAGCCCGTGCGTGCCTTCGAACACGGTGCGCGGGCCGAGAAAGCCTTGCGCGCTGATGCGCGCCGCCTGCAGCCCCGCCTGCGACGCCCACCCCGGGTGCAGCCGCTTGGTCCACGCGCCTTCCGCGAGATATTCGATGATGCCCGACGCCATGCTGCCCGCGTTGCCGAGCGCATCGACCGTCTGCTGCTTGTTCAGTCCGAGCGCGACCGAGACGCCGAGCGCCGCGCCCATCGTTCCGAGGACGCTCGTCGGGTGAAAGCCCGATCGGTGTACGCCTTTCGGCACGACCATGGACATCCGGCACGTGGCTTCGACGCCCGTGACAATACCGAGCAGCGCCGAGCGTCCGTCGCGGCCGAAGCGCTCGCACGCGGCGAGCACGGCCGGCACCACCGGCGCGCTGCTGTGCACCGGGCCGCCTTCGAAGGTGTCGTCGAAGTCTTCGCCGTGCACCGCGGTGCCGTTGATCATCGCGGCCTGCTCGGGGCCGTAGCTGCCCGCGTGGCCGATCGCGGTGCACGGCCCGTTCGCATCGACGGCAGCCTTCAGCGCCCGGATGTAGTCGGTGTCGCGTGCCGCGACGCACAGCCCCACCACGTCGATCAGCAGCTCTTCCGCGCGCTGCCGCACCGCCGCAGGAATATCACCGGCGCGCAATGCGAGCGCGCGCTCGACCAGAAGCTCGGAAACCGATTTCGTGTCCATTGTCATCGCACCACCGCCACGCCACCCTCCTTGAGTATTTCGCGCATCTGCTGGCTGAACGACTTGGTGAAGTCCTGAAGCGCGGGCCCGGTGAGAAACGCGTCCTCCAGCAGGTCTTTCTTCAGGAACTCACGCCATTCCGGCGTCTTCACCATCTTCGCCATCACCGCCTCCCAGTACGCCTTCGCATTCGCCGGCATGTTCGGCGGACCGACGACGCCGCGCGGCTGCGGAATCTCGGGCACGTTCAGCCCCTGCTCCTTCAGCGTCGGCACGTCGGGGAAAGCCGCGAGCCGCTTGTCCATGACCGCCGCGATCACGCGGATCTTGCCCGCGCGAATGTGCTCGAGCGCCTCCGAGGGCTCCATGACGTAGGTGTCCGCGTGACCGCCGAGCAGCGCCGCGATGCGCTCGCCGCCGCCGGGAAACGAGATGAACTGCCACTGCGTACCCGTCGCTTTCTGCATGAGGAGCCGCATGTTGTTGTCACGCCCGCTGATCGATCCGCCGGCCTGCTTGAGCTTGCCCGGGTTCTTGCGGGCGGCCTCGATGAAGTCCTTCACGTTCTTGAACGGCGAATCGGCGCGCACGGTCAGCACCGAAGCCTCGAGGATCAGGCGCGCGATCGGCGTGAGCTCGTTCATCGTCACCTTGCCTTCCTTGCGGATGAGCGGATTGACGTACCACACGCTCGTGAAGAACGCGACGGGCTCCGGCTGACCCGCCTTCTCGGACAGAAACGACATCGCGACGAGACCGCCGCCGCCGGTCTTGTTGGTGATCTGAATGCGCTGCGGCACGAGCTTGTTCTTTTCCAGCACCGCGGCGGCGCCGCGGGCGAAGACATCGGAGCCGCCGCCCGGGCCCGTATGCACCAGGAACTCGATGGGCCGGTCCGGCGCGTAAGCCTGCGCCGCCGCCCCGCCGGCCAGTGCCGTGCCCGACAGGGCAAACACCCACAACGCGATCTTCCTCAGCATGGAGCTCCTCCTTCGTTTATCCGTAAGACTCACTCGGCCTGCTCGATGGCTTTCAAACGTAACGCGTTCAAGCGGGTGAGCAGCGGGATCAGCAGAATGATGCACGCGAACGCGAGCAGTGTCGCGGACAGCGGCCGCGAGACGAGCACCGTCAGCTCACCGCCCGACATCATGAGCGACTGGCGCAACGCCCGCTCCATGGGATCGCCGAGCACGAAGCCCAGGATGAACGGCGCCGGCGGGTAATCGAGCTTCGCCATCGCGTAGCCGAGCAGCCCGAAGAACGCGAGCAGCCACATGTCGAACACGCTGTCGCTCGCGGAATACACGCCCACCATGGCGATGCCGAAGATCAGCGGAAACAGCACGTACGCCGGCAGCCGCAGGATCTGCGCGAACAGCGGGACGAGCGGCAGGTTCATGACGAGCAGCAGCACGTTGCCGACGTACATGCTCGCGACGAGGCCCCAGAACAGCGCCGGATTTTCCGCGATGAGGAGCGGCCCCGGACGAAAACCCCACAGGATGAGCGCGGCGAGCAGCACCGCGGTG
>DASPNJ010000009.1:0-2892 GCA_035626595.1 Burkholderiales bacterium
TCATCGTGCGCCGGCCTGGCGAAACACCCGCAATTCTTCGGGCCTCTTGGTGATGCCCGCGAGCTTGCTCAAGCCTAGCCATTCGCGGGCGCGTTTCACGAACCTCGCATCTCCGCGAATGGAGATCGCCTTGTCGCGCTGCGCATCGGCGAGATCGGTCCACCCCATCCAGATCGCCGTCATGGTGCGCAGACCCGCCTCGATCTCGACATCGACTTCGTGCCCCGGATCGAAGTAGCACAGGTCGACCTCGGAGCCTTCGAACACGAGCCAATGCTCCCGCACCGGTGTCTGCGCGTCCGGGAACACGAAGTGAATGGTGAAACGACTCGGAAACTCGGGCAGCGGCCTCACGTTGCGGCGAATATCCCACATGAGCAGCCGCGCATCGACATCCTCCACCGACGGTTCGACATCGACCCATTCCTGGCCCCAGGTCGCCATCGACGTGACGATCGCTCCCAGGGCCTCGCCCGCGGGCGTCAGTCGATACGAGCCCTTTGCGCCGCGCGCACCCGCGCGGCAGGACACGGCACCGGCGGCCTCGAGCTCTTTCAAGCGGCGCGCGAGCAGATTTCGCGACATCAGAGGGACGCCGCGGCTGATGTCGTTGAACGTCGTCGACCCTTCGAGGAGCTCGCGCACGATCAGCATCGTCCAGCGGTTGCAGAGCAGCTCCGAGGCCATCGCCAGCGGACAGAACTGACCGTAGACACTCTTGAATTTCGCTGCCATGGCCCCGCCCTTTCGCGTCGATGCCAAAGACTAAGCAAAACGCTGCGCGGGTGGTAGTACAGATTCTGTACTAGAGGCCGGTGCGGAGGACCAGCAGGATGACGCCTCCACCACCCCTACCGCGAGGTAAACCATGACAACCACGATTCGCACCCGCACCGGCGACACGCGCTCTCTTGCTGAGCCCGACATCACGGCGCTTGCCGCCGCCATGCGCGGCCGGCTGGTGCGGCCGGAAGCGCCGGATTACGACGAGGTCCGCCAGATCTGGAACGCCGCGATCGACCGGAAGCCGGCGCTGATCGCCCGCTGTCAGGGCGTGGCCGACGTGATCGCCGCCGTGAAATTCGCATCTACCCATGGTCTGCTCACCTCCGTGCGCGGCGGTGGACACAACATCGCCGGCAGCGCGTTATGCGATGGCGGTCTTACGATCGATCTTTCGGCCATGCGCGGCGTTCGCGTCGACCCCGCGGCGCGGCGTGCGTGGGTCGAGGGCGGCGCGCTGCTGGGCGACGTCGACCACGCGACGCAGGCTTTCGGTCTCGCCGTCCCGCTCGGCATCAACTCCACGACCGGCGTCGGCGGGCTGGCGCTCGGCGGCGGATTCGGCTGGCTGAGCCGCGCCTTCGGACACACCGTGGACAACATCGTCAGCGCCGACGTCGTTACCGCGGGAGGCGATCTCGTGCGGGCGTCGGACAGCGAGAACACGGACCTGTTCTGGGCCATCCGCGGCGGTAGCGGCAACTTCGGCGTCGTCACCCATTTCGAATTCAAGCTTCACCCCGTGGGCCCGATGATTCTGTCGGGACCGGTGATTCACGCGCTGGAGAACGCGCCTGCAGTGCTGCGTGCCTACCGCGAAGCCGCGCGCGATATGCCCGACGAGGCCACGTGCTGGCTGGTGCTGCGCAAGGCGCCGCCGCTGCCCTTCCTCGAACCCGAGCATCACGGCCGTCCGGTATTGATCCTGGTCATGGCCTACTCGGGCTCGATGGACCAGGGCGAGGCGGTGTTGCGGCCACTGCGCAAGCTCGGCGAGCCGCTGGCGGATGGCGTCGCACCTCATCCGTATGCGGGCTGGCAGGCCGCCTTCGATCCGCTGCTGGGCGCGGGCGCGCGCAATTACTGGAAATCGAACGACTTCGCCGAGCTGAACGACGACGTGATCGAGCTCATGGTCAGCGCGACGCAGTCTCTCCCGACCGACGAATGCGAGATCTTCGTCGCGCAACTCGGCGGCGCTGCAGGCCGTGTCGCCGTCGATGCGACCGCGTACGCGCATCGACAGACGCGCTTCACGATGAACATCCACGGCCGCTGGCAGGATCCGGCCGACGATCGGCAGGTGATCGGATGGGTTCGCAGGCTGTACGAGCGCTCGTCACCGCTCGCGACGGGCTCGGTCTACGTCAACTTCGTTCCCGAAGCCGGTGAAGTGCGGTCCGTCGGTCCGTTCGGCGCGAACACAGCCCGGCTGAGAAGGATCAAATCCCGCTTCGACGCCGGCAACGTGTTTCGCGCGAACGTCCCGATCGAGCCTTTATCCGCGTCTACGCCCTGAGGCGGGATACGGGCGCCTCGCGCGGCGCCTGCTGCCACTCGTGCATCAGCCACTCGTGCTGCAAGGCCACGTGGTGGCGTGCGATCTCCGACACAGTGTTGCAGGAGATCTGCGCCATCGCGCGGCTGATCTCGCCGCGGTAGATATCCAGTGCACGCGCCGCGCCGGCCTGGCCGCCGGCGGCGGTGCCGTACAGCGTGCTGCGTCCGATCAGCACGAACTGCGCGCCCAGCGCGAGCGCCTTCACCACGTCGCTGCCGCGGCGTATGCCGCTGTCGAAGACGATCGTGGTGCGATGTCCTACCGCCTTGACGACGTCCTCCAGCACGTCGATCGGCGCGGGCGCGGCGTCGCAATTACGCCCGCCGTGGTTGGAGACGATGATGCCGTCGGCGCCGTATTCGAGCGCCTTCTCGGCGTCGTCCGGGTGCAGCAGACCCTTGACCAGGAGCTTGTGCGGCCAGATGTCGCGCAGGTCCTTCAAGTCGTCCCAGTTGAGCGAATCGGCGCGCGTTTCCTTGTTGCCGCCGTACGCGGTGGTGATCTTGTCGCGCAACTGGTCGGGGAAGTTTTCGCGCGTCGGCATGCCG
>DASPNJ010000010.1:0-135348 GCA_035626595.1 Burkholderiales bacterium
CGGCAGCTCGTGCCGTCGGCGACGACGAGCGCATCGGCGTTCTCGCGCACGCGCGGCAGGAGCGAAAGCTCGGCCATGCGCATCGAGACGTCGTAGTGGCGCGCTTCGTAACCGAAGCTACCCGCCATGCCGCAGCAGCTCGACTCGATCGTGCTGACGTCGAGATCCGGAACAAGCTTCAGCACCCTCTCCACGGCGGGCATCGCGGCGAACGCCTTCTGATGGCAGTGGCCGTGCAGCAGCGCTTTCTTCGGTAAGGGCTTCAGCTTCGGCTTGAGCCGCTCGGCACCGCCATCTCGAAGCAGGAATTCCTCGAAGAGGTAGGTATTGAGCGCGAGCTCCGCGCTTTCGGCGCCGGGCAGCATCGACAGGTACTCGTCGCGCAGGCCGAGGAGGCACGAGGGCTCGAGACCGACCACCGGAATGCCGCGCTCGACGTAGGGCAGCAGCACGTCGAGCATGCGCTGCGCTTCGCGCTTCGCTTCGTCAACGAGGCCCGAGGCAAGGAAGGTGCGGCCGCAGCAGAGCGGCCGCGCGTCGGCGGCGCGCGGCAGGTGCACGCTATAGCCGGCGGCTTCGAGCACCGTCAGCGCGGCGCGGGCGTTTTCAGGCTCGAAATACCGATTGAAGGTGTCGACGAAGAGAACCGCCTCGCGCGCGCCCGCGCGGCGCTCGCCGCCACGGAAGTAATCGGCGCGCCATTTCGGAAGCGCGCGCTCTTTCGCGAAGCCGATGAAAGGCTTGCCTAGCGTCGAGAGGGCATTCGCGACCGGCGCGAGGCGCGCGGCCCACGGCGCGTAGCGCGGCAGATATGCCACTGCACGGTCCTTGAGCGTGATGCCGTTCCGCTTCTTGTAGTGGTGGAGAAACTCGACCTTCATTTTCGCGACGTCCACACCCGTCGGGCACTCGCGCTTGCAGCCCTTGCAGGAGACGCACAGATCGAGCGTCTGGTACACCTCGTCGGAGCTGAAGGCGTCAGGCCCGAGCTGGCCGGAGATCGCGAGCCGCAGCGTGTTCGCGCGGCCGCGCGTGAGATGCCGCTCGTCGCGCGTCACGCGGTACGAAGGGCACATCGTTCCCGCGTCGAATTTGCGGCAGTGCCCGTTGTTGTTGCACATCTCCACGGCCTTGTCGAAGCCGCCCCACTCGCTCCAGTCGAGCACCGTGTCGATCTTCTGCGTCGCATAACCGGGCTTGAAGCGGAAGAGCGTGCGGTCGTCCTGCTTCGGCGGCCGCACGATCTTGCCGGGATTCATGAGCCCTTTCGGATCGAAGAGGCCCTTCACCTCTTCGAACGCGCGCGTGAGCTTGGGCCCGAAGAAGGGCGCGATCCATTCGGAGCGCGCGAGGCCGTCGCCGTGCTCGCCCGAATACGAGCCCTTGTAGCGCCTCACGAGCTCCGCCGCTTCCTCGGCGATCGCGCGCATCTTCGGCGCGCCGTCCTCGCGCATGTTGAGCACCGGACGCACGTGCAGGCAGCCGACGGAGGCGTGGGCGTACCACGTGCCGCGCGTGCCGTGCTTTTCGAAAACGCGCGTGAGGCTGTCGGTGTACTCCGCGAGATGCTCGAGCGGCACCGCGCAGTCTTCGATGAACGAGACGGGCTTACCGTCGCCCTTCATCGACATCATGATGTTGAGCCCGGCCTTGCGCACCTCCCACACGTCGCGCTGAAGCCGCGCATCGGTGATCTCGATCACGCCGCCCGGGAATCCAAGGTCGCCCATCAGCTCGACGAGCTGCTTCAAGCGCGAGTGCTGCTCGTCGCGATCGTCGCCCGCGAATTCGACCAGCAGGATCGCCTCGGGCGCGCCGCGGATGAACTGCGACACGATGTCGCGGAACGCGGGGTTCTCGCGCGCCAGTCCGATCATCGTCGCGTCCACCAGCTCGACCGCGACCGGTTTCAACTTCACGATGTGCTGCGGCGCTTCCATCGCCTTGTAGAAGCTCGGGAAATGGCACACGCCCAGCGTCTTGTGTCGGGGCAGCGGCGAGAGGTCGAGGTGAATCCGGCGCGAGAACGCGAGGGTGCCCTCCGAGCCGACAAGAAGGTGCGCCATATTGAAGGCTGCCGGCAACATCATGTCGAGGTTGTAGCCGCCGACGCGCCGCAGGAGCTTGGGATAGCGGTGCTCGATCTCCTCGGCCTCGCGGATCGCGATTGCGCGCACCTTGCCGACGAGCTCGCGGTAGCCGTGCAGCCCTTCGACGCGCGAAAGATCCTGCGGCACCTCGCCGAAGTGGAACGCCGAGCCGTCGGCCATCACGGCGTCCACCGCGCGCACGTTGTGCACCATGTTGCCGTAGCGGATCGAGCGCGACCCGCACGAATTGTTGCCGGTCATGCCGCCGATCGTCGCCTGTGCGCTCGTCGAGACATCGACCGGGTACCACAGGCCGTGCGGCTTGAGGTAGGCGTTCAACTGATCGAGCACGACGCCCGGCTGGACCACGACCCTACTCGTTTCCGCATCGAATTCGAGCACCTGGTTGAGGCGCTTGGAGACGTCGATGACGAGCGCTTCGCCGACCGTCTGGCCGCACTGCGAGGTGCCGCCGCCGCGCGGCAGCACCGGCACTCCGGCGTCGATCGCGATGTGAAACGCCCGCAGCGCGTCCTCTTCGGTCTCGGGGACTACGACGCCGATCGGCTCGATCTGGTAGATCGACGCGTCCGTGGAATAACGTCCGCGCGAAGCCGCGTCGAACAGCACGTCGCCGCGTATCTCGTTTTTCAGGCGTGCCGCGAGCGCGGTGTCGCCGGGTTTGATGGCATTCATGATGATCCGGGCGGTGGGTCGCCGACCCATCCTGCGGCCCGCAAAGTCGATGCTCCTATAATAAGCCTCCCCTCCCGGAGCCTCCATCATGACGCACACGAGCGGCCGTCATTTCCTCCAGATTCCCGGACCGACCAACGTGCCCGAGCGCATCCTGCGCGCGATCGACCGCGCGACGATCGATCATCGCGGACCGGAATTCCAGCGCCTCGGGCAGGAGGTGCTCGCGGGCCTGAAGCAGGTGTTCAGGACGAAGAGTCCCGTGATCATCTTTCCGGCCTCGGGCACGGGCGCATGGGAAGCGGCGCTCGTGAACACCCTCTCGCCGGGGGATCGCGTGCTCATGTACGAGACCGGCCATTTCGCGAGCCTGTGGCATTCGATGGCGAAGCGGCTCGGGCTTCAGCCCGAATTCATCGCCTCCGAGTGGCGCCATGGCGCCGATGCCGCGGCGATCGAAGCGAAGCTCGCGGAAGACAAGACGCACACGATCAAAGCCGTGTGCGTGGTGCACAACGAGACCTCCACGGGCGCGGTGAGCCGCATCGCCGACGTGCGCAAGGCGATCGATCGCACGAAGCATCCTGCGCTCTACATGGTAGACACGATCTCGTCACTGGCCTCGATCGATTACCGCCACGACGAATGGGGCGTCGACGTGACCGTTGCAGGCTCGCAGAAAGGGCTCATGCTGCCGCCCGGGCTTTCGTTCAACGCGATCAGCGACAAGGCGCTCGCGGCATCGAAGACGGCGAAGCTCCCGCGCTCGTACTGGTCGTGGGACGAGATGGTCGGGCCGAACAAGAACGGCTTCTTCCCGTACACGCCGGCTACGAACCTGCTCTACGGCCTGCGCGAAGCGCTGAAAATGCTGCTGGAAGAGGAAGGGCTCGACAACGTTTTCCGCAGGCACGACCGCCACGCCGAGGCAACGCGCCGCGCGGTGCGTGCATGGGGGCTGGAGATTCTCTGCGCGAATCCCGCGGAGTACTCGAGCTCGCTCACTGCGGTGCTGATGCCCGACGGCTACGGCGAAGTCGAATTCCGCAAGGTCGTGCTCGACCGCTACAACATGTCGCTCGGCAGCGGTCTCGGCAAGATCGCGAACAAGGTCTTCCGCATCGGGCATCTCGGCGACTTCAACGATCTCACGCTGCTCGGCACGTTGTGCGGTGTGGAGATGGGCCTCGGCGATGCCGGTGTGCCGCACCGCAAGGGCGGCGTCGATGCCGCGATGGACTATCTCGCCGCGCCGGCCCAGGCACAGAAAAAAGCTGCCGCTTGATGCTACCGTGTCATTGCGAGGCGGAGCCAATGCTCCGCCGCGGCAATCCCGTCTGCGAACGTGGCTTTGCGTGCGCCACGCGATCGCCACGCCGCGCCTGCTCGCGGCTCGCGATGACACAGCACTGTTGAGGAGAAGCCGATGCCGCAGGACCACCACTATTACATGTCGCTCGCGCTGGAGCGGGCGAAGCAGGCGGGCGACCTCGGCAACCGGCCGATCGCCTCGCTCATCGTCCGAGACGGCGCGATCATCGGCCAGGGCGAGAACACGATGTTCACGGACTTCGACCCGAGCGGTCACGCGGAGATCGCCGCGATCCGGCGCGGCTGCGCGAGCCTGCGCACGCTCGACCTCGCCGGCAGCACGCTCTACAGCACCGTCGAGCCCTGTCCGATGTGCTTCTGGGCCATGCTCGAATCGAAGATCGCGACGGTCGTGCTCGGCGGGCGCTACGCCTCCATGGGCCGCACCGACGTGGGCCGCTACTCCATCGAGTCGTTTCTCGAATTCACGGGGCGCTCGATGCAGGTGGTCACGGGCGTATTGCAGCACGAATGCGAGAAGGTCCGAATGGAGTGGGGAGAAAAACAAGCGAAGCGTTAAAGTATCGTCCGCAGTTCCATAACTAAAGGAGGAGTCACATGAACCGCAGAGGTCTTATCCGCGCGTGCGTCGGCACGCTGCTGCTCTTCGCCGGCACCGCCTACGCCCAGACGGAGATCAAGTTCGGCCACGTCGGCGAGCCCGGATCGCTGTTCGCAAAGTCGTCGGAGGAATTCGCAAGACGCGCCAACGAGAAGCTCGGCGGCAAGGCGAAAGTCGTGGTCTTCGGCTCGAGCCAGCTCGGCGGCGACAAGGAGCTCCTGCAGAAGGTGAAGCTCGGCACCGTCGACATGGCGCTCCCGTCCACCGTGATGTCGTCCGAGTCCGATCTGTTCGGCGTGTTCGAGATGCCGTACCTCGTGAAGGACCGCAAGCACATGGCCGCGATCGAGAAGGAGGTGTTCTGGCCGCGGCTCGCGCCCGAAGTCGAGAAAAAAGGGCTCAAGGTGCTCGCGGTGTGGGAGAACGGCTATCGCCACATCACGAACAACCGCCATCCGATCAAGGTGCCCGCCGATTTGAAAGGCATCAAGCTGCGCGTCCCCGAAGGCAAATGGCGCGTGAAGATGTTCCAGACCTACGGCGCGAACCCCAGCCCGATGAAGTTCTCGGAAGTGTTCACGGCGCTGCAGACCGGCGTCATGGACGGTCAGGAAAACCCGTTCTCCCAGATCGTCAGCGCGAAATTCCAGGAGGTGCAGAAGTACCTCTCGCTGACCGGTCACGTCTACACCCCGGCGTATGTCACCGTCGGCACGAAAAAGTGGGCGAGCCTGCCTGCAGACGTGCGCAAGGTGCTCGAAGACACCGCGAAGCAGACGCAGGGCTTCGTCTACTCGACCGCGGAGCAGGACGAGAAACAGTTGATCGGCGTCATCCGCAAGGCCGGCGTGCAGGTGAACGAAGCCGACAAGGCCGCGTTCGTGCAAGCGAGCAAGGCGGTGTACGAAGAGTTCGGCAAGGAAGTCAAAGGCTCCAAAGAGCTGATCGACAAAGCGCTCGCATTAGCGAAATAGTGCGGCGCTCGCCTCGGCTTCGGGCCCCGCCGCCCTACGAACAGAGGGAAACCTTCCACGGTTTCCCTCCGTAACCTCCTTTCCCTCCATGAGAACGGCGAAGTGACCCTCGCGGCAATACGCGAGGGCTACGGCAAGCTCCTCGAGGTCATCGCCATCGTCCTGATGGCGGCGCTTGCCATCGAGGTGACGGTCGGCGTGGTGTTCCGCTATGCCGGTTATTCCCTCGTCTGGTACGACGAGGTCGCCTCGATCCTCCTCGCGTGGGTCACCTATTACGGCTCGGCCCTCGCCGCGCTGCGGCGCTCGCACCTCGGCGTTCCGGAGATCGTCGCCAAGCTGCCGCCGCAGGCCCGCGTCATCACCGCGCTCGTCGCGGAAGCGTTCGTCTTCGCGTTCTTCATCATCCTCGCGTGGGTCGGCTACAGCGTGCTCGACGTCCTCGCGACCGACACGCTGGTCTCGATACCGGAAGTCTCCGTCGCCTGGACGCAGTCGGTTATCCCGATCAGCGCCGTGCTGTTCATCATCGCCGAAGCGCTGGTGCTGCCGGATGTGCTTCGTGATGCGCGGCGCGGGACGCAACTCGGGACGGACGTCGCATGAGCGAAGGCCTCGTCTTCGTCTGCGTCATCGTGCTCGTGCTCATCAACGTGCCGATCGCGATCGCGCTCGGCATCGCGGCCGTGATCGCGATCGTCGCCGCACAGGGCATGACGAGCCTGCCGAACGTCGCGATCGTCATGTATCAGGGCGCGACCAACTTCCCGCTGATCGCGATACCGCTGTTCATCCTCGCCGGCGCGATCATGAACACGTCGGGGATCTCGCAGCGGCTGATCGATTTCGCCTCGGCGTTGATCGGGTTCATGCGCGGCGGGCTTGCCCAGGTGAACGTCATCACCTCGATGTTCTTCGCGGAGATCTCGGGTTCCGCGGTCGCCGATGTCGCCGCCACCGGGCCGGTGCTGATCCCCGCGATGAAGAAGCAGGGCTACAGCGGACCGTTCACCGCGGCGGTGACGTCCTCGACCGCTTCGCTCGCGATCATCATTCCGCCGTCGATCCCGATGATCCTGTACGCCGTGATGGCGAGCACCTCGGTCGTGCAGATGTTCGTCGCCGGCATTATTCCCGGCGTGCTCGCGGGATTCGCGATGATGGGGCTCTGTTATTGGTATGCCGTGCGCCACAACCATCCGCGCGACGGCCGCTTCAGTGTCGGCCGCGTCTGGAGGAGCTTCAAGGAGACGTTCTGGGCGCTCACGCTGCCGCTCATCATCCTGGGCGGCATCTTCGGCGGCATCGTCACGGCAACCGAGGGCGCGGCGCTCGCCGTCGTCGCGGCGCTCTTCATCGGACTTTTCATCTATCGCGATCTCAACTGGGCGCACCTGCGCGCCGCGATCGTCGAGGGAACGATCCAGACCGGTGTCGTGATGCTGCTCGTCGCGTCGTCGGCGCTGCTCGGCGTTTACCTCACCGAGGTGCAGGTGCCGCAGAAGCTCGCCCAGGCACTGCTGGGCGTCACGAGCAATCCCTGGCTCGTGCTGGCGATCCTGAACGTGTTTTTCCTGTTCATCGGGATGTTCCTGCACTCGGCCGCGGCGATCATTCTGGTCGTGCCGATCGTGATGCCGCTCGTAAACACCGTCGGCATCGACCCCGTCCACTTCGGCATCATGGTCACGCTCAACCTCGCGATCGGCCAGCAGACCCCGCCGGTTGCGAGCGTGCTCATGATCACGTGCTCGATCGCCAAGGAGAACGTGTGGGACGTGACGCGCGCCAACCTGCCGTTCATCGCAGTGCTGGTCGCGACGCTGCTGCTCGTGACCTACGTCCCCACTACCACGCTCTTCCTCGTCGAGCTGTTCTACCGCTAGGGCGGCGGGCAAAGGAAAGGAGGTTTCGGAGGAAACACGGGCACCCCGTAGGGTTGCCCATGCTTGGTTTTCCTCTGAATTGTTCACCGCGCCGAGGCGCTGCCGGGTGGCAGCGCTAAAATCCGTAGTGTGGACCCCATCCTGCTAGCGCGCGACGGTGACATCGCGACCGTCACGCTGAACAACCCGTCTCGACTCAACGCGCTGCACAAGGCGATGTGGCAGAGCCTGCGCGATGCGATGCGCGCGCTCGGCCGCGACACGTCACTGCGCTGCGTCGTGCTGCGCGGCGCGGGCGGCAAGGCCTTCGCGGCCGGCGCGGACATCTCCGAATTCGCGCGCGAACGCGCGAACGCCGAGCAGGCGAAAGCCTACGGAACGCTGATCGACGAAGCGATGCAGGCGGTCGCGCGCTGCACGCATCCGACCGTGGCGCTCATCGAAGGGGCATGCATCGGCGGCGGGCTCGAGATCGCGGCGATGTGCGACATGCGCATCTGCGGCACTTCCAGCCGCTTTGGCGTGCCGATCAACCGCCTCGGCCTCACGATGGGCTACGGCGAGCTCCAGGGCCTGCTCGGGCTCGTCGGCCGCGCGGTGACGCTCGAGATACTGCTCGAAGGACGGATCTTCGACGCCGACGAAGCGTTCAGCAAAGGCCTCGTCAACCGCGTCGTGCCCGATGATGCCGTGGAGCGGGAAGCGTACGCGATCGCGCAACGCATCGCCGCCGGCGCGCCGCTCGTCGCGCGCTGGCACAAGCAGTTCGTCGAGCGCCTCACGCCCCGCGTCGAGCTCACGCCGGAAGAGTGGGATGAAGGCTACGCCTGCTTCGACACCGCGGACTGCCGCGAGGGCGTCGCCGCGTTCGTGGAAAAGCGCAAACCGCGCTTCGAAGCGAAATGAAAAAGCGCATCGACGTGCTGGAGTCGCTCGGCCCGGGCCGGCTGCTCGTGCTGTGCGTCGCGCTCGTCGGGCTGGTCAGCGTCATCGACATGCTGACCGGCTACGAGATGAACGTGACGATGCTCTACCTCGCGCCGATCTTCCTGGCGGCATGGACGCTCGGCGCGAACGCCGCGATCGTCATGTCGATCATCGCGATCGCCGCCTGGTTCGTGTCGCTGCTCTACATGCACCCGGTGTATACACAGCCCCTGCTGCACGTATGGGATGGCACGATCCAGTTCGCGATGTTCGTGCTGTTCGGGCTCGTCATCTCGAAGCTCAAGGTTGCCCTCGGTCACGCCGACGAGCGTTTCGCGACGGTGCTCGAAGGGCTCAATGCCGCGGTATACGTCGCGGATGCGCAAAGCGGCGAGCTGCTGTACGCGAACGAGCAGTACCACGCGAGCTTCCCGGCCGGAACGACGCTGCCGTCCCTGCCGCAGAACCTGCACGAAGGCGAGGTGCACGACAAGGCACGCGGCCGCTGGTATCTCATCCACTCGCGCCCCGTGCGCTGGATCGACGGGCGCATGGTGCGGCTCCAGCTCGCGACCGACATCACCGAGCGGCGGCGCGCCGAAGCGCTCTTTCGCCAGCAGCAGGAGAAGATGCAGATCACGGCACGGCTCGTCGCCGTGGGCGAGATGGCGACCACACTCGCCCACGAGCTCAACCAGCCGCTCGCCGCGATCTCGAACTACAGCATGGGCTGCGTGCGGCGGCTGCGCTCCGGCACGTGGGACGAAGCCGAGCTCCTCGATGCGCTGGAAAAAGGCGCCGCACAGGCCGAGCGCGCGAGCAAGGTCGTGCAGCACGTGCGCGAGTTCGTCGCGCGGCGCGCGCCCAACCTCGTGCCGTGCGACATCAACGAGGTGGTCGGCGGCGTGTCCTCGATGATCGGGCTGGAGGCGCGGCAGAACGGCGCGACCCTCAAGCTCGAGCTCTCGGACATCGTGCCGTACGTGCACGCCGATCCACTGCTCATGGAGCAGGTGATCCTCAACCTGTCGCGCAACGCGCTCGAGGCGATGCAGGAGACGCCTGCCGCCGAGCGCCAGCTCACGATTCGTTCGCGCCCTAACGGCGGTGACACCGTCGAAGTCGAGGTCGAGGACAAAGGCCGCGGCATCGACCCGCAGCTCGAAGCGAACCTCTTCACGCCGTTCTTCTCGACGAAATCACACGGCATGGGACTGGGGCTGCACATCTGCCGCTCGATCGTCGAGGCGCACGGCGGTCACGTCTGGGTGAGTCGCAACGAGCCCGGCGGCATGACCTTCCATTTCTCACTGAAATCGGTGTACGCATGAACGACACGACCGCTGCACGAGCCGTCTACGTGGTGGACGACGACGACGCCATGCGAGACTCGCTGCGCTGGCTGCTCGAATCGGCCGGCTATCGGGTCGCATCGTTTTCCTGCGCCGAACGCTTCCTCGGCGCGCTGCGTCCGGGCGATGCGTCGTGTCTCGTGCTCGACGTGCGCATGCCGGGCCTGACGGGCCTCGAGCTCCAGCAGGAGCTCAACCGGCGGGGCGTATCCGTGCCGATCATCTTCATCACCGGACACGGCGACGTGCCGATGGCCGTCGACGCGCTGAAGAACGGCGCATTTCATTTTCTCGAGAAGCCTTTTCAGGGCGAGCGCCTGCTCGAGCTGATCGAGCAGGCATCGACACAACGCACGCCTGCCGAGACCGAGCGCGCGCAGCGGCGATGCGCGGCGGCGCGCCTTGCGACGCTCACGCAGCGCGAGCGCGAGGTGATGGATCTGGTCGTGCTCGGACGCAAGAACAAGCAGATCGCCGAAGCGCTCGGCATCAGCGTCAAGACCGTCGAAGCACACCGGGCGCGCGCGATGGAGAAAATGGACGTGACGAGTGTCGCCGAGCTGGTTCAAGCGACGCTGAGCGGAAAGAACGCCGCCTAAGCCGCTCGAACCGGCGACACCGCCGGCGCGTCGCCCGGTCAACGACGTAGGGGGAAACCGCAGCGGTTTCCCCCTGTGCACACGACTCCCTTCCGCTTTTTGTCTTTTACTTCCGGGACTTGGCTGCCGGGAAAACCCGTACGCGCGTGTAAGGGTTTTTCCTAATGGTTATGGTGCGGTGCCCCAACCTATGATCCACACCCGCTGCAAAAAACGTCAATTTCTCACACTTCGGAGGGACCCCATGCTGCTGACATTCGAGGGCCTCGCTCGCACCTGCGGGAGGCCCAGTTGAAAGTCGAGCTGAAGAACAACAAGCGCTTTCTGTCGGGAATCATGTTCCTGATCGTGGGCGGCGTCGCGATCTACATGGCGCAGGACTACCCGATGGGCACTGCCCTGCGGATGGGCCCCGGCTACTTCCCGATCGTGCTGGGCGGCATCATCCTGCTGTTCGGGATCTGGGAGCTCATCATCGGCGTGCTCAAGCCCGATCCGGTCAAAGGCAACTGGTCGATACGCGCGCTCATCGTGCTGCCGCTGGCGACGGTGATCTTCGGGATCGCGATGGAGAAGGTCGGGTTCATTCCGGCGCTCGTCACGCTCATCATCGTGTCGGCGTTTGCAGGAGACGAGTTCAAAGTTTGGGAAGTGGCCGGACTCGCCGTCGGGCTCACGATCATGTGCACCTTGATCTTCATCTACGGGTTGGGTCTTCCGTATCCACTCTTCTCGGGGCACTGACATGGAACTGTTCAACAACCTGATCCTCGGTTTCACCGTCGCGCTGTCGCTCCAGAACCTGATGTACTGCTTCATCGGCGTGTTCCTCGGCACGCTGATCGGCGTGCTGCCCGGCATCGGGCCGCTGGCGACGATCGCGATGCTGCTGCCGATCACGTTCAATGTCGCGCCGACGTCCGCGCTGATCATGCTGGCGGGCATCTACTACGGCGCACAGTACGGCGGCTCGACGACGGCGATTCTCGTGAACCTGCCCGGCGAAACGTCCGCGGTGGTCACGACCTTCGACGGCTACCAGATGGCTCGACAGGGCCGCGCGGGACCTGCGCTCGGCATCGCGGCGATCGGCTCGTTCGTCGCGGGCACGTTCTGCACGATGCTGATCGCGCTGTTCGGACCGCCGCTCGCGGAGATGGCGCTCAAGTTCGGCGCACCCGAGTACTTCTCGCTCATGCTGATGGGTCTCGTGACCGCGGCGGTGCTGGCGCACGGGGACATGGCGAAAGCGCTCGCGATGACGGCGCTCGGGCTGCTCCTCGGCGTCGTCGGCACGGACGTGAATTCCGGCATGGCGCGCTTCAGCTTCGGCTTCCCGGAGCTGACCGACGGCATCGGTTTCGTGGTGCTGGCGGTGGGCGTATTCGCGATCGGCGAGATCGTGTCCAACCTCGGCGACAAGGAAGAGCGGCAGATCTTCACCGGACAGAAGATCAAGAACCTGTGGCCGAACAAGCAGGACCTGAAGGACTCCGCCATGCCCATCATGCGGGGCACTCTCCTCGGCGCGTTTTTCGGCGTGCTGCCCGGCACGGGCCCCAGCATCGCGTCGTTCTCGTCCTACATGCTCGAGAAGAAAATGTCCAAGCACCCCGAGAAATTCGGCAAGGGTGCGATCGAAGGCGTCGCAGGTCCCGAGTCGGCGAACAATGCCGACGCACAGACCAAGTTCATCCCGACGCTGACGCTCGGCATCCCCGCGAGCGCGACGATGGCGCTCATGCTCGGCGCACTCACGATCCAGGGCATCGCCCCGGGGCCGCAGGTGATGACGCAGAAGCCGGACCTCTTCTGGGGACTGGTCGCCAGCATGTGGGTCGGGAACCTGATGCTCGTGCTGCTCAACATGCCGCTGATCGGTTTGTGGGTGAGCCTGCTGAAAGTGCCGTATCGCCTGCTGTTCCCGGCGATCATGGCGTTCTCGTGCATCGGTATCTACAGCGTGAACAACAGCGCGTTCGAGATCTACCTGACGGCGATCTTCGGCGTGGTGGGGTTCATCTGGCTGCGGCTCGAATGCCAGCCGGCGCCGCTGCTCCTCGGGTTCGTGCTGGGACCGCTCATGGAGGAAAACCTGCGGCGGGCGCTGCTCATATCGCGCGGCGATCCAACGGTGTTCTTCACGCGGCCGATCAGCCTGGGCTTCATGATCGCGACCGCCATCATCGTGATCATCATGGTGCTGCCCGCGCTCAAGAAACGGCGAGCGGCCATCACCGATTAGCCGTTCTTACAGCGTCAGTGACAAGGCCCGCTTCGGCGGGCCTTGTTGCGTCAAGAATCCTCGCGGGCTTCGCCCGCAGCCGCGACTCGGTGAACGAACGGAGGGAAACCAAGGTTTCCCTCCGTTACCTCCTTTCCTTGATTAGGTCGCGTCGGAGCTCGCGGAGCCTGCCGCCGCGCGCGTGAGCCGGTCCTGCACCGCGGACCACGCCGGCGCGAGCGGCGGCTGCTCGACGAGGATTGCATCGCAGCCCGCCGCGTCGAGCGCGCGCAGGTTCGCATACAGATCGTGCGCGTACGCCGCGGGATCCTCCGCCGCGGCGATCCACGTGACGCCGTCGATCAGCGGCCGCAGCGTCGAGCGCGCGAGCACCGCGACCTTGCGGCCCTGGCGCGCCATGCTGGCGGCAAGCTCCACGATCAGGTCGCCTTCCATCAGCATGAGCGGCGTCTGCGGCGCGTAATGCTTGGTGAGCGTCCCCGGCGCCCTCGGAGAATCGGCGTCGGCCGCGCCGAGCGGCGCGCCGAGCGCCTCTTCGACGGCTTGCATGGTGATGGAGCCGGGCCGCAGCAGCGCCGCGCGGCCGCCGGAGAGGTCCACGATCGTGGACTCGATGCCGAAATCGCAGGCGCCGCCGTCGAGCACGAAATCGACCGCTTCGCCGAACTCGGTACGCACGTGCTCGGCGGTCGTCGCGGACACGCGCCCGTATCGATTCGCGGACGGTGCGGCGATCCCGCCGCCGAACGCAGTCAACAACGCGCGCGCGAGCGGATGCGAAGGCGAGCGCAGCGCGATCGTGTCCTGGCCGCCGGTGAGCGCGTCGCTCACGCCCGCGCGGCGTTCGAGGATCAGCGTGAGCGGTCCGGGCCAGTAGCGCGCGGCAAGCCGCCGCGCGGCCGCCGGGACATCGCAGGCCCAGGTAGCGACGTCACCGAACGCGCTCACGTGCACGATCACCGGGTGGTTGCGCGGACGGCCCTTCGCCGCGTAGATCTTCTTCACCGCTTCGTCGTTGGATGCATCGGCGCCCAGGCCGTAAACCGTCTCGGTGGGAAACCCGACCAGACCGCCGGCGCGTAGCACCTCGGCCGCGCGCTGAATGTCGCGCGATGTCATCATAGAGTGCGCCGGTGGCGCACCGCGAACCGGTGCGTCATCGACGCACCCTACGACGTCAACATCCGCAGCGCCTCGCGGTACTTCTCGGACGTCTTCTGCAGAACATCAGGCGGCAGCGCCGGCGCGGGCGCCTTCTTATTCCATTGCTGCGTCTCCAGCCAGTCGCGCACGAACTGCTTGTCGAAGCTCGGCGGGCTCACACCGGTGCGGTATTCGGCGGCGGGCCAGAAGCGCGAGGAATCGGGCGTGAGCGCCTCGTCGATCAGCACGAGCGCACCTCGGCCGTCCGTCCCGAACTCGAACTTCGTGTCGGCGATGATCACGCCGCGCGCGGCGGCGTACTCGGCGGCCTCACTGTAGAGCCGAATCGAGATACCGCGCACACGCTCGGCCAGGCGCACGTCGCCGACGGCCTTCGCCGCGTCGGCGAACGTGATGTTCTCGTCGTGCTGTCCGGCCGGCGCCTTCGACGCCGGCGTGAAGATCGGCCGGGGCAGCTTCGCCGCCTGCGGTAAACCGGCCGGGAGCCCGATCCCGCAGATCCCGCCGGTGTCCTGATAGTCCTGCCAGCCGGAGCCGATGATGTAGCCGCGCACCACCGCCTCCACGAGGAGCGGCTTCAGGCGCCGCACCACCATCGCACGGCCTTCGATCTGGGCACGATCCTGCGGTGCGACGACCGACGCCGGATCGATCCCGGTGAGGTGGTGGGGCACGATGTGGGCAAGCTTGCCGAACCAGAAGAGCGACAGCTCGGTCAGCACGCGCCCCTTCCCGGGGATGGGCGTCGGCAGCACGACGTCGAACGCCGAGAGCCTGTCCGTCTGCACGATGAGCAGTTTGTCGCTTCCCACCGCGTAGATGTCTCGTACCTTGCCGCGATGCACAAACGGCAGGCTCTTCAGGTTCGATTCGAGCAGCGGCTGATCGCTCATATCGCGGCGTCCTTTGTGCGCGAAAGTTGCGTGCGGATCGCTTCGGCTCGCGACAGCGCATCGTCCGGCGTCGAGCCGAGCACCGTGTAGTGCCCCATCTTGCGCCCAGGCCGCGCCTCGTGCTTGCCATAGAGGTGAAGCCGCGCTTCGGGAACGGCGAACACGCTGTCCCACGCAGGCGTGCCGTGCCTCCAGGCGTCCCCGAGAACATTCACCATTGCGACCGGCGAAAGGAGACGCGTCTCGCCCAGCGGCAGCCCGCATAGCGTGCGCACCTGCTGCTCGAACTGCGACGTCACGCAGGCGTCGATCGTGTAATGGCCGCTGTTGTGCGGGCGCGGCGCGATCTCGTTCGCGAGCAGCTCGCCGTCCGCGGTGACGAAAAACTCCACCGCAAGCACCCCGCAGTAGTCGAGGCGCGTCGCCACCGCCTGCGCGGCCTCGATCGCCTGCTGCGCAAGCGGTGCGCTCACCCGTGCCGGCACGACGCTCACGTCGAGAATGCCGTTGCGGTGGCTGTTCTCCGCGGGCGGAAAAGCGCGCATAGTGCCGTCGGCGGCGCGCGCGACGACCACGCTCACCTCCCGCTGCAGCGCGACGCGCTTCTCCAGCACGCACGGCTCCAAACCCATGGCGAGGAACGCCTCACGCGCTTCCTGTGCACCGGCGACGAGCGCCTGACCCTTGCCGTCATAGCCGAATCGCGCGCGCTTGAGAATGCCGGGATAGAGGCTCTCCGGCGCGCGGTCGCAATCATCGGCGGCGTTCACCTCCGCGAATGGCGCGACGGGCAGTCCGCCCCCTTTCAGAAAGCGTTTCTCAAGAATGCGATCCTGGGCGATCTCGACGCTGCCGCCGGTGGGCCGGACCGTGCAGTGCGCCTCGAGCCAGCGCAGGCTCCGCGCCGGCACGTTCTCGAACTCGGTGGTCACGGCGGCGCACGTGTCGGCGAGCTGCTGGAGCGCCTCCGCATCCTGGTACGCCGCCTTGATATGCACGTCGGCAATGGCGCCGGCGGGCGAGTAGGGGTCCGGATCCAGCACCGTGACACGGTAACCCATGCTGTGCGCCGCGAGCGTGAACATGCGCCCGAGCTGGCCCCCGCCGAGCAAGCCGAGCATCGCGTCGGGAAAGATCATCGGGGCAGCTTCATCGCGCGCACCTTGCGCGTCTGCTCCTTACGAAACCGAATCAATCGTCGCGACAGGCGCTCGTCCTCCCGCGCGAGCAGCGCGACTGCGAAGAGCGCCGCGTTCGCGGCGCCGGCCTCCCCCACCGCAAAGGTGGCGACGGGCACGCCGCGCGGCATCTGGACGATCGAGAGCAGCGAATCGAGCCCCTTGAGCTGCCGCGTCGGGACGGGCACACCGAGAACGGGCACGATCGTCTTGGCCGCCAGCATGCCCGGCAGATGCGCAGAACCTCCGGCGCCCGCGATGATGCATTTCAAGCCGAGTCCGGCCGCGGCTTCGGCGTACTCGTAGAGCAGGTCGGGCGTTCTGTGCGCGGAGACGATGCGCGCCTCGTACGGCACGTCGAACGCGTCGAGCTCGCGGGCGGCGTGCTCCATCACGTTCCAGTCGCTCTGGCTGCCCATCGCGATGCCGACCAGCGGCTTCTTCACGAGCGTCTTCCTCTAAATCGATATTCTATCGTAGCGACTGGAGCCCCTAAAATCATTGCGAGGAGCAGAGAGCCGCGACGAAGCAATCTCGTGACGCACGATAAATCCATGGACACCACGCACAGACTCGCCCGCTTCATCGTCTCCTCGCGTTACGAGGATATCCCCGCCGACGTCCGCCACGAGGCGAGCCGCGCGTTCCTGAACGCGCTCGGCTGCGCGATCGGCTCGGCGCGTCACGAGACGGTGGAGCGCGCGCTTGCCGCAGTACAGCCGTTCTCGGGCACGCCCCAGGCGACGCTCTGGGGTCGCAGCGAGCGGCTCGATGCGATCAACGCGGCACTGATGAACGGCATCAGCACGCACGTGCTGGACTTCGACGACACGCATCAGCGCGCGGTGCACCCCACCGCCCCAGTGCTGCCCGCGCTGCTGGCGTACTCGGAATGGCGGCCGGTCAGCGGGCGCGAGCTCGTGCATGCGTTCGTGCTCGGCGTCGAGGCCGAGATCCGCATCGGTCTTTCAGTATTTCCGGAGCACTACGACATCGGCTGGCACATCACGGGAACGGCCGGCACTTTCGGCGCGGCCGCCGCGGTCGGAAAGCTGATCGGTCTCGACGAGCAGCGCATGACGTGGACGCTCGGCATCGCCGCGACGCAGGCCGCGGGTTTGCGCGAAATGTTCGGCAGCATGTGCAAGAGCCTGCATCCGGGAAACGCGGCGAGGAACGGCCTCACCGCGGCGCTGCTCGCGGCGCAGGGGTTCACGAGCTCGGAGCGCGCAATCGAAGCGCCGCGCGGGTTCGCGAACGTCGCCTCGACGAAGTTCGAGCCCGGGGTCATCATCGAGGGTCTCGGCCAAAGCTACGAGCTCTCCCGCAACATGTACAAGCCGTACGCCTGCGGCCTCGTCGTGCACGCTGCCATCGACGCGTGCATCCAGTTGAAGCGCGAGCATGCCCTGGAGCCTGCGATGATCGAGCGTGTCGAGCTCACCGTCGGACCGCTCGTGCCGGAGCTCTGCGGCAAGCGCGATCCGCGCGACGGACTCGAAGGCAAGTTCAGCGTCTATCATGCGGCGGCCGCGGCGCTTACGTACGGCGCCGCGGGCGAAGCGCAGTTCGCGGACGACGTCGTGCGCAATCCCGCCGTCATAGCGCTGCGCGATCGCGTGAGCGCCGCCGCCGATCCCGCGATGCGAAAGCTGGAGGCGCGTGCTACCATCCGGCTCCGCGACGGCACCGTCCTCGAGAGCCACGTCGAGCACGCGCTGGGCACGGTCGAGCGGCCGATGAGCGATCGCGATCTCGAGGACAAATTCCGCGGGCTTACCGAAGATGTCTTGAGCGCGGCACAGTCGGCGAAAATTATCGAACTGTGCTGGGGCGTCGAGTCGCTGAACGACGCAGGCGAGCTCTCACGGGCAACCGCGGTTTCGTAGGCTGCGTCCTGAGCTCGAAGGACGCACCGGTCGGTGCGCTCTTGGCGCACCCTACGATGCGCCACGAGGATTCCCCGATGATCGGTCACGAGATGCTTCGATGAAAACAAAACCCGAGATCTCCCCGGTGATGCACGAGCTCGCGACCTACATCTCGCGCGTCGGCAAGCGACCGCTGCCGCCGCCGGTACGGGAGAAGACCAAACACCACGTGCTCGACACGATCGCGGCGATGGTATCGGGCTCCAAGCTCCTGCCAGGCGAGAAAGCCATTTCGTACATCAAGACGCAGGGCGGGACCGCCGAAGCGACCGTGATCGGCTCGCGCGTCGTCACCTCGGCGATCAATGCAGCGCTGGCGAACGGCATGCTGGGCCACGCCGACGAGACCGACGACTCGCACGCGCCGTCGCTTACGCATCCGGGCTGCGGCATCGTGCCTGCGGCGCTGGCGATGGCGGAACGCGAGCAGGCGAGCGGCAGCGCTTTCTTACGCGCGGTCGCGGCGGGATACGACGTCGGTTGCCGGATGACCATGGCGCTGCATGCCTACGACTTCCGCGAGGTCGGTCATTCGACGCACACCTTCGGGCCCACGTTCGGCGCTGCCGTGGCGGCGGGCTCCGTCGCGGGCCTGAAGTACGACCAGGTGCGCCACCTGCTCTCCTACACCGCGCAGCAGACCTCGGGCATCTCGTGCTGGATGCGCGACGCGGAGCACATCGAGAAAGCGTTCGATTTCGGCGGCATGCCCGCGCGCAACGGCGTCGCGGCGGCGACAATGGTCGCGCACGGCTTCACCGCCGTGGAGGACGTCTTCGCCGGCGAGCGCAACTTCTTCATCGCTTACGATGAATCGAAGCGCATCGGCAAGGCGCCGCAGCCGGAGAAGCTCGTCGAAGAGCTGGGCACGCGCTTCGAAGTGATGAACACGAACATCAAGCGCTGGTCCGTGGGCTCGCCGATCCAGGCGCCGCTCGACGCGCTGCTCGATCTCATCCGCGCGAACGACATCCGCGCCGACGACGTGAAGAAGCTCGTCGTGCGCGTCGCGCATCAGGGCGCCAACACGGTCAACAACCGAGACATGCCCGACATCTGCATGCAGCACATGTGCGCGGTGATGCTGCTCGACGGGATCGTCACGTTCGAATCCGCGCACGACGAGAAGCGCATGAAGGACAGGAAGGTGCTCGATCTCAGGAGCCGCATCGAGCTCTACGGCGATGACGCGCTCACGCGCGCGATGCCGTCGCGGCAGGGCATCGTCGAGCTGACCCTGAAGAACGGACGCGAGCTGCGGCACCACGTTAAAGCCGTGCGCGGCACGTCCGACAACCCGATGACGCGGGCGGAAGTCGACGAGAAATGCTTCCACCTGCTCGCGCCAATTTTGGGCAAGAAGCGCGCGCGGCTCCTGTGCGACACGGTCTGGACGATCGAGGACGTCTCCAGCATGCGTGCGCTGCGGCCCCTGCTGCGCGCGTAAGCGACTGATACGCCGAAGGTCCGTAAGCCAGCTTACAGCTCTCACTGGGGTTGACACGCGCGGTGTGTAGGCGTATGTTTGCAATCGTATGCAAACGTATGCACAGAGCCTAAATCCATGAGCGGTCAAATGCACACCCTGTCCGCGCGGGTTCCCGCGGACGATTTCGCATGGCTCTCGGGACTCGACATGGCCCCGGCAGCAACGCCCAGCGACAAGCTCCGCGCGCTGATCGCTCAGATGCGGCGACAGCACGAGGGCGCGCTCGACTACACCGCGTGCATCGCGTGGCTGCGCGACATGCTGTCTCCGCTGGTAGCCGCATTGCGCGGTGTCGAGCACCGACATGAGATGCATTCGGCAGCCGTGACGGTCGTCATCGAGTGGGCGCCGCAGATCATGGCGACGCTGCTGGCCGCAAGAAGCCTGGGCAGCGATGATGCAGCGGCCGCAACCGCGCTGGAAAAGACGCTGGTGCAGCAGTGTTTTCAGCTGATCGCCGCGCTCCTGCGCCTGGGCGTCACGGCAAAAGCCGAGTGCTACACTGAGGACGCAATAGAAAAACAACTGCCTCGCGTACTCGAATTGGCGCAGCTCATTACAGCCAACCGCGAACCACAGGAGATCCGGAAATGACCGATTCGATTGCGAACCGCGTCACGCGCATCGTCAGCGGCAGCGTGCATGCGCTGCTCGATGCAGTCGAGAATGCCGCTCCCGAGGCGATGATGAGTCAGGCCGTGCGTGAGGTCGAGCAGGTGACCGACGACGTCCGCGCGGAGCTCGGGAAGGCGGAGGCGGCAAAGCACCTCGTCACCGCGCAGATCAACAAGCTCAACAGCGACAACGAGCAGCTCGCCACGCAGATCGAGACCGCGCTCGCACAGGGCCGTGAAGAGCTCGCGCGCGCCGGCATCGAGAAGCAGATCAACATCGAAGACCAGATGCCGGTTCTGCAGAAATCGCTTGCGGAGCAGCAGGAGCGAGCGAAGGAGCTGGAAGGCTACATCACGGCGCTCGTCGCCAAGCGGCGCGAGATGGAGGAAGCGTTGCGCGAGTTCCTCGCCGCGCGGGCGGATGCATCGTCGCCGACCGGCGCGGCTCCGGCGCGGGGGGCAGCGCAGGGCCGCGTCGACAATGCCAGCTCGGCCTTCGACCGCGTTCTGGCGAAACAAACCGGCGTGAGCGGGCTGTCCGCGGGCGTGACGGCGAACGCGGCGCAGGTGAAAGAGCTGCAGGAGCTGCACCGCAGCCACCGGGTCGAGGAAAAGCTCGCGCAGCTCAAGGCCCGGCAGACGAAGTGACTCCCGGGAGCGGACGCCTGCGGGAATGAGCGTATTCCTCGCACCCGAGTCCTGGCCCTTTCTCGTTGCCACGATCGTGCTCGTGGCAATCACGGTGATCGAGGGATTGACCCTGCTGGTCGGCTTCAGCGCCGCGCACTGGTTCGATCACTTCCTGCCCGACACCGGCGCCGGCATGGACGGCGCAGTCGATAACGTGCTCGGTTGGTTGCACGTCGGCAGGGTGCCCATCCTGATCCTGATCGTAATCTTTCTGGCGGGATTCGCGACGACAGGGTTCGCGCTGAATGCGGTGGCATGGTCGATCGCCGGCAGCGGGCTGCCGGCCGTGATCTCGGCACCCCTGGCATTCCTCGCAGCCCTGCCGATCGTTCGCGCCGGCGGCGCGGTGGCAGCGCGCCTGATACCCAGGGACGAGACTTTCGCGGTCTCGCTCGATTCGCTCGTGGGACGCGTGGCCGCCGTGGTCTCCGGCACCGCGCGCCACGGCTTTCCCGCGCAGGCAAAAGTCACGAACGAGCACGGCCAGACGCTCTACGTCATGGTAGAACCGGACGATCCGCAGACCGTTTTCCCGGCTCGCGAGTCGGTGCTTCTCGTGCGTCGCGTGTCGGGCATTCGCTTTGTGGGAATCCGCAATCCACGACCGGACCTGCTCTAAGCACGCCGGCCGCCAATCAGGGGGGTAAAGCAATGGGCAGCTTCTTCGACAGCGCCGTCTTCGCAGGCATTCTGCTGGTCGCACTGTTCGCGGTCGGTTTCATCTTCTCACGCCTCTACCAGCGCGCCTCCAAGGAGCGCTCGTTCGTGCGCACGGGTCTCGGCGGCCAGAAAGTCGTCATGGACGGCGGCGCGATCAAGCTCCCGGTGTTTCACGGCGTGATCTGGGTGAACATGAACACGCTGAAGCTCGAAGTGCATCGCGCCGGGAAGGACAGCCTCTTCACGAAGGACCGGATGCGGGCCGACGTGATCGCGGCGTTCTTCGTGCGCGTGATCCCGACCATAGAGGGGATCGCCAATGCGGCGCAGACGCTCGGTCAGCGCACGCTCGACCCGGAGGCTCTGAAAGAGCTGGTCGAGGACAAGTTCGTCGATGCGCTGCGCGCGGCGTCGGTGTCGATGACGATGCAGGAGCTGCTCGACAAGCGGCAGGACTTCATCCAGGCGGTGCAGAACGCCGTGGCGGAAGACCTCATGAAGAACGGCCTCGAGCTCGAAAGCGTATCGCTGACGAAGTTCGACCAGACGCCCAAGGAGTTCTTCAACGCGGACAACGCGTTCGACGCCGAAGGCCTGACGCGACTCACTCAGGAGACGCAGAAGCGCGCGAAGGAGCGCAACGAGATCGAACAGAACACCCAGGTCGCCATCGCGCAGAAGAACTACGAAGCCGCGCAGCTCAAGCTCGAGATCGAGAAGGGACAGCGTTTCGCGACGCTGTCGCAGCAACAGGACGTGTCCGTGCGCGAAGCGGAGCAGGCCGCGCAGGTCGCCGCCATACAGGCCCAGCGCAAGCGCGAGTCGGAGCAGGCGCGTATCGACGCCGAGCGGCTGGTGAAGGAGGCCGAGGTGATGCGCGACCTCGCCGTGCGGCAGAAGCAGATCGATGCCGACCGCTCGGTGAAGATCCAGGAGATCGAGCAGCAGCGCGCAACGCAGATCGCCAACCAGGAGAAGGCCATCCTGGTCGCGAAGAAATCGGAAGAGCAGTCGCAGGCCGAGGCAAAAGCGAACGAAGCGCGCGCGGAGACCGTCAAGGCGGAGCAGCTCGTCATCACCGCTGCCGCCGTCGCGGAAGCGCAGCGCGAGAAGGAAGTCGAGCTGGTCGAAGCAGAAAAGCAGGCGCAGAAACAGGCGATCGGCATAAAGGTGTCCGCCGCCGCGGAAAAAGACGCGGCCGAGAACCACGCGCAGGCGATCAAGATCCGCGCCGAGGCGAACCTTCGCAACTATGAAGTCGAAGCCGAAGGCAAGGCGATGATCAACGATGCCATCAACAAGCTGTCTGCCGAGCAGATCGGAATGCAGGTGAAGCTCGCGTTGATCCAGGCGCTGCCGAAGATCATCGAGGAATCGGTGAAGCCGATGCAGAAGATCGACGGCATCAAGATCGTTCAGGTGGACGGCCTCACGAAAGCCGGCGGGAATGGCGCCGCTGCGCCGGCGAACGGCAGCCTCGCCGAGCAGGCCGTCAATGCCGCCCTCTCGTACCGCGCGCAGCAGCCGCTGGTCGACGCGCTGTTGCAGGAGATCGGACTCAAGGGCAATACGCTGAACGGCCTCACGCTGAGCGTGCAGCCGGTGGAGTCGAAGCCCAGCGAAGCACCGAAGAACTAGCCAGGCGAGCCGCGGCGCGCGCCGTTTGGCGGCCGCGCCGGGTCAGGCAGCGCCCTCGCTGCGCTAGAATTACTGCCCTCCCGCAGTAATTCCCCGCAATGAATTTTCAGCTCACGTCCGACCAGGAAACGTTTCGCGACGCGGTGCGCGGCTTCGCCGACCGTCATCTGCGCGAAGGCGCGCTCGCACGCGCGCACAGTCCCGATCACCCATGGGACGTCGCGAAGCTCATGGCCGAGCAGGGTCTGCTCGGCATCACGATCGCCGAGAAAGACGGCGGCCAGGGCGGCACGCTCATGGACGCCGTGATCGCGATCGAGACGATCGCGCAGGTGTGTCCGCGCAGCGCCGATGTGGTGCAGGCAGGCAACTTCGGCGCGATCCGCGTGCTCGCCGAATATGGAACGCAGGATCAAAAGACGCGTTACCTGACCCGTCTTTTGAAAGGCCACGGCGTGATCTGCGTCGGCATGACCGAACCGGAAGCAGGCTCCGCCGTCACCGATCTCAAAACGACCGCGACGCCCGATGGCGATGGCTTCCGGGTGAGCGGCGAGAAGATCTTCACCACTCACGCGCCGTACGCCGACGTGATGGTCACCTACGTGCGCTACGGACCCGGCGTCGGCGGCATCGGCTCCGTGCTGATCCCACTGAAGGCCGATGGGGTCAAGCAAGGGAAGCCCTCGTTCTTCATGAACGGCGAGGAATGGGTGACGACGTGGTTCGACGACGTCTACGTCCCGCCCGAGAACGTGCTGCTGCGCGAAGGCGGCTTCAAGAAACAGATCGCCGGCTTCAACGTCGAGCGCATCGGCAACACGGCGCGCTCGCTCGCGCTGGGCCGATACTGCTACGAGACCGCGCGCCAGTGGGCGCTCCAGCGCAAGCAGTTCGGCCGGCCGCTGGCGGAGTTCCAGGGGCTCCAGTGGAAGTTCGCCGACATGAAAGTGAAGCTCGATGCCGGTCAGCTCCTGCTCTATCGCGCCGCCGCGAATGCGGACCGCGGCATGCCTTCGGCCGAAGACACCGCGATCGCGAAGGTCTTCTGCAACCAGGCCGGATTCGACATTGCGTCCGAAGCGATGCAGGTGATGGGCGGCATGGGCTACACGCAGGACACGCTGGTGGAATGGTGCTTCCGCAAGTGCCGCGGCTGGATGATCGCCGGCGGCTCGATCGAAATCCTCAAGAACCGCATCGCGGAGAGCGTGTTCGAGCGCTCGTTTTCGCAAAGGCAAGTGACGAAGTGACGCGGTGATGCGGTGATGCAGTGACGAAAACCAAGGGGTGGCCCTTCACCGCGTCACTTCGTCACCGCGTCACCGCGTCACTGCCTCTACACACATGGAAATGAACAAAAAACCCGCATCTGGTAACGCGTTATTTCAGGCCCTCTTCGAGCCCCGCTCCGTCGCGCTGATCGGCGCCTCCGGCGACGCGAAGAAGAACACCTCGCGACCGCAGCGCTTTCTGCGCAAGCACGGCTACACCGGCCGCATCATCCCGATCAATCCCGGCCGCGACGAGATCTTCGGCGAGAAAGCGTATCCCGATGTCACCGCCGTGCCGGAGCCGATCGACCACGCGTTCATCATGGTGCCGGCGAAAGCGGTGCTGCCCGCCATCGAGCAGTGCGCGCAGAAAGGCGTGCCGGTCGCGACAATCTACAGCGACGGGTTCGCGGAGACCGGCCCGGAAGGCCGCCGTGCGCAGGAGCGCATTCTGGAAGTCGCCCGCGCAGGCGGCGTGCGCGTCATCGGACCGAACTGCATCGGGCTCGTGACCACCGAGCCGGGCTGCGCCATTTCCGTCAACGCCGTGCTCGAGATGCCGCAGATCAAGGCGGGGCCGCTCGCGATCGTCTCGCAGAGCGGCAGCATGCTCGGTGGTCTGCTGTCACGCGGGCTCGGCCGCGGCGTGGGTTTCTCCAAGCTCGTCTCGGTCGGCAACGAATCCGATCTCTCGGTAGGCGAGTTCGCGGATCTGCTGGTCGACGATGCGCATACGAACGCGATCCTGCTGTTCCTGGAGACACTGCGCGACGCCGACAAGCTCGCACACGCGGCGCGCCGTGCGTACGCTGCGGGCAAACCGGTGATCGTCTACAAGCTCGGGCGCTCCGAAGTCGGACAGGATCTCGCCGCGTCGCACACGGGCGCGATGGCGGGTTCCGACGAGATGGCCGATGCCTTCTTCCGCGCGCACGCGATGGTCCGCGTGGACACGCTGGAGAACCTGTTCGAGGCGCCGGCGCTGTTCGCCAACCAACGTCCGGCGAAACGCCACCGCGTCGCGATCATGACGACTACCGGCGGCGGCGCCGCTAGCGTGGCGGACCGTCTCGGCACGCTCGGCGTCGAGGTCGTCGGACCGACCGACGCGGTCGTCGAGACGCTCGCCGCGCAGAACATCGGCATCAGTAAAGCGCGCCTCACCGATCTCACGCTCGCCGGCGCGAAGAAGGAGATCTACAGCGCGGTGCTGGACGCGATGCTCGCCTCCGACCACTGCGATCTCGTGCTCGCGATCGCCGGAAGCTCCGCGCAGTTCCAGCCGGACGTCGCCATCGAGCCGCTGCTCGAGGCGAATACCGGAGGCAAACCGCTCGTGTCGTTCGCCGCGCCGCACGCCGAGAAATCTCTCAAGCTGCTGGCGGAAGCGGGCATTCCGGGCTTTCGCACGCCGGAGTCCTGCGCCGATGCGATCCGCGCATGGCGCGACTGGCGCCCGCCTATCGAGCAACCCGCACGTGACGCAAAACGCGTCGATGCCGCGAGGGCGCTGCTGCGCGATACAGGCGCGCAACTCGACGAGCTACGCTCCGGCGAGCTCTTCGAAGCGCTCGGCGTGCCGCGTGCGCAAACGGCGGTGATCCGCTCGCCGGATGAATGCGCCGACATACCGTTTCCGGTCGTCGCGAAGATCCTCTCTCCCGACATCCCGCACAAGACCGACGCCGGCGGCGTCGCCCTCGACATCGGCGATGCCGCCGCGCTGAAGCACGCCGCGCGCGAGATTCTCGATCGGGTCAAAGCGAAGCACGCGAGCGCGAAGCTCGACGGCATCCTCGTGCAGCGCATGGAAAAAGGAATCGCCGAGCTTATCCTGGGCTACAAGCGCGATCCGCTGGTCGGGCCCGTCGTGGTACTCGGCATCGGCGGCGTGCTCGCCGAGATCTACAAGGATTTTGCGGTGCGCCTCGCCCCCGTCAGAGCCGAAGATGCGCAGGCGATGATCGACGAGGTGAAAGGCCTTGCGGTGATCCGCGGCTATCGCGGCATGCCCAAAGGCGATTGCGACGCGCTCGCGCGGGCGGTGAGCGCGTTCTCGCAGATCGCCTTCATCGACGGCATCGCGGAAGCGGAAGTGAACCCGCTCATCGTGAAGCGCGAGAGTGAAGGCGTCGTCGCCGTCGACGGATTGATCGTAAAGACGTCGTGAACCGTAGGGTGCGCTAGTAGCGCACCGGCCGGTGCGCCACCGGCGCACCCTGCGAACACCGCGCCGGCGCGACGCGAATTTAGTCGATGACCCCGAGCTGCCGATAGAACGGCAGCAGCTCCCGGAAGAAGAATCGCGCCTGCTCTTCCACCGCGGCGTCCGTGGCGCGGCCGGGCTCGACCGCCTGACCGTCTTTAACGAGCTTCTGGCCGCCCGCCGCCACCGCACGCTTCGCGCGTTCGATGGCGCCGGGCTCGTCCTGCGGCGTGGCGAAGCAGATGCGATCGACGGCGCCCAGCGCGACGCCGGCACCGACAACGGGAGACGCCAGTACCGTCGTGGCGGCGCCGGGCCGCTTCTGCCGCAAGAGCACTTCGTTGAGCCGCCTCACGGCAGCGCGCCGCGCCGCGTCGCCTGCCGCCGGCAGCGCCGGCCACACGTTGCCGAGCGCCGCCATACCGAAGACCCCCTGACGCAGGCGAGTGCGGCCGAGTCCCGCCGTCTCGGGCGCCTGCGCGAGCTCGTCGAACGTCATGGGAGCGCGCGCGAGCGCGTCGAGCACCGGCGCATAAGACTCCGGCTGCAGCGTGACTTCACCCACCGGCGTGCGGCCCTGCAGACGGCAGAGCGAACGCGGGCGCGCGAGCGCGAAGCGTGTCGAGCCGAGAATAGCCTCGCGCGCGGCCGCGTCGGCGGCCGGCGCACCGCGCGTGAAGACATCCTTGCGAAACACCTGGTTCGACGCGTAATCCTTCAACGTCTCGGCGAACGCGCGGTCGCCGACTTCCGCGACGATCTCGGCGATCTCCGGCTTGAGCACGAACTGACTGAAGTTCTGGACGTAATCCGCCGAGCCGGCATAGCCGAGCTTCGCCGAGCCCAGCGTACGCGCCACGTCCGCGTGATAGAAAAGCGACCAGTTCGCGTTGAAGTACTCGTGCGCGATGTACCGCGGATCGTAATCGGCTACGCCGGCGAGGCGCACCTTCGCCACCGGGTTCGCGCGGAAGAACTCCGCGCCTGCGCCGTCGAGCCTCGACGCGAAGTCGAGCGCGCGCCGTACGCGCTCCACGCGCTCGCCGGCGCCGAGCTCGGTGTGCTCGACCAGCAGTCGCTGCAGCGGAGAGACCGACGCGAGACCGGGCAGGCAGTTGTAGCTGACGTACGCGATACCCGCGGGTTTCAGCCGGCGCCGGATGAGCTCGACGATCTGCCGCCGGTGCTCCTCGCCGACCCACGACCACACCCCGTGCAGCTCGATGATGTCGGCGTCGGGCAAGTCGAGCTCGAGGAGCTCGCCGAAGCTCTTCTCCAGGAAACGCACGTTGGCGACGCCGCCGTCGGCGGCGAGCTGCCGCGCGTTGTGGATGTGCGTCGGATTGAAATCGACCCCGATGAACTCGCCCAGCGGGTTCGCGGCGCCATGCACGGTGAGCGAATAGCCGTTGCCGCAGCCGAGCTCGTAACAGGTGAAAGGCTCCTCGCCGCGGGCGACCTCGAGCCCGGCCAGCAATGCGACGAAGCGCAGCGCGGACGGCGCGAGCTCGCGGTAGTAGCCGTGGGTGTAGCCGA
Organism: Burkholderiales bacterium; assembly: GCA_035626595.1. Classification (GTDB taxonomy): domain Bacteria; phylum Pseudomonadota; class Gammaproteobacteria; order Burkholderiales; family SG8-41; genus JAQGMV01. The sequence goes on from DASPNJ010000010.1 coordinate 27,976, forward strand.
TATCGACGACATAACCCTCGGCCCAGGCCGGATCGGTCATGCGTCGGCTACGGGAAACCGATGTCCGGCACGGGCAAAGGACCCGAATCGGCTTTGTTCAGCATGAAGTCGAAGCCTGCGCTGAGCGCATCGGTCTTCGCCCCCGCGTCGTCGTACAGAACGTGCCCGTGAGTGAACTTCGAAAAGTCGAACGTGAGCACGTTCTGCGTCGAGTTCGAGGTGCGCAGATCGTTGAGCGTCACGTCGTGGAACCGGTACTCGTCGACGAGTCGCGGCCCGTCCGCGCTCGTCTCGTACGCCTCGACCTCCGCGATCTTGATGTGTTTGCCGGTATTGACGAACTGGGTGAGCTCCACGAGCTGCGGGCTCGACCCCATCAGGAGCATCACGTCGGTCGCGGTGAGCTTGCCGGCGTCGAGCTTGCTGGTGCTCACGGTGTTCGTCGCAGCCAGCGTGAAGCCGAACGATTCCAGTTGCAGCCATTCGCCAGCCTTCCCCACGCCGTCGAAGCGCACGTAGTAATCGAGATCCGAGACCGTCGAGTCCTGCTTCGCCTTCAGGGCGTGCGCGTCGCCGGGCGGTGCGCCGGCGATCTTGTTGGTGAGGAAGTCGAACCCCGTGCTCACTTCGTCGTCCTTGCCGCCCTTCATGTCGTAGACGATCGCGGTGCGCCCGAACCGGCCGTAATGGAACGCGAGCCCGTATTGGGTCACCGGGCCGCCGAAGGCTGTGATACCGCTGACGATCACGTCTTCGAATCGAAACTCCTCGACCAGGCGATCGCCGTTGTCGCCTCCGTCGGCATACGCCTCGATCTCGACGAACTTCAGGTGCTTGCTCTTGCTCGCGGATTCCAGCAGCTTCACCAGCGGCGCGCCGGAGCCGAGCATCGCAGTCGCATCCTGGGGCACGACCTTGCCGCCGCCGCCCCCGCCGCCGCCGGGGGTCGTCCCGGCGACGCCCCAACTGAATCCGTCGAGCTCGACCCAGTCGCTGGTCACGTCGTCGACCCGCATGAAGTATTTGAGGTGGCTCGCCGGCGGGATGCTGTCGGCGGGGCCCATCTTGCCCGCATCCGCAACAGGAAGGTCGCCATCGTTCTGTTTGTTCGCTGCGAAATCGAAGGCTTCCGCGATCGCACCATCCTCGTTCCCGGCGGCGTCGTAGATGACCTGACCGTGATTGATTTTTGAAAAGGCGAGGCTCAGCGTGTTCAGTGTCGTGTCGGCGGTATGCAGTCCCGCGAAGGTCACGTCGGTGAACCGATACTCGTCGATCAACCGCGGGGGCTCGCCGCCGGCGCCCGGTGCGTACGCCTCGACCTCAACGGTCTTCACGTGCTCGCCCGTGACAGCGAGCTCGGTCAGCTCGACGACGTGCGGGCTCGAGCCCAGCAGGAGCACTGCCGGGCTCGCCTCGAGCCTGCCTGCAGCGCCGCCGCCCTTGCTCGTGAAATCCACCGCAACATCCAGTCCGAGACCGAAGGCGTCCAGCCGCAGCCACTCGCCGGGTTTGCCCACGCCATCGATGCGGACGTAGTAGTCGAGGTCGGAAAGCGTAGGCTCCTGTTTGCCCTTCAGCGCTTCCGCGTCGCCGGCCGGCACGCTGGAGGTCTTGCTCTCCATGACGCTGGAGCCCATGCCCACCTCATGGTCCTTGGCGCCCTTGTCGTCGTAGGCAATCGCCGTGCGGCCGAACATGGAGTAAGCGAACGCAACGTCGTAGCGTGTCGGCGAGGCCGCGTCCGCAAGCAGCGCGCTCACGACCACGTCGTCGAACCGGAACTCCTCGATCAGTCTGCCACCGTCCGTACCGGCGCCGAACGCGTATGCCTCGATTTCCACGAACTTCAGGTGCGTGCCCTTGCCGGCAAACTGCAACAGCTCCACCAGCGTGGGGTTCGACCCGAGCGTCACCGTCACGTCCCGCGGCGCGAGCTGGCTCGAGCCGAGACCGCTGCCGCCGCTGGCGGGCGTCGCGCTGATGCCCCAGCTGAACGCATCGAGCTCCACCCAATCCTCGGTGAGCCCGTCGATGCGCATGAAGTAGCTCAGATCCTCGCCGGGCGCGATGATGTCGGCGATCGTGCCCTTGAAGACGTCGGCCACCGGCGTCTTACCGGTCGTCGATTTCGCCTGGGCGAAGTCGTAACCCGTGGAAACCGTGTCGGTCTGCACACCCGAGTCGTCGTAAACGACGCTGCCGTGCAGGACCTTCGCGAAGTTCAGGTTCACCATGTTGAACGTCGTGTCGTTCGTATGCAGCCCGCTCAGCAGGACATCTTCGAACCGGTACTCGTTCACGAGCCGCGCTCCGTCCGCGTCCGACACGTACGCCTCGACCTCCACGCTCTTGATGTGCTTGCCGGTCGCCACGAGATCGGTGAGCTCGACGACGTGCGGGGTCGATCCCAACAGCAACGCGGCGTCGCTCGCAGCGAAGATGGCGGCCTTCCCGTCCTTGCTCGTCGCATTGGCGCGCGAATCGAGCGTGAGAGCGAACGCGTCCAACCGCAGCCACTCGCCGCCGCCGACGCCCTCGAATCGGACGTAATAGTCGAGCTCCGACACCGTCGCCTGCTGTTTGCCCTTGGCGGCGCCTTCGACGCCGTTCGGTCCCGCGACGATCTTGTTCAGGCCATAGTCGAAGCCCGTGCTCACCACGTCGTCCTTGGCGCCCGCCAAATCCTGGACGACCGCCGCACGGCCGAGCTCCACGTAATCGAAAGCGACGTCATAACGCGTCGGTGAGCCGGCGGAGGCATTCAGTTCGCTGACCACCACGTCCTCGAAGCGAAACTCCTCGACCAGGCGAGAGCCGTCGGCGTCTTCGGCGTACGTCTCGATCTCGACGGACTTCAGGTGCTTGCCCGTGCCGGCGTGCGTGAGGAGCGTCACCAGCGCGGGGCTCGAACCCAGTGTCGCCATCACGTCTTCACGCACGGCGCTGCCGGCCTTGCCGCCGCCGCTTGCGCCCGTGCTGTGGACGCCCCAGCTGAACGCATCGAGCTCGACCCAGTCCTGCGTCACGCCCTCGACTCGCATGAAGTGGCTGAGCGTCGCACCGGGCGGAACGCCCACGATCACGCTGCCCGTTCCCACGACCACCCCGTCGGGCACGTCCGCGACGTTGATGTCGACGGTGACCGCGTTCGAATCGTCGCGGCCGTCGTTCGCGGTGTAAGTGAAGCTGTCGGCGCCGAAGTAGTCCGCATCCGGCGTGTAGCTGAACGAGCCGTCGGGATTCAGCGTAACGTCGCCGTGCGCCGGCCCGGTGACGAGGACGGCGTTCAACGCATCGCCATCGACGTCACTGTCGTTCGCCAGCACGCCCGCTGCCGCGACCGTGAGCGTGGAGTCCTCGTCCATGAAGTACGCATCGGCCGCGGCGAGCGGCGCATCGTTCGCGCCGGTGATCGTGATCGTCACCGTCTGGGCCGACGTGCCGCCGTGACCATCCTCGACGGCGATGTCGTAGCGCTGCGTGAGCACCTGCCCGGCCTGAAGATCGTCGAGCGCGGCGTCGGCTATCTCGAAGCTCCAGCCGACGCTGTTCGCGGTTTGATCCACGCCGCCGAGCACGAACGCGCCGCGATAGCCGGCGCCGCCGTCCTGCGGCGCGACGCTCGCCCCGTGCACATCGAGCGTGTCGAGATCGGTAAACGTCATCACGCCCGCAGCGCTGTGCAGCGTCGCGTTCTCGCCGGGCGCGTTGTCCGCGACCTCGGTCGCGGCGCCGCTCTGCGGGCCCGTCCTGATGAGCGGCGCGTCGTTGGTGCCGGCGATCGTAATCACGACGTCCTGCGCTGCGCTCGAGCCGTGCCCGTCGTCTATCGTGACGCGATAGGTCTCCACCCGCGTCTCGCTCTGCCCCAGCGATTGCGCGGCCGCGTTGTCGAGCACGTACGACCACGCCATCGAGCCGTGCGTGGTCGCCGGGCTCTCGGTGATGCCGGCCAGCGCGAACGTCCCGAGCGGCGCGCCGCTCTCGAGCTTCACGAAGCTGCGCGTGTGCACGTCGATCAGATCGACGTCGTCGAAGCGGATCATGCCGAAGGCGACGCGCGAATCGTCCGGCGACGGCGTGAAATTCGCGTCCTCCACGACGGCACCGCTCTGCGCAGCACTGGTGATGATCACCGCGTCGTTCGCACCGGTGATGGCGATCGTCACCGTCTGCGTCGACGTGCCGCCGTGACCGTCCTCGATGGTGACGTCGTAGCGTTGCGTGAGCACCTGCCCGGCCTGAAGATCATCGAGGGCGGCATCGGCCACTTCGAAGCTCCAGCCGACGCTGTTCGCGGTTTGATCCACGCCGCCAAGCACGAACGCGCCGCGATAGCCGGCGCCGCCGTCCTGCGGCGCGACGCTCGCCCCGTGCACATCGAGCGTGTCGAGATCGGTGAACGTCATCACGCCCGCGGCGCTGTGCAGCGTCGCGTTCTCGCCGGGCGCGTTGTCCGCGATCTCGGTCGCGGCGCCGCTCTGCGGACCGCTGCGGATGAACGGCGCGTCATTGGTGCCGGCAATCGTGATCACCACGTCCTGCGCTGCGCTCGAGCCATGCCCGTCGTCCATCGTGACGCGATAGGTCTCGGACAGCGTCTGCCCTTCGGCCAGCGATTGCGCGGCCGCGTTGTCGAGCACGTACGACCACGCCATCGAGCCGTGCGTCGTCGCCGGGCCCTCGGTGATCCCGGCCAGCGCGAAGGTCCCGAGTGGCGCGCCGCTCTCGAGCTTCACGAAACTGCGCGTGTGCGTGTCGATCAGATCGACGTCATCGAAGCGGATCATGCCGAACGCGACGCGCGAATCGTCCGGCGACGGCGTGAAATTCGCGTCCTCCACGACGGCGCCGCTCTGCGCAGCGCTGGTGATGATCACCGCGTCGTTCGCACCGGCGATGGAGATCACCACGTCGGTATCGACGAAGTTGCCGGCGGCGTTCGCGTCGGCGATACGCACGGTGAACGTCTCGTCGTGTGTCTGGCCGGCGGCGAGGCCCTGCGCCGCGGCGTTGTCGAGCACGAATGCCCAGCCCGCCGTCCCGAACGCATCGCCGGTGGCCGCGTCGATGATGCCGGCGATGAGCCCGCCCAGCGGACGAACCGGCATGCTGACGGTCACGGTATGGCTGTCGGTCGCGTCGAGATCGAAAAAGCTTATGGTCCCGAAGGTCCACTCGTGAGTCGCCGGATTGGCGTCGAACGTGCCGTCTTCCACCACGGCGCCCGTCGTGGTGGCGCTATAGACCACCGGCTGGTCCAGATTCGCGACCTGCACGCCGTCGACGAAGACTTCCATGCGCTCCATGCTCTCGACGGTGAGCGTGCGATCGCCGAAGTCGAAGGTGAAATCGCCGGACGATCCGTTCGAAACCTCGCCGTGCGGGTTTCGCCTTACGCTGGTCAGATGCGCGTAATAGGCTGCGACCTGCGAGACGATGGCGGGGTTCGCCCACTCCACGCCGGTGAGCTCCAGGCGCACGGCGTCGATGCCGGCGCCGCCGGTGTAAACGTCGTCGGCGCCCGCATTCTCGGAGAAGCGGTAGATCAGGACGTCGTCGCCGTTCTGGGCCTTGACGTCGTCGGATTCGCTGGTGCCGTTGACGACGTCGTTACCGGAGCTGCCTTTGATTCTGGCCATCGACTTACCTCCTCAGCCGACACGCTACGAAGCGCCGCATAACGGCCGCGCGTGTTCGTGTTCAAATCGGTGTTCGCCTTGCGGTTTTAGCCTGACGATCGTCAGGCTGCAAGAGCGTTCATGGGCCTCCCGGCACGGCGCGCGGATTGAAGCGTCCGGTAGTAAGTCCGTATCCTTGGTCCAATCTTTCAGGAGGCGAGTGATGTTGCTGGAAAAAATTGCCGATTACGCCGTGCGCGAACAAACGTCGGCCCTGTCGGATGACGTCGTCCACCACGCGAAACGCGCTGTGATCGACTGGTACGCCGCGCTGCTGCCGGGGAGCGTCGTCGCGCCCGCCACGCTGCTCGAACAGGCGTTGATCGAAGATCTCGACCGCGGCAACGCGCGGCTCGCGAGCGGCCGCCGCGCGACGTTGCGCGCCGCGGCGCTCATCAACGGGGCGGCTTCGCACTCTGTCGAGTTCGACGACATCTATCGTGACGCAGGCTATCACCCGGGAAGTCCCACGATATCCGCGGCGCTCGCGGCCGCGCAGGCGACGGGCGCCAGCGGCGAGACGTTTCTGCGCGGCGTGATCGTCGGCTACGAGGTCTCGACGCGCATCGGCGAAGCGGTCATGCCGTCGCATTACCGGTTCTGGCACACGACGGGCACCGTCGGCTGCTTCGGCGCCGCAGCCGCAGCCGCGACCATCCTCGGCTGCTCGCGCGAGCAGTTCATGCACGCGCTCGCGACGGTCGGCACGTTCGCCTCGGGTCTTCAGCAGGCCTTCCGCTCGCAGGCGATGACCAAGCCGCTGCATGGCGGCCATGCGGCCGACGCCGGCGCGATGGCGGCCATGGCTGCGAAGAAAGGCGTCACCGGCGCGCTCGACATCCTCGAAGGCGAAGTGGGGTTCGGCGCGGCGATGAGCGTCGATCCGGATTGGTCGAAAGCGACGAAAGGGCTGGGCACCGACTATCACATCGTCCACATGACGTTCAAGAATCACGGCTGTTGCGGACACACGTTCCCGTCGATCGACGGGGCGCTCGAGCTGAAGAAGCAGCACGGCTTCACGCACAGGGACATCGCGAAAATCCGGCTGAAGTCGTACAAGGCGGGTCTCGACATCATCGACAACGCCACGCCCGAGGGCGATTACCAGGCGAAGTTCAGCATCCAGTACACCGTCGCGCACGCGCTCGTGCACGGCAGCGTGCGGCTGAACGCGTTCCTGGCCGAGCGCATGAACGACGTGGAGGTGCGCGAGCTCATGAAGAAGTTCGAGGTGGCCGCCGATCCCGAGCTTTCGAAAGGCTACCCGGGTCAGCGCGCCGCGCACGTCGAGATCGAGTTGAACGACGGGCGCAGGGTTTCGCACTTCCAGCCGTATCGCAAGGGCGATCCCGAGCAGCCGCTCACCGACGACGAGCTGAACGACAAGTTTCTGGAGCTCGCCTCACCGGTGCTCGGCGACGCGGCAGCGAGCACGCTGCTGAAAAAGCTGTGGCGCACGCAGCGGCTCGCGAACGTGCTCTATGCGACGAAAACGAAAGCCCGCCGCGCACGGCCGCGCGATGTCGAGAGTGAGCCGGTGCACGGCGAAGGCGAGCCGGCGGTTTAACATCCAGAGCGTGCGCCGACGGCGCACCGACCGTGCGCTATCAACGAGGAGATGAGATGGCCCCACGACTCATGAAGCTCGTCACGCTCGTTTGCGCAGCGCTTGCGGTCGGCGTTGCGCACGCTGCTGAAACCTACCCCACTCGCCCGATCCGCTTCATCGTTCCGTTCCCGCCCGGCGGCGGGAACGATATCGTCGGCCGCATCGTCGCGGCGAAGCTCGGCGAAGGTCTTGGCCAGCAGGTCGTGGTGGACAACCGCGGCGGCGCCGGCGGCACGATCGGCACCGACATCACGGCGAAGGCGCCGCCCGATGGTCACACGATGCTCGTGAACAACATCAGCCTTGCCGTCAATCACACGCTCTTCAAGAAGCTCCCGTACGACACGCTGAAGGACCTTGCGCCGGTGTCGCTGCTCGGGCGACAGCCGAACGTGGTCGTCGTGCATCCCGGCGTCGCCGCAAAATCGGTCCGGGAGCTGCTGGAGCTCGCGCGCAAACCGGGCGCTGTGATCTACGGCTCCGGCGGCGTCGGCACCGCGTCGCACCTCGCGACCGAGATGCTGAAGCTCATGACGAAAGCCGACATGACGCACGTGCCGTACAAAGGCCTGGGTCCGGCGCTCACCGATCTCATGGGCGGGCGCATACACGTGATCATCTCGACGATGGCTTCCGCGCTTCCGCAAATCAAGAGCGGCAAGCTGCGGCCGCTCGCGGTGACCACCGCCGCACGCTCGTCGTTCTTTCCGGAGATTCCGACGATGAACGAGGCGGGCGTGAAAGGCTATGAGTTCAGCACCTGGTACGGTTTGCTCGTGCCCGCGGGCACCCCCAAAGCGATCGTCGATCGACTCAGCGCGGAAACGCGAAAGGCGCTCGCGACGCCGTTCGTGAAGGAGCAGTTCACGGCACAAGGGCTGGAGGCGGGCGGGTCCTCGCCTCAGGAGTTCGCCGCGTATCTGCGCAGCGAGGTCGCGAAATGGGGCAAGGTCATCAAGGCATCGGGCGCGACGACTGAATGAGCGCACGTCTCGCCGCCGTGTCGGGGCTGGGCGCCAAGGGCCCGGCCTGTTTCCTGATCGACACCGGACACGCGCGGCTGCTGCTCGATCTCGGTTACGGTCCGCAGCCGGGCTTGTGGCCCGATGTCTCGACGGTTGGCGCCGTCGACGCGCTCCTCCTCTCGCACGGACACCGCGACCACGCCGGCGCGCTCGATCTCTTGCCGAAGGTGGGGAATCCGCGCGTCTATGCGAGCGACATCGTGCGCAGGCTGCTGCCGCGCGGCGTCGATGCTTCGCCGCTTCCGCTCCACGGCACGGCGCAGGTCTGCGACGTGCGCGTGACCACAGGGCGTAACGGCCACGCGCCCGGCGGCGTATGGCTGCACCTCGCGGTCGGCGACGGCGTGCTGTACATGGGCGATTACAGCGTCGAATCCGCGGTGTACGCGTTCGATCCGCCACCTGCCGCCGCGACCGTGATTCTCGACGGCTCGTACGGCGACTACGACACGCCGCTCGCGCAGGTGACGCCGGAGTTCGACGCGCTCTTCGACGGCGGACCGGTGCTGCTGCCGGTGCCGCCGGGCGGACGCGCCGCCGATATCGCGCTGCATGTCGGATGGCGCGGCGGTGCGCTGCCGCACGTGGATCCGGCGGTACGGCAAGCGCTCCAGCAGCTCGCCGACGGCGCGGCCGCGTGCCTGCGGTCCGAAGCGCGAGCCGACATCGCCCGCATCGCGCGCGACGCGCCGGACATCGCGACCGCGGAGGGCGTCATGCTCGCCGGCGCGGCCGATGCGGCGAGCGGTAGCGCAGCCGATCTGGTTGCGCGCTGGGAAAAGGATGACGCGCCGGCGATCGTCTTTACAGGGTATTTGCCGGCGGGCACGCCGGCGGAGCGCCTCACGCGTTCGCGCCGCGCGTCTTACCTGCGCTGGAACGTGCACCCGCGCCTTTCCGACAACGCCCGCCTCGTGCGCGAGACGCGCGCGCGCACCGTGCTTCCGGCGTTCGGCGACGCGCGGTATCGCGATGCATGGCGCGCGGCGTTCGCGCCGGCGCGCGTCGTTGTCGAAGACACCGTCGCGCCGTGAGCGACCCGATCGCGCTCTTCGCGCGTCCGTTCTATTTCCTGCGTCATGGCGAGACCGAGAGCAACGCGCGTCAGCTCGTCGCCGGATCGCTCGATACCGAGCTGACGCCGCTGGGCCGGCAGCAGGCGCTCGATGCAGCGCAAGCGCTCGCCGGCGAGCCGATCACCGCCGTGTATTCGAGCCCGCTCAAGCGCGCCCGCGACACCGCGGCGCCGATCGCCGAGCGCCTCGGTCTGCCGGTGGTCATCGTGCCCGAGCTCGCGGAGCGCGCATGGGGCGTGCTCGAAGGTCAGCCGCGCGGATCTCGGGTGCGCGGCACGACCCCGCAGGGCGCGGAGCCCGCCGAAGACTTCCTGCAGCGCATCCTGGCGGGCCTCGCGAAGATCGAAGGCGAGGTGCCGCTGATCGTCGCGCACTCCGGCGTCTTCCGCGTGCTGTGCCGCGCCCTGTGCGTCGAAGAATCCGATTCACCGGTCACGAACTGCCTGCCGCTGCGGATCGTGCCGGCGGGACCCGGCGCATGGAAAATCGAGCCTGCATGCGGCTAATCGAAGGAATGAAACATGACTGAACGTGCCACCACGCGCTTTCGGGCGCTGCTCGCCAAGCCCGGCTGCATCGTCGCCCCCGGCGTTGCCGACGCGCTCGCCGCGCGACTCGTCTCGCTCGAACGTTTCGACGCCGTCTACATGACCGGCTTCGGCACGAGCCTGACGCGGCTCGGCGCACCGGACGTGGGTCTGCTCACCGCCACCGAGATGGTCGACAACGCCACACGCATCGTCGATGCATCCGGGCTGCCGGTGATCGCCGACGCCGATACCGGCTACGGCAATCCGATCAACATGCGGCGCACCATCCGCGATTACGAGCGCGCCGGCGTCGCCGGCGTGCACATCGAAGACCAGGTGTGGCCGAAGCGCTGCGGCCATCTCGCGGGCAAACGCGTGATACCGACCGCCGAGATGTGCGCCAAGATCCGCGCGGCATGCGATGCGCGCAACGACGCCGATTTCACGATCATCGCCCGCTGCGACGCGATTGCCGTCGAAGGCCTCGACGCCGCGCTCGAGCGTGGTGAGCGCTACCGCGAAGCCGGCGCCGACATGCTGTTCATCGAAGCGCCGGTCGGGCGCGAGCAGGTCGCGCGCGTCGCGCAGCATTTCAACGGCGTGCCGCTGCTCTACAACATGGCCTCCAGCGGCAAGACGCCGGACCTCGCCGCAGAGGAGCTCGGCCGCCTCGGCTTCAAGCTCGCGATCTTCCCGAACTGGCTGATACTCGCCGCGATCCCCGCGATGCAGTCGGTACTGCGCGAGCTCAAGGCGAAGGGCGGCATCGCCGAGATCCGCGGCAAGGTCACGACGTTCAAGGAGTTCACCGACATCGCCGGGCTGCCGGAAGTCCAGACGCTCGAAGAGCGCTACGGCGTGGCCGAGGACCAGCGCGCGGGGTTGTAACGCCGCGACGGCACAACTCCTGCTGGGGTTTCGCTGCACGCACTCGTCATAAGGAACGACATGGCAGCGAAAAAACGCACGACCCATCGCAGCACCGGCGGACGCAAGCTCTATGCGGAGCGCAACGCCAAAGGTGAGTTCAAGGACGTTCAGACCTACAAGCGCGCGCACGGCTCCGACGTGCAGCGCGTGTCCAAGGCGGAGACCGCGGCGCGCAAGAAAGCGGGGCAACCAACCCGCGCGAGATAGCCGCGCGCCTCCGGTTATCATCGATGGGGTCAGACTCGTCTGACCCCGTTGAATCGCTAGGAGGCAAAAGCGTGGCCGATGTCGTAGCCTGCAGCACGCTCGCCTGCGCCTACGACTGGCTCAGGGAATTCCAGGCACTGGCGGCGGCGATCGTCGCGATCCTCGCGGCGCTCATCGCGTACGCCGGCGCGCGACGCCGGGCGAACGCACTGCTCGACGCAGCCGCCGAAGACACTGATGCAAGGCGCCGCAGCACGGCCAATGCGCTGTGGGCGGAGCTCGCGCAGTGTCTGAGCAAGCTCACCGCGGATCTGCGCGCGCTGCGTGACGACACCTTCCTGCGGGGCGGCACGCTCGTGCTGCGCGTTACAAAAACGCCGGTATTCGACGCAAGGCCCGACGCTGTCGGCGCGCTCGAGGCGCAAGACGCTTTCGCCGTCGCGCGCGCTTACCAGCTCCTCAAAGCGCTCGACGACAGCTACCGCGAAGCGCTCGCCGCGAAATCGGTCACACGCCCGCAGATCGAGCAGCTCGGGCGGCTGGTAGACGAGGTCGCTGCCGCGGTGCGCGCGGCGGCGGAGCGGTTACGGGAGACCGCCGGCATTTCCACGGCGGCCGCCGATCGCGCGATGACCGCGTACGGCGCCTTCGGCCCTCCCGCAAAGCAGTAGCCGCGGCTCGGCGCCGCGCACGTCATAGGGGCGGACTATGCCGCCCTTGCGAACATTCAATTGGCGGCGCGCCAAGCCGATGCCTACCATCGACCTAACGGCAAGCACGGAGCAAATATATGGTCAGGGCAGGGCAAACGGTCAGTCAGGTCGCGCTGCACATGAGCGTCGCCTTCGGTGTCATGTACGCGCTCACGGGCTCCCTCGCATTCGGCGGGATCGCAGCGCTCATCGAGCCGGTGTGCAACGTCGCGCTGCTGCCGCTGCACGACCGGCTGTGGCAGAAGGTGCGCGAGCGCTACGCTCGCCCGAAAACGGTCGGCGTCTGGCCTCGTACCGCCGCCGACGTATAGCGCCGGGTGCAGCGGCAGCCCCCGTCATAGCGGGTCAGGCTGACAGCGTCCGCGCAACCTCGGCGCTGCCTGTCCAGCTATAAACCTCACGCGTTGGCGGGCCCACTGCAGCAGACGGATCACGGGCCGTGGGTGATCGTAGTCACGCTCGCGCGCACGACTCGTGCGCGATCCCATATGCCGCATAGAACGCGTCAGCTTCCGCCTTTCGGGCGTCGCGCAGCTCCGCCACGAAGGCATCGAACTCCGGGATCGACCCGGTCAGGGGAAATGCACGCACCAGCATCGACATTTGGTTCTCCTTCGTCAATTCGCCCGCATCACGGCGCTACCGCAATTCCTCGCCGATGACGACCGCAATGCGCACGGGGGTTCAATAGATCAACTTCGTTTCGCCAAAGCCTTGCGCACGAGCGCCCCTCCAGCGGCCAGCGCCCAGACACCCTCCAGCACCACGAACGGCATGAAATCGATAAGCCACGAGGAGTAGCACGCGAGCGCGGCGCCAGCGAAGTTCAAAGCCACGTACGGATATCCGTCCGCGCGCATGAGCTTCAGCAGGTTGAGCACGAACGCGAGCAGGAGCAATGCAACGCCCACCGATCCGATCAATGTCGCCATGGCTTACACAGATTACCCGGTGATTGCATACCGGTACGAATCGCGCGGCTCCGAGGCCGCCTCGAGGCACCGCTTCATGCGCAGGACCGCGTGCGAGCGCATGAAGTCAATCAGCGTGGGCTGCATCCCGTATTCAGACCGAGGTCGTCGCCACGTGCTTGGAAAACCACAGCCGTTTGGATTTCCGCGGAATACCCTCAAGCTGTCCTATCAGTACGTAACCTTGAGCTGCGTAGTAGGCCAGCGCCTGAAATTCAAAAGTGCTGAGATATACGATGTCGCATCCACGCTCGCAGGCGTCGCGCTCGGCATACCGAAGAAGCGAGCTGCCATGACCGTGACGGCGGTGCGCTTCGTCGACCCAGAGCACGTCGATAAACAAAGCATTCCAGAAGAATGCTGCGCTCAGGCCCGCTACGATATGATTGCTGTCGTCGCGTATCGAAAGGACGAGCGGCGTCCAGTTGACCGGGCCCGCGCGTTCCTCGTTGTACTTCCGAAGGCGCGCTCCAAGCTCCTCGGCCACGCTTGCAGATGCTTGCCCCTCGCGGCGAATTTCAAACATTGCGTACAACGAAAGCATTAAAGCGCGTCATCGGAGAACTGCCCCAGCTCCGTGCCCTCGCCCCATTTCGCGGGATCCGGCTGCCACCGACCTTCGCCCAGCACTGCCTGCGCGAAACGCGCAAGAGGAAACCCAAGGTGTGCCCGCGCTGCGGTATCGCCGCTATCGTCGACGCTTGCCGCATTCGCGAACTCGCGAAACGCGGCGAACTCGCGCGAAGCGAGACCGACAAAATGCACGGCGAGATCATAGCTGAGGGTGTTGCTCTCCCCCGGCCGACGCCATGACTTGCCCGACCAGAATTCCTGGATCGTGCGTTCGTTCCAGTATTCGAGGTGCCGCTGGCGCATCTCTTCCGGCGTGTAAAGCGGCCGCCCCTGAGGCGGGGAGAGCCGGTATTCCGTCTTGACGGCAATACCTTCATTGAGCCACGCGGGTAACGGCAGGTGCTGGAGCATGCAGTGCGTAAGCTCGTGCGCGATCGTCGGCTCGACGGCGGACATGTGGTCCTGCACGAAGACGAAATGTCCATAGCCATACTGAAGGAACATTCCGGCAGAACGGGCGAGCTCGCCCTCCTCTGTGCCGTACTCCGAAACGTAACGGTAATACTCGTCTTCGTTCGCGAACACGAGCACGCACAGCTTGCCCAGCTCGGATTCGGTGGCGATGCCTTCAAGCACGCGCAAAATGCGCTTTCGAGTCTTTTCCAGGTACTCGAGCATCCTGCGCGCAGCTCTCTCGTCGAGCGCAGTCAACAGCAGGAATCGGTCGGACTCGCTCACGGCGAAGCTCGATCCGAGCCGAGCTCGCATCGCATGCAGCCACGCTTTCGCGGTGGCGCTCCAGAAGGCGTCCATCAGCGCGCGGTCACCCGTATCCGGCAGACAGGCGTCCATTGCGTTCCAATCGACAATAGGAAAATCAGCTGATTGCCGCAGGATGAGCGGCGGAGCAGTAACGGCAGGCGCCGCCACAGTCGCCTGCATGGCCTGCTTTCGTCCGCCGAAGAACCGCGCGAGCACTTTCATCATCTGTCGCTGCAACTAATTCGAACACGCGTTGCCCTATACTGCCATTCCTTGTACACGCATGACCTGAAATGAGCGCACCCCGCAGCCTCTTCGAAAAAATCTGGGCTCAGCACGTCGTCACGCAACGCGGCGACGAAGCGCTGATCTACATCGACCGCAATTTCGTCCACGAGGGCGCGTTCCACGCGTTCGCGCAGCTTGCGAAGGAAGGCCGGCGGGTCAGACGGCCCGGCCAGAACTTCGCCACCGCCGACCACTACGTGCCGACGGTCGGACGCGAGCGCGGCGTCGCCGGCATTGCCGACCCCGACATCCGCGGGATGATCGAGCTATTGGAAAAGAACGCCGCCGATCACGGCATCCTGCACCTCGGGATCGACGATCCGCGGCAGGGCATCGTGCACGTCGTGGGACCGGAGCTCGGCCTCACGCAGCCGGGCCTTACGATCACGTGCGGCGACTCGCATACCTCCACGCACGGCGCGTTCGGCGCGCTCGCTTTCGGCATCGGCGCCTCGCAACTGAAGCAGATCCTCGCCACGCAGTGTATCTGGCAGAAAAAGCCCAAGACGCTGCGGGTAAGCGTCGAAGGCCGGCTCAAGCCCGGCGTCAGCGGCAAGGACGTGATCCTCGCCATCATCGCGAAGATCGGCACCGCGGGCGCTACGGGCCACACCATCGAATATGCCGGCAGCGCGATCCGGGCGCTGTCGATGGAAGGGCGGCTGACGGTCTGCAACATGTCGATCGAGGCGGGTGCGCGCGCCGGCATGGTTGCGCCGGACGACACGACTTTCGAGTATCTGAACGGCCGTGACTTCGCGCCCAAAGGGCAGGAGTGGGACATGGCGGTGGCCTGGTGGCGCACGCTCGCGAGCGAGCCCGGTGCGCAGTTCGACCGCGAGGTCGAGCTCGACGGCGGCGCACTCGAGCCCACAATCACCTGGGGCACGCTGCCGGAAGAGGCGCTGCCGGTGACCGGACGCATCCCGTCACCGGACGATCTCCAGTCCTCCGACAAGCGTGCGCATGCCGAACAGGCGCTGCGTTACATGGCGCTCACGCCCGGCATGGCCGTCACCGACATCCGCATCGACCGTGCGTTCATCGGCACCTGCACCAACGGGCGCATCGAGGACCTGCGTGCGGCGGCCGCGGTGCTCGAGGGCCGCAAAGCGGTCGTTCCCGCGTGGGTCTCGCCCGGCTCGTCCCGCATCAAGGCGCAGGCGGAAGCCGAAGGTCTCGACCGCGTCTTCACCGAAGCCGGCTTCGAGTGGCGCGCCTCGGGCTGCTCGAGCTGCGCCGCGATGAACGGCGACGTCGTGCCGGCGGGGATGCGCTGCGCGTCGAGCTCGAACCGGAACTTCGAAGGCCGTCAGGGTAAGGGCGCGCGCACGCACCTCATGAGCCCCGCGATGGTTGCGGCCGCGGCGGTGACGGGACGCATCACGGACGTACGGACGTTACTTTAAGCAATAGCTGATCTGGATTCCCACCTTCGCGGGAGTGACGAAAGAGTTATGCAGCCATTCACGAGACTTACTGCCGTCGCCGCGCCGCTCGATCTCGCGAGCGTCGACACCGACAAGATCATTCCCGCGCGCTATCTGCGGAAGCTCCGCTCGGCGGAAGCGGGGTACGACCCGTATCTCTTCTACGACCTGCGCTTCGACGCCGAAGGCCGCGAGCGTCCGGAGTTCGTGCTCAACAAGGCGCCGTACCGCAACGCGAAGATCCTCGTCGCCGACGTGAACTTCGGCTGCGGCTCGTCGCGCGAAGGCGCGGTGTACGCGCTCATGGACTACGGCTTCCGCTCGGTCATCGCGGCGTCCTTCGGCGATATTCATTACGCGAACGAGATCCAGAACGGCATGCTGCCCGTGATGCTGCCGGAGGAGACCTGCCGAGACATCCGCGCGCAGCTCCACGCGAAGCCCGGGGCGGAGCTCTCGATCGACCTCGTCCCGCAGCTCGTCACCGACACGAAAGGCGACACGCATCGCTTCCAGATCGATGCGATCTACAAGGAGCGGCTGCTGAAAGGTCTCGACGAGGTCGGACTGGTGCTACAGCACCTGCCGCAGATCGAAGGCTTCGAGCGGCGGCATTTCAAAGAGCATCCTTTCCTTCTAGCCCGATCGGAATAGCCGCCGGTCGCGCTTGCGGCGGATCAGGAACGCAGCCGCGAGCGCCGCGGCGCAAAGCAGCAGAACGATCCACACCATGCGGTTGCGGCGCCAGTGCTCGCCGACCGAGCCCGTGCCGCCGTCGACCGCGACATCCAGCGCGTAGAACGACTTGTCCTTGAGCGCGCGCACGACGAGCAGGTACTTGCCGTCCTCCGGGAGCTCCACCTTGAGCTCTGTGCCCTGGTCCGTTTCGCCCAGTCTCGAGCCCTGCACGACGAAACCGCCGGAGAGCAGCGTGAGCGTCGAACCGGGCTCGTAGAGGTCGAAGCGCGCGCCGCCGTCCGCCCTGAGTGAGGCGACCAGCACCTGACCTTTGCGGGCGTCGAGCAGATAGCGGTGCGGGATGCCGCGTGCGACGGTGGCTTCCATCACGGCGACGTCGTTGCGGTCGTTGAGGTCGATCTCCTTTTGCAGCGGATCGACCGTCCCGGGCGCGCGCGGCAACAGCGGCTTCGCGTCGGTCTGCACCGGTATCAGGACGTCAGCGACCTTCGCCGGCACGGGCTCGGCGGCTTTGCTCGCGGGGGCGCTTGCGGTTTTGGGCGGGACGGGCTCTGCGGCTTTCGGCTTCTCCGCAGGACGCGCAGACTCCGGCGCTTTCGCGACCGGCTTCGGCGCCGCAGCCTCGGGCGGCTTCTGCACGGCCGGCTCCGGCGGCTTCTGAATGACGGGTTCCGGCTTTGGCACTTCGCCGCGCGCGAGCTTCTCGCTCGACGCCGAGGATCGCGTCAGCGTCATCGAGCAGTCGCGCAAATGCGTCGAGGCCGACGACAGCATCTCGCCCTGCGCGTTGAACCGCGCACCTTCGAAGCGGCCGTCGTAGCGATAACGCCACACCGGTCCGCCGCTCTTCCGGGCACCCGCCCCCTGCAGTCTGAGCGTGCCATCGGCGGCGACCTGTCCGCTGAGCGTCTCCCGGATTTGCGCCGATTCCTTGTAGATATTCGCCGCGCCACCCTCGATTCGCATGGTGATGCTCGAGGTGTAGCCCGGGGACTCGCCCATCGGGCCGCAGCGATACGTGCCGGTCCAGACTTCGCGCGCGGCGGCCGCGTAGTCGGCGGCCTGCGTCACCGTCCCGCACAGCATGAGCGCAGCCCACACGACCGCGCACCACTTTCCGTCACCTCTTATCGTCACCTCTTTCCCGTCACCTCTTTTCGTCACCTCTTCTCCGTCACCTCTTCCCCGTCACCTCTTGCTCTACCGCGTGGCATCGCCGGACTCGACGATGACCTGCTCGACTTCGCCGACGCCGGGCGCGCGGCGAAAGGCGGCCGCTTCCTGGTATTCCGGCGAGCGGTGGCATGCGAGCGCCTGCTCCATCGTCGGAAACTCGATGACGACGAAGCGGTGGAAGCGCTCGGTGCCTTCCATGATCTGATAATTGCCGCCGCGCGCAAGCACCTTGCCGCCGTACTTGGTGATGATTTCGGGCACGCGGTCGGTGTACTTCTTGTACTCGACGGGGTCGTTCACCTTGCAACGGGCGAGCCAGTAGGCGGGCATGTGTTTCCTCCCCCTCACCCGAGTCCTGGTCTCTCTGGAGCGGGGGAGGGCCGGGTCTTCATCACTTCGTCACTGCGTCACTGCGTCACTGCGCACGTCGTCACCGCGTCACTTTTCAACGGTAGCGCTCTCGATCTTGTACATCTCGTCGAGACCGATCAGCGTCTCGACCTCGGTGCGCCAGCCGATCATCTCCTCCGGGTCGTTGCCGGAGACGCCGGTGGTGACCAGGCTCGTGACGACGCGCTTCAAGGTCTGCGTCACGGGACAGAGCAGCGCCGTCGGATACGTCGAAAGCTTGTAGCCAAGGTCCTGAAACTCCTGCACCGAGAACAACGGACGGCGGAGCCGATTGCCCTCGCTGTTGGTGTACGCGACCGGCCCGTGGATCTCCTTCGGCGCGCGCTTCGCCTCGTCGAGCTTGTCCGGGAATACCATGACCATTTCGGCACCGGCTTCGAGGTAGAGGTTCGCGCGCTCGACGCCTTCGGCGAAGCCGTCGGTGTGCATCGCGTCGGTGCGCGCCATGATGAAGAAATCCGGATTCGCACGCGCGGCGAGTGCGGCCTTGATCTTCGCGACCATCTCGTCGCGCGGAATCACGTGCTCGATGCCTTTGTGGTAGTGCACGCGCTTCGGATAGATCTGGTCCTCGATGTGCATGCCGGCGGCGCCGGCTTTCTCGAGCTCGCGCACGCAGCGCATGACGTGCAGCGGCTCGCCGTAGCCCGCGCCCGCATCGACGATGACCGGGATCTTCACCGCCGACGACACGTACCTGGTCGTCCACGCGAGCTCGGTCAGCGTGAGCAGCGGCTCGCTCGTCACGTAATGCGTGCCGAGCTGGTAGCCGCCGATATGCACGCACTCGATGCCCAGCGTCTCGGCCACGCGGGCGGTGTAAGGATCCCAGATGCCGAGCGCCGGAATGAACTTCGGGCGTGCCATCAGCGCGCGCAAGCGCGACAGCGGTGAATCCGTGGTCAAGAACGTCTCCTCGGTCGGCGGGCTGCGCGCCGCTGTCAATATTGCTCTTGTTTCATCCCGGCAAACTTCATGACGCCGCTCCACTTGTCCATCTCCTCGCGGATGAAGCTCGCGAGCTGCTGCGGTGTGCTGGTTTCGGGAATCACGCCGATCCCCGCGAACTGGTCGCGCAGCTCCGGCGTCTGCAACTGCGCCACGATCTCCCGGTTCAGCCGCTCGACGATCGCCTGAGGCGTCCCGCGCGGGGCGAGCACCCCGTACCACGTGCCGGACTCCGCGTCGCGCACGCCGGCTTCCCGAAACGTCGGCACCGTCGGCGCGGATGGCGCGCGCTTCAGACTCGCGACCCCCAGCACGCGCAGCTTCCCGGACTTCATGTGCGGCAGCGCGCCGATCAGATTCGGCATCGCGAACTGGATCTCGCCGCCAAGGAGCGCCGTGACCATCGGCCCGGTGCCCTTGTACGCAACGTGCGTCGCCTGCGCACCGATCTGTTTCAGCAGCAGCACGTTCGCCAGATGGCCGATGCTGCCGGTGCCGGGCGAGCCGTAGTTGAGCTGACCCGCACGCGCTCTGGCGTGCGTGACGAAGTCCTTCATCGACGCCGCGGGCACCGAGGGATGCGTCGTCAGCGAAAACGGGACGCCGCCGACCTGCCCCACCGGCGCGAAATCCCGGATCGGATCGTACGGGAGCTTCTGGTAGTACACCGCGGTGACCGCATGGGACGCGGTGCAGAAGATCAGCGTGTAGCCGTCCGGTGTCGCCTTGGATGCGATGTCGGTGCCGAGCACGCTGGCGGCACCGGGCCGGTTGTCCACGATGAACGGCTGTCCGAAACGCTCCGAGAGCTTTTGCGCGAGCATGCGCGCGGGTACGTCCGAGCCGCCGGGCGCGAACGGCACGATCAGGCGCACCGGGCGCGTCGGGTACGCGCCGGCTGCGCTCCCGCGTCGCTCCGCGGCGGCGGCATCCGCGAGCGCGGCGAGCGCGCCGCACGCAGCGATCGTCAGCAGCAAGGTCCGCTTCACAAGCCCACCGACCCGCTGTACTTCTGCCGCACCTCTTCCGCCGGCAGGTATGTCTCCTCCAGTGCCTTGACGCGCGGAAAGCCCGCGAGCTCGTGGAAGGCGCCCATCGGATGTCCCGCGAGCCGCTTCTGGAAATCGATCTCGGCCTGCGCGCCGTGCGCTTTCATGGCGACCGCGTAATCCCAGAACGCATGCATCATCACGCGCATCGCCACCAGCGACACGTGCATGAGCTTGTAGCCCATGGCGGCGAGCGCCTCGAAGCTCACGCCCGATTCGTACCACTTGAGATTCGACGAGTAGTTGAAGTAGAGCGGCAGCGACGGGAAATCGCTATGGATCGCTTCGGCGAAACGCCGCGGCAATTCGGGATCCGCGCTCGGAAATTCCGCCCACACCATGTCCGCCCCAGCGCGCGCGTAGGCTTTCCCGCGCCTCACCGCTTCGTCGAAGCCGCCGCCGGCTGCCGCCACGGCATCGGTGCGCGCGATGATGACGAAGTCGGGATCGCGGCGCGCATCCAGGGCTGCCCGAATCTTGCCGACCGCTTCCTCCAGCGGCACCACCATCTTGCCGGCGACGTGCCCGCAGCGTTTCGGCGCCACCTGGTCTTCGATGTGCATCGCCGCCACGCCGGCCGCTTCGTAATCCTGCACGGTGCGGATCACGTTGACCGCGTTTCCGTAGCCGGTGTCGGCGTCGGCGACCACCGGCAGCGACGTCGCTTTCGCGACATTGCGCAGGTTTGCAACCATCTCGGTTTCGGTCATGAGCCCGACGTCGGGCTCGCCGAGCAGCGTGAGCGAGGCGTCGTAGCCGCCGGCATAGACGTATTCGAATCCGGCCTGCTCCACGATCATCGCGTGCAGCGCGGTCGTGATCCCCGGCGTGGTGAGATAAGCGCGCTCACGCAGCAGCGTCCGAAGCTGGCGTGCCTTGCTCATGGCTTCGGCACGACCATCGTCTTCACGAGCTTGCTCACGCGCTCGATGTCGCCGCGGATCTTCGCCGCGAACGCCTCGGGCGAATTGGCGACGACTTCGCTGCCGGCGTTGAAGAGCTTCGACTTCACATCCGGGTTGTTGAGCGTGCGCGCGATCTCCTGATTGAGGCGCTCGACGATCGCGGCGGGCGTCCCACGCGGCGCCATGATGCCGAATGGCGAGATCGACTCGAAACCGGGCAATCCGGTCGCGGCGACGGTCGGCACGCCGGGCGCGAACGGCGAAGGCTCGAGGCTGCACACGGCGAGCGCTTTCAAGCGGCCCTGCTTCACGTACGGCATCGCCGCAGGCGCGCCGGGAAACATGAAATGCACCTCGCCGGTCATGACCGCGGTCACGGCAGGACCGGTGCCCTTGTACGCGATGCCGGTCACGTTGATACCGGCCATCTGCTTGAACATCTCGCCGGCGAGCTGCGGCGTGGCGCCGACGGTGCCGGACGCGAAATTGAGCTCGCCCGGCCGGGCTTTGGCGAGCGCGATGAGCTGCCGCACGCTCGTCACGGGCACCGAGGGGTGCGCGACGAGCAGGCTCGGCGAGCTCGTCGCGAGCGTGATCGGCGCGAAGTCTTTCGCATCCCACGGCACGCCCGGTTTGATGATCGGAAGCAGCCATGCCGGGCTGCCGGTCACGAGGATCGTGTAGCCGTCGGGCGGCGCCTTGGCGACGACTCCGGGCGCGATCGCCCCGCGGTTATCGACGATGACCTGCTGCCCCAGCCCGGAGGTGAGACCGGTCGCGACAAAACGCGCGACGATGTCTGCGTTGCCGCCCGCGGCCGGCGCGACGAGCCGGACGACTTTGGAGGGATATTGTTCCTGTGCCATGGCCGGATTCACGACAGTCACGGCGACGGCGAGACCGGTGCGCACAACGGACTTCATGCCTCCTCCTTGTCGTCGTCGTCCCGGCGCAGGCCGCGACCCGGAAAGCCGTTCGACTGGATCCCGGCCTTCGCCGGGATGACGTCAGTGTCCCGCCGTCGTGCGCTCCACCAGCCAGTGGATGACCTGCGCCGCGCTCGCGTCCGGCGGGAACACGGGATAGAACACCTGCTGGATGCGGCGGTGGGTCACGATCAGCGTGAGGCGCTTGATCAGCGTCATGCCGGCGACGTCGAACGTCGGCAGCCGCAGCGCCTGCGCGAATTCGAGCTTCTCGTCCGACAGCAGCGCGAACGGCAGGTGCAGCCGCTCCACGGCTTCGCGCTGGTCGGCGGGCGACTGCGCGCTCAGTCCGTAAACCGCGTCGATGCCGAACGCGCGCAGCTCCTCGTAATGATCGCGAAAGCCGCAGGCCTGCGGCGTGCAGCCGCGCGCGCCCGGAATCTGGTTCCAGCCCGTCGGTGACTCCTCGTCGGGCCGTCCGGTGCGCGGATAGCAATAGACGATCGTGCGCGAGGGCAGCGCCGACATGTCTACCTGCGTGCCGTCGGTGGACTGGAGCAGCACCTGTGGCATACGCATGCCGGTGAGGTGATTGCAGCCGCCGTCGTTCTCCGGCACCGGCAGGTCTTTCGGCAGCTCGTAGAGATTGTCGGAACGGGACATCGCGCCTTACCGCACCAGAAGCTCGACGAGGATCTGCCGGTAGATCTTCGGCAGCGCCTCGAGATCTTCGAGCCGTATGCATTCGTCGATCTTGTGGATTGTCGCATTGGTCGGCCCGACTTCGACGACCTGCGGACAGATGTCGGCGATGAAGCGCCCGTCGGAAGTGCCGCCGGTCGTCGAGAGCTCGGTCTCGATGCCGGTCTCCTTGCGGATCGCGCGCACCACCGCATCGACGAGGTCGCCCCGGCCGGTGAGATACGGGCGCCCGTCGTAGCTCCACCTGAGATCGTACTGAACGCCGTGCCGGTCGAGGATGCCGTGCACGCGCGTCTGCAGCGTCTCGACCGTGCTCGCCGTCGAGAAGCGGAAGTTGAAACGGATCGTGGCGGTGCCGGGGATGACGTTGCCCGCGCCGGTGCCGGCGTTGAAATTCGAGACCTGCCACGTCGTCGGCGGAAAATACTCGTTGCCGCGGTCCCATTCGACCTGCGCCAGCTCGGCAATGGCCGAGGCCACCTCGTGCACGGGATTGCGCGCGAAATGTGGATAGGCGACATGTCCCTGCACGCCCTGCACGACGAGCTCGCCCGAGAGCGATCCGCGCCGGCCGTTCTTGATCATATCGCCCGTGCGCTTGACCGACGTGGGCTCGCCCACGATGCAGTAATCGATGCTTTCCCTGCGATCGCGCAGCGCCTCGATCACCTTGACGGTGCCGTCAGTCGCAGGCCCTTCCTCGTCGGAGGTCAGCATGAAAGCGATCGAGCCTTCATGGTTCGGATGCGCGCTTACGAATTCGCGGACCGCTTCGACGAACGCCGCGATCGAGCTCTTCATATCGGACGCGCCGCGCCCGTAGAGCACGCCGTCGCGTATCACCGGCTCGAAGGGATTGCTCTGCCAGCGCTCGACCGGCCCCGTCGGCACGACATCCGTGTGGCCCGCGAGCACGAGGACGGGAGACGCCGTGCCGCGGCGCGCCCACAGATTGCTCACGCCGTTGGAATCGAAGCGCTCGCACGTGAAGCCGAGCGGCTCGATGCGGCGCGCGATCATGTCGAGGCACCCGGCGTCTTCGGGCGTGACCGAGGGACGCGCGATCAGCGCCCGGGCGAATTCCAGTGTATTCACCTCGCCGATTCTAAGAGAAAATCGATGCTTCCCCCATGACCACACTGCTCGTCTCACACCGCGCGTACGCGGAGCACGGCGGCGACATCGCGCGCCGTGCGCACGACATCGGGCTCGCGCTCGAGATCCTGCCGCTGCCGGCGGACAGCGAAGCGCGGCTGCCCGAGAGCGAGTGCGCGCGAGCGGATCTCGCGTACTTTTCTCTCGACGTTCTGCCGGCGCATTCGCGGCAGTTCTTCTCCGCGGTCCGCAAGGCGCCAAAGCTCGGCTGGCTGCACGTGTTCAATGCCGGCGTCGATCACCCGATCTTCACCGAGATGCTCGCGCGCGGCGTGCGACTCACGACCTCGTCCGGCATGGCCGCCGTGCCGATCGCGCAGACGGCGATCACGGGACTGCTCATGCTCGCGCGCAACTTTCCGTATTGGCTCGACGCGCAGCGCCAGCGCCGGTGGGAACCGATGCGCACCGCGCTCCCGCGCGATCTCGAAGGGCAGACGGCGGTGGTGCTCGGCATCGGCCATATCGGGCGCGAGATCGCCCGCCTCGCGCGTGCGCTCGGCCTGAAGGTCGTCGGCGTACGCCGTCATCCCCGCGGGCCCGACGATCCCGTCGATGAGATGCACCCGCCCGAGCGGCTGGCCGAAATCGCAGCGCGCGCGGACTGGCTCGTCATCGCCTGCCCGCTCACGCGTCAAACGCGAGGCCTGGTGAGCGCGGACGTGATCGCGCGGCTTGCGCGCGGTGCACGCATCGTGAACATCGCGCGCGGCGAGATCGTCGATGAAGCCGCGCTCATCGATGCGCTGCGCGGCGGGCGACTGGCCGGCGCGTATCTGGACGTTTTTCAGGAAGAGCCGCTGCCGCCGGCTTCACCGCTGTGGGACCTGCCGAACGTGATCGTGACGCCGCACAACGCCGGCGCCGCCGAGGGGAACGACCGGCGCATCTACCAGATATTCGTCGAGAATCTCGCCCGCTGGCACCGGGGCGAGACGCTCATCAATGAAGTCCAACCGAACTCCGAGGAGAACACGACTTGAAGCACACCATCCTGATCGCCGCCGTCGCGGCCGCTCTCAGCGCCGCACCTGCCGCAGCACAGACCTATCCGGCGAAGTCGGTGCGCGTCATCGTGCCGTACGCGCCCGGCGGCAATACCGATTTCACCGCGCGCGCCATCGCCGAGCGGCTCGGACCGATCTTCAAGCAGCAGGTGATCGTCGACAACCGCCCCGGCGGCGCCACCAACATCGGCAGCGAAGCGGTCGCCCGCGCGGCGCCCGACGGCTACACGCTGCTCATGGGCGGCGCCTCGAACGCGATCAACATGAGCATGTACAACAAGCTCCCGTACGACACGCTGCGCGACTTCGAACCGGTCATCCTCTGCGTGCAGGGGGCGAACGTGCTCGTGGTTCATCCGTCCGTGCCCGCGAAGACTCTCAAGGAGCTGATCGCGCTCGCCAAGGCGCAGCCGGGCAAGCTCAACTTTGCTTCGAGCGGCCTCGGCAGCTCCAACCAGATGGCGGGCGAGTTGCTGAAGGTGATGGCCGGCATCAACATCGTGCACGTGCCGTACAAGGGCAATGCGCCGGCGATCACCGATCTGCTCGGCGGCCACGTCGAGATGAACTTCAGCGGCGTGCCCGCGCTCGTGCCGCACATCAACTCGGGACGCGTGCGCGCGATCGCGATCGGGAGTCTCAAGCGCTTCCCGGCGCTGCCGGACGTGCCGACGTTCGACGAGTCCGGCCTGAAAGGTTACGAAGCGACGACTTGGTTCGGGCTGATGGCGCCCGCGAAGACGCCGAAAGAGATCATCACGCGCTGGAATACCGAGGTCGACAAGATCCTCAAGAGCCCGGATCTGAGCAAGCGGTTCATCAACGACGGGCTGGAGCCCAAAGGCGGTTCGCCGGAATCG
The DNA here is from genome assembly GCA_035626595.1 of Burkholderiales bacterium. Taxonomy (GTDB): domain Bacteria; phylum Pseudomonadota; class Gammaproteobacteria; order Burkholderiales; family SG8-41; genus JAQGMV01. The sequence goes on from DASPNJ010000010.1 coordinate 53,615, forward strand.
TTCGCGAAATTCATCCGTGCCGAGATCGACAAGTACGCGAGAGTCGTCAAGGCGGCCAACATCAAGAAACAGTAGCCATGAGACTCTCACGCATCGTGCTGGCCGCAGCGCTCCTCGCAGCGAGCGCCCTCGTTCATGCCCAGGGCTGGGCTCCGCAGAAGAACGTGGAGATCGTCGTCGGCTCCGCGCCGGGCGGCAGCAACGACAAGACCGCGCGCACCGTCGAGCGCATCCTGGTCGATAACAAGCTCGTGCCGACGACGATTACCGTGGTGAACAGGCCGGGCGGCGGCGGCAGCATCGCGTTCACGCACGTCAACCAGCGACGGGGCGACGGGCACACGCTGCTCATCGGCACCACGGCGCTTCTCAGCAACCACATCACCGGCCGCAGCACGCTGCGACACTCCGATTTCACGCCGATCGCCTCGCTGTTCAACGACTACGTGGTGTTCGCGGTGAACGCGGCCTCGGCGATCAAGGACGGCAAGGACCTCGCGGAGCGCCTGAGGAAGGACCCGAAGTCGGTGACGATCGGCTTCGCGACCGCGCTCGGCAGTCACAACCACATCGCGGCCGGCCTGCTGATGAAGGCGCTCGGCGGCAATCCGCGCGATCTCAAGGTCGTGGCGTACAAAGGCTCCGCCGAGGCCATTACGAACCTGCTCGGTGGTCACATCGACCTCGTCACCACCGCCGCAGGCAACGCCGCGGGACACGTCGCGAACGGTCGTATGCGCGTGGTCGCGGTGGCGGCGCCGCAGCGCTTCGGCGGGCCGCTGTCCAATGTGCCGACGTGGAAGGAGCTCGGCATCGACCTCGTCTTCGGCGGCTGGCGCGCGATCGTCGGGCCGCCGGGCCTCACCCCCGCGCAGGTCGCCTACTGGGAAGGCGTGCTCAGAAAAGCCACCGAAGCACCCGAGTGGAAAGCGGGGATCGAGAAGAACTTCTGGTCGAACGACTTCGTGACCGGCGAGCAGTTCAGGAACGATCTCGACAAGGACTATGCAGAGATGAAGGCCGTCCTGGTCGATCTCGGGCTCGCGAAGCAATAGCCGGCCCTCACGTGCGCCACGAGATCGCCACGGCGCGGCATTGGCCGCGCCTCGCGATGACCCTGTCTGATGTCATTGCGAGGAGCCGCCGCCGCCGCGATGAAGCAATCCCGAGGCGCTCGGTTAAGCGAATCGCTCCGCCGCTGGAATCCGGTCCACGCCGAGCGCGGTGAACCATTCGGCGATTTCGCCGTAGCTCGCGATCCACACATCGGACCGCTTCGACAGCTCCGCCACGAGTCGCGCGAACACCGCGCTCATGAGCGGCCGGCCGCCGAAATGGCCGTGGATCGCGACGTTCACGAGCCCGAGGCGCTCGTTCTCGGAAAGGTAGTCGAGCGTCTCCACGTAGGCGTCGTAATAGTCGCGCGGGCTCGCGCGCAGCACGCGGTTGTCCACGAAATCGCTCCACGGCAGCGCGACGATCGAGCCGCTCGGGGTTTTTTCGACTTGCGGCAGACTCGTGTCGAGCGCGTCACCGTGCCACTTCAATCCCTCGCGCACCAGGAGCTCGTGCGTGATCGCGTTCGAGCCGTAGACCGGCGTCACCCAGCCCTGCGGCCGCGTGCCCGACGCGCGTTCGAGGACGTCGAGGCAGCGGCGGATCGTCTTCTGCTGCTCCTCGTCGCTCATGTCGAGCAGGTACTCGTTCTGCGCATAGCCGTGCGCCTGCAGGCCATGGCCGCTTTTCACGATGGCGCGGATGAGCTCCGGATGTTTCTCCGCGCTCAGCGCGTTCGCGAACACCGTGCCGCGCACGCCGGCGCGGTCGAGGATCGACACGATGCGCCAGACGCCCTCCGCGCCGCCGTATTGCGACCACTGATGGCCCGGGAGGTCGGGCGTGCCGGCTTTCAGCGGCGTCGTGCGCGGGAAATAGGTGGGCGACCTGCCTTCCGCCCACGTCTCGAGCAGCACGCTCACGAGGACCGCGACGCGCTTGCCGTTCGGCCATTCGAGTTTCATCTGATGTCCTTCGGGTCATTGCGAGGAGCCGCGACTGCGGCGACGAAGCAATCGCGTGGCGCACGTTTTATCGGACGCTCCGGGATCGCCACGTCGCCCTTGTCGGCTCCTCGCGATGACATCTCAACTAACGGGGTTGGATGTTGGCGGCTCTCGCGACTTTCGCCCATTTGGCCACTTCGGCGCGGATCGCTCTGGCGAACTCTTCCGGCGAGTTACCGATCGGGTCCTGGTCGGCGAGCCGCTTGCGGGTTTCCGGATCCTTGAGCGCGGCCACCGTCATGGCATGCACTTTCGAGAGCACCGCCTGCGGCGTCCCGGCCATCGCGAACAGCCCGAACCACTGCAGCGCTTCGTAATCGGGAAAACCGCTCTCGCTCACGGTCGGCACGTTCGGGAGCGCCTCGGCGCGCTTGCGGCTGCTCACGGCGAGCGCGCGCAGCTTGCCGGCATCGATATGCGGGCGCGCCGAGATGACGGTCACGAGCATCGCCGAGACCCGGCCGCCGATCACGTCGGTCAAACCCGGGCCGACGCCTTTGTATGGCACATGCGTCATCTGCGCGCCCGACAGCATCTTCAGGTGCTCCACCGCGAGATGCGGGACGCTGCCTTCGCCGGGTGAGGCGAACGTGAGCTCGTTCGGCCGCTGCTTCGCGAGTCCCACGAGGTCGGCGAGCGATTTCGCCGCGACCGAAGGATGCACGACGATCGCCTGCGCGGATGCGACGATCTGCGAGATCGGCGCGAAATCCTTGAGCACGTCGTACTGCGGATTTTTCACCACCAGCGGCAGCGTCGTGATCGTCGTCGGCGCGACCAGCAGCGTGTAGCCGTCACCCGTCGTGCGCGCAGCCAACTGGTAGCCGATGAGACCGGCGGCGCCCGCGCGGTTATCGATGACGAACTGCTGGCCCGTGGCCGCGGTGAAGTGCGCGCCGAGGAGCCGCCCGATCGTGTCGGTGCCGCCGCCGGGCGACGACGGGATGATCACGCGCACGGGTCGCGCGGGCCAGTCTTGGGCGAGCGCAGCGTCGGGCGGGCAAGCGAAAAGGCACATGCCCAGCAATACGAGCATCGTCACCCCCGCGCAGGCGGGGGTCCAGGGCTGAATCTGTTCTGGATTCCCGCCTGCGCGGGAATGACGGTGGTGTACGCCTATGCGGAAATGACGATGTGTGGTCATCAATAACCCTTCTTGTGAACCGCGCCGGCGTTGTCGATGAACCACCGTTCGCTGGGGAACGGCCTGCCGTCCATGCGCTCGAGCATCCATTCCGCCATCGACAGATACGGGTTCGGCCCGAGATTCGCCGACGGCACGAAGCCGACCGAGTGCTTCGACTCCTGGTAGACCATCAGCCGCCGCGGCGCGCGCATCGAAGAGAACATGCGGTCGGTGTGCTCGAGCGGCGAGAGCTCCTCGGCTTCGCCGGCGACGCAGAGGTACGGCACCTCGATGCGCTCCGCATGACCTTCCCACGTCAGCGTCTTCACGAAGCGGTCGAAGGCTGACTCGTCGGTGTAGCCGGACATCCACATGAACCGCTTCTTGAACGTGGGTGACGCCTCCTCGAAGATCGTATGACACCCCGGCTCCAGACACGTCATCACCACCGCGCAGGCGCGCACGCGCGGCTCGTTTGCCGTGACGATCGTGCCGAAGAGCGAGCCGAAGCTGCGGCCGGTGATGCCGATCTTCCCGCGGTCGATCTCGGGCCGGGTATACAGCCAGTCCACGATCGCGGGGCCGGCGGCGATCCAGTTCTCCATGGACACGTGTATGCCGTAGAGCGGCGCCTCGTTCTGCCCCGGTCCGTCGATCGCGAGCACCGCGAAACCGCGCTCGAGCCACCGGTCGCCGTAGAGTGAAACCGCGATCTCCTTGAAGCCGTCCATGCCGGGCACCTCGACGACGACCGGCACCTTTCCCCCGCTGTAGCCCGGCGGCAGGTGGAACCAGCCCGGCAGCGCCTTGCCGCCGAACGGAATCCAGACCGGCTCGACGCGGTGATCGGCGAGCCGCGCGTAACCCGCATAGCACGCGCGTTTGCGCTCGTTGAGCGCGATGTTCTCGTCGGTGTTGTCGTGGTGCGGCCACTGCGCGGCGCCCCAGTGCACCGCCGCCATGAAGTAGCTCTCGCGCGCGGTCACGGTCCAGCCCTGCTCCTCCGCCGCCCTGGCGCGCGCCTCGCGGCGCTTCGCGGTCGCCGCGAACGCCGGGCCGATGTCGGCGTACTTCTGCACGCGCGAGACGATCCCCGCGAAATCGGCGCTCGCTTCCATGCCGCAGGGGAACTGGAGGTACTTCGTGCGCGGCTGGTCCCAGTCGGGACCGTTCGCCTTGATCACGTTGTCGAGGATCCAGCGCTGCTCGGTCCAGCGGCTTACCTGCGGCTCGCCTTTGCGCGCGCGCACGTATTCGGGTGCTTTCACGGTCATTCGGAGGCCGCCTTGCTATCGGGTATCGAACGATATACTTGAAGCGATTCTCCATCGTCAATGACGCTCATGCGGACTCTCACCGGCTCACGCGTTACCGCGGCGTTCGCGCTCGCGGCATCGATCGCGCTCGGCGCAGCGCACGCGCAGGAGGCCTATCCGACGAAGACGATCCGTCTGATCGTGCCGTCGTCGCCGGGCGGCGGCACCGATGCCTCCGCGCGCCTGATCGCGCCGAAGCTTTCGGAACGGCTCGGGCAGCAGGTCGTCCTCGAGTATCGTCCCGGCGCCGCGGCGCAGATCGGCACCGAGGCGGTCGCGCGCGCAGCGCCCGACGGTTACACGCTGCTGATCGGGCAGAGCACGATGACGATCGTCCCTTCGGTCTACAAGAAGCCCCGCTACGACCCGATCAGGGATTTCTCGCCGATCTCGATCGTCGCCGTCGTTCCGCTGCTCCTCGTCGGACACCCGTCGCTGCCCGCGAAGAACGTGAAAGAGCTCGTTGCGCTCGCGAAAGCGCGGCCGAACGAGATCGACTACGTCGCCGGCGGCTACGGCGGCAACTCGCACCTCGCGATGGAGCACCTGCTCGCGACGGCCCGCATCCGCATGAACTTCGTGCCGTACAAGAGCGGCAACGCGGGACTCGTCGATGCGCTGGCCGGACGCGTGCCCGTGATGCTCTCCAACGTGCTGGTGTCGCTGCCGCACGTGCGCAACGGCCGCTTCCGCGCCTACGGCGTGAGCAGCTCGAAGCGCGCCGGCGAAGTCCCGGAGATCCCGACCATCGCAGAGGCGGGCGTGCCGGGCTACGAGGCAGTCCAGTGGTTCGGCATCCTCGCGCCCGCGAATACGCCGCGCGAGATCGTGAGCCGCCTGCACCGCGAGCTCGCGCAGGTGATGCAGGACGACGACACGCGCAAACGCTTCGCCGCCGACGGCGCCGATCCGGTGTTCAGCAAATCGCCGGACGAATTCGGCGCATTCATGCGCGCGGAGCTCGCGAAATGGGCGAAGGTCGTGCAGCACGCGAAGCTCGAGAAGCAATAATCGGTAACGGCCGCGCGGCGCGTTCACCAGACATGAATCCGCTGAAGCGGTGGCTGCGCCGCGTGCGGCCGCGGCAATCCGCCGCGCCGGAGCTCGCCACACAGGGCGACTGCTATTTCCAGCACAAGAGCGCGCCCGCGGATCTCTTCCCGTGCATCGACGGCGCGAACCTCGTGTGCGCGCGCTGTTGCACCGAATCCTGCATTCCGCGCACGCCGCAGTGGTTCGCGCGCTGCAGCGCCGCCGGCCATCCGACGTGGCCCAAGGCGGTGTGGGACATGTCGGCGAACCTCCCCGTCAGCGCGCGCCGCAAGATCGTCTGTCTCGAGACCTACTGGGGCAATCACAACGCGCGGCTGTTCCAGGACATGTCGGTGCGCCCGTTCCTCGAAGCGCTTTCGACGCAGCTCCATCCCGAGATCCTGATCGCGCACCGGTTCGTCGAATCGATCGCGCAGCTTTCGTATTACATGTCCTATCCGGACGGCCTGTGCTGGCGCGACCGCGACGTGCTCGATGCGCCGGTCATCTACCTGTCCTTTCATGGCTCGCCGGGCGCGCTCATCGGCTCGCTCGAAAGCGTCGATGCGGACACGCTGTGCAAGTCGTTTTCCGGCTGGGGCGGCAAGCACGCGAACCTCGTGCACTTCGGCGCGTGCAGCGTGTTCGAAGGCGAGGCGGGCGAAGCCTTCGCGCGCACGTTCCTCGCGGCCTCGGGCTGCCGCGCGATCACCGGCTACGCCACCGACATCGACTGGATGGACAGCATGGTGACGGACCTTCTGTTCGTGCGGCGCTTTTTCGAAGATCCGGACCCGTGGCGCAACCTGCGCGCGATCCACGAAAGCGTGCTCGCCGATTTCGAACCGGCGCGGCGTCTGGGCTACCGCCTCTACATGCCGTGACGCAGCTTTTCACCCCCGCCGCGATCGGCGCCGTCGAAATTCCGAACCGTATCGTCATGCCCGCGATGACCACGCGTCTCGCGGACCGCGAGGGCTTCGTCACCGACTCGACCATCGCGTACTTCGGCGCGAGAGCCGAAGGCGGCACCGGTCTCGTGACGGTCGAGATGGCCTCGCCGGAGAAAGTCGGGCGCCACCGCTTCCACGAGCTCGGCATCTACGACGATCGCTTCATCCCGGGGCTGCGCCGCCTGACCGACGCGCTGCACGCGCGCGGCGCGAAAGCGTCGATCCAGCTCGGCCACGCCGGCGGCCACACGCGCGAGGACATCTGCGGCGAGCCGCCGATCGCGCCGTCGGCCGTGCCGCACTATGTTTTCGAGTTGCGCGGCGAAACGGTCACGCCGCTCGAGATGACGCAGGAACGCATCGCGCAGACGACGCGCGCGTTCGTGGAGGCCGCTGCGCGCGCGCAGGCCGCCGGCTTCGACATGGTCGAGCTGCACGTCGCGCACGGCTATCTGCTGTCGCAATTCCTGTGTCCCGAGGAGAACCACCGCGGCGACGAGTACGGCGGCCCGATCGGAAACCGGGCGCGTTTCGCGCTCGAGGTCCTGCGGGCGGTGAAAGCCGCGCTGCCGGGATTTCCGGTGATCTTCAGGCTCAACGCCGACGATTACTTCCCGAACGGCCTGCAGTTCCCCGACGCGCTGCAGGTCGCGAAGTGGGCGGCGCTCGAAGGCGCGGACGCGCTGCACGTGACCGCCGGTCATTACCGGTCGCTGCCGTCGGCGCACATGATGACGCCGCCGATGAGCTGCGCCGAAGGCGTCTTCCTCGACTACGCGGCGCGCGTGAAGCAGGCGGTCGGCGTCCCGGTGATCGCGGTGGGGCGGCTCGGCACGCCCGCGCTCGCGATGCACGCGGTCGACACGGGCAAGGCGGATTTCGTGGCGCTCGGACGCACGCTGATCGCCGATCCGCAGTGGGCCGCCAAGGTCCGCGGCGGCACGCCGATCCGGCGCTGCCTCGCGTGCAACCGCTGCGTCGACGAGATGCGTAGCGGCGAAAAGCTCGGCTGCGTCGTCAATCCGGCGGCGGCAAGCGAGACGGCGTACGTGGGACGGGAGCGACTTCCGAAAGGCGAACGCATCTGCGTGATCGGGGCGGGTCCGGCGGGGCTCTCGTACGCGGAGCTCGTCGCGGATGACAACCACGTGACCGTTTTCGAGCGCGAAACGCGCGCAGGCGGCGCGCTGCGATACGCTGGTCTCGCACCGCGCTTCCAGAACGTCGAGGCGCGGCAGGATGCGCTCGATGCGTTCGTGGACGAGCTCGAGCGCGCGTGCCGCGCGAAGAACGTCGTCTTCAGGTACGCGACCGCGATCGCCAACGTAGCCGACGTTGCACGGGATTTCGACCGTATCGTGATCGCGAGCGGCGCGCGCTACCCGCGCGGCACGGGTCGCATCGTGAAGCGCCTGCTGCAGTCCGGCTGGGGCACCTCCCGGGTGGCGCGCCGGCTGTTCGATTCGACCGCAGTGCGGGACTGGTTCTACTATCGAGCGCGCCGCAGCGCCCGACCCAAGCTCGGTAAACTCGACGGCAAGCCCCTGGTCGTCATCGGCGATGCCGCCGCTCCCGGAAAGACGCGGGAAGCCATCCAGTCCGCATACGACGCCGCATTCTCGAAAGTGAGCAGAGGAACCCCATGAGCACATCGTCGCAATCACCCGCCCGTGCCCGCCCGCTGGAAGAAGTGAAGGCCGAGACGATCCGCCGGGCCGGCCACTGGAATCCGCTGGACGGCATCGATCCGGAAGCTGGAAAGACGGTCGCCGGCGCGCTCACGAGCCTCGACCGCGACGAGTGGGCGCGCGAGTGGTCGAAGCTCGGCGCGCGCGCGGACGAAGCGGCGGCGAAAGCAGAGCAGGCCGGCGATCGAAAGAAGGCGCACGATCACTACCTGCTCGCGTTCAACTATTTCCGGATCGCGCGCTATCCGTGCCCGGTATCCCACACGACGCAGAAGGCGTACGAGCAGTCGCTGAGCGCCTTCAGGAAAGCGTCGCGTTATTTCGATCCGCCGCTCGAGATCGTCGAGATTCCGTGCGAAGGGCGCACGCTCATCGGCTATCTCCAGGTTCCGCGCGGCATCGAGAAGCCGCCGGTCATCATGTCGTGGGGCGGCGTGGACGGGTGGAAAGAAGACCGCACCAAAGCGCATCCGCTGTTCCACGCGGCCGGCTTCGCGGGTTTCGCGATCGATATGCCCGGCACCGGCGAGCATCCGTTCAAGTACACCGATCCCAAGGCCGACCGCGCGTTCACCGCGTTCATCGATTACCTGCTCACGCGCAAGGACATCGACGCGACGCGCCTCGGCGTCTGGGGCGGAAGCTACGGCGCCTACTGGGCGGCGAAGCTCGCGCACACCGAGCACGCGCGGATTCGCGGGGCGGTGTTCCATGGCGGCAACGTGCACCACGGCTTCCAGCCGCAGTGGATGAAGCCCGCGCTCACCGAACGCGCCAAAGCCGCGATCTTCGGCCCGGTCCAGCTCTTCGAGTCCCGCAGCCGGGCGATGGGCGTCGCGAGTCTCGAAGAGTTTCTCGAAGTGGCGCCGAAGCTCTCGCTGCTCACGCAGGGACTGCTCGACGGGCCATCGGCGCCGCTGCTATGCGTGAACGGCAAGCTCGACGATCAGGCGCCGGTCGACGACTGCTACGTACTCATGGAGCACGGCAATCCGAAGGAAGCGCGCATCTATCCGAACGGCGGCCACATGGGCCGCGGCGGCGGCACGAACGACGAGGAAATCTGGCAGATGATCGTCGGCTGGCTCAAGAAACGCGTGGCAGGCTAATCCCCTCTTCCCGCGCGCGGGGAGAGGGTTAGGGTGAGGGGAAATGGATCTACATCTCAGAGGCCGCCGCGCGCTGGTGACCGGCGGCTCGCGCGGCATCGGCTACGGCGTGGCGAAAGTGCTGGCGCAGGAAGGCTGCCACCTCCACCTCGCCTCGCGCAGCGGCGAAGCGCTCGCAGCCGCGCGCGACACGCTGCAGGACGCGTACGGCGTCAATGTCACCACGCATCCCTGCGATCTTTCGAAGAGCGACGCGGTGGTCAAGCTCGCGCGCGAGACGAGCGGCATCGACATCCTCGTGAACAACGCCGGCGCGATCCCGCAGGGCACGATCGATCTCGACGAGAAGACCTGGAAGGAAGCCTGGGACCTCAAGGTGTTCGGCTTCGTCGCGCTCACGCGCGAGCTCTACCGCGAGATGTGCGAGAAAAAGCGCGGCGTGATCGTGAACGTGCTCGGCAACGCGGGCGAGCGCCCCACACCGAACTACATCGCCGGGAGCATGGCGAACGCGGCGCTCATGACGATGACGCGTGCGATGGGCGCCGAGAGCATCCGGCACAACGTGCGCGTGGTGGGCGTGAGCCCCGGGTACATCGAGACGGACCGGCAGATCGTGCGCTGGAAAGCGCGCGCCAAAGAGCAGCTCGGGAGCGAGGACCGCTGGCGCGAGCTCACCTCGGTCTATCCGCTCGGCCGGCTGGGCACGGTGGACGAGGTCGCCAACACGGTGGTATTTCTCGCCTCCGAACGCTCGAGCTATACCAGCGGCACGGTCGTCACGATCGACGCCGGCTTCAGCCAGCGTCCGGCGCAAATCAAGGAGTGGTGAACATGAAGGCTCCGTACGAACCGAAAGGCGTCATTCCGGCGTGCCTGCTGCCGTTTCACCCGGACCTTTCGATCGACGAAGCGTCGTACCGCAAGCACCTGCGCGACGTCGCCGCGGTGCGCGGCCTCTCGGCGGTCACGGTCAACGCGCACGCGTCCGAAGTCGCCTCGTGCACGTTCGAAGAGCAGGAGCGCGTGCTCGCGATCACGATGGACGAGATCGGCGCGAAGATTCCGGTCGTGAACGGCATCTACGCCGACGGCAGCCTCGAAGCGGCGCGCATCGCGAAGATGGCGCAGCGCGGCGGCGCTTCCTGCCTGCTCGTGTTCCCGCCGAATCCGCTCGTGCTCGGCGCGGCTTCGCGTCCCGAGATGGTGATCGCGCATTTCAAACGAATCGCCGACGCGACCGATCTCCCGCTCATCTGCTTCCAGTATCCGCTCGCGAGCCACCTCGGCTACCCGGTGGACACGCTGATGAAGCTCGTCGAGGCGGTGCCGTCGATCCGCGCGATCAAGGACTGGTGCAACAATGTCATGCAGCACGAACGCCAGATCCGAGTGCTGCAAAATCTGCCGCGACCGGTCAACGTGCTCACCACGCACAGCTCGTGGCTCATGAGCTCGCTCGTGCTCGGCTGCAATGGGCTCTTGTCCGGCTCCGGCAGCGTGATCGCCGATCTCCAGGCGGCGCTGTGGCAGGCGGTGCAGGCGAACGACCTCGCGCGCGCGCAGCAGTTGAACGACCGCATCTACCCCGTCTCGCAGGCGTTCTACGCCGATCCCTTCGTCGACATGCACAACCGGATGAAGGAAGCGCTCGTCGCGCTCGGGCGCATCCCCTGCGCGGCGGTGCGTCCGCCGCTGGTCAAGCTCTCCGACGCCGAGATCGAGCGCATCCGCAAGGCGCTCGCCGACGCCAAGATTTCCCCCGAAGGAGCTCTACCCCTAGCAGCGTGACCGACACCCGCGCGCTCGCGGCGCTGTTTGCCGGCGCGGCCGCGATCGCGTCCTCAGCGTTGTGGGTGAAGGTGAGCGAAGCCGGGCCGGTCTCCACCGGCTTCTGGCGCGTGTTTCTCGCGCTGCCGGTGTTCTGGATCTGGGCCGCGGTGGACGCGAAGCGCGCGCCGCACCGGCTCACGGCCGCCGAGTCGAAGCTGATCGTGCTCGCGGGGTTCTGCTTCGCGGGCGATCTCGCGGTGTGGCACTGGTCGATCCTGCTCACCACCGTCGCCAACGCCACGCTGTTCGCGAACTGCGCGCCCATATTCGTGACGCTCACTGCCTGGCTCGTCCTGCGCGAGCGGCCGGGCGGAAAATTTCTCGCGGGGCTCGCGGCCGCGATCGCGGGCATGTTCCTGCTCCTGCAGGGCAGCTTCCACGCCGCCGGCAGCGCGCTGCTGGGCGACCTGCTCGCATTGGTGACGGCCGTGTTCTATGCCGGTTACCAGATGGCGGTGAGCCGCGTGCGCGCCGCGGTGTCCACGGCGCGGCTCATGGCGATCAGCGCCAGCGTCACGGCGATCATCCTGCTGCCGATCGCGCTCGCATCCGGCGAGCGGTTCGTGCCGGAGACGCCCACCGGATGGGGACTGCTCGTCGGGCTCGCGTTCGTCTCCCAGGTCGCCGGCCAGAGCTTCATCGCGTATGCGCTCGCGCACCTGCCCGGGACGTTCGCCTCCGTCGCGCTGCTCGTACAGGCAGTGATGGCCGCCGCGCTCGCGTGGGTGCTGCTCGGCGAGCAGCTCGGCGTCCTCGCGATCGCGGGTGGCGTGCTCGTGCTGATCGGGATCCGCATCGCGCACACGGCGCAGAGGCCCGCGCGCGAGGTCGTTTAGACTATCGGACGCTCCGAGATTGCTTCGTCGCCCCGCTCCTCGCAATGACAGCCCCGTGGTGTCGTTGCGAGATAGCCTCCTCGCAGAGTGTCATTGCGAGGCGCGCCCAATGCGCGACGACGCAATCTCGTGGCGCACGAGGAGGAACGAAAATGAACAAGACCGCCGCATTCATCGTCGGATTGCTCGCGCTGGCACCGACCGCCAACGCACAGGTGTCGAACAAGCCCGGCGGCGTCTATCCGAGCAGACCGATCCGGCTCATCGTGCCCTTCGCACCCGGCGGATCGAACGACATCATGGCGCGTCTGTGGGGCCAGAAGGCCGGCGAAAGCATGGGCCAGCAGGTGGTCGTCGACAACCGCGCCGGCGCGAGCGGCATCATCGGCACCGATCTCGCGGCGAAAGCGGCGTCTGACGGCTACACGCTGCTCATGATGAGCCTCACGTTCGCCGTGAATCCGAGCCTGTACCGCAAGCTCCCGTACCACACCGAGAAAGACCTCGCGCCCATCACGCTCATCGCCTCCGCGCCGCTCATGCTGGTGGTCCATCCCTCGATCCCCGCAAAGTCGCTCAATGAATTCTTCGCTTACGCGCGCGCGAATCCGGGCAAGCTCAACTTCGGCTCCGGCGGCCAGGGCACCACACCGCACCTCGCGGGCGAGATGCTGAAGATGATGGCGAAGCTCCAGATGACGCACGTGCCGTACAAGGGCGGCGGTCCCGCGCTGGCGGACCTCGTCGGTGGCCAGATCCAGCTCATGCTGGAAAACATCCCGAGCACGCTGCCGTTCGTCAAATCCGGGAAGCTGCGCGCGCTCGCGCTCTCCGGGCTCAAGCGCTCGCCGCTCGTGCCCGATCTGCCGACGCTCGACGAAGCAGGCTTGAAGGGTTACGAGATCGTCGGCTGGAATGGCCTTTTCGCGCCGGCCGGCACCCAGTCGAACATCATCCGGTACCTGCACGAGCAGACGGTGAAGGCGCTCGCGCAGCCCGACGTGAAGGAACGCCTCGCGACGCTCGGCGCCGAAGGTGTCGGCAATACGCCGGATCAGTTCCGCGCATTCGTGAAGGCGGAGATCACGAAATGGGCGCGCGTGGTGAAGGAAGCGGGTCTCAAAGTCCAGTAGGGTGCGCTAGTAGCGCACCGCCAAAGGGAGAGGAAGAATGCCTTACGCAAATTCCAACGGCGTGCGCCTGTATTACGAAGAAGCCGGCAAGGGCACGCCGATCGTGTTCGTTCACGAGTTCGCGGACGATCTGTACAGTTGGGAGCCGCAGATCCGGTATTTCACGCGGCGCTACCGCTGCATCGCCTTCAACGCGCGCGGCTACCCACCGTCCGACGTGCCGGAGCGCGCCTCGCAGTACTCGCAGGCGATCGCGACGGACGATATCGCGAACGTGATGAAGCATCTGAAGATCGCGAAGGCGCACATCATCGGCTGCTCGATGGGCGGCTATGCGACGGTGCACTTCGGGCTGCGCTACCCGCGCATGGCGCTCTCGCTCACCGCGATCGGCGTGGGCTACGGCTCCGATCCGGACAAGCGCGAGCAGTTCCTGCGCGACAACGCAGTCATGGTGAAGCGCTTCGAGGAGCTCGGCACGGCGGAGGCGATCAAGCCGTACCAGGTCGGCCCCTCGCGCATCCAGTTCCAGAACAAGGACCCGCGCGGCTTCGCGCATTTCTGCGCCGAGTTCGCTAAACATTCCGCGCTCGGCTCCGCCAATACGCTGCGCAGCGTGCAAGGCAAGCGCCCGACGATCCAGAGCCTGGAGAAAGGCCTGCGCAAGATGAACGTGCCGCTGCACGTCGTCTCCGGAGACGAGGACGACAACTGCCTCGAGCCCGGCATTTTCATGAAGCGCGTATGCCCCGGCGCGTGGCTCACGGTGGTGCCCAACACCGGCCACGCCGTCAATCTCGAAGAGCCCGACCTCTTCAACCGCATCACGGCCGAGTTCCTGGCGCAGGTCGATGCAGGGCGCTGGCGCCCGCGCGATCCGCGTTCGCTGGGCAAATCGACGATGGCGCCGAAATAGTTTTTAATGGCCCTCCCTATCGGCCGGAACGGGGAGGCGCCATGCACGCTGCTGTCGTTTGCCGAATCCTTGGGTGCGCGGCGCTCGCCGCATCCGCAGTCTGCGGGGCACAGACCGCGACGGACAAATCGTATCCCTCGCGCCCGATCCGGCTGCTGATTCCGTTTCCGCCCGGCGGCGGCGCCGACATCTCGGGCCGCATCATCGGCCGGGCGCTGGGCGAGCGCATGGGCGTGCAGTTCGTCGCCGATAACCGGCCGGGCGCGAGCACGATGATCGCAACCGATATCGTCGCGAAGGCGACGCCCGACGGCTACACGCTGCTCATGGCGACCGGCACGCACACGATCAACCCGAGCATGTTCGTGAAGCGCGCGTTCGACGAGGTGCGCGACTTCACACCGATCGTCGTCGTGTCCAATTCGCCGAACCTGCTCGCCGTAAACCCCAAGGCGCCGGTGAAGTCCGTCAGCGAGCTGGTGGCCTACGCCAGAGCCAATCCGGGGAAGCTCCAGTACGGCACCGGCGGGCATGCCACGCACCAGCACATGGCGCTCGAAATGTTTCGGAGCATCGCGGGCATCGACATCGCCCATGTGCCGTACAAGGGCGGCGTGCCCGCGATCAACGACACGATGGGCGGGCAGATCATGATGGTCTCCACTTCGGTGCCGGCGCTCGCGCCGTACGTGAAGGCGGGACGGCTGCGCGGGATCGCCGTGACGAGCGTCAAACGGTCTTCCAACATGCCGGAAGTGCCGACGATCGCCGAGCAGGGCTTTCCCGGGTTCGACGTGAACTACTGGCTGGGTTTGATGGGGCCGGCGAAGCTCTCCGCGGCAATCGTGCGCCGCATCAACGCGGAAACCAACACCGCGCTGAAGCTCACGGAAGTGCGCGATCAGTTCATATTCAACGGCGCCGAGCCCGGCGGCGGCACACCGGAGGCGTTCATGGCGATCGTGAAGCGGGAGATCGGCGAATGGGCCGACGTCGTGAAGAAGACCGGGCTCAAGCCGCAATGAAAGGAGCGCTCATGAACTCGTGCAGGTTGGCTGCGTTGAGCATTGCCGCCGCACTGCTCGCGCCGGTCGCATCGGCCGCGCAGGCCTATCCGACGAAGCCGATCCGGCTGATCGTGCCCTGGCCGCCGGCAGGACCTTCGGACATCCTCGCGCGCGCGCTTTCGGTGAAGCTCGCGGAGCCGCTCAAGCAGCCGATCGTCATCGACAACCGCGCCGGCGCGAGCGGCATCATCGGCGCGGAGATCGCGTCCAAGGCGCCGGCCGACGGCTACACGATGCTGGTCGACAACGTGACCGGCCACGCGATCAATCCGTCGGTGTATCGCAAGCTCCCCTATCACCCGCTGCGCGACTTCACGCCGGTCGCGCTCATGGCTTCGGTGAACAACGTGCTGGTCGTGCACCCTTCCACGCCGGCCGCGTCCATCAAGGACATCATCGCGGCCGCGAAAGCGAAGCCGGGGCTTGCCTACGCTTCCTTCGGTGCGGGCACCACGGCGCACCTCGCGGCGGAGCTCTTCAAGGGCCGCGCGGGCATCGACCTCGTCCACGTGCCGTACAAGGGCGGCGCGCCGGCGCTCGCCGACCTGATGGGTGGCCGCGTCTACATGATGTTCGCCACCATGCCGTCCGCGGCCGAGCACGTTAAGGCCGGCAAGTTGAAGGCGATCGCGACGACAGGTGCCAAGCGCTCGGTCGTGACGCCGGAGGTGCCGACCGCAATCGAGAGCGGCCTGCCGGGTTTCGAAGCGACCAACTGGTATGGCGCGCTTTTCCCGACCAAATCGCCGGCGTCTACGATCGAGCGCATGAACCGCGAGATCAATGCGGTCATGAACGACCCGCCGACCCGACAGCGGCTCGTGCAGGTGGGCTTCGAGGTCGCCACCGGCACGCCGGGCGAGTTCGCGCAGATCCTCAACGCCGAGACGGCAAAGTGGGCGAAGGTGGTGAAGCAGGCCGGCATCCAGCTCGACTTCTAGGCGACGCATGCTCGATAGCCTCATTCGCGCGGACCGCGCGGTCACGCTGAGCGGCACCGGCGCGTTCGACATCGGCATCCGGGACGGCCGCATCGCGGTGGTCGCGGCGCCGGGCACGATTTCCGAGCGCGACGCGGCCCGCGTGATCGACGCACGCGGGCGGATCGTCATTCCCGGGGGCATCGATCCGCACCTTCACTGCAAATTCTTCGTCGCGGGCGCATGGAGCGAGCTGCCCACGCCGGTGAGCCGCGCGGCGCTTTTCGGCGGCACCACGACGATGCTCGACTTCGCGATCTGGCAGCCCGGCGAGACGCTGCGCCAGACGATCGAGAAACGCGACGCCGACTGCTGGCGCGGGCAGTGCCACACCGATTACGGCTTTCATCTACTGCTCAACGGCTGCGTGCCGCTCGAGATCCTCGAAGAGCTGCCGGAGGTGATCCAGGCCGGCTTTCCGAGCGTGAAGATCTTCATGACCGAAGTGCGGCCCGAGCGCAGCAACTGGAAGCTCTCGCTCGGCGACATCTGGGAAGTGCTCCAGGTGCTGGGCAGGCACGACGGCATCGCGTGCATACACGCCGAGGACAACGACCTCGTCATGCACATGTACGCGAAGCTCTTCCGCGAGGGCCGCGTTCACTTCCAGCACATGTCCGAGGTGCACTCGAGCCTCTCCGAGGACATCTCGTTTCGGCGCGTGATCCGGCTCGCGGAGCACGTCGAGCGCGCGGCGCTCTACATGATGCACGTGAGCGCGCGCAGCGGCGTCGAGGCGATCGCCGAATCGAGGGCACGCGGCTTCCCGATCTACGGCGAGACGCTGCACCAGTACGCGCTCTTCACGAGCGAGGATTACAAGCGTCCGAACGGGCAGATCTACCACACGTACCCCGGGCTCAAGACCCGCGACGATCACAAGGCGATGTGGGAAGCGATGCAGACCGGCGCGATCAGTTGCATCGCGACCGACGGCGTGTGCACGCCGTTCGCCGTCAAGGTGGGCGGCGACCGCATCGACAACACCGTCGGCGGCAACGTCGGCGTCGAGCCGCGCGTCGCGGTGATGTACACCGAGACCGTCGCGCAGCGCGGCTGGCCGCTGGAGCTGTTCGTCGATCTGGTGTCCACCAATGCGGCGAAGCTCTTCGGCCTGTACCCGCGCAAAGGCGTGATCGCGCCCGGCTCCGACGCCGATATAACGGTGCTGGACCCGGCGCTCGGCCGCGCGATCCGCAAAGAGGACCTGCACGAATCCGACTACACGCCGTGGGAAGGCTACCCGGCCGCGGCGTGGCCCGCGATGACGCTGCTGCGCGGCAAGGTCGTCGTCGAAGACGGCCGCTTTCTCGGCTCACCCGAAGACGGACAACTCGTGAAACGCAGGCTGCACGAGTCGGTGCTGAACGGCGAGGCGTGCTGACGCGGCGCGCGTTTGGGCCGTTCACCCTACGACAGGCTCAGGGCGAACGGCCGGGGGATAGCGCGGCCGCTGCTGATCCAGAACGGGCGGGCGTTACTTGACGCGCTGCTTGTCGTGCTTCTGGCGCGCGATCTTCTTGTTCTGACGGTCCTGCGCGTGCTCGATGCGCGCGCGCTCCTTCTTCGTCATCTTGCCGTCGGCCATCGCCTTGTCTTCCATCTTCTGCACGCGCTGCTGGCCTTTCTGAAGGCGCGCCGCTTCCTTTTCGTTCAGCGCCCCGGACTGCACGCCCTTGTCGATGCGCTGCTGCTGACGGTCCTGCCGCTTGTCGACGCGCGGCGTGGAGCCGGTCTGCGCGAGCGCGAGCCCGGGCAGGATGATCAGTGCGACGGCGGCTGCGAAATGCTTGAGCTTCATGTCCTCACTCCCCGAGGTATTTGGGAAAAATCCCATGGGCATACTAATGCTGCCGATGCGCCGTGGGGCGATCGATCGTAAGGAAATGTAACGCGGCCCGGCGACAGCGTGACCTGGGTCACGTCACCACGTCGACTGCAGGACCTCCGAGAGCATCTCGCGCTCGCGCACGAACTCGCGCTTGGGATCCGCATTGAAGTTCTTGAGCGAATGCTCGAGCACCTTCGACAGGCTCTCGCGCGGCACGTCCAGGTGCGCGAGCCGCACCGGCATCCCCAGCGACTCGAACTTGCGCGTGAGCGCCGCTGCCACGCGCTCCGGCGCGCGCTCGACCGGCTCGCCCGCGTGCCACACGCCGATCGCCTTGCCCATGCGGCAGACGGCTTCGGGATCGCGTGCCCCGAGCTTGCGCATGACGCCCGGCGTGAGCGCCGAATTCGCCTGACCCTGCGTCACGTGCTCGTGCTGGTTGAAGAGCGCCGCGGCGAACGCGTACACGACGCGGCCCACCCAGTGCTTCTCGGTGATCGTGCCACCGTCGTCGGCATCGCGATTCTGAAGGAACGCCGCGGCGCAGAGCTCGATGCGCGGCGCCGGGTCCGAGGTGTCGGCAATGCGCGGCAGAGCGCCTTCCGCGAGCCTGAGCGCCTGAAGACGGTCGCCTTCGACGAGCGGCGACATCGTCTCGGCGCCCATGTTCATGACCGAGCGCCAGTACACCGAGGCCGCCGACGTGCGCACGAGCGACAGCGGCGCGGTCAGCAGCGCATCGCTGTCCCAGAAGACGGCAACCGGCCGTGTCTTGGGGTCGAAGAACTCCATGCGATGGTCCAGGCCTTCGCCTTTGACGGCGGAGCCCGCGCGGTTCTGCGCCGAAGTCGCCGACGTGAGCACGTTGATGATCGGGAGCTTGGGCGCGAGAAGCTTCGGGCTCACCGCCGGCGCGTTCTCCGGGTACTGCGTAATGAGCTTTTCGACGGGATCTTTCTCTGCGAGCAGGATCGCCACCACGCGCGTCGCCTGGATGACGCTGCCGGCGCCGATGCCGATGAGCAGGTCGGCGTCCGCGGCGCGTGCTGCGTCGCGTGCGCCGATCACCGCGGAGAGCGGCGACTCCTTCGCCATTTCGTCGTACACCCCGGCGAGCGAAGCGCCGAGCAGATCCCGTATGCGCGATACGAGCGGCGTCTTCCTCGACACCGTGCGGCCGCACACGATGAACGCGCGCTTCGCGTTGCGGCGTTTGAGCTCCGCAGGCAGGTTCGACAGCGCATCCTTGCCGCTGTAGAGGCGCAGCGGGTAGCCGACGGCACGGAAATCGGTGCGATAGCTCATGTGTTGCCCCTCACCCCTATCCTCTGCCCGTCGCGCGGGGAGAGGAAGAACGGTTCAGAAAAAGCTCGTATTCGCGAAGCGCGGCGAGCGCATGGCCTGCGTTCGACATCTCATCGTATACCGGGACGCCGAGCGCCACCGCGCGTTCGCGGAATTCGCGCTTGCGCTTCTCGAGCGGCGGATCGCCGTCGGAGCGCAGGACGAGAATGAAGTGGGCCTGACCCGGGTAATGCTCCTGCACGCGCAGCGCGGCCTTGACGAGGTTGTCGAGCACCTCGGGTTTGGTGCGCCCCACGAATGCGGAGAGGTTGAGGTGCATCACCAGTGCGTCCGGTTTGCCGCTGCCGTAGATCAAATCGAGGATCTTCTCGGCGACGCGGCCTTCTTCCTGCTGCAGCGTTCCGACCGGGCAATCGACCGGGTTGGTGATGCTGGTGCCGGGCGGTAGCTTGAGCGCCGCGAGCGCATCGATCGTGGCCTGATCGAACGGCGTCACGTCGAGACCCAGCCGCGCGAAGTAATCGGTTGCGAGCACGCTCGTGCCGCCGCCGTTGCCGAACAGCGCGACACGCTGCGTCGGGTGCGCCGGCCGGGGCCTGAGCGCCTGGAACAGGAGCAGCGTGTCGATGAACTGATCGAGCGTGTCTACCAGGATGCAGCCGGTCTGCCGCGAGAGCGCGACCCACACGCGATCGTCGCCCGCGAGCGATCCGGTGTGCGACGCCGCCGCGGCGAGACCCTGCCGGGTGCGGCCGCCCTTGAGCACGACGACCGGTTTGCGGCTGCCGTGCTCGCGCAGGATCTCGAAGAGCCGCCGCCCGTCCTGCGCCGTCTCGATGTACATGCCGATCACGCGCGTCGTGTCGTCGGCGAAATAGAACTCGAGCAGCTCGCTCGGCGTCACGTCCGCACAGTTGCCGACCGTGACCAGCCCGGAGAAGTGCAGGCCGCGCGCGAAACCGCGGCGGATGATGTCGGTGCCGAGGCCGCCGCTTTGCGAGATCACGCCGACGCCGCCCACGTCTTTCGAGCCGATCTCGGCGAAGGTCACTTTGCCCCGCGGTGTGTACACGCCCAGGCAGTTCGGACCGATCAGACGCGCGCCGCCCGCGCGCGCGGCGGCGGCGAGCTGCGACTGAAGCGCGCGGCCCTCTTCGACTTCGCCGAAGCCGCTGGAGATCACCTGTGCGAACTTGAGCCGCCCGCGCGCCCCTTCGAGCAGCGGTGGAATCTGCGCGGCGGCGATCGCGATGTACGCGTAGTCGATCGGCTGCGGCGTATCGGCGAGACTCTTGTGCGCGGGCAGGCCGTCGATCTGCGGTGCGCTCGGATGGATCGGATAGATCGCGCCTGCGTAGCCGAACTCGCGGATGCGGCGGATGAATACGTTGGGGAGCGCGGTGCCTTTGGTGGACGCGCCAACGACGGCGACGGTTTTGGGTGCAAAGAGAGGCGTGAACTGCTCGACGATGCTTTCACCCCCATCCCCACCTTCCCCCGTCGAGGGCGAAGGAGAGCCTGCCCTTCCCCTCGACGGTGGAAGGATAGGGTGGGGCTGTCCCTGGAGAATGAACCGCGCATCCACCGCCACCGCGCCCTGCTCCGACACGATCAGCGGATTGACATCGAGCTCCGCAATGTCGTTGCCGTGCCGCATCAGCAGCCCGTCCTCGCCGCCGACTTTCATCAGCACGTCCACGATCGCCTGCCGCGAGGCCGGAGCGCGCCCGCGTGCGCCCTCGAGGATCGCGGCACCCTTGAGCTCGTCGATCATCTGCTCCGCGTCGAGGCGGCGAATCGGACAGATGCGAAATGCGACGTCGCGCAGGATCTCCACGAACACGCCGCCGAGTCCGAGCATGAGCAACGGCCCGAACTGCGGGTCGCGCAATCCGCCGACGACGAGCTCGTGTCCGGCGGGCGCCATCTCCTCGATGAGCCAGCCCTCGACGCGCGCGCCGCTGATCTTCGGCAGCGCGAGCATCGCGCGGATCGCCGCGCTGATCTCGGCGGCGCTCTTGAGCCCCACGCTCACGCCGCCGGCGTCGCTCTTGTGCAGGATGTCCGCAGAGACGACCTTCACCACGAACGGCGGCGTGAGCGTCCTTACGGCATAGTTCACTTCAGCGGGGCCGCTCACGACGACGGTCTTCGGCACCGCGATGTCGAAGTGCGCGAGTAGCGCTTTGCCGCTCGCTTCGTCGAGCGCGTTGCGGCCCTGCCGGCGCGCTTCGGTGATGATGTCTTGTGGTGTCATGCCTCTGCCTACCTTCGTAGGGTGCGCCAATGGCGCACCGGCCGGTGCGCTACCAGCGCACCCTACGTCACTTTTTCTTCAACACTTCGGGGATGATGCCGGTGTGCACGTCGCCGGCGCGAAACGGCTCCGAGCGCAGCACCGCGACGACGGCCGGTATGTTGTTCTTTACGCCCTGAATCTCGAAAGCGTCCAGCGCCTCGATCAGCTTGTCGATTGCCGCGTCGCGCGTGGGTGCGTGCGCGATCACCTTCGCGATCATCGGATCGTAGTGCGGCGTCACGTCGCGTCCTTCCGCGAAGCCGGTGTCGACGCGCACCCCGGCGCCGGACGGCGGACGGAACACGTTCAACCTGCCCGGCGACGGAAAGAAGTTCTTGGGATCTTCCGCATACACGCGCGCCTGCACCGCATGGCCGCGCAGCGTGATTTGCGGCGGCAGGATGTCGGGCAACTTCTCGCCCGCGGCGCAGCGCACCTGCGCCTGCACGAGATCAACGCCGGTGACTTCCTCGGTGACGCCGTGCTCGACCTGGAGCCGCGTATTCATCTCCAGGAAGCTGAACGAGCCGTCGGCGCCGCGCAGCATCTCGACCGTGCCGATGTTGTCGTAGCCCATCTCGCGCACGATGCGCGCCACGTTGTCGGCGACGGAGTCGACGTCAGCGCGCGAAACCGCGGGCGCGGGCGCTTCCTCGATCACTTTCTGGTTGCGGCGCTGTGTCGAGCAGTCGCGCTCGAACAGATGCACGGCGTTGCCGTGACGGTCGCCCAGCACCTGAAACTCGATGTGGCGCGGGCGCTCGACCAGCCGCTCGAGATACACCTCGGCGTTGCCAAAGCCGCGGCTCGCGAGCGAGCGCGAACGCTCGACCACCTCGATCAACTGCGACTCGTCCTTCGCGGGCAGCATGCCGATGCCGCCGCCGCCGCCGGCCGGCTTCACGAGCACGGGGAAGCCGATCTCGCGCGCCGCCGCAAGGATCGCTTGGGGCTCCGCCGGCAGCACGTCCGAGCCGCGCGAGAGCGGCATGCCGTGCTGCGCGGCGAGCTCGCGCGCGCGCGTCTTGTGCCCCATCGCGTCGATCCAGCGCGGCGACGGGCCGATGAAGCACACGCCGGCATCGACCACGCGCTGTGCGAATCCGGCGTTCTCCGAGAGAAAGCCGTAGCCCGGGTGCAGACCGTCAGCGTGTGATTTGCGCAGCACGTCGAGCAGCACGTCCTGGTTGAGATAGCTCTCGCGCGCGGGCGCGGGACCGATCGCGTAGGTCTCGCTCGCCATGGCGAGGTACGGCGCGCCGGCGTCGGCATCGGAGTACACGGCGACGGAATGGATGTTGAGCGCGTCGAGCGCGCGCAGCACGCGGGCGGCGACGGCGCCGCGGTTGGCTACGAGTACTTTGTTGAACATGAGATTGAGTTGTTTCCTTGCGCGGCGCGCGATCAGCGCACCCTGCGAACATCTTCACCGTGACGCGTCACCGCGCCACCGCATCACTACGTCACTACGTCACTGCGTCACTACGTCACTGCGTCACTTCTAATAACTCGTGGGCCAGGTGCGCATGAGATGCTGGCCGACGCCGCGCGTCATACGCAGTCTGTACACATCGAGCATGCGGATCAGGTACTCGCGCGTCTGCTCGGGCCGGATCACGGTCTGCGCTGCGTAAACCTCGGCGAGGCCCCATACGTCGGAGCCTTTGCGGATCGTCTCGAACGCCTGCTCGAAGCCCGCGTCGCCGACGCCGACGCCGTGCACGATCTTGGTCGCGAATTCGGGGCTCATGAAGCTCACTTCCGCGGTCGGCCACGCGGCGACTTCGTCGGAGTGGCGGCCGCCGCCCATGCACACGTACGCGCGCCCGTAGCTCTTGCGCACGATCACCGAGATGCGCGGCACGGTGAGCAGCGTCATCGCGTTCATGAAATTCATGATCTTGCCGGGCGCGCCGGCGCGCTCCGCGTCGGTGCCGACCTGGAAGCCGGGCGTATCGACCAGCAGCACGACCGGCACGTTGAACGAATCGCACAGGACCAGGAAATCGACGATCTTGCGGCAGGCGTCGGCGTCCAGCGCGCCGCCGCGGTGCAGCGGATTGTTGGCCACGATGCCGACGCTTTTGCCGCCGAGGCGCGCGAGACACGTGAGCGCGCTGCGGCCGAAGCGCGGCTTCAGCTCGAACATCGTGTCCTTGTCCACCACCGCGCGCACGAGACGGCGCATGTCGTACACCTGCGTGCGCCGCTCCGGCAGGATCGAGAAGATCTTGTCCGCGTCCGCGCCTGAGCCCGCCGGCACCGGCGCATCCGGCGGCGCTTCGTTGTGATGGCTCGGCAGGTAGGAGAGAAATCTGCGGATCGCGTCGAACACCTCCTCCTCGCGATCGACCACTTGATCGACGAGGCCGGTGACCTCCGCGTGCAGGCGCCAGCCGCCCAGCTCTTCGGCGCTCACCTTCTCGCCGAGCGCCATCGAGACGAGCCGCGGACTCGACACGGCGACCGTCGCGCCTTTCTGCATCACGCTGAAGTCCGAGCAGCACACGAGCCACGTGGACGAGCCGAACGAGGGGCCGAGCGCGGCCGCGGCCATGGGCGTCTCGCGCGTGCGGCGAAACTGCGTCGGGTCGTTCCCGAGGAGCTGGCCCATGCCGCGCGAGCCCATCGCATCCGGCAAGCGCGCGCCGGTGGACTCACCGATCACGACGAGCGGCATGCCGCGCTCGGTCGCCGCGCGCTTCATGTGCGCGATCTTCTTGCTGTTGGTCGCGCTCGTGGACGCGCCTTTCACGGTGAAGTCGTTCACGACCAGCGCGATGTCGCGGCCGTCGATCTTCGCGTAGCCGGCGATCTTGCCGTCTGTCGGCGTCTCGTCGGCCTGCTCCGGATAGACGCCGGAAGTGCCGAACAGGCCGGACTCGATGAACGAGTCCTTGTCCACGAGGTAAGCAATGCGCTCGCGCGCGTTCCACACGCCCGCGGCGGTGCGCCTGGCGTACTTTTCTTCGCCGCCGCCGGCCAGCGCTCTGGTGCGGCGCGCTTCGTATTCCTTCAGTAACGCTTCGAATGACATGTCGTCCTCATCTCATCGCAGGGTGCGCCAGTAGCGCACCGCGGTGCGTCGTCGACGCACCCTACGTTTTTTTCAAAGCCTCCACCAATGCCGGCACGACCTTGCGGTAGTCGCCGACGACGCCGAATCGCGCTTCCCTGAAGATCGCCGCGTCGGGATCGCTGTTGATCGCGACGATCGTCTTCGAGTTGCCGCAGCCGGCGAGGTGGTGTCCCGCGCCGGAAATCCCGACGGCGATGTAGAGATCCGGCGTCACCGTCTTGCCGGTGAGGCCGATCTGCCACGAATGCGGACACCAGCCGAGATCGCACGGCACGCGGCTCGCGCCCACGGTGCCGCCGAGCTGATCGGCGAGCGCTTTGATCACGCCGAAACCTTCCGGTCCCTCGAGGCCGCGGCCGCCGGCGACGATCACCCGCGCGTCCTCGAGCCGCGACGGCCCGGCGCTTTCGCGCTCGCGCGCGACCACGCGCGTGCGCGCGTCGACCGGCGGCGCGGCAAGCATGACGATCTCGCCTCGCCGCGTGTCATCGCGTCGCGGCTCTCCGATGCCCGCCTTGACCGTTGCGAGCGCAGGTGCAGCCGCGAACGACACGGTCTCGCGCACGTTGCCGCCGTAGCACGCGCGGGTGAAGAGGAGCTTCCCGTCTTCGCGCGCGATACCGGTGCAACCCGTGGCGACGGCGCCCTCGAGCCTGAAGGCGAGTCGCGCCGCCAGCTCGGCGCCGCTGTGCGTGTGGCCGGCGACGATCACGTCCGGCGCCGCTTCGCGCGCGACCTGCTCCGCCGCGGGCAGCCAGAGCGCCGCGTCGTAGTCTTCGGCGCCTTCGCACCAGTACACGCGGTCCGCGCCGTGGGCGATCAGGTCCTTCGCAGCGGCGTCGGTTCGAGCGAACAGTAACGAGACCACCCCCACCCCAGCCTGAATTTCGCGTGCGAGTCCGAGCAGCTCGCGCGTGAGCGGCGTCACGACGCCGTCACGGGTTTCCGCAATGACGAGCACCGCTGCCGACATCACACGAGGCGCGCGTCGCGCAGGCGCTGCACCAGCGCGGCCGCCTGCGCGGCGTCATCGACGCCTTCGACGACCTCGCAGCGCGTGTCCTTGACCGGCACGTAGAGCCGCTCGCGCGTACGCCGTGCGGCGATGGCCTGAAGCGCCTGCGGCTCGATGCCGGCCTCAGGCAATGCGCGCACCGCGAGCGGCTTGCGCGCTGCGCGCATCGTCTCCCGAAGGCTCGGCTTGCGCGCCGCACCGAGCTCGTTGGAGACGGTGACGACGGCCGGCAGTGTCGCTTCGATCGTCTCGAATCCGTCGGGCAGCACGCGCTCGACGCGCGCGAGGCCATCGACGATGTCGACCCGGCGCGCGAGTGTGACGACCGGCAGCCCCAGCAGCTCCGCGATGCCGCAGCCGACGATGCCCGCATCCCAGTCCGCGGCCTGACGGCCGGTGAGAACGAGGTCGGCGGCAGGCAGCTGACGAACGGCCCGCGCGAGCACGTACGCTGTCGCTTCGCCCGCGCCGTCCGGCAGCCCGTCGTCTTTGACGAGCACCGCCTCGTCCGCGCCCATCGCGAGCGCGTGCTTGAGCGTATTGCGTGCGCTCTCCGGACCGACGCAGAGCGCGGTGATCTTCGTCTCGACCCCGGCATCGCGCACGCGCAGCGCGGCCTCGAGCGCCTGCTCGTCGAACGGGCTCATCACGAGCTGCAGCCCCGCGACCGGAACGACTTGCTTCGCCTGCTCGTCGACCTTGAGCATGCTGAAAGAGGCTTCGGGATTCGGGACCTGTTTGACGCAGACGACGATGTGCATGAGGGCCTGGTGACGAGGTGACGGGGTGACGGGGTGACGGGGTGATGAAGTGATGAAGTGATGAAGTGACGAAGTATCACTGCGTCACTGCGTCACTGCGTCACTGCATCACTAGACGATAGTCACATCCGTCGGCACGATGCCGTCGAAGTGCTTGCGCTGGTAGTTCCACGGAATGACGGGCTGCACGCGGCCGGTCTCGTCGGTCGCCCGCGCGCGGATGCGGAATTGCCCCGGCTCTTTAGCGTCCCACAGATACGACCAGCGTACCCACAGCCAGCGCTCGCGCGGCTCCTCGAGATGCGCCTCGCGCCACGTGCTGCCGTCGTCGGTGCTCACTTCGACGCGCGTGATCATGCCCATCCCGCTCCACGCGAGGCCGCGCACCTTGTGCTCGCCGCGCGGAAGCGGCGAATCTTCGTCGAGCGGATCGACGATGATGCAGCGCACGCCCATCGACGTGATCATTTCCTTGCCGGGATCGTCGGGTCCCTTGCCGTACACGAAGTAGTGATGCTGGTAGTAGCACTGCGGCAGATGGTCCAGCACTTCGATCCGGTCGAGCCACTTCACCCACCAGTTGCCGGACCAGCCCGGCACCACGGCGCGCACCGGCGCGCCGTGGATGTGCAGCAGGTACTCGCCATTCATCGACCACGCGAGCAGCGTGTCGGGGTGCATCGCCTTCGCGATCGGAAGGCCTTTCTCGTAATTGATGACGCCCGGATCGACCAGCTTGAAGTCGGAGCGGCCGACCGAGCGGTACTGCACCGCGAGGTCGGGCTGACCGCGATCGAATCCCTGCATGCGCACGCTCACGGCGTTCGACCGGATGCCGGCCTTTTTCAGCACCTCCATGAGCGGAACGCCGGTGAACTCGCCCGCGCTCATCGCGCAGGTGGTGGTCGATTCGTTGCTGATGTCCTCGGTGGACGGCACCGCGTTCTTCTCGCGCATCGCCGCGCGCGCGTTCATGTCCTGCTGGTTGATGCGCGAAGGTTTGCGCGCGCCCTTCTCGACGTAGTCGAAATAGCCCGCGTCGTTGCCGGCGCACTCGGTAACCGCGCGCACCGTGCGGCCCGGCAGCTTCTGAAGGTCCTTGAGCGAGAGCTCGATGGGGCGCTCGACGAGGCCGCCGATCGTGAATATCCAGTCTTCAGGATGGATCGGATCGGGCACTTCGAGCTGATTGACGACGTAGTACGCGTCGGTCGGCGTGATCAGCCCTTCGAGCTCGGTGATCGGCGCGCGGCCGTTGATGACGCGTCCCTGCGAATCCTTGCCCGCGATGATGGTCGGCCGCTTGCGGTCCGGCCAGCCCATCACCCAGTCGCCTTCGATTTCCGGTCTTGGCATAAAAATCTACTCCGCTCCTTCGCTTCGCTCCGGGCGCAACTGCACCCCTTATCGCGCCTTGCGGCGCGTCTTTACATTTAAGGTCGCACACCTGATTTGAACTTCGGGCCGAGCTGCGTTCTGAGCCGCGGCTGCAGCGCCTCGATGAACTGGCAGAGGTACGGGCGCGTTTCGCGCGGGTCGATGAGATCCTCGATCGCGAACGCCTCAGCCGTTCGGAACGGTGAAGCGAGACTTTTCAGCTCCGCCTCGATCTCGCGCTCGCGCGCCTCCGGATCTTCGGCGCTTTCGATCTCGCGCCGGTACGCCGCTTTCACGCCGCCTTCGACCGGCAGCGAGCCCCAGTTGCCCGACGGCCACGCGATCTTGAAATTGAGTCCCGCGCGATCGATCGTACCGCCCCCGGCCACGCCGTAACACTTGCGCACGAGCACCGTGAACACCGGCACCGTGACCTGGAAGCCGATGTAGCGCGCGCGCACGCCTTCGCGCAGGATCGCGTCCGCTTCGGATTGCACGCCGACCATGAGCCCCGGCACGTCGGCGAAGAAGACGAGCGGGATATTGAACATGTCGCAGAGCTCCACGAAGTGGCCCTGCTTGCGCGCGGCCTTGTAATCCACGATGCCGCCGAACATGGGGTTGTTCGCGACGATGCCGACGGCGTAGCCGTCCATGCGCGCGAGCGCGGTGATGACGCCGCGGCCGAACGTCGGCTGGATCTCGAAGAGCGACCCACGGTCGACCACGAGCTCCAGCAGCTTCTTCATGTTGTAGGCCTGGCGGCCCGAGCGCGGAATGAGCTCCGCGAGCGTGTCTTCTGCGCGGTCCGGCGAATCGCCGACGCTCACACGCGGTGTGAGCTCCCACACGTTGCCCGGCATGTACGACAGAAACCGGCGGATCTGCGCGAGGCAGTCGAGCTCGTCCTCGGCGACGTTGTCGATGGTGCCCGCGGTATCGACGGCGACCTTCGTGCCGCCGAGCGCTTCCTTCGTGAGCTTGTCGCCGAACGCGCGCTCGACCACCGGCGGACCGGCGGCGAAGATCTGCCCCGTGCCTTTCACCATGATCGACCAGTGCGAAAAAATCGCGCGCATCGACGGCCCGCCTGCGGTGGTGCCCATCACGGCCGACACCACCGGCACGACGCCGAGCAGCTCGGTGGAGCGCTCGCAGCCGTCCTGGCCGTAACCCGGGACCGTGGTGTAGCCCTTGCGCTTCGCGGTGTTGACCGTGCCGCCGGTGCCGTCGATCAGGTTCACCAGCGGAATGCGGTACTCGTACGCGAGATCCTCGATGAAGCCGCCCTGGCCCCCCTTGCGACGATCGGATCCGAAACCGGTGCCGGCGCGGATCGTGTAGTCCTCGCCGCCGACCGCGACGGCACGGCCGTCGATCTTGCCGATGCCCATGACATAGGGCGCGGGCTCGAACGCCGTGACAGCGCCGCTCTTGTCGTAGCTCGCGCGCCCGGCGAGCTTGCCCACTTCGCGGAACGTGCCGGCATCGAGCAGCTTCCCGATGCGCTCGCGCACGGTGAGCTTGCCGGCCGCGTGATGTTTCGCGACGGCGTCGGGTCCGCCGCACGCTTCAGCCAGCGCGCGGCGGCGGTGAATCTCCTCGATTTCGGCGCGCCAGGACATTACCTGCGCCGCGCGATCGCCATGTCACGCATGAGCGTCCCCCGCGAGCGCCTAGTCTTCCAGGACCGCGACCACCTGTCCTTCCGCCACCGGGTCTTTTTCTTTGACGAGGATCTCTTTGACCGTGCCCGGATCCTCGGTGATCACCGGGATTTCCATTTTCATCGACTCGATCACGACCAGCGTATCGCCCGCTTCCACCTTGTCTCCGGGACTCGCCTTGACCTGCCATACGGTGCCGGTGATCTCGGATTTGACTTCGATACGTGCCATGAGCGCTCCTTGGTCTCGCGGATATTTTTCAGGCTGATTTCGCCGCGAGAGCTCGCGGCGCGAAGGTGAGGCGAGTATAGCATCGGGCCTCTCGCCGCCCGCCGATTCCGGTTCGCGGAATCGTCTAAGATAGCCCGATGCGTTCTCTCCTTCTCGCCGCGTTGCTCGCGGCTGCGCTCCTCCACAGTCCCGCCTACGCGCAGCGCAAGCTTCCGCGGGTGGACGAAGCCGCGGGCGATGCGTCGTGGCTGCGCTTCAAGCGTCAGCTCCTGGCTGCGGTCGAAAAGCGCGACAAGCAGTTCATACTGTCGATACTCGACAAGAACGTGCGCAACCAGGACGAGCGCACGCGCGGCATCGCGACGTTTCGCAAGCAGTGGGAGCTCGACACCGACGACAGCCCGCTGTGGCGCGAGCTCACCCAGGCGCTGCAGCTCGGCGGCGCGTTCATCCGCCGCGACAAGCGCCGCGAGCTCTGCGCGCCGTACCTCCTCGGCCGCTGGCCCGACGACGTGAGTCCGATCGAGAACGCGGTCGTCATCTCGCGCGACGCGGCGGTGCAGTCCGAACCGTCGATATCGTCGCCGGCGCTCGGACGGCTCTCGTACGACATCGTCGGCGTGGTCGACTGGGAGGTCGACGACAAGTCCGACCCGAAGCAGAAATGGGTGCGCATCCGCCTGCAGGGCCGTGACGGCTTCGTGCCGGAAGAGCAGGTGCGCAGCCCGATCGAGCAGGCTGCGTGCTTCGTGAAAACCGGCAGCGGCTGGCGCATGACGGCGTTCGCGCCGGCCGGCGGCGAGTGAATAAATGGGGTCGGGTTCACATTACGCATCTGGCGCGTAATGTGAACCTGACCCCATTTATTTTCTGCCTGATGATTTCGTCAGCGCACGCCCTCGAGCTGCAGGGTCATCGCGGTGCGCGCGGGCTGCTGCCGGAGAACACGCTGGCCGCATTCGGGCGTGCGCTCGATCTCGGCGTCACGACGCTCGAGCTCGATTGCGGCGTGACGCAGGACGGCGTCGTCGTCATCGCGCACGACCGCGCGCTGAATCCCGCTTTCACGCGGGACGCACAAGGCCGCTGGATCGAGGCGCCGCGTGCGATTCACCACATGCGTTTCGACGAGCTGCAGCGCTACGACGTCGGCCGGCTCAGGCCCGGCACCGAGTACGCGAAGCGCTTCGCACGCCAGCAGCCGATCGACGGCACGCGCATCCCGAAGCTCGCGGACCTGTTCGCCTTGCTGCAACAGCGCGGCGATACGCGCACGCGCTTCAATATCGAGACCAAGATCTCGCCGCTCGCGCCGGACGAATCGCTTGCGCCCGACGCGTTCGTCGCGGCGCTGCTGGAGGTCATCCGCGCAGCAGGGATCGAATCGCGCGTCACTGTGCAATCGTTCGACTGGCGTACGCTCGCGATCGTGCAGAAGGTGGCGCCGGGCATTCCGACGGCGTATCTCACCGCGCAGCGCACCTCGCCGCGCAACGTGGCGCCGGGCTCGCCGTGGACGGCGGGACACGACATCGCGAACTACGGCGGATCGGTGCCGCGCATGGTGAAAGCGGCCGGCGGCGCGATCTGGTCGCCGTACCACGGCGATCTCACCGAAGCGCGGGTGCGTGAAGCGCAGGCGCTCGGCTTGAAAGTCGTCGTATGGACGGTGAATGCCGAAGCGGACATGCGCCGGATGATCGAGTGGCGCGTGGACGGCATCATTTCGGATTATCCCGACGTACTCGTAAAGGTTGCGCGACAACCGTAGGGTGCGCGGGTAGCGCACCTACGGAATCAATTCGACGATTTCCGGTTCCAGCGTATCCCTCGTCACCCGCAGCCGCGCCACCGCAATCGGCAGCCTGAACCGGCGTGGCCCCGCGCTTCCCGGGTTGAGGAACAGCACGCCGTCACGACGCTCCGCCACCGGCTTGTGCGAATGCCCGTAGATCACCGCGGCGAAGCCTGCCGCGGCGGGATCGACATCGAGATCCGCGATGTCGTGCACGAGATAGAGCAGATGGCCGCCGACCTCGACCACTTCGGTGTGTGGCAAGGTCCGGCCCCACGCGTCGCGGTCGTTGTTGCCGCGCACGGCATACACCGGCGCAATCGCGCGCAGCGCATCGAGCACGTCCGGACCGCCTATGTCGCCGGCATGCACGATCAAATCCGAGCCGCGCAGCGCGGCGAGCGCCTCGTCGCGCACGAGAGCGTGCGTGTCCGAGATCACGCCCACCTTGATAGAATCGCCGGGGGCTTTCGAGGAGAGTGACATGAGTGACGATTTCGGCAAGCTGGTCCTGCGCCTCACCCTGGGCATCCTCGTGTTACTCCATGGCGTGGCGAAGCTGAAAGGCGGCGTCGGATTCCTCGAGCCGATGCTGGTGAAATCCGGTCTTCCGGCATGGCTCTCCTACGGCGCATACATCGGCGAAGTCGCGGGTCCCGTCATGGTGATCCTCGGGCTCTTCGCGCGTACCGGCGCGTTCTTCATCTTCGCGAACATGATCGTCGCGATCTTCCTCGTGCACATCCCGGAGCTCACGCAGCTCACCAAGCAGGGCGGATGGGCGCTCGAGCTGCAAGGCATGTTCCTTTTTACCGCGTTCGCGCTGATGTGCATGAACCCGGGCCGCTACTCGATCACGCGGAGGTTCTGACATGAGCCACGACGAAACGGATCAGGCGAGACGCGACTTTCTGGTCGCCGGCGCCGGCGTGGTTCTGGCCGCGGGGTTGCCGCGCGCGGCATGGGCTGCCGACGCGCCGAAGCCGCCGGCCGATCCGCCCGGCACGATCCCGAACAAGATTGTACTGGCCGAAAAAGATCCGGCGATGAAGCCGCACTCCGAGCGCCCGCTGACGGCAAGCGTGACGGCCGAATACCTCGGCGACGACGTGACGCCGACCCACCGCCATTTCGTTCGCAACAACCTGCTCACGCCGGATTTCGATGAGGCCACGCACAAGGTCGAGATCGCGGGGCTCGTCGACAAGCCGATGACGCTCACAGTCGCCGAGCTGCGCTCGCGTTTTCCCGCGGTGACGACGCAGGCGATGCTCGAATGCGCAGGCTCGGGCCGCACGGGTTACACACCGAGGCCGCGCGGCACGCCGTGGCCGACGACCGGCGGCATGAGCTGCTCGCAGTGGACGGGCGCAAGGCTCGCGGACGTGCTGCGTGCCGCCGGCGTGCGCGCCGATGCCGTGCACGTCGCATTCACCGGGGCGGACTTCGGCGCGCTGCCGACGATCCCCAAAGTCGCGCGCAGCGTACCGATCGCGAAGGCGATGGAGCAGCACACGCTGATCGCGTACGGCATGAACGGCGGCGCGATACCGAAGATCCACGGCCATCCGATGCGCGTGGTCGTGCCGTCGTGGGCCGGATCGGCTTCGATCAAGTGGATCGGCCGCATCGAGGTGCTGCCGGCGCCGCTCAAAGGGCCCTACATGGACGCGAGCTATCGCATCCCGCGCGAGCCGGTCGAGCCGGGCAGCAAGATGCCGCCCGACGCGCTGATGACCGAAGCGTGGCCGGTGAAGTCGATCATCACCCATCCGGCGCCGGGCGCACAGGTGAGCAGGGGCAAGCCGATGTTGATCGCGGGCAAGGCCTGGGCCGGCGAGCACGACATCGCGCGCGTGGAGCTCTCGTTCGACGAAGGACGCACGTGGCGCAACGCCCAGTTGAATCCCGCCGGAGACAAGTACGCGTGGCGCACCTTCAGCTTCGCGTACACGCCCGCGCGCGGGGGCTATACGACCGTGCTTGCGCGCGCGACCGACGACGCCGGCAATACCCAGCCGCTCGTCGCGGCCTGGAATCCGCTCGGCTACTTCTGGAACGGCTGGCATCGCGTCGGTTTCACGGTCACGGCGTGACCTCGTTTCAGCGCGTGCGCGGCGCCGCGGTCGCGTTCGCGGCCCTGATGTGCGTCACGGCGGGTGTCTCCATCGCGCCGCTGCGCGCGCAGCAGGAAGAGCCGTCGAAAACGCTGATGCCCGGAAAAGGCGCAGCGCTGACGATGGCGAAGTGCTCGATCTGCCACGACATCACGCACGTCACGCGCTCGCGGCTCTCGCGCGACGAGTGGGAAGACAACATCAAGGTGATGATCGCGCGCGGCATGCCCGCGCAGCCCGAGGAAGACCGCCAGATCCTCGAATATCTGGCGACCTACTACAACCGCGATAAGCCGCCGCCGGCCGCCGATCCGGCGGCCGCTGCAGCCGGCGCCGCGCCCGCGCCCGAGCGCCTGCTCGCCGAGCGGGGGTGCATCGCGTGTCACGCACTCGACAAACGCGTGATCGGCCCGTCGTACCGCGAAGTCGCGCAGAAGTACCGGGGCGACGCCGCGGCGACGACGAGACTCGTCGCGAAAGTGAAGGAAGGCGGCGCGGGCGCATGGGGACAGGTGCCGATGCCGCCGCATCCGCAGGTGCCCGACGCCGAGCTGAAACAGCTCGTCGGTTGGATCCTGCAGCAGAACTGAATTCAACGCCATATCTCTGGGGCGGTGCGGCGGCAGAGCCGATCCTCAGACCCGTGGTTCCATAAGCTTGGAACCCAGCGCGCGGTGGAGGTGATTCGGCGAGCCGATTTGTGCCGCAGTCATTGCAGCCGGCGCTTCGTGTGCGGGTAGTCGTGTTTCCACTGCCCGCCGCGAAGCGGGTTTCCGGCTGTAATGACACGCTTTTGCGGCACCATGAGGGTCGACGAATCGCCTACACCGCGCCGTCCGAGCGGCGCGAGGACAGCGCGTCACTTGCGGCCGGCGAGAGCCCGCGCGAGTCTCAGGTGTTCCCTCAGCATCGGCAGCACGCGCGCAGCGAACGCCTTCAGCTCCTCGGCATCGCCGCGCGTCGCCTGCTTCTCGTAGAGCGCGGCGGCTTTCTCGTGCTCGCGCACCATGTGGTCCGCGAACTCACGGTCGAACTCGCTGCCGGCGAGCTTCGCGAGCTTGTTGGCGTCGCCCGCCCGGCGCGTGCCGGGCTCCTTCGGCACGTTGACGCCGAGCGCTGCACCGATCTTGTCGAGCTCCCGGCCCACTCGGGCATGGTCGTCCACCAGCATCTGCGCGAAAAACTTCACTTCGGCACTCGACGCGTTCCGCTGCGCGAGCCGGCCGAGCTCGACCGCGCCGTGCCCGTCTTCCGCCGCCTCGGTGATGAAATGACGATCGTTGCTCGTGAGCTTAGCCTCCCCGGCGTAGCCGCTCATGCCCGATGCGACGAGCACGAGCGCGGCAAGCGTACGCGCGACAAGCGTCATTCAGGGGTTCCTCCGCTCTAACCGCGGTGCGGCTCGGCCTCGACGGGCGCCGCACCGGCGCGCGCGCTGCCCTGCGCGACCGGCGCCTGCTGGCGGGCGCCCAGCACCATCTCCGTGAGCCAGTTGACGAGTATGGACGTGTAGGCGCGCTGCGCGGGCTCCATGGAAAGCCCGTGATCCGCGCCTTCGATGATGCGGTAGGTGAGCGAGTGCGCGTGCTTGCACGCCTCGCGATAGTTCTCGATCACGCGGTGCGGCACCGTATCGTCGTTTTCCGATTCGACGATGAGGACGTCGCCCCTGAACGCCGCGCACGCTTTGAGCGCACGGTTGTCCTGCGGCCGCACGTGCCGGCGCCGGTACGCGGGAAGATCCGGGTCCTTGTGGAGCTGCTTTTTAGGCAGCTCCCATCCGGTGTCCTTGTAAAGCGCCGGCACCCGCAGCGCGAGCCAGCGCGCCGGCCGATGCTCCGTGAGCAGCGCCGCCAGGTACCCGCCGTAGCTGCTGCCGACGACCGCGACCGAGTCGGCATCGACGTTCGGATGGCTCACGAGCTCGTCGTAGGCGGCGAAGACGTCCTCCAGGTTGTCCTGGCGCGAGACCGTTTCCTGCTGCGAGTCGGTGCGCGCGTGGCCGCGCAGGTCGAACGTGAGGCCGATGCAGCCGAGCGCTGCGATCTCGCGCGCGCGCGCGACGTACTGCTGCTGGCTGCCGCCCCAGCCGTGGACGAACAGCACGCCCGGGATCGAGGTGGCGGGTGACACCAGCGTGCCGGCGATATGCTGGCCCGCGACGGCGATATCGACGTGGTGATCACGCGTCGACATACCGCTCGACCGTGGCGTATTTGGTGATGAATC
This sequence comes from Burkholderiales bacterium, assembly GCA_035626595.1. GTDB lineage: Bacteria > Pseudomonadota > Gammaproteobacteria > Burkholderiales > SG8-41 > JAQGMV01. Next base: position 89,373 of record DASPNJ010000010.1, read on the forward strand.
CGACCTCCGGATCGTCGTCCTGGAAGTGCACGATCGCGCCGTCCGGGACCTGCACGGCGCGTCCGTACCGCTCGCTGCACTCCGCGCGTACCGCGCGCAGCGAACGATCGCCGCGGAACGCTTCCAGCGCGGCCACTTCGGCCGGCGTCGCGCCGCCGATGCGCCACGATTGCTCGAGCACGCCGCAGTGCACCTGCCCGTCCGCGTCGCGGCCGCGCGCGATATCGTAATTGCGGCGCGAAGCGAAGAAACCGCTGAAGCAGGCACCGACCGCCGCGTCGTACACGCGCGAGCGCCGGATCGCATCGCGCGCGATGTCGTCGATATCGAGGGAGAGCAGGGCGTCGAATCCGCCGCGCGCGACCGTCAGGTCCGAACCGCCGTAGACCTCGTCGCCACGCCCGTTCGGCGTGAGCTTCTGCGTGCCGACGTACGTTGCGACGAGATCGTGCACCAGCACCTGACCGACGCTGTAGGTCGTCACGTCCTCGAGGTTCTGCTCGAGAACCACGCCGCAGCGCGCGAGGTCCGCCGGATCGAGCCCGGCGAGCGCCGCGGCGAGGGTGCCGCTGTCGCGCACGATGGTCTGGCCCCGCCCGCCGACGGCGAGCGACGGCTTGACGCGTATCGGGCCGCGCGCGAGCAGGCGCTCGCCGGCCGCCAGCGCGTCCTCGCTCGCGAACGCCGAAAAACCCGGCAGCACCGCGTTGCGCACCAGCCGGTCGAACTCGCGCGACCAGCCGCGCGGAACGTGCGCGCGCTCGCTGAAGACCGGATGCGTGATGCTTTTGGTGCCAACGAATTCGTAAGGGACGACGCCGCCGAAGAGGTCATGCTCGCCGGCGATGCCGAGCGCGCGTGCGGCGTCGAGTGCCAGCGTGTCGTCCGGAACGAAATAAAGCGGCGCGCCGTAACGCCCGTCCGCGTCGTACTCGCCCGCGTATTCGCACCCTTTCAGCGCCGCCACGCGTTGAGCGATTTCCCTGAGCGTCACGGCCTCGTGGCTGCGCGGATCGCATTCCGGCGCACCCGAGTAGGAAACGACGAACCCGCGCGTGCCGGTATGTAAATGCGCAACGCGCGAGCGCCCTGTGTTTCGCTGCCGCATGATGCGTGCTGGGGCCATAGTGCCGGTTTCCGGCAAGAACCGGACCCGTTGCAGCCCAGGCGTGTATGCCTAGAATGGCCGCCACGCGTTAACTGCATCATGGGAGCCGTCATGAGATCCGCGATCCATTGCGCGCTGGCGCTGGCGCTGTGCAGCGCCGGCGCGTTGGCGCAGCAGCCGATTTTCAAATCGACGATGCCGGACGGCCGCGTGATCTACGGCGAGAAGCCGGAGGCGGGGGCGAAACGCGTGGACAAGGTCGAAGCGCCGCCGCCGAAGTCGGGCGTCACCGGCCTCACGCCCGAGGAGCGGGCACGCGCGGAGCAGCTCACGCGCCAGCGTGCCGCCGAGAACGCCGCGAGCGCGACGAAGCAGCGCGAGCTCGACGAGGCGCGCAAGCAGCTCAAGGCCGCCGAAGCCGCACGCGAAGCGGGCAAGGAGCCGCTGCCCGGCGAGCGGCTCGGGCTCGCGGGCGGCGGCACGCGCTTGAGTGACGCTTATCACCAGCGGCAGAAGAGCCTCGAGGCCGCGGTGGAAACCGCCCGCAAGCGCCTGCAGGCCGCCGAAGGCCGCTGACCGGGCGGAATGGAGATTTCGTTCGCCGGGCCGCGGCTGCGGGCGTAGCCCGCAAGCTTCTCGCCGCGGCTAAAGGATGCGGTTGAACCAGAGCAGGGACAGCACCGCGGAGCACACGGCCAGAAGTGCCGCGGCCGCCGCGAACACCGCGCTGATTTCGGTCTCCTTGCGCTCGAGCACGAAGCGCGAGTTGAGCCCGCGGTACACCTTCTTCAAATCCGCCGCGTTGCCCGCGTAGAAGTACTGTCCGCGCGTCATCGAGGAGACCGTCTTCAGCGTCTCCTCGTCCAGCCGCACCCGCATGCGCCATCCTTCGAAGCCCATGATCTCGCCGTCCGGCGTGCCGATGCCGACGGTGAAGACCCGCACGCCGCGATCGGCCGCGAGCTTCGCCGCCTGGATGGGATTCGGTCCGGTCGTCGTCTGCCCGTCGGTGAGCAGCACGATCGCCGCCGAGGTGTAAGAGCCCGGCGGCACGGGTTTCGGCGGCTCCTTGGTCTTGAACGGGTCGGTGGCGCTGCGCCACGGGTCCGGTCTCGCCTTCGCGCCTTCGATCGACTGCAGGCTGATGCCGGCGTTGGGGAATATCGTCGCCAGAGAAACCACGATACCGCTGCCGACCGCGGTGCCGCGCTGAAGCTGCAGGCGGTCGATCGCGGCGGTGATGTCCTCGCGGTTCTGCGTCGGATGCTGCACGACGAGCGCGGTGGCCGCGAACGCGACGATGCCCAGGCGCGTGCTGCGCGGCTGCTCTTCGACGAAGGTTTTCGCGGCCGCCTGCGCGGCGGCGAGCCGGTTGGGCTCGACGTCCTTCGCGCGCATGCTGCCCGAGACGTCGATCGCGAGGATCACGACATCGTGCTGTGAGGGAATCGTGATCACCGCCGCCGGCCGCGCCACGGCGACGATCATCGCGACGATCGCGAGCAGGAAAAGCAACGGCGGCACGTGCCGGCGCATCGTCTGGCCCGCGCTCAATGCGTCGCGCACCATGGTGAGGCTCGCGTAACGCAGCGCGATCTTCTTCCGGCGCCGCAGCAGGTACAGGTACGCCCCCACGAGCACCGGCACGGCGGCGAGCAGCCACAGCATCTCGGGCCAGATGAACGTCACGTGGTCGCTTCCAGATGGGCGGGAAGGGCGCCGCCCGTCGCGAGCTGGCTGCGGCGCTTGCGCAGATCCGCGAACCGCATGATCGCGTCCGGCAGATCGCCGTCGGTCGCGAGCTCCAGCGCGTCGACGCCGGCGTGGCGGAACGCCTCGCGCAACGCCTGCTCGCGCTCGCGCGCGGCCGCCGCGAAGCGCCGGCGAAAACCACGGTCGTGCGTGTCGACGAAAAGCTGCTCGCCGGTCTCGGCGTCCTGCACCACGACCAGCCCGAGGTCGGGCAGCTCCATCTCGAGCGGATCGTAGAGACGCACGGCGATCGGCTCGTGCCGCTGCGCGATCTGCGCGAGCGGCTCGTCCCAGCCGGGCGTGCTGATGAAGTCTGACACGACGAACGCGAGCGAGCGGCGGCGCATGATCTCGAACGCGGACTTCAGGAACGCCTTGAGATCGGTCGGCGCGGACTGCGCGCGCTCCGGACGCTGGAGCATGCGGTGCACGAGATGCAGTACGTGCGTGCGCCCGCTGCGCGCGGGAATCACGGTGTCGAGATTGTCGCCGTAGAAGAGCGCGCCCACCTTGTTGCCGTGGCGCGTGAGGAGCCGCGCGATCACCGTCACGAATTCGATCGCGAGCGCGCGCTTCTTCACTTCGTTCGAGCCGAAGTCGACCGACGGCGAGAGATCGAGCAGGAACCACGCGGTGACTTCCCGATCCTCGTTGTACTCGCGCACGTACGGCGTCTGCAGCCGCGCGGTCACGTTCCAGTCGATGTGCCGGACATCGTCGTGATACTGGTATTCGCGAAGATCCGCCAGATCGAGACCGAAGCCGCGAAAGAGCGTGCGGTAGTCACCGTGCAGCAGCCCGTCGAGCCGGCGGATCACCGTCCATTCGAGCCGCCGCAGGAGATGCTCAGGATTTGCCGGCAAACTTGACATGCGTCTCCAGCGGCTTCTCCGGCGCCGGCACCTGCTCCATCACGCGCCGCACGATTTCGTCCGCGGATATCGATTCGGCGAGCGCCTCGTAGGTGAGGATGAGGCGGTGGCGCAGCACGTCGGGCGCGACGTCGGTCACGTCCTCGGGGAGCGCGTAGTCGCGCCCGCGCAGAAAGGCGAGCGCGCGCGCACCTTCGATCAGGTTGATCGAGGCGCGCGGGCTCGCGCCGAACGTGATGTAGCGCTTCAGGTCTTTCATGCCGTAGCGGTCGGGATCGCGGGTCGCGGCGACGAGCCGCACCGCGTATTGGGTGAGCGAGGGGTCCACGTAACCCTTGCGGCAGTCGCGCTGCAGCGCCGAGAGCTGCTCCGTCGTCGCGACGGACGCCACCTGTTTCGCCACCCCCGTCACGCGCTCGACGATCACGAACTCCTCTTCTTCCGTCGGATAGCCGACGAGCACTTTCATCATGAAGCGGTCGACCTGCGCTTCCGGCAGCGGGTACGTGCCTTCGGTCTCGATCGGATTCTGCGTCGCCATCACGAGGAACGGCTCCGGCACCCGGTGCGTCTCGCCGGCGATCGTCACCTGCCGCTCCTGCATCACTTCGAGCAGCGCGCTCTGCACCTTCGCCGGCGCGCGGTTGATCTCGTCGGCGAGGAGCAGGTTGGTGAAGATCGGTCCGAGCGCGGTCGTGAACTCGCCGGTCTTCTGGTTGTAGATGCGCGTGCCGATGAGATCGGCGGGCACGAGGTCGGGCGTGAACTGAATGCGGCGGAACGTTCCGCGCACGGTGCGCGCGAGCGTCTTCACCGTAAGCGTCTTCGCAAGCCCGGGTACGCCTTCGACGAGCAGGTGGCCCTGCGCGAGGATCGCCACCAGCACGCGCTCGAGAAAATGATCCTGCCCGACGACGATTTTCTTGACCTCGTAGAGGATGCGCTCCATGAGGCCGGAGATTTCGCCGCGGGTGATTTCCGTTGATTCCATGCGCTCCCTTTGTCGACTCCCGTAGGGTGGGTGGATGACCCACCGACGCGGTGCGCTACTAGCGCACCCTACGCGCTACCGCAGGGTGCGCAGGTTGCGCACCCCATTCCAGCCTCAAAACGGCGACAGCCCCACCGCCGCTGCCGCGTTCTCGATCGGCACCGCGAAGCCGATGCCGATGAACACCGGGTCCTTGTTGGGATTCAGTATGCCGGTGACGATGCCGACCACTTCGCCATCCGCCGTGAGCAGCGGCCCGCCCGAGCTCCCCGGGTTGGCGGCCGCGTCGAACTGGATCAGGTTCGTCAGCAGGCGCTTGCCTTCCGGCGACTGGTACTCGCGGCGCAGGCCCGAGATCACGCCCGAGGATACCGACGGGCCGATGCCGAACGGAAAGCCGACGGCGACCACTTCGTCACCCAGACGCAGCTCCGCGGTCGAGCGCAGCGTCGCCGGCATGAGATCGTCCGGAATGCTTTTCGCGCGGATGACCGCCAGATCGTGCTCGGCGCGTACGCCGACGACGGTCGCGTCGGACTCGTGGCCGTCGGCGAACACGACGCCGATGCGCTTCGCGCCCGACACCACGTGCAGATTGGTGAGGATGGTGCCGTTGTCCAGAATGACGACGCCGGAGCCGACGCTGCGCTCTTCGTCCTTGTCGGCCTCCTCTTCGCCCCCGAGCCCGCGCACGCGCACGACCGAGTTCTTGATAAGGTCGTACGCGGTCGCCGCGCGCGAAGGCAGCGGCTTCGTCTCGAGCGTGCGCAGGACCGCCGAATCGATGTCGCGCTGCGTGATCTTCTGCTCGGCGGGCGCGAGGCCGAGCTGCGCGTGCGTCCAGCCGAGCGCCAGGAGCGCGGCACCGGCGACGATCCATGGCGCGCGCGCGCGCCACACCGATGCGCGGCGGGACGGCGCGCGCGGCGGTTTCGGCGCCTGCTCTGCCGGGGCCGGCGCCGCGGCCGGCGGCGGGACGCGCGGACGTTGGGAGCTGCTGTAGAGGGAAACGCGTTTCATCGATGGCTATGCTGCGACTGGAAGGAACCCGCTGTAAAGCAACATACCGGCCGGGCTATTTCGTGCATTTGCACGAAGGCTGGACGTGGCACGCCTCGGCCACCGCCTGGCCCGGGCTGCACATGGCGGTCTCGGCCGGCGGACAGGTAATGCTGCACGCGGCGCAGCGCCCGACCGCCGGCGCCTTGCAGGCAGCGCCGGTTGCGGGTTTGTCGGCCTTGCTTTTTTTCTTGCCTTCAGCTGCGAGCGCGGGACCGGACGCCACGAAAACGCCCAGTAAAACAGCGAGTACCGTTTTCATGCGCAGCCTCCCGGAAGAAAGCCCGGCGGCCGGGGAAACGGCCGCGGTGCGCCGCGAGCACGCAGCGCCTGCCTATGATGACACGACAACAGCCTGCGTAACGGTGCCGTACGGGCCGCGCGCTACGCTGCGGCCAGCAGCGCGCAAGGTGCGGCCGGCGTCGAGGCCGACGATCTCGCATCGGCACCGAGGAAGGCTTCGAATTCCTCGGCCGGCACGGGTTTGCTCCGGTAGTAACCCTGGTATTCATCGCAGCCGAGCGACTGGAGGATCTCCAGTTGAGCTCCGGTTTCGACGCCTTCCGCGACGACTCGCAGCCGCAGGTTATGGGCAAGCGCGATCGTCGCGCGCACGATGGCCGCGTCGCCGCCGTCTGACGAAATATCGCGTATGAACGAACGGTCGATCTTCAGCCGGTCGATCGGGAAGCGCTTGAGATAGCTCAGGCTGGAATAGCCCGTGCCGAAATCATCGATCGACAGCTGAATGCCCATGCCGCTGAGCGTCTCGAGCGTCGAGACCGCCTCGGGGGCGTTCTCCATGACCACGCTTTCCGTGATCTCGATGTCCAGGTACTCGGGCGCGAGCTGCGTCGAGGCGAGCGCTTCGGCGATCCACTGCACCAGCTCCTTCTGCCTGAACTGGACGCCCGAGATGTTGATCGCGACCGGCACCTTCGCTAGGCCGGCATCCTGCCATGCCTTGTTGCGACTGCAGGCTTCCTCTATCACCCAGCGGCCGATCGGCACGATGAGCCCGGTCTCCTCGGCGAGCGGGATGAAGTCGAGCGGAGGCACGAGGCCTTTCGTCGGGTGCCGCCAGCGGACCAGCGCCTCCATGCCGACGACGCGACCCTCATGCACGCTCACTTTCGGCTGATAGTGAAGCTCGAACTCGCGGCGTGCTATCGCGCGTCGCAGGTCGTTTTCCAGCGAAAGTCGCTGCGGCAGGCACGCGTTCATCTCGGGCGTGAAGATCTGGAACCTGCAGCCGCCCGCCCGTTTCGCGGCGTACATGGCCGCATCCGCATGCCGGATGAGCAGTTGCGCCGTGACGCCGTGGCGCGGAAAAACGCTCACACCGATGCTCGCCGCGACGTAAAGCTCGTGCTCCTGAATCAGGAACGGTTCGGCCAGCGCGGCCAGTAACTTCGTGGCAAGCGTTGCGGCACCGTCGACCGTCGCAGTGTGCGGAAGAAGCACCACGAACTCGTCGCCGCCGAGCCGCGAGACGGTATCCTCCCCGCGCACCCCCGCCGTGAGGCGCGCGGCCACGGCGCGCAGAAGCTCGTCCCCGACGTGGTGGCCCAGCGAGTCGTTGACGAGCTTGAAACGGTCCAGATCGATGAACAGCACCCCGACCATGAACTTGCCGCGCTCGGCCCGGGCGATCGCCTGCTGGATGCGGTCTTCGAGCAATGACCGGTTCGGGAGCATGGTGAGAGGATCGTGCAGCGCCAGCCGTTGCAGCTCGTCGTTGGACTGTTTCAGCGAGGCAGCCCACCTCGCGTCGCGCGCCATTCGCGCGTCCATGAGCGACATACCGAGCGTCGCCCCGAGGATGACCAGGGTCACGCCCGCGATCGTTCCGGCAAGCCACAGGTTGTCGCCCAACGGCGCGCTCAGGCAAACCCCGTCCGCGGGGAAGTGCGCCGCGGCCATGCCTGTGTAATGCATCCCGATGATCGCGAGGCCGATGATGAGCGCGCTGCCCAGCTTTGCGCTGCGCATCCAGCTCGACGCGCGCCGCAGATTGAATGCGATCCACAAGCCCGCGAACGAAGCTACGATCGCGATCAATACGGATAACGTAAACAGCGTATCGTCATAGACGATCGGCGGATCCATCCGGATCGCCGCCATGCCCGTATAGTGCATCGCGCTTATGCCGAGGCCCAGCAGCACGCCCGCAGCGCCGACCCTGCGCCAGGTCAGCGTCTGACGCGTGACCGTGAAGAGCGCGAACCCGGAAATGACGACGGCGATCAACATCGACGTGATGGTCACGCCCGCGTCGTAGCCGACCGGCACCGGCAGCGAATGCGCAAGCATGCCGATGAAGTGCATCGACCAGATGCCCGCGCCCATCGAAAACGCGCCGCCGATGAGCCACGCGCGCCGTGCTTTGGCGGCCTGCGTCAGCGTGATGCGCGTGGTCAGATCGAGCGCGGTGTAAGCCGCGACGACCGCGACCAGCACCGAGAGGAGAACCAGCCAGAGATTGTAGGTAGCAGGCATTGTGAGACCCTGTTTTTCGCAAAGGACGGGCGCGCAGCCGTGACGCGGCGCGAGCTCGCTGCGTATTCGTTCAGCTACGGAGTTTCCGCAATTAGCACGACCTGCGAAGGGTACGGGGCGCGATCGCGCCGCGAAATACGTACTAGTACGGTTCGCGGTGCTCGCTACGCCGCGGCAGGAGCGAAGAGAACCTCGGATACGGCGTTCAGGAGAGCGCTGGCGACGAGATCAGGCGCCGCGACTCAGTAGCTCGTAGGCCAGTTGCGGAGCAAGTGCTCGCCGACGCCGTTCCTCATGCGCAGCCGATGCACTTCCAGCGTGCGCTTCAGATAATCGCGGGTATCGCGCGGGTCGATGACGTTCTGCGCTTCGTAGAGCTCCGCCAACCCCCACGCGGACGTGTCGCGCTCGACCTCCGCCTTGAGCTCTTCGAACCGCTTCGGATCGTCCTGGTAACGCACGCCGTAGAGCACGTTCACGGACACCGCCGGGTCCATGAACCCGAGGTCGGCCGTCGGCCACACCGCGACCTCGTCCGCGTTACGCCCGCCGGCCATGTTGATGAACGCCTGACCGTAGCTTTTTCTCATGATGATCGTGATCTTGGGCACCGTCACCAGAGTCATTGCGTTCATCCAGTTGATGACTTTGCCGGGCATGCCGCGGATCTCGCCCTCGACACCGATGAGGAACCCCGGCACGTCCACGAGATAGACGAGCGGCACGTTGAACGAATCGCACAGCACCATGAAGCTCGTGACCTTCTGGCACGCATCCGCGTCGAGCGCGCCGCCCTTGAACAGCGGATTGTTGGCGATGAAGCCGACGCTTTTCCCGTCGATGCGCGCGAGCACCGTCGCGACCGACTTCCCGAAACGCTCCTTGAGCTCGAACGTGGAACCGCTGTCGGCGATCGCGCGTATGACGTTGCGCACGTCGTACACCTTGTTGCGCGACTCCGGCACGATCTCGAGCATCTTCGCGCATGCGTCGTCGGAGCCTTCGGGCACCGGCGCTTCCGGCGGCGCCTGCATGCTATGACTCGGCAGGTACGAGAGAAACCGCTTGATCGCATCGAGCGCCTGCTCGTCGGTGTCGACGGCCATGTCCGCGAGGCCGGAGACACCGGTCAGCAGCTTCCAGCCGCCGAGCTCCTCGGCGGTGATCGGCTTGTTGATGGCGACGGAGGTCACGCCGGGGCTCGCGATCGCCATGACCGAGCCCTTGCGCATGACAACGAAATCGGACATCGCCGAATACCACGTCGACGAGCCATAGCACTGGCCGAGGAGGGCCGAGCACCACGGCGTCTCGCGCAGCCGCTGATACTCCGTCGGGTCCTGGGCGATGATCGCGCGCCCAGCGGCGCCCATGCGATCGGGCATGCGCGCACCGCTCGATTCCCCCAGCAGCACGAGCGGCATGCCGCGCCTGGCGGCGATCTGCTTCACGTGCTTGATCTTCTTCATGTTGATGACGGCGGAGGACGCGCCGAGCACCGTGAAGTCGTTGGAGACGAGCGCGATTTCGCGGCCCTCGATGCGGCCGAAGCCGGCGATCTTTCCGTCGGCGGGCGTCTTGTGCTTCACCTCCGGGCGGTTACTGCGCGCGTAGCGGCCGGACTCGATGAAGCTCCCGTGGTCCAGCAGGTAGTCGATGCGCTCGCGCGCGTTGAGATGGCCTTCGGCTTTGCGCTTCGCGAGCTTGTCCGGTCCGCCCATCGCGAGCGCTTCCGCGTCGCGGCGCTTCAGTTCCTCGATCAGTCCTTCGTGTGCCAATCCATATCCTTTTCTTCCGATTCCTGCGGCGGCGCGATCGCACGATCGCCGAAGGATGGGAGGTTACGGAGGGAAACCTAGGTTTCCCTCTGTTCGTTCACCGCCCCCGTGTTGCCCGCAGCATCTGGCGGGCGATCACCAACTGTTGAATCTGGCTCGTGCCTTCATAGAGGCGCAGCAACCGGACGTCGCGAAAGAACCGCTCGACGGCGTACTCCTGCATGTAGCCCGCGCCGCCGTGGATCTGCACCGCGCGGTCCGCGACGCGCCCGACCATCTCGGTCGCATAGAGCTTGCAGCACGAGGCTTCCAGGGTGATCGACTGGCCCTCGTCGCGCCTGCGCGCAGCGTCGAGCGTCATGCTGCGTGCGGCGTAGAGCTCCGTCTGACTGTCGGCGAGCATCGCCTGCACGAGCTGAAACTCGCCGATCGGCTGGCCGAACTGCTTGCGCTCGAGCGCATACGCGACCGAGTCGTTCAGGAGCCGCGTCGCGGCGCCGATGGCGACCGCGGCGATGTTGAGCCGTGCCTTGTCGAGCACTTTCATCGCCGTCTTGAAACCGACGCCTTCCCGGCCGCCGATCAGGTTCTCGGCCGGCACTGCGACGTTCTCGAAAATCACGTCGGCGGTGTGCGCGCCGCGCTGGCCCATCTTGCGGTCGGGCTGGCCCACCGTCAGTCCGGGCGTATCGCGCTCGACGATGAATGCCGAGACGCCGCTCGCATCGCGCGTTTTCGGATCGGTGCGCGCCATCACCGTGAATACGCCCGCCTGCGGCGCATTCGTGATGTAGCGCTTGGCGCCGTTCAGCACGTAGCGATCGCCCTCGCGGCGCGCGCTCGTGGTGAGCGATCCCGCGTCCGAGCCGCTCCCCGGCTCGGTCAGCGCGAACGAGCCGATCAGCTCGCCGGTCGCAAGCCGCGGCAGGTATTTCTTCTTCTGCGCGTCCGTCCCGTCGATCACGATCCCCATCGATCCGATACCGGTGTTCGTCCCGAAGTACGAGCGGAACACGATCGAGGCCTGACACATCGCGAAATTGACGAGAACCTCCTCTTCCATCGTGAGGCCGAGCCCGCCGTAGTCCTCCGGGATCGTGAGGCCGAAAAGCCCCAGGCGCCGCATCTCCGCGACGATGTCGTCGGGAATAGCGTCCGCGTCGGTGACTTCCCGCTCCCGCGGCACGAGCTTGTCACGGGCGAAGCGCTCGACGGTGCCGACGAGGATCCTGAAGCTTTCGGGGTCGCGAATCACTGCTCGAGCTTCACGTTGGCGTCCTGGATCACCTTGCGCCACTTCGTGATCTCGGAAGCGTTGAACTTCGCGAGCTCCTGCGGCGTGCTGCCGACCGGCTGCGCGCCGAGGCTCGCGAGGCGCTCGCTTACCTCGGGGAGCTTCAGTATCCGCTGCGTCTCCGCGGCGATCCGCTGCACGACGGCTTTGGAAGTTTTCGCCGGCGCGAAGAGCGCAAACCACGCACCCGCTTCGAATCCGGGAACGCCGGCTTCCGCGACCGTCGGGATCTCCGGCGCGGCGGGCACGCGCTGCGACGAAGACAGCGCGAGCGCGCGAATCTTGCCGGCCTTCGCCTGCGGCAAGTACACGGGGATGTTGTCCATCGTGAGCTGGATCTGACCCGCCGTCACGTCCGCGAGCACCCCGGCGCTACCCTTGTACGGCACGTGGACCATGTTGGTGCCGGTGAGCGTCTTGAAAAGCTCCATCGAAAGATGGCCGGTGGAACCGATGCCGGGCGAGCCGAAGCTCAACTTGCCCGGATTCGTCTTCGCGTAGGCGATCAGCTCCTTCACGCTTTTCACCGGCAGCGCATTGTTCACGACGAGCAGGTTCGGCACCGTCGCGACGAGGCTGATCGGCTCGAAATCGCGCTGCGGGTGCCACGTGAGCTTCGGGTACAGCGTGACATTGATGCCGTGCGTGGCCGAAGTCGCCATCAGCAGCGTGTAACCGTCGGGCGTCGCCCGCGCCGCCATCTCGGTGCCGATGTTGCCGTTCGCGCCGGGCCGGTTTTCGACGATGACGGACTGGCCCCAGCGCTCGGTCATCTTCTGGCCGACGAGGCGCGCGAGGATGTCGGTGGTGCCGGCCGGCGTGTAAGCGACGATGATGCGGATGGGACGTGTCGGATAGCTGGCCGCCGGATCGGCGCTTGCCGCATGAGCCGCCGTACCTGCGGTCACCGCGAATGCCAAACAGAAGGAAGGGCGGTAACGGAGGGAACACGGCGCCAACAAGGCGCCATGCATGACCGGTTTCCCTCTGTTCCTGCGCCGCTGGCCGAAAGACAGTGACGGTTTCATCGTCACTGGCCCTTGATGCCGGCGGCTTTGATGACCTTGGTCCACTTGGCGATCTCGGCCTGCATGAACGCGGTGTACTGCTCGGGCGTGTTGCCGACGGGATCGGCGCCGAGGCCGAGGAGCTTCTCTTTGACTTCGGGAGAAGCAAGCGCCTTCACGAACTCGGCGTGGAGACGCTCCACGATCGCGCGCGGCGTCTTCACCGGCACGGACGCGCCGTAGAAGGTGGTCACTTCGTACCCGGGCACGCCCGCTTCGGCGATCGTCGGAATATCGGGCGCGACCGGCGTGCGCTTCGCACCCGTGGTGGCGATCGCCCTCAATTTCCCTTCACGCGCCTGACGGATCACGGTGGGCACGTTGCCGAAATACATCACCACCTCGCCCGAGAGCAGCGCCACCAGCCCGGGTCCGCCTCCCTTGTAGGGAATGTGCACCCATTTGACGCCGGTCATGTACTGGAAGAGCTCCGCCGAGAGGTGCACGGTGGTGCCGACGCCGGAAGAGCCGAAATTGATGTCCCCCGGCCGTTTCTTGGAGAACGCGATGAGCTCCTTCACCGTTTTCGGCGGGAACGACGGGTGCACGACCAGCAGGTTCTGCGACTCGGCAAACGTCGTGATGAACGCGAAGTCCTTGATGGGATCGAACGGCAGCTTCATGAGCGCCGGGTTGGTCGCGTGTCCCGGCGCATTCATCAGTATCGTGTAGCCGTCCGGGGCAGCACGGGCGCCGAGCTCAGTCGCGATCGCCGTGTTCGCGCCGCCGCGGTTCTCCACCACGATCTGCTGACCGATCTGCTCCGAGACCTTCGGCATGACGATCCGCGCAACGATGTCGTTGGTGCCGCCGGGTGGAAATCCGACGAGAAAGCGGATCGGCTTGGTCGGGTACGCCTGGGCGTACAGCGAAACAGGGCATGCGGATGCCAAAGCGACTGCGGTGATGCAAAACGCGCGTTTCATTGACCTTCCTCCTCCGTTTGAATTTGCTGCCTCTCGAGCAAGCGAGAGGCAGGTTGAGCCACCCCCCGCCCTAAGGGAGAGGTGTCGGGGCTGAGGGTATCACCGCCGCGTCAACCCTCGTTTCGCAGCGGGGCGCTGCTTGGGTTCGTAGCCTTTCAAGTACGCGGGCCCGGCCATCGTGCCGTCAACGGCCCTGCCGATGATGCCATGCGAAAGATCCTTGATCGCGATGAAGATCACGTCCTCGTCCGGCGTGGACACCAGCGTGTGCGGCGCGTTCGCGGGGATGTAGATGAGCGTGCCCGCGGGCGCCACGACCTTCTTGCCGTTAACCGAGCCCTTCAGCGTGCCTTGCACCACGTAATTGAACTGCTCGTTCGGATGCGTGTGCATGCGCGAGCCGGTGCCTTTCGGTTTGTGAATGTAGCCGACCAGCATGCGCTCGCCTTCGACGACGCCGCCGTGAGAGGTCGAGTAGCCGGTACCGGCGGGCACCTTCTTCAGTTTGTTGAATGGATAGTGGTAACGATCGCCACCGCCTTTCACCGCGCCTTCGGTTTTGGTCTGCGCGCTCTTCTTCGCTGCTGCCATACTGCCTCCTTGTCGCGGTGCGCGACCGGTGCGCCGCCCCTGAAGCGCGGCGCGCATGCAGCGCACGCTAATTTCGCCGGTGCTTTCGATGGTGCGCTATCAGCGCACCCTACGCATGTGCCCGTTCGTCCTGAGCTTGTCGAAGGATGAACGGCTCTACAGGTAATCCACGATCTTCCATTCGCCGGGCTTGACGTTCACCACGTTCTTGCTCTTGCCCGGCCTGCGGTCCGCATAAATGCGGCCTTCCTTCATCACGATCTGAATCTTCTTCTTGTCCTGCAGGCACGCGATGTCGGCGAGCGGGTCGCCCGCGACGGCGATGATGTCCGCGAGCTTGTCGGCTTCGATCGAGCCGAGCTCGTGACCGAGCTTGATCGCTTCAGCCGCGTTGCGCGTCGCGGTGAGGATGGCGTCCATCGGCTTCATGCCGAGCTTCACGTAGATCTCGAGCTCGGCGGCATTGGTGCCCATGTGCGGCTCGAAACCCATGTCGGTGCCCATCGCGATGCGGATCCCCGCCTTGTACATCTTCTGGAAAGTCTCAAAGCAGAACGGCTGCAGGTATTTCATCTTCTTCAGGACGAACTCGGACGTTCCGAGCTCGCGCCGAAGCTGGATCGCGTGATCGGTGCGGTGCGAGAGCGTCGGCGTCACCGGCACGTTCGCTTCCTTGATCATCCCGATTGTCTCGTCGTCGCTGAACACCATGTGCTCGATCGTGTCGGCGCCGGCTTTCATCGCCATCTTCTGCGCGTTCGTCGTGAAGCAGTGCACCGCCGCGATCTTGTGCAGCGCGTGCGCCTCGTCCACGATCGCGTCGAGCTCCTCCTGCGTCATGTTGCGGATGTCGGGCTCTTCCTTGTCGGTGCCGCCGCCGCCGGATGCGCAGGTCTTGATGACGTCCGCGCCGGACAGGAGGTTCTTGCGCGCGAGCTTGCGAAGCTCCCACGGGCCGTCCGCGGTGTTGAAGCCCCAGCGATACATCGCGCGCGGCTGGATCAGATCGAGGTGCGAGCCCGTCATCGTGGTGAAGGCGCCGATCAGCATGCGCGGCCCTTCGACGATGCCCGCATTGATCGCGTCGCGCACGGCGCACATCTCGTCCACCAGCAGCCCGCGCGGGCCGTTCATGCCGAGGTCGCGCAGCGTCGTGAAGCCCATGTCGAAGCAGTTCTGCGCGTGAAACAGCGCGTACATCTGCTGCAGGTGCGGCATGATCTCGAACTGCGCGACGCGGTGGTTGTGGAACGTCATGCAGTTGAACATCGCCGTATGAATGTGGAGGTCCATCATTCCCGGCATGAGCGTGCAGCCTTCGGCGTCGATCATTTCGGCATCCGGCGGGACCTCGGCCTTGTCGCGCGGGCCGACGCTCTTGATGTGCTTCCCCTGCACCACGATCACGGGGTCGTTCAGCACCGCGCCGCCGCGGCCGTCGATGAGCGCCGCGCCTCTGATGACCTTCACCGGGCCTTTATCGGCTTCGCTCAGGAATTCCTGCGATTTCAAATCGCTCTCCTTGCGGTGCGCTACCAGCGCATCCTGCGGTTCTCTCTCGAAAGACGCGGCGGCTGCCGCGCTAAGCTACTTTCCGCGACGTGACGCGAAGCGTCGCGGCGCATCGTAGGTTATTTTCCGAAGCCTTTCATGGCGTTGACGAACTGCGCATACGCCGCCGCGTCGATGCCACGCGAGCGCGGCGCGTAGTCGAACGCTTCGAACGTGCGCTCGATCTCCTCGCGCTCCATGCCGCGCGTGATGAATACCAGGCGCGAGCGCCGGTCGTCGCTCGGCCATGCTTCGAGCTGCACCGGCTCGTGAACCACCGTCTGCACGGCGTGCACCACGACCGGCTCTCCTTCGACATTGAGCACGCCCTTCACGCGCAGCAGATTCGCGCCCTTCAGGCCCGCGAGCATGTCGAGCCACATCATGAGGCCGGCGCGGCGTATCGGTCGGTCGTGATAGAGCGCGAACGAGCGGATGTCGTGGGCGTGGGGAGACCCCAATTCCGACCGTCCCCCTGAGAGGGCAGGAGAGCCTGCCCTCTCCCTCAGGGGCAGGGTCAGCTTGGGCGTCACTTCGGCGGCGAATCGCCGGGCCTTGAGCCATCGCTCGAGCTCCACGGATTTCGTCGCGGGATCGTAGACGTTGCCGCGCAGCAGGACCGCGGCGTCTATGCGTCCATCCACGACTTCGTGAACGTCGGCTCCGGGATTCAACGCCTCGAGCCGCCCGCGCAGCGCGCGCACGGCTTGGGGCGCGGCGAGATCGGTTTTCGTGACGAGGAGCGCATCGGCCACCGCCGCCTGCTTCACCGACTCGGGCTGCGCGTCGAGCTGCGCCGCGCCGTTGACCGCATCCACCATCGTGACGACGTCGTGCAGTCGATAAGCGCCGCCCACGTCGGGATCGGCGGCGATGGTCTGTATCAGCGGCACCGGGTCCGCGAGGCCCGTGGTTTCGATGACGACATGACTGAACGGCGGCACGGCGCCCGAAACGCGCTTGTCGCGCAGATCCGAGAGCGTCTGGACGAGATCGCCGCGGATCGTGCAGCACAGGCAGCCGGTGTCGAGCAGCACCATGTTTTCCGCGGGTGCGGCGATCAGCAGATGGTCGATGCCGATTTCGCCGAGCTCGTTCACGATGACCGCGGCGCCCGCGAGCGCCGGCTGGGCGAGCAGGCGGTTGAGCAGCGTGGTCTTGCCGCTGCCGAGAAAGCCAGTGACGATCGTGACGGGGACTTGCATGTGCGCAGGGTGGGTGTAGCGATAGCGTAACCCACCGGCCGGCGGGCTGCGCACCCCCTGCGCCGCTATGCCGCTTTCGCCTGTTTCTCCGAGTCGGCGCTGTAACGCGCGAGACACGCGAGGCTGTTCATGCGCGAGCGGTGCATGAGCGCCGCCTGCGCTGCCGCGACATTCGCCGCACTGCCTTTCCACGCTTTGAGCGAAGGCTGCTGGAGCGCGCGTCCGTACGAGAACGACAGCGGCCACGGCAGGTTGTCCTTGAACAGCCGGTTCATCGCGTTCAGATGCGCCGTCGCGACCTCGTCGCTTTGCCCGCCGGAGAGGAAAACGATCCCCGCCACCGCCCCCGGCACCGTGCGCTTGAGGACTTTTACGGTGCGTTCCGCCACTTCGTCGACGCCCGCCTGCTGCGAGCAGTCCTTGCCCGAGATGACCATGCTCGGCTTCAGCACCGAGTTTTCGAGCACGACGCGGTCGAGGTAAAGCGCGTCATAGAGCGCGTTCAGCGTCCATTCGGTCACCTGCTCGCAACGATCGATGGTGTGGTCGCCGTCCATCAGCACTTCGGGCTCGACGATCGGCACCAGCCCCGCTTCCTGGCAGATCGCGGCGTAGCGCGCGAGCGCGTGCGCGTTCTCCTCGACGCAGGTCGCGCTCGGGATGTCCCTACCGATATTGATGACCGCGCGCCATTTCGCGAACTTCGCGCCCATCTTCACGTACTCGGCGCAGCGCTTCTGAAGACCGTCGAGGCCTTCGGTGATCTGCTCGCCGGGGCACAGCGCGAGCGCCTTGGCGCCGGTGTCGACCTTGATGCCGGGCAGGATGCCGTTGCGGGTGAGGAGCTCGACGAACGGCGTGCCGTCCGCCGATTTTTGCCTGATCGTTTCGTCGTAAAGGATGACGCCGCTGATGTATTCGCCCAGGCCTTTCGCGGTGAACAGCATGTCGCGATACGCGCGGCGGTTCTCTTCGACGTTTTCGACGCTGATGCTCTTGAAGCGCTTCTCGATCGTGCCCGTGCTTTCGTCGGCGGCGAGTATGCCCTTGCCGGGGGCGACCATGGCTTTTGCGATCGACGCAAGATCATTGGACGGCATGACGGTTCTCCTGCGGTGATATATCTGGGGGGACGGCGAAGATTTTAGAAGGAAAGAAGCTTTACCGGTGCGCGGCACGCGTCACGCGTGCCGGTGCTCACCTACCTTCACGATTTTCATGGTGTTCGTGCCGCCGGCCTTGCCGTAGGGCTCGCCGATCGTGAGCACGATGTAGTCGCCGTGCTGGACCGCGCCCAGCGCGAGCAGCTCGTCCTCCGCCATGTGGAGGGCCTTCTCCGGGTCGCGCGCGCCCTTGAACCTGATCGGATACACCCCGCGGAATAGCGTCACGCGCCGCCGCGTCTCGACCACCGACGACATGGCGTACATCGGCACGTTGCCGGGCAGCCGCGACATCAGCAGCACGGTCTTGCCGCTCTGCGTCATTGCCGCGATCGCCTTGATGTTCAGGTTGTTCGCGGTGAACACCGTCGCCCGCGCGATCGCCTCCTCGACTTCGGTCGGGCCGGTCTCGCGGCGCCGGTCCAGCGAAACGAGGTCCTCCTTCTCGGCCTCGACGCACACCCGCGCCATGGCGGCCACCGTTTCCACCGGATACTGTCCGGTCGCCGTCTCGGCGGAGAGCATCACGGCGTCGGTACCGTCGAGCACCGCGTTGGCGACGTCGGACACTTCGGCGCGCGTGGGAATCGGGTTCGTGATCATCGATTCCATCATCTGCGTCGCCGTGATAACGGCGCGGTTCTTCTCGCGGGCGAGACGAATCATGCGCTTCTGGAGCGCGGGCACCACGGCATCGCCCACCTCCACCGCGAGGTCGCCGCGCGCCACCATGATGCCGTCGGACGCGTCGAGGATCTCGTCGAGCGCCGTGATCGCTTCGGCACGCTCGATCTTCGCGATCATGAACGCGTTGCCGCCGGCCTTGCGCATGAGATCGCGCGCGCGCGCCATGTCCTCGCCGGAACGCGGGAACGACACGCCGAGGAAATCGGCCTCGAGCTCGGCCGCGGTCTCGATGTCGCGCATGTCCTTCTCGGTGAGCGCGGGCGCGGTCAGCCCGCCGCCCAGGCGGTTGATGCCTTTGTTGTTGCTGAGCACGCCGCCCTGCTCGACGACGGTATTGATGCGCGTACCGTCCACGCCCGACACGCCCAGCACGATCCGTCCGTCGTCGAGCAGCAGTGTGTCGCCGCTCTTCACGTCGTCGGGCAGATCCTTGTAGTCGAGACCAACGCCGGCCTGGTTGCCGAGCTCGAGCCCGGCGTCGAGCACGAAGCGGTCGCCCGCCTGCAGCGTAATACGTCCGTCCGTGAACTTGCCCACGCGTATCTTCGGGCCCTGGAGATCGACGAGCACGCCGACCGCGCGGCCCGCTTTGCGCGCGAGCGAGCGTACGAGCTCGACGCGCTTCTTGTGCTCGGCCGCGGTGCCGTGGGAGAAATTCATGCGCACGACGTCGAGGCCGGCCGCGATCATGCGCTCCAGCGTCTTCGCGTCGCTCGACGCAGGACCGAGCGTCGCGACGATCTTGGTGCGGCGCGGGGCTGCGCTCATGAGCGCCTCGCGCGCTCTTCGAGGATCTCGATCGCCGGCAGCTTACGGCCCTCGAGAAACTCGAGGAAAGCGCCCCCGCCGGTCGAGATGTACGAGATGCGTTCGCCGAGGCCGTACTTCGCCACGGCCGCGAGCGTGTCCCCGCCGCCTGCGATGGAGAACGCGGACGACTCGGCGATGGCCTGAGCGATCGTTTTCGTACCGTTGCCGAATTGATCGAACTCGAATACGCCGACCGGTCCGTTCCAGACGATCGTGCCCGCCTCCTTGAGCAGTGACGCGAGCGTCGCGGCGGTCTTCGGTCCGATGTCGAGGATGAGGTCGTCGGCCGCGACCGCCTCGCTCGCCTTGGTCTCGGCGCGGGCGTCGCCCGAGAGCGCCTTCGCGCAGACCACGTCCACCGGCACGGGAACCGAGCCGCCTTTCGCTTCGAGCGTCGCCGCGATCTTACGCGTCTCGCCGACGAGCTCGGGCTCCGCCAGCGATTTGCCGATCGGCTTGCCCGCCGCGAGCAGGAAGGTGTTCGCGATACCGCCGCCGACGATCAGGCGGTCCACCTTTTCCGCGAGCGCACCGAGAATGGTGAGCTTGGTCGAGACCTTCGAGCCCCCGACGATCGCGACCAGCGGGCGCGCGGGTTTGTCCAGCGCGCGCGTAAGCGCCTCGATCTCGGCGGCCATGAGCGGGCCTGCGCACGCGACTTTGGCGTAGCGCGCGATGCCGTGCGTGGTGGCTTCCGCGCGATGCGCCGTGCCGAACGCGTCGTTCACGTACACGTCGCAGAGCGCCGCCATCTTCTTCGAGAGCGCCTCGTCATTTTTTTTCTCGCCTCTATTGAAGCGGCAGTTCTCGAGCAGGACCGCCTTGCCGGCGTCGACTTCCACGCCGTCGAGCCAGTCACGCTTCAGTGGAACGTCGGTCCCGAGGAGCTCCGACAGATGGCGCGCGACCGGCGCGAGCGATTCGGATTCCTCGAACACACCTTCTTTCGGGCGGCCGAGGTGCGAGACGAGCATCAGGCGCGCGCCGCGCTCGAGCGCGTGGCGGATCCCCGGAAGCGCCGCGCGGATGCGCGTGTCATCGGCGATCGCGCCGTCTTTCAGCGGCACGTTGAAGTCTTCGCGGATGAGGACGCGCTTGCCGCGCAGGTCCACGTCCGTCATTTTCAGTACGTTCACGGCGACATCCGTAAAGCGGCGTTATTCGTCACCCCGGCGCAGGCCGGGGTCCAGCACCCGTCCGTTTCCTGGGTCCCGGCCTTCGCCGGGACGACGGCGTGTTACTTCGCGTTCATCAACGCGACCGTCGTGTCGAGCATGCGGTTGCTGAAGCCCCACTCGTTGTCGTACCAGGAGAGCGCCTTCACCAGAACACCGTTGGAGACCTTGGTGAGCGACGCGTCGACGATGCTCGAAGCCGGGTTGTGGTTCAGATCGCTCGAGACGATCGGGTCTTCGGTGTACTCGAGAATGCCTTTCAGCTCGCCTTCCGCGGCGGCCTTGAGGATCGAATTCACTTCCGCGACCGTGGTGTTGCGCGCCGCCGTGAACGTGAGATCGACGAGCGAGACATTTGCGGTCGGCACGCGCACGGCAAAGCCGTCGAGCTTGCCATTGAGCTCCGGCAGCACGAGCCCGACCGCCGCGGCCGCACCGGTCTTCGTTGGGATCATGTTGAGCGCCGCCGCGCGCGCGCGGCGCAGGTCCTCGTGATAGACGTCGGTCAGCACCTGATCATTCGTGTACGAGTGCACCGTGGTCATGAGGCCCTGCACGATGCCGAGCTTGTCGTGCAGCGCCTTCGCGAGCGGCGCGAGACAGTTGGTGGTACACGAGGCGTTGGAGATGACCGTGTGGCCCGCCTTCAGCGTCTTCTCGTTGACGCCGTACACGACCGTCGCATCGACGTCCTTGCCGCCGGGCGCGGAGATGATCACCTTCTTCGCGCCGCCTTTCAGGTGAGCGCCCGCTTTTTCCTTGCTCGTGAAAAAGCCGGTGCATTCGAACACGACGTCCACGCCGAGCGAGCCCCACGGCAGCTCCGCGGGATTCCTCTGCGCGAGCACCTTGATGCGATCGCCGTTGACGACCATCGAGTCGCCGTCGACCGTCACCTTGCCCGGGAACTTGCCGTGCACCGTGTCGTACTGCGTGAGATGCGCGTTCGTCTGCGCATTGCCGAGGTCGTTGACCGCGACGATCTCGATGCCGTGCTTCTTTCCGCTCTCGTAATGCGCGCGGAGGATGTTGCGGCCGATGCGGCCATACCCGTTGATCGCGACTTTGATAGCCATCACTTCTCTCCTAAAGAATCCGTTTCACCGCGTTCGCCACGTTTTCGGCGGTGAAGCCGAAATGCTTGAAGACGTCCGCCGCCGGCGCCGATTCGCCGAAGGTGTCGAGCCCCACCACGGCGCCGTCCAGGCCGACGTACTTGCGCCAGTAGTCCGCGACCCCCGCTTCCACGGCGACGCGCGCGACGCCCGCCGGCAGCACCGTTTGGCGGTAGGCGGCGTCCTGTCGATCGAACACGTTCGTCGAGGGCATCGAGACCACGCGTACCGGGATATCCTGGCTCGCCAGCAGTTTTTGCGCCGCCATCGCAAGCTGGACTTCCGAGCCGGTCGCGATGATCACGGCGCGCGGCGTGCCGTTCGGCGCGTCCGACAGCACATACCCGCCGCGCGCGATCGCCGCGACCTGCTCCGGGCTGCGTTTCTGAAACGGCACGTTCTGGCGCGTGAACAGCAGGCTCGTCGGTCCGTCCTTGCGCTCGACTGCCGCGATCCAGGCTACGGCGGACTCGGCCGTGTCGCACGGTCGCCAGACGTCCATGCGCGGGATGAGCCGCAGCGCAGCCGCGTGCTCGACCGGCTGGTGCGTCGGACCGTCCTCGCCGAGCCCGATCGAATCATGCGTGAACACGTACACGACACGCTGCTTCATGAGCGCGGCCATGCGCAGCGCGTTGCGCGCGTAATCGGAAAACGTGAGGAAGGTCGCGCAATACGGGATGAGCCCGCCGTGCAGCGCGAGCCCATTGGAGATCGCCGACATGCCGAACTCGCGCACACCGAAGTAGAGATAGTTGCCGCCGCCCGCGCGCCCGAGCGGCGTCGAGCCCGACCACAGCGTGAGATTCGAACCGGCGAGATCGGCGGAGCCGCCGATGAGCTCCGGCAGCACCGGGCCGAGCGCCTCGATCGCGTTCTGGGAAGCCTTACGTGTCGCGATCGTCTCCGCTTTGGCGACCACGCTCGCGATGATCGCGTCGCACGCGCCGCGCCAGTTGGAGGGGAGCTCGCCGCTGACGCGGCGCTCGAAATCGGCTGCGCGATCCCCATGGTCGCGCGCGTACGCGTCGAACCGCGCTTTCCATTCGGCCTCGAGCTTCGCGCCGCGGGTGCGCGCGTCCCAGCCGTCGTAGACGTGCTGCGGAATCTCGAACGCGGGGGATTCCCAGCCGATCGCCTGGCGCGTGGCTGCGATCTCGTCCGCCCCGAGCGGCGCGCCGTGCGCGGCGCCGGTGTTCGCTTTCTTCGGCGCGCCTTGCGCGATCACCGTCTTACAGCAGATGAGCGTCGGGCGCTCGCGCTCGGCTTTCGCTTTGACGATCGCCGCATCCACGGCTTGCGCGTCGTGCCCGTCGACCCCGCGGATCACGTTCCAGCCGTACGCCTCGAAGCGCGCCGGCGTGTCGTCGGTGAACCACTGGCGCATCGATCCTTTTTCGGAGTCGATCGAGATCCCGTTGTCGTCCCAGAACCCGATCAGCTTGGAGAGCCCGAGGGTACCGGCGAGCGAGCACGCTTCGTGCGAGATGCCTTCCATGAGGCAACCGTCGCCGAGAAACACGTAGGTCCGATGATCGACGATGTCGTGAGCGCCGGCGTTGAACTCGGCGGCGAGCACGCGCTCGGCAATCGCCATGCCGACCGCGTTCGCGAGGCCCTGTCCCAGCGGGCCGGTCGTCGTCTCGACACCGGGCGCGTAGCCATGCTCCGGATGCCCGGGCGTCATCGAGCCGAGCTGCCGGAAGCGCTTGATCTCGTCCATCGGCAGCGCATAGCCGGTGAGGTGCAGCACCGCGTACAGGAGCATGGAGCCGTGACCGTTCGATACCACGAAGCGGTCGCGATCGGGCCAGCGCGGGTTGGCGGGGTTGTGACGGAGATGCGAGTTCCAGAGCACCTCGGCGATATCGGCCATGCCCATCGGCATGCCGGGATGGCCGGAGTTCGCCTGCTGCACCGCGTCCATGGCGAGCGCGCGCACGGCGTTCGCGAGTTCCAGACGTGAGGTCATCGACTTCGGAAGGATGGTGCGAGGGGAAAGCGCGATTATATCAACCGAAGGAAGGGAGATTACGGCGGGGACACGGCCCGCACAGAAGCGCGCCATGCATCTCGGTTCCCCTCTGTTCGTTTACCGCGTGGTCACAGCCGCCGATGAGTAGCCAATGCTACTCATCAATGCGTCTGTTGACCTTGATGCCGAGTTGCTTGAGCTTGCGGTAGAGGTGCGTGCGCTCGAGGCCGACCGTCTCGGCGACGCGGCTGATGTTTCCGCCTTCCTTGCCGATGTGGTACTCGAAATAGACACGCTCGAAGGCGTCGCGCGCGTCGCGCAGCGGAAGGTCGAACTCGAGGTCGCGCGCGAGCTGGCGCCCATTGGCCGGCTGGGGCAGCGCGCGCTCCACGTCTTCGAGTGAAATCTGTTCGGTGAGCGCGGTCTGGGCGAGCGTCTGCACGGTCATCTGGAGCTGCAGCAGGTTCCCGGGCCACTCGTAGTTGCGCAGCGCATTGAGCGCGGCCGTGGAGAATTCCCGCGGCGGCACCTGCTTCGCCTCGATCATCTGCGAGAGCACGAGCTTCGCGATTTCGGGGACATCCTCGCGATGCTCGCGCAGGCTCGGCACCCGGACCGTCGTGCCGGAGAGCGCCGCATACAGCCGCGCGTCGAAGCTCCCCAGCGCCACCAGCTCCGCGAGCTGGCGGGTGGCGCCGCAAATCAGCCGCGCGTTGTAGCGGTCGAGCTTCGAGAGGAGCAGCATGAGACCCTTCTGCTCGACGCGGCTCAACTCGGCGACCTCGTGAAGGAAGAGCGTGCCTTCGCGCGCCTGCGTGAGCAGCTCGAGCGGCGCCTCGGCGAGCAGCGTGTTGGCGTCGGGCGAGACCCAGGGGGTGTTGCGCGCGTGCAGCACGCGCGCGCAGAGATCGATGCCACAGCCGGGCTCCGAGACGAAGAGCACCGGCGTGCGCAGGTTCGCGATACGTTCGAGCCGCGCCTTCAACTCCGCCACGAGCGGCGCGCGCCCGAGCGTCGCGAGCGAGAGACTCGCCTGCTGCGGCTCCCCGCCGTGCTTGAGCGCGCGCCCGACGGTGGCGAGCAGCTTCTGGAGCGCGATCGGCTTTTCGAGAAAATCGTACGCGCCGATTCGGGTGGCCTGCACGGCGGTATCGATCGTGCCGTGGCCGGACATCATCACGACGGGCATCGTGAGCAGCCCCGCGCTCGCCCACTCCTTCAGCAGCGTGATGCCGTCGGTGTCGGGCATCCAAATGTCGAGCAGCACGAGGTCGGGCCGCGCGCGCGCGCGCTGCGCGCGCGCTTCGCTCGCGTTCTCCGCGAGCCGCACGTGGTAGCCCTCCTCCGAAAGGATTTCGGACAGCAGCTCCCTGATGCCGACTTCGTCGTCAACGACCAGGATCTGTTGCATGCGCGAAGTCTACTCCGTGCTTCCCGTTAAGCCGCGGTCTTGTGCGCGGCGCGATACGCCGCCGCCGTCGGCAGCGCGATCGTGACGCGCGCGCCGCGCGGCGCGACGTTGCCGATCGTGATCTCGCCGCCGTGCTCTTCGATGATCTTCTTCACGATGACGAGCCCGAGGCCGGTGCCGCGCGGCTTCGTCGTCACGTACGGCTCGAACACGCGCTTCATGAGATTCTCCGGAAAACCCGTGCCGTTGTCGGTGATGCTGAAGCGGATGGTGTCGCCCGCGGCTTCGCTCGCGATGACGATGCGCGGATCGGGCGTCTCGCCCAGCGCGTCCTGCGCGTTCTGCATGAGGTTGTGCACGACCTGCCGCAACTGCGCGGCGTCGCCCACGATCGGCGGGAGCTCGCGCGCGAGCTCGAGCTGGATGCTCTTTCCGAGCGACTCGTAAAGCGTCAGCACCTCGCGCACCACGGCATTCAAGTCGAGCTCCTGCATCGCGGGCTCGGGCGTTCGCGCGTACTGGCTGAACGCATCGACCATGCGCTTCAGTGCCGCCACCTGGTTCACGATCGTGCGCGTGGAGCGCGTGAGCATTTCGGCTTCCGGGGGCGGAAGCTTGGACGCGAGCCTCAGCTCGACGCGCTCGGCCGAAAGCTGGATCGGGGTGAGCGGATTCCTGATCTCGTGCGCGAGCCTGCGCGCGACTTCGGCCCAGGCGGCGTCGCGCTGCGCCTGAAGGAGGTGCGTCACGTCGTCGAACACGACGACGTAGCCGGTCTCGGCGCCGGGCGGGAGCGCGGAGCCCCGCAGGAGCAGGACCTGCGTGCCGTCGCGCGCTTCGCGCTCGACCTGCTGCTCCCACTCGCGGGTCGCGATCGAGGTGAAGCGCGCGCGGATCGCGTTCGTGAGCGGCGCGAGAGAAGGATCGAGGGCGTCCCATGCACCGAGCTCGCGGCCGATCAGCGGCGCGCAGTCGAGCCGGAGAATCTCGTGCGCGCTGCGGTTCGCGGATCGCAGCCGCAGCGCATCGTCGAAGGCGAGCACGCCCGCCGAAAGGTTCGCGAGGATGCTCTCGAGGTGCGCCTTGGCGTGCGCGAGCTCCGTTTCCTTGCGGTGGCCTTCCGCACGCGCGTCCGCGAGCTGCAGCGTCATGCTGTTGAACGAGCGGGTGAGCATGCCGAGCTCGTCACGGCTGGGGTCGGCGGCGCGCTGGCTGAAGTCACCCTGGGCGACCGCGCGAGTGCCTTCGACGAGCACGTTGAGCGGCGCGGACAGCCGTTCGGAGAGCAGCACCGAGGCCGCGAGCGCGGACAGCAGCGCGAGCAAAAGGGCGAGCGTGAGCGTGATTCCGTAGAGGCGTTTCAAGCCCCGGCGCGAGAGCAGCAGCTCCTGGTATTCCTGATATCCGGCCTGAACGATCTCCGCGTCTTTCGCGAGCTCCGCGGGTACCGGCTGCATGAGCTGGAGCGCGCGCGGCTCCTCGGCCACCGAAAGGACATTGACTGGGGCCACGACGCGCAAGTAGAGCCCCCGCTCCGCAATCGCTTCGAGCGCCGCGTAGGTCTGCTGGATGCGCACCTTGCGCAGCGCTTCCGCGCCGGCCGGCTCGGGGCTGATGCCGGCGCGCTCGCTGCCCGAGTACGCGATCAGTTTCCCCCGCTGCGTGTAGAGCGTCGCCTCCTGTACGCCGGCCTGCTCGCGCAGCGTATTCAATTGCGCGAGGTGCTCGGAAGGCGGTCGCACCGACAGCGCGATCGCCATCGCGTCGGCCTTGCCGGTGAGGTCCTTCAGCATCGCGTCGAGCGTATTGCGGCCGAGATTGAGGCCCCCTTCGAGCGCCTTGTCGATACGGACCTCGAACCACGATTCGATGCTCTTCGCGAGGAACTGCACCGACACGGCGTAGATCAGCACGCCGGGCAGTATGCCCACGAGCGCGAACAGCACGACCAGCCGCAGCGTGAGCTTCGAGCCGAAGACGCGCGCGCGCAGCTTCCGGCGCAGCATGAAGAGCTGGTAGACGACGAGCGCGGCGAGCACGAGCGCGATCGCACCGTTCAGCGCGAGCAGGAACGGGTAACGCTCCGCAAAGAGCGTCGTGTTCGCCGCGGCCGTCGCGAGCAGGAACAGCGTGACCGGGGCGACGCCGACGACCACGATGAGCGCGTAACGCAGCCATGCGGGCGCGCGGCCCGGCGCCGCGATCGTCGCCGTGCGCTTCACGGGCTCACCTGCCAGCGGTACCAGTCGGAACCGACGTTCCATTCGCGCCCGACGAGCGCGCTCAACTGGAACGGCTTCGGCAGTTGCGCGGTGTCGAGCCTGAACCGGACGGCTGCCTGGTACACGATATCGCGACGCAGGCTGCCCGGATCGACGTCGTAGCGACGGCGCACGCGGCTCATCACTTCCAGCGCCTCGGCGAGGGTCGAATGGTTCTGATGCAGGTTGCCAACCGCGAGGCGGTACTGGCGCGTCAGCGCGTTGTACGACAGCCGGTACTCCTGCTGGAAATGCAGCACGCGCTCGTTGAACCAGTACCAGCGCGGCCGTATGAGATCGAACTCGAGGACGAAATGCAGCGGCACGCCCTTGCTCAGCACCTCTTCCAAGGTGGACGTAAGCGCGATGTCGAACTGCACGTCGAGCATGAGATGATCGTTTTCGATCGTGACGGTGGGGCGCTTCACCTCGATGCCTTGGGCGAGCGCGGGCGCGAGAGCGGCGGCGCCGATCACGAGCGCGAGCAGCATCGCGATCAACGCGCCAAAACGCTCAGTTCTTCTGCAGCAGCGCGTAGAAGAAGCCGTCATGCCGTTCGTCCGGAAGAATCTGACCCGCGAGCCGTCGTGGGTTCGTCTGCGGCTCGGGCAGCGGGAGCAGCCGCGCGTCGGGATGGCGTTCCAGAAAGCGCTCGATCTGTGCGTTGTTTTCCTCGTGAAAAACCGAGCACGTGGAGTACAGCAATTTACCACCGCCCGCGAGTACCTGCCAAAGCGCGTCGAGGATCTCGCGCTGCCGATCGGCGAACGCGGCGATGTCGCCGGGTCTGCGCAGCCACTTGATGTCGGGATGACGGCGCACCACGCCGGAGCCGGAGCACGGCACGTCGGCGAGCACGTGTGTATACGGCCGCCCGTCCCACCACGAGTGCGCGGCGGCGTCACCGCAACGCATGACCGCGTCGAGATGCAGGCGCGCGAGATTCGCGCCCACACGCGCAAGGCGCGCCTCGTCATTGTCGAGCGCGGTCAACTCCACGTCGGCGCGTTCCAGAATGTGCGCGGTCTTGCCGCCCGGCGCGGCGCAGGCGTCGAGCACGCGTGCGCCGTTGGGCGCGTCGAGCGCGAGCGCCGCATACTGCGCGGCGGCGTCCTGCACGGACACTTCGCCTTCGGAGAAACCCGGCAGCCGGTCCACGGGCAGCGCACGCTCCAACACGATCGTCGCGCCGCCGAGATGCCGCGCGGCGATCCCTTCGGTCGCGAGTCGCGCGACACAGGATTCGACGCTCGTCACACGCGTGTTGATCCGCAGCGTGAACGGCGGGTGGCCGTTGGCCTGATCGAGCAGGGCGACGTGATCCTGCGGATACTGCGCCCGCAGTTTCTCGATCCACCACTGCGGATGCGAGTAGCGCCCCGTGTCCGTCGCGCGTGCGTCGGCGAGCAGCGTCTCGCGCCGGCGCAGAAAATTGCGCAGGACGGCATTCACGAAACCTTTCGCCGCCGGTTGCCGCAGCTTGTCCGACGCGCTCACGGCGTGGTCCACGACCGCGTGCGGCGCGGCGCGAGTGTGCACGAGCTGGTAGAGCGCGACGCGAAGAAGCTGGCGCACGCGCTCTGAGACCTTGCGCTCGACGAGGAGCGCAAGCACCGTGTCGATCTCGCCCAGAAAACGCAGCGTGCCGAACGCCATGTCCTGCACCGCGGGACGCGCCTCGCGCGGCGGGGCTTGCGGCGAAGACCACAGCGCCTTCAGCTCGGCGTCGAGGCTGCGCCCCGCGAGCACGCGCCCGACGACCGACGCGGCGAGGAGTTGCTGGTCCGTCATGGTCCGGTTATGCGCAGCATCTCGTATCTCCCCTCTCCCCTTGCGGCAGAGGGGCCGGGGGTGAGGGTCGCACGGCAGTCACTCGCCGAGCCGCTCACCGGCCGCGATCGCACAGCCGGCGAGAAACGCCTGCGCGGTGACCCGCTTACCGCCCGCGCGCTGAAGCTCGCTGATGTGCAACGCGCCCTCCCCGCACGCGACCGTGATGCCGCTTGCATCGGCGGCCATGACCGTGCCGGGCTCCATGCCCGTCCCCTGGACGGCGCGTGCCTTCCAGATCTTGAGCGGCTGGGTCCGGTAGATCGTCGCGGCGCCGGGGACCGGATCGAAGGCGCGGACCTTCCGCGCGTTGAGCAGCGCGGGCTCCCGCCAGTCGACGCGCGCTTCGCGCTTTTCGATTTTCGCCGCGTACGTCGCTAGAGCGTCGTCCTGCGGCTGAGCCGCATGCGGGCGTTCGAGCGCCCGCACGATCAGCTTCGCGCCGAGCGCGGCGAGACGCTCGTGCAGGGTGCCGGCCGTGTCGTCTTCGCAAATCGCGATGGCTTCGCGCAGAAGCACCGGACCGGTGTCGAGGCCCTCGTCCATCTGCATGATGCTGATGCCGGTCTCGGCGTCGCCGGCCAGCAGCGCGCGCTGGATCGGCGCGGCGCCGCGCCAGCGCGGCAGCAGCGAGGCGTGAATATTGATGCAGCCGAGCCGCGGAACGCGCAGGACGTCGGGCGGCAGGATGAGTCCGTAGGCGGCGACGATCATCGCCTCGGGCGCCGACGCGGCCAGCCGCTGCGCGGTTTGCGGATCCCTGAGCGTGCGCGGCTGCTCGACCGCGAGCCCGAGCTCGCGCGCAAGCTGCTTGACCGCGGAGGCCGTCGGGTGCAGCCCGCGACCGGCCGGGCGGTCGGGCTGGGTGAGCACCAGCGAGATCGAATGTCCCGCAGCGTGCAAGGCTGCAAGCGCGGCCGCTGCGAATGCGGGCGTGCCCGCGAAGACGAGCCTCATCGCGAGGCTACATCGCTGCGCGCTGCTGCTTCCTCAGCTTCGAGGCGATGCGCTGCTGCTTCAACCGCGAGAGGTAATCGACGAATACCTTCCCGTCGAGATGGTCGATCTCGTGCTGTATACAAACCGCGAGCAGGCCCTCGGCCTGAAGCGTGAACGGCTCCCCCTCGCGATTCAGCGCCCGGACCGTAACGCGCTCGGCGCGCCAGACGTTCTCGAAGATGCCGGGCACCGAGAGGCACCCCTCTTCGGTCTCGATCTCGCCGCTTTTTTCGATGATGACGGGGTTCACGAACGCCTGGAGCTGATCTCGCGTCTCTGAGATGTCGATGATGATCACGCGCTCGTGCACGTCCACCTGCGTTGCCGCGAGCCCGATGCCCGGCGCCGCGTACATCGTCTCGCCCATGTCGTTGATTAGCTTGCGAATACGCTCGTCTACCGCCTTCACCGGCGCTGCCACCGTGTGCAGCCGGGGATCGGGATAATGCAAAATGGGTAACAAAGCCATAAAAAACTTGCGACTATAGGCAGCTAAATGCAGAATTTAAACCACTACGTCAGATTGCGGCGGCGGGGAGCGGCGCGCTGGCCAACGTATCCGGCGTAATTTGGGGCGGTCAATGAAAAAATCAATTATATCGCTGATTTTACTGCTTTCTTTAGCAGTCGCGACGATCGCCGCGACGACCGGCCCGGAAGTTCGGGCCGACGCGCCGAACCGCTACACCGTAGTGCCCGGAGACACGCTGTGGGGCATCGCGACCCGGTTTTTGCGCGATCCGTGGCGCTGGCCCGAGCTGTGGCGGATGAACCAGGCCCAGATCCGCAACCCGCACCGGATCTACCCCGGGGACACGCTGGTGCTCGACCGCACTGGCGGCAGCCCCGTCATGCGCCTCGAACAGGCGAGAGTCGGTCCGCGCGTGCGCATCGAGCCGCGCGACGCCGACGCGATCCAGACCATTCCGCCTTCGGTCATCGAGCCTTTCCTCTCGAAGCCGCTGGTCGTCACGGCGAAAGAGCTCGACAGCGCAGCCGAGATCGTCGCAACCCAGGAAGACCGGCTCGCCATCGGCGCCGGCAATGTCGCTTACGTGCGGGGCCTGAACGGCAGTGCGGAGACGCGCTGGCAGGTCTTTCGCCGTGGCGATCCGCTCGTCGATCCGGAGTCCAAAGAGCTGCTCGGGTATGTCGGCGTGTACCTCGGCGAGGCGCAACTGCGGCGCCGCGCGCAGATCAGCACCATCGAAATCACGAAGGCCCCGCAGGAAATCTACCGCGGCGACAAGCTCGTGCCGATTCCGCCGGAGGCGCCGATATTCGCCTACGTGCCGCACGCGCCGCAGAAGAAAGTGGAAGGTCGCATCATTTCGACGTACGGCGGCTTGTATGAAACAGGGCCGCTCGGGATCGTCGCGCTGTCCCGCGGCACGCGCGACGGGCTCGAAGTCGGGCACGTGCTCGCGCTCTATCGCGACCAGCGCAGCGCGCGCTACACCGAGCGCACGGAGCCGGTGTTCGGCCGCATCGGTCCGACCGGTAGGGACGACCGCATTCCGTACTATCCGGCGGAGCTCGCGGGCCGCGACGCGCCGGTGTTCCACACCGATCCGCCGGTGCGCGATGCCGATCTCCAGGGACTGCCGGCGGAGCGCTACGGACTGCTCATGGTCTTTCGCACGTTCGACCGCGCGTCGTTCGCGCTGGTCATGCAGGCCTCGCGGCCGGTCGCCGTCACCGATATCGTCACCAATCCCTAAGCGCTTCTTCCCCGCCACGCACGCGCTCTTCGCGCGCGAAGCTTGCGCATGACGCTCGATCCCGATCTGAAGGCGTGGCTCACGCTTTCGTTCGCGCCCGGGCTCACCAACGAGCCGTTCCGCCAGCTCCTGGCGGCATTCGGCAGCCCCGAAGCGGTGCTGGCGGCAAGCCGCGCGGACCTCACGCGCGTCGTGCCCGATCGCGCTGCGCGGGCCGTTCACTCCCCCGTGCCGCCCGAGTTGCTGGCGCGGGTGGAAAGCTGGCTCGAGGATCCCGCCAATCACGTGATCACGCTTGGCGATGCGACCTATCCGCAGGCGCTGCTGAATGCCCCGGACCCGCCGCCGCTCCTCTATGCCAAGGGCCGTGTCGAGCTCCTCAATGCCGAGGGCTTCGCGATCGTCGGCAGCCGCAATGCCACGCAGCAGGGCCTCGCGCACGCCGAAGCTTTCGGGCGCGCGCTCGCCGACGCGGGGCTCACGATCGTGAGCGGCCTCGCCCTCGGCATCGACGCGGCGGCGCACCGGGGTGGTCTCGCGGGCCGGGCGAGCAGCATCGCCGTGGTCGGCACCGGCCTCGATATCGTATATCCGGCGAAGAACCGCGATCTCGCGCACGAGCTCGCGCGCAAGGGCTGCATCGTGTCCGAATTCGCGCTCGGCACCGCGCCGGTCGCATCCAATTTCCCGCGCCGCAACCGGCTGATCAGCGGACTCGGACGCGGCTGTCTCGTGGTCGAGGCGGCGCTCTCGAGCGGCTCGCTCATCACGGCGCGGCTAGCCAACGAGCAGGGGAAGGACGTCTTCGCGATGCCGGGATCGATCCACTCGCCGCTCAACAAGGGCTGCCACAACCTCATCAAGCAGGGCGCGAAGCTCGCCGAAACGGCGCAGGACATCCTCGACGAGCTCCGGATGCCGATCACCGCGGCCGCCCGGCCTGCCGACGCAGCCGCCACACACCCGGTGCTCGACCGGATGGGATTCGATCCGTGGGACTTCGACACGCTGTCGGCGCGCACCGGAGTGAGCGCTGACCAGCTCTCGGCGCTGCTCACGCAATGGGAGGTCGAAGGCCTCGTCGAGAGCCTGCCCGGCGGGCGATATCAGCGTCTGCGCTGACCTCGAGCACCCCTTGCGCGTGCGGCTAAGCGCTTGAGCCGGAGCGCTTTTTCGCCTTTTGCTTGCACCTGCAGGTCTTTGTTCTTATCATCGTGCGCTCTTTTTTGCGGCTCTTCAGGACGCGTCCGAAGCTTCGCGGCGCGTTCCGCCGTTCCCCTCTGATCCGATGGCCAAGACACTCATCATCGCCGAAAAACCGTCCGTCGCCGGCGATATCGCCCGCGCGCTGGGCGGCTTCAGGCGGCACGACGACTACTACGAAAGCGACGACTACGTGCTTTCGTCCGCGGTCGGCCATCTGCTGGAGCTCACCGCGCCCGACGAATACGAAGTGAAGCGCGGCAAGTGGTCATTTGCCCATCTACCGGTGATCCCGCCGCATTTCGATCTGAAGCCGATCGAGAAAACCGAGTCGCGGCTCAGGCTCCTCACGAAGCTCCTCAAAAGGAAGGACGTCGACGGCGTCATCAACGCCTGCGACGCGGGCCGGGAAGGCGAGCTCATCTTCCGGCTCATCATGCGGCACGCCAAAGTGAAAAAGCCGGTCCAGCGGCTGTGGCTGCAGTCGATGACGCCGGCGGCGATCCGCGACGGTTTCGAGCGCCTGCGCGCCGACGCCGAGCTGCTGCCGCTCGCCGACGCCGCCACCTGCCGGTCCGAATCCGACTGGCTGGTGGGAATCAACGGCACGCGCGCGCTCACGGCGTTCAATTCCAAGAGCGGGGGGTTCCACAAGACTCCGGTCGGGCGCGTGCAGACGCCGACGCTGGCGATCCTCGTCGAGCGCGAGGAGAAGATCAAGAAATTCGTCGCGCGCGACTACTGGGAGGTGCACGGCACGTTCGGCGTCGCGGCCGGGGAGTACGCCGGGCGCTGGTTCGACGAGAACTTCGCGAAGGAAAAGCGCGAGGACGATGCCGAGCTCAGACCCGAGCGCATGTGGGACGAAAAGCGGGCGCTCGCGATCCGCGACAAGTGCGACGGCAAGCCGGGGGAGATCACCGAGGAGAGCAAGCCCTCAAGCCAGGCGTCGCCGCTTCTCTTCGATCTGACGAGCCTGCAGCGCACCGCGAACGGGCGCTTTGGATTTTCCGCACGCATGACTCTTTCGATCGCGCAGGCGCTGTACGAGAAGCACAAGGTGCTCACTTATCCGCGCACCGATTCGCGCGCGCTGCCGGAGGATTACGTCGGAACAGTGCAGGACACGATGGAGGCGCTGATCGGCGGCGGCGGCGGCAAGAAGAGCGTCGAGCACCCGTACGCGCCGTTTGCATCCAAGATCCTGACGCAGAAGTGGGTGAGGCCGAACAAGCGCATATTCAATAACGCGAAAGTATCGGACCACTTCGCGATCATTCCGACCGCGCTCGCGCCGAAGCACCTGAACGAGGCCGAGGCGAAGCTTTACGACCTCGTCGTGCGGCGTTTCCTGGCGGTGTTCTATCCGCCGGCCGAATACCTGGTGACGACGCGGATCACGCGCGTAGCGGGGGAAGCATTCAAGAGCGAAGGCAAGGTGCTCAAGCAGGCGGGCTGGCTCGAGGTGCACGGCAAGGAAGCGCAGGAAGATGACGAGGCGAGCCTGGTCGCGGTCGACGCAGGGGAGACAGCGAAAACGCTCGCCGTCGAGGCCCGCGCGCTCCAGACGCGGCCCCCGGCCCGGTTCACCGAGGCAACGCTGCTCACCGCGATGGAAGGCGCGGGCAAGCTGGTCGAGGACGAGGAGCTGCGCGATGCCATGAAGGAGCGCGGGCTTGGCACTCCGGCGACACGCGCCGTGATCATCGAGAAGCTCATCGCCGACGAATACGTCGTGCGCAACCAGCGCGAGCTTCAGCCCACGCCGAAGGCGTTCTCGCTGCTCACGCTGCTACGCGGCCTCGAGATTCCCGAGCTCATCTCGCCGGAGCTCACCGGGGAATGGGAGTACCGGCTGAAGGAGATGGAGCACGGGAAGCTCTCGCGGCCGGAATTCATGCGCGGCATCGCCGAGATGACCAAGCACATCGTCGAGCGCGCGAAGGCGCACGAGAGCGAGACGGTGCCCGGCGATTACGCAACGCTCAAGACGCGGTGCCCGAGCTGCGGCGGGGTGGTCAAGGAGAACTACAAGAAGTTTCAGTGCCAGCGCTGTGATTTCGCGCTGTGGCGCATTCTGTCCGGGCGCCAATTCGAGCCAGGCGAGATCGAGGAGCTCATCGAGAAGCGGCAGATCGGTCCGCTGCAGGGTTTCCGCAGTCGGCTCGGGAAGCCCTTCGCCGCGATCATCAAGCTCACGCCCGAGCTCAAGGTGGAATTCGATTTCGGTCAGCAGCAGGCGGACGCG
The DNA here is from genome assembly GCA_035626595.1 of Burkholderiales bacterium. Taxonomy (GTDB): domain Bacteria; phylum Pseudomonadota; class Gammaproteobacteria; order Burkholderiales; family SG8-41; genus JAQGMV01. The sequence goes on from DASPNJ010000010.1 coordinate 124,664, forward strand.
GACGCCGAGCCCATCGACTTCAGCAACCAGGAGCCGCTCGGCCCGTGCCCGAAGTGCGGCCGCAACGTTTACGCACACGGCATGGCTTACGTGTGCGAAGGCGCGGCGGCCACGCCGCGCACGTGCGATTTCCGATCAGGCCAGATCATCCTGCAGCGGCCGATCGAAGCCGACCAGATGAGAAAGCTCCTGAAGGACGGCAAGACCGACCTTCTGCACCGCTTCATCTCGCGTAAAGGCCGGCCGTTCTCGGCTTATCTCGTGCGCGGTTCCGACGGCAAGGTGAGCTTCGAATTCGAGCCGCGCGCCGCTCGCGGCGCGGCGGCCAAGACGCCGGCGAAAGCCAAGGCCGCAACGCGCGCCCGCAAGACCGCCACCTAAAACCGAAGGAAGAGAGCAACGGAGAGGAACCATCACCGGTTCCTCTCTGTTCGTGATCGGCCGCGGCTGCGAGCGTAGCTCGCTGGGTTCTCGCGGCGGCACGTCACGGCCGCGACACGCGGCTAGACGTCTATGTTGCGGGCGCCGAGCGCGTTCGATTCGATGAAATTGCGCCGCGGCTCGACCTGGTCGCCCATCAGCGTGGCGAAGATCTCCTCGGCGGTGATCGCATCCTCGATCTGCGTCTTCAGCAGCCGGCGCGTCGAGGGGTCCATCGTCGTTTCCCAGAGCTGCTCGGGGTTCATCTCGCCGAGACCCTTGTAACGCTGGATGCTCACGCCGCGCTGGATCTCGCCGAGCACCCAGTCGATCGCTTCACGGAAGTCGCTGACCGGATGCACGTGCTCGCCGCGTTTGACGTACGCGTCGGGGCCGAGCAGGCCCTGTGTGACCTGCGCGGTGCGCTTGATTTGTGCGTAGTCGCCGCCCTGCAGGAAGTCGCCGTCGATGTAACTCGAGCGCACCACGCCGTGCTGGGTGCGGCTGATCGCGAGCACGTAGCGCTCCAGCTTCTCGTCGAACCGCGCCACGACTCTCAGGTTCGCGTCATCGAGCAACGCGGCGAGCCGCTGCGCGCTGTCCTGCGCGGCGGCCTCGTCGGCGAGGTCGAGCTCCGGCGACTGCTTTAGCAGCGCAAACAGCACCTCCTCGTCGATCAGCCGGCTTTCGCGCTGGATCACGGCCTCGGCGAGCAGATACTCCTGCGCCACGTTTTCGAACGTCTCGCGCGTGAGCGGCGCGCCGTGCGCGGACGGATACAGCTCCGACTCCGAAAGCGCGAGCTTGAGCAGGTACTGCTTCAACTCGTGCTCGTCCTTGAGATAGCGCTCACTGCGGCCGTGCTTCGCCTTGTAGAGCGGCGGCTGCGCGATGTAGATGTGGCCACGCTCGATCAGATCCGGCATCTGCCGGTAGAAGAACGTGAGAAGCAGCGTGCGAATGTGCGAGCCGTCGACGTCCGCGTCGGTCATGATGATCACGCGGTGGTAACGCAGCTTGTCGGGTGCGTACTCTTCCTTGCCGATGCCGGTCCCGAGCACGCTGATGAGCGTGGCGATCTCCTGGGACGAGAGCAGCTTGTCCAGGCGCGCGCGCTCGACGTTCAGGATCTTACCTTTGAGCGGCAGGATCGCCTGGAACTTGCGGTCGCGCCCCTGTTTTGCCGAGCCGCCCGCGGAGTCGCCCTCGACGATATAGAGCTCGCTCTGCGCCGGATCGCGCTCCTGGCAGTCGGCGAGCTTGCCCGAAAGTCCGAATGAATCCAGGACGCCTTTGCGACGCGTGAGCTCGCGAGCCTTACGCGCCGCCTCTCTCGCGCGCGCGGCTTCGATGATCTTGCCGCAGATGATCTTGGCGTCGTTCGGTTTTTCCAGCAGGAACTCCATGAGCTTCTGCGCGACGATCTCCTCGACCACCGGACGCACTTCGCTGGAGACGAGCTTGTCCTTGGTCTGCGAGGAGAACTTGGGCTCCGGCACCTTCACCGAAAGCACCGCAGTCAATCCTTCCTTCATGTCGTCGCCGCTCGTCTCGACCCTGGCCTTCTTCGCAAGCTCGGTGCTGTCGATGTACTGGTTAAGCGTGCGCGTCATCGCCGCACGAAGTCCCGTGAGATGCGTGCCGCCGTCGCGCTGAGGAATGTTGTTCGTGAAGCATTGCGTCGATTCCTGGTAGGAATCGTTCCACTGCATCGCCACTTCGACCGTGATGCCTTCCTTCTCGCCGATCGCGTAGAACGGCGATGGATGGAGCACGGCTTTCGCGCGGTTCATGTATTCGACGAAGCCGCGGATGCCGCCGCTGAAAGCGAAGTCCTCTTCCTTGCCGCTGCGCTGATCGATCAGCTTGATGCGCACGCCGTTGTTGAGGAACGAGAGCTCGCGCAGTCTCTTGGCGAGGATGTCGTAGTGGTACTCGATGTCGCCGAAGATCTCCTTCGACGCGAGGAAGTGAACCTCGGTGCCGCGCCGCTCGGTCTTGCCGAGGACCTTGAGCGGCGCCACCGCTACACCCATCCTGAACTCCATCGCGTGCGCCTGACCGTCGCGGCGGATCGTCAAGCGCAACCACTCGGAGAGTGCGTTGACGACCGACACACCCACCCCGTGCAGGCCGCCCGAGATCTTGTACGAGTTGCTGTCGAATTTACCGCCGGCGTGCAGCTCCGTCATCACCACTTCGGCTGTCGAGCGTTTTTCCTCGTCGTCCGGATAGATGTCCGTCGGAATGCCGCGGCCGTTGTCGAGCACGCTCACCGAATTGTCGGGATGAATGGTGATCGTGATCTCGTCACAGTAGCCCGCGAGCGCCTCGTCGATCGCGTTGTCGACGACCTCGAACACCATGTGGTGGAGGCCCGTGCCGTCGCTCGTGTCTCCGATGTACATGCCGGGCCGCTTGCGCACCGCGTCGAGGCCCTTCAGCACCTTGATGCTGCTCGCCCCGTAGTCGCTGGCGCCGTTCGGCTCTTCGATTCTGTCGTTCATCCGTTGCTTCGTTTTCCTGGTGCTCGTTAGATGCGCATCGGCATGACCACGTAGCGATAGTCGCTGCGGTCGGGTAGGGTGATGAGCATGCTGCTGTTGGCATCGCCGAAAGCGCAGTCGATGCGTTCGCTCCCGACGTTTGTCAGCACGTCGAGCAGATAAGTGATGTTGAAACCGACGTCGAGGGGCTCGCCTGAATAGTCGATCTCGAGCTCCTCCTGCGCTTCTTCCTGCTCATTGTTAGTGCATGAAATTCGCAAACTGTTCCCGGTCAGCATCCACCGGACCCCCCGGAATTTCTCGTTCGAGAGGATGGCCGCCCGCTGCAGGGCCTGGAGAAGCAGCAGGCGGTCGAGCACGATGTGCTTCTGGTAATTCGTCGGGATGACGCGGGTGTAATCCGGGAATTTCCCGTCGATCACCTTGGTCGTAAGCTCGATCGCGTCGAAGCGGAATTTGACTTGGGTCGCGTAGAGCTCGATGTGCACGTCCTCCTCGCCTTCGGTGAGCAGCCGCGCGAGCTCGAGCACGGCCTTGCGCGGCAGGATCACCTCGCGTCTTTCGTCCTGCTTGGCGACCGTGCCGCTGGCGTAGCTCAACCGGTGGCCGTCGGTGGCGACGACCTTGATCTGCTCACCTTCGAGCACGAGCAGCATGCCGTTCAGGTAGTACCGGATGTCCTGCTGCGCCATCGAGAACTGCACGAGGAGCAGCAGCGCCTTCAGCTCCTTCTGGCGCAAGGTGACTTTCGCGAGCGGTGCTCCGGGATCGCCCAGCAAGGGGAAATCCGCTGCCGGAAGCGTCTGGAGATTGAAGCGGCTGCGGCCCGCTTTGACCTGCAGACGGTTGTTCTGCGAATCCAGCATGACATCGGTGCCATCGGGCAGCGAGCGCAGGATGTCCTGGAGCTTGCGGGCGGATACGGTGAGGTTTTGCTCGGCCGTCCCTTTGCCCGTTTCGCACCGCGTCGAGACCTGGATCTCGAGATCGGTCGCCACGAGATCCAGACGATCCTGTTTTCGCTCGAGCAACACGTTCGACAGTATCGGCAGCGTGTGACGCTTTTCCACGATACCGGTCACGGCCTGCAGGGGTTTCAGCAGCGCATCGCGTTCGATCTGAAGAAGTTTCATGATGTACTTCTTTATTTAGTAGTTCTAATAAGCTTTCGGCATTCCTGTGGACAGGCCAGAGAAGCTTTCCCGGTCACGGTCTTGCGCGGCCGTGAGCATGTGGATTTCGACAACGGTTTCGCCGGGGTCAAATGTGGAGCGTTTCAGCGCCGGCTGCTTCAGCCGGGCTTATCCACAATTCGCCCAGCGGTTTTCAACTGCGTAACACCTTGAGCAGCGAATTCACGTCGCGGGTCACGTCGGTGTTGGAGCTCCGCAGATCGGCGATCTTGCGGCACGCATGCAGCACGGTCGTGTGGTCGCGGCCGCCGAACGCTTCACCGATATCGGGCAAGCTCAACTGCGTGAGTTCTTTGGCGAGCGCCATCGCGATCTGGCGCGGCCGCGCGACGTTGCGGCTGCGCTTCTTCGAGTACATCTCGGAGACCTTGATCTTGTAGTAATCCGCGACGGTCTTCTGGATGTTCTCGATCGATATCTGACGGTTCTGGACGGCCAGAAGGTCGCGCAGCGCTTCGCGGCAAAGCTCGATGGAGAGCTCCTGACCCGAGAAACGCGCATAGGCGAGCACGCGCTTCAGACCGCCTTCGAGTTCGCGCACGTTCGACTGGATGTGCTTGGCCAGAAAGAAAGCGACTGACTGGTCCAGCTTGACCGATTCGGCCTCCGCCTTCTTGAGCAGAATCGCGACGCGCATCTCGAGCTCCGGCGGCTCCACCGCCACCGTGAGGCCCCAGCCGAATCGCGAGATGAGGCGGTTCTCGATGCCCGAAATCTCTTTCGGATAGGTGTCGCAGGTGATGACGACCTGCTTGTGCGACTCGATCAACGCATTGAACGCGTAGAAGAATTCCTCCTGCGTCCGGCTCTTGCCGCTGAAGAACTGTATGTCGTCGATGAGCAGCAGGTCGAGCGAGTGGTAGTAGCGCTTGAAATCGTCGAACGCCTTGTGCTGATAGGCGCGGACCACGTCGGAGACATACGCTTCGGCGTGGATGTAGCGGATCTTGCTGTCGGGCGCGCGCGCGTGCAGGTGATTGCCGATTGCATGTATCAGGTGCGTCTTACCGAGCCCTACGCCGCCGTAGATGAACAGCGGGTTGTATGCCGCGCCCGGGCGCTCGGCCACCTGCATCGCGGCGGCGCGCGCGAGCTCGTTCGCCTTGCCGGTGACGAATGTCTCGAAGGTGAACGACGAATTGAGCCGCGAGACGTCGCGCGAGATCTTGGGCTGCGGAATGTCGGGCGCCGCCGGAATGCTGGTCGCCGGCGCATCGGGTTTGACTTCTTTTTCGGCGAGCAGCAGACGAATGTCGATCGAGCGCTTCAGGCGCTCCGCCGCAAGCTCCTGGATGCGACCGCAGAACTTGTCCCGGATCCACTGCAGTACGAATCGATTCGGCGCGATGAGCGTGAGCACGTCACCTTCGGTCTGAACCTTGAGCGGCTTGATCCAGGTGACGAATTGCTGAGGGGGGAGCTCTTTCTCGAAATGGGCGAGACAGTGGCGCCAGAAGCTGTTCATTAACTCGGATGCGGGGCTTATTTTTGGCGCTCGAAAGAGCGCCGTTGATCGTCCAAATTTTACGCTGATCGAGGTGGGTTATCCACAAGCGAAAGCCGTGCTTCGAGTCATCCGCGCTCGAAGCCGTTCGATTGACACGACAACACGTTACGCGATGTAATACCCGGTTTTTCAGCACGCCGGGACATCTACCATGAAGCGCACTTATCAACCTTCCAAGACACGCCGGAAGCGCACGCACGGTTTCCGCGTGCGCATGAAGACCAAGGCCGGACGTGCCGTTATCAACGCCCGCAGAGCCAAGGGAAGGGCACGCCTCGCCGTTTGAGCGAGAGCGAGGCTTCCGGCGCCGCGCGGTCGCGCGGCGCCGGTGTGAAGCCGCGCATGATGCGGCGCCCGGAAGAATTCGAGGCCGTGCTGCGCTCGCGCATCCGCTCGGTGAGCCGCAACTTCGTCGCGCGCGCACGGCCGAACGACTTTGATCATCCGCGCCTCGGCATTATCGCCGGGCGCAAAGCCGCAGCGCGGGCCGTAGACAGAAACCGGGCGAAGCGCCTGATACGCGAGGCGTTTCGCGCAGCCGGCGAGCGCGCCGGCGCGTACGACATCGCAGTCCAGTTGAAGAGCGACCTGCGCGGCGAAGACAACGCCGCGCTGCGCAAGGAGCTCGACGCTTTGCTCGACACGCTGCTGCGCGAGACGCGTCGCGCTTGACAGGCCACAGCATGGAATCACAACGCTTCATTCTTTTCTTCATTTTCGCGTTCTCGCTGTTCCTGCTGTTCGATGCATGGCAGCGCGACCAGAATCCGCCGGCGGCGCGTGACAAGCCCGTGGCTGCGGCGAAGCAGGAACCCGGGGTACCCCCGGCTCCCGGGGCAGCAGCCGTGCCGGCGCCGGGTGCCGCTGCCGTGCCGACGCCGAGCGTTACCGCCCCTGCGCCGGCTCCGACGCCCGCGCCGTCTGCCGGTCTCGCGCCGGGGCAGGCGGTCACGGTGCAAACCGACGTGTTCGTGGCGGAGATCAGCACGGCCGGCGGTGACCTGCGCAAGCTCACGCTGAAGCGCCACCGCGACGTCGAAGACAAGCGGCGAGACTTCGTGTTGTTCGACCAGCGCGCCGATCACGTTTACGTCGCGCAATCCGGGCTGCTCGGCAACGACCTGCCGACGCACCGGACCCAGTATTCCGCGGCGCAGACGGCCTACCAGCTCGATGAGGGCGCGAACGTTGTGGAGGTGCGACTCGAAGCGCCGCCGGCGAACGGCGTGAAGGTGACGAAGGTGTATCGCTTCACGCGCGGAAGTTACCTGATCGACGTTGCCTTCGAGATCCAGAATCAGGGGGAGGCCCCGATCCAGCCGCACGGCTATTTCCAGCTCCTGCGCGACGACAAGCCGCCCGCAGGCGATTCGGCGATGCTGCCTACATTCACCGGCGTCGGGGTTTACACCGAAAAGGAGAAATTCCAGAAGATCGGGCTCTCCGACATCGAGAAGGGCAAGGCCACCTATCCGAAGGAGAGCAACGACGGCTGGATCGGCATGATCCAGCACTACTTCGTGAGCGCCTGGCTGCCGAGGAACGGGACCCCGCGCGAGTTTTACGTGCGTCGTCTCGACAAGCTGAACGCCGCCGGCGTGATCGTTCCAGTGCAGGCCATTCAGCCCGGCGGCTCGACCGTGCTCAGCGTGCCGCTTTACGCCGGGCCGCAAGATCAGGACAAGCTCGCCGAGCTCGCGCCCGGGCTCGACCTGTCGGTCGATTATGGCTGGCTGACGATCATCGCGTCGCCGCTGTTCTGGCTGCTGAAGTGGTTCTATGGCTGGGTCGGCAACTGGGGCGTGGCGATCATTCTGCTGACGGTGGTGATCAAGCTCATCTTCTATCCGCTGTCCGAAGCGAGCTACCGCTCGATGGCGAAGATGCGGGTGCTCGCGCCCAAGCTCCAGCGGTTGAAGGAACAGTACGGTGAGGATCGCCAGCGCATGCAGCAGGCGATGATGGAGCTCTATAAGACCGAGAAGATCAATCCGCTGGGCGGCTGTCTCCCGATTATCGTTCAAATTCCGGTATTTATCGCACTTTACTGGGTCCTCCTCGCGAGCGTCGAGCTGCGCCACGCGCCTTTCATGCTCTGGATCGATGATTTGTCGCGGCCCGATACGCTCTTTGGCGTCTGGTTTGGCATGCCGGTGGGTTTGCTCCCCATCCTCATGGGCGCGACGATGATCATCCAGACCAAGCTCAACCCGGAACCGCCGGACCCGGTGCAAGCGAAAGTCATGAAGATCATGCCGATCGCGTTCAGCGTGTTCTTCTTCTTCTTCCCGGCCGGCCTCGTGCTGTACTGGCTGGTGAACAACATCCTGTCGATCGCGCAGCAGTGGCACATCAACCGCGTGCTGGAACGCGCGAACCTCGCGCCGCCGCGCAAGCGCTAGCAGCCGTCGTCGCGGTTTCGCGATGAGCCGCAGCGACCCGATCGCTGCGATCGCCACCGCCCCCGGGCGCGCGGCTATCGGTATCGTCCGGCTGTCTGGCCCCGATCTGCGCGCGTTCGGCAACCAGATCACGGGCCGTGCGCTCGAGCCGCGGCAGGCGACGCGTGCGGTGTTTCGGGACGGCGTCGGCGAGCCGATCGACGAGGGGATCGCGCTCTACTTTCCGGCGCCGGGCTCGTATACCGGCGAGGACGTTCTGGAGCTCCAGGGTCACGGCGGCATGGTCGTGCTGCGCACGCTGCTCGAGCGTTGCGTGGAGCTCGGCGCACGCATCGCGGAGCCGGGGGAGTTCACGCAGCGTGCCTTTCTGAACGGCAAGATCGATCTGGTCCAGGCAGAGGGCGTGATCGACCTCATCGACGCTTCGACCGGACAAGCCGCACGGTCCGCGCTCAAGTCACTCCAAGGCGAATTTTCCACGAAGATTCAGTCGCTGAACGCCCAGCTGATCGAGCTGCGGGCGCTCGTCGAAGCGACACTCGACTTTCCTGAGGAAGAAATCGACCCCCTCGACCTCCGCGGCGCGTCGGAGCGCCTGGCGCGGTTGCGTTCCGACCTAGAAGCGGTGTTAGCCGCGGCTCGCCAAGGCAGCCTGCTACGCGAGGGCCTCCACATCGTGCTTGCGGGACGTCCTAACGTGGGCAAGTCGAGTCTGCTGAACCGGCTTGCCGGCGGGAACGTAGCCATCGTGACCGAAATTCCGGGTACCACGCGGGACGTTATTCGCGAGGCGATCGACATCGACGGGGTGCCGGTGCACATCCTCGATACGGCCGGGCTGCGCGACTCGACGGACCCGGTCGAACGTATCGGGGTCGAGCGCGCGTGGGGCGCGATCGGCGGCGCCGACCTGCTGCTATTGGTCAGCGACGCGCAGTCCGGCCTCGGCGATGAGGAGCGCGCGATTCTCGCGCGCGTGCCACCGGAGCTCGAGCGGATTCACGTGGTCAACAAGATCGATCTCACCGGCGCGGTCGCGGCCCTGACGGAGCAGAACAGCCAGACGACGGTGCTCCTCTCGGCCAAGACCGGAGCGGGGGTCGACTTGCTGCGTGAAGCGATTCTGGCGCGTGCGGGGTGGGCCGGACAGCCCGAAGGCGTTTTCCTCGCGCGTGAGCGGCACCTGAGCGCATTGCAGCGGGCACGCGACGAGCTGTCGGCGGCGAGCGCCCGCCCGGCCCCCGAGCTGTTTGCCGAGCACCTGCGGCTTGGGCACGAGGCTTTGATGTCGATCACCGGCGAGTTCGGTGCGGACGATCTGTTGGGCGCAATCTTCCAGAGGTTCTGCATCGGGAAGTAGGTTTCACGTGAAACCTGCTTGATTTTGGTGCGCGCGCCCGCTCACGCGAAGCTGCGCGATGTTTCACGTGAAACTCTCCCGCGGCCACGCGGTCCATGCGCACGCGTCCTTTTGGCCGTAAAATGTCGCTTGATCACGAATCGCATCCGAATGCCACAAGCCGTTGAAAAGTTTGATGTAATTGTCGTCGGCGGCGGCCACGCCGGAACCGAGGCGGCGCTCGCGAGCGCGCGCTCAGGTTGTTCGACGCTGCTGCTCACGCACAACGTCGAAACGCTGGGTCAGATGTCGTGCAACCCCTCGATCGGCGGCATCGGCAAAGGTCATCTCGTCAAGGAAGTCGACGCGCTCGGCGGTGCGATGGCGACCGCGACGGACGAAGCGGGGATCCAGTTTCGCATCCTCAACGCGCGCAAAGGGCCGGCGGTCCGCGCGACGCGCGCGCAAGCCGACCGGCTCCTGTACAAGCACGCGATCCGCTCCCGGCTGGAGAACCAGCCGAACCTGCGCATCTTTCAACAGGCGGTCGACGACCTGCTGCTCGAAGGCGATCGTGTGGTCGGCGCCGTGACGCAAATCGGGGTCCGCTTTGGCGCGCGCGCGGTCGTGCTGACCGCCGGTACGTTCCTCTCGGGCCTCATTCATGTCGGGCTGCAGAATTACCAGGGCGGACGCGCCGGCGATCCGCCGGCGATCGGTCTTGCGCGACGGCTGCGCGAGCTCGCGCTGCCGGTGGGCCGGCTCAAAACCGGTACGCCTCCGCGCATCGACGGCCGCAGCATCGATTTTTCCGTGATGACCGTGCAGCCGGGCGATCACCCGGTGCCGGTGTTCTCGTTCCTCGCGCGAGCGGAGCAGCATCCGCGCCAGCTGCCCTGCTGGATCACGCACACCAACGCGCGCACGCACGACACCATCCGGGCCGGCTTGGACCGCTCCCCGATGTTCACCGGTGTCATCGAAGGCGTGGGCCCGCGCTACTGCCCGTCGATCGAAGACAAGATCCATCGCTTCGCCGACAAGCCGTCGCATCAGATTTTCATCGAGCCCGAAGGGCTCACCACGCACGAGATCTATCCCAACGGAATCTCCACCAGCCTGCCCTTCGACGTCCAGCTGGACCTGGTGCGCTCCATCAAAGGTTTCGAGAACGCGCACATCACGCGGCCGGGCTATGCGATCGAGTACGACTATTTCGATCCGCGCGACTTGCGTTACAGCCTGGAGACGAAGTTCATCGGCGGCTTGTTCTTCGCCGGCCAGATCAATGGCACGACGGGCTACGAAGAAGCCGCG
>DASPNJ010000011.1:0-105769 GCA_035626595.1 Burkholderiales bacterium
GATGGAAAGCCACCTGAAGGCCGGACGCCAGGCCCTGGTGCCGGGCAAGCCGCTGGAATACGGCGTCAGCATCACGGACGGCTGCATCGCCTGGGAGGACAGCCGCGCGATCCTGGACGAGCTCGCGGAAGCGGTGAGAAAGCGCCGCGTCAAAGCCGAGGCCGAGGCGGAGTAGACCTACGACGCGCCTCGAGGCTGAAGCCTGGGGCGCACAAGGTTAGGGAAGAAGATGGGGGCCGTCGCCGATTTTGTTGGCGACCGGGCTGCACAGTACTATAGTAGCGGGGACATGATCCCCGGGGGGACGGGCCATGGTGCAAGCACACGAGAAGTTCCCGGCGAATCTCGACAAGCTGGGACGCTTCGAGCGCATTGCCGAAGACGCCGCAATAACGGAAGAGCTCGGCAGCCTGCTCGGGCGGGCGCCGCTCTTCTCCGACTTCACGCGCGAGGACGTGAAGCACCTCGCCGAGTACATGGGCGTGTACAAGGCCGAGGCGAACGAGACCATCATTCACGAGGGCGACACCGGCGATTTCATGCTGCTCATCGTGCGCGGTGAAGTCGACATCCTGAAAAGAAGCCTGCAGCGCGAGCAGCAGCACATGACGACCGTCGGCGCGGGCACGACCATCGGCGAGATGTCGATGATCGACGGCGAGCCGCGCTTCGCGAGCTGCCGCACCACGCAGGCGACCACGTTCGGCGTGCTCACCCGCGACAACATGGCCAAGATCATCCTCGAGCGCCCGCAGCTCGGCGCCAAGATCCTGGTGAAGCTCGTCACTATGCTCTCCGCACGGCTGCGCCAGACGAGCGCCAAGCTGATGCGCTACATGGAAGGCGTGATCAGCTAATTCTCTCCTCGGGGCGCGCGTACCGGCGCGCGTTGCGCGCGGCGTTTTTCTGCTTCCTTCTCGCGGGCGTTTCTTCGCCCGCCTGCGCCGGGCCCGTCGTGCTGAAGGACGATCGCGGCGTAACGGTACGACTCACCGCGCGCCCCGCACGCATCGTCGCGTTGTCTCCGCACCTCGCCGAAATCGTGTTCACCGCGGGGGCGGCGTCACAGCTCGCCGCGGTCGTGCGTCACAGCGACTATCCCGCGGCGGTGAGAAAGCTGCCCCAGGTCGGGGATGCGAGCCGGGTCGATCGCGAGCGCGTGATCGCAATCGGCCCGGACCTCGTGCTCGCGTGGAAGAGCGGAAACCCCGTTCACGACGTCGAGCGGCTCGAGCGGCTGGGCATTCCGGTGTTCGTGACCGAACCGCGCCGCCTCACCGACATCGCGCGCCTGATTCGCACGACCGGCGTGCTCGCGGGAACCGAAAGCGAGGCCGAGCGCGCGGCTGCGGCGCTCGAGCGCGAGCTCGCGAGCTTGCGCGCGCGCTATGGCGGGGCGCGGCCGGTGCGGGTGTTCTACGAGATCTGGCACCGGCCGCTCCTCACCGTGAACGGGGAGCATCTCATCAGCGACGTGCTCGCGCTGTGCGGCGGCGTCAACGTCTTCGCCGGGGCGCCGGTACTCACGCCTTCGGTGTCGCTGGAGGCCGTGCTCGCGGCGCGGCCGCACGTAATCCTCGGAGGCAGCTCGGCGATGCGGCCCGGCGAGCTCGAATCGGAGTGGCGCGCGGTGCGCGTGGCGGCTATTCGCACGCTGCCGGTGCGCCACGTTCCGCCCGATCTGATCCAGCGCCAGACTACGCGCATCGTGCAGGGTGCGCGCGCCGTATGCGAGCACCTCGACGCTATCCGCTCTCTGTACGGGGCGCGGCCCTCAAAGTAAACTCATGCGCAATGGGCTATTTCACGACTAAAGCTCCGGCTTGATGGAGAGAAACCGGACGGGACGTCGGGCCTTCGTCGTCTGTGCGCTGCTCGCGCTGACCGCCCGTCCCGCCTCCGGCGCGGATCTGCTCGACATTTTCCGGCAGGCCCAGACTGCCGATGCGACGTACGCCGCGGCACGTGCGACCTGGGCCGCGTCCCAGGAGCGCATTCCCCAGGCGCGCGCGGGCCTGCTGCCGCTCGCGACGCTGTCGGCGTCGGCGCAGTACAACGACCGCGGCACCGAGTTTCGCGACGACACCACGCCGCGCGCCGCCACGAACTTCGGTTCGACCGTCGTGACGCTGTCGGCAACGCAGCCGATCTACCGCCGCCAGAACTCGATTGCATACGACCAGGCGCTCACGCAGGCCGAGCAGGCCGACGCGCAGCTCGCGCTGGCGGCGCAGGACCTGATCCTGCGGGTGGCGCAGGCGTATTTCGACGTGCTGCTCGCGCACGACAACGTGGTGCTCGCCGAATCGCAAAAAGTCGCGATCGGCGAGCAGCTCGAGCTCGCGCGGCGCAACTACGAAGTCGGCGTGGCGAACATCACCGACACGCACGAAGCGCAGGCGCGCTACGACTTGACCGTCTCACAGGAGATCGCCGCGCGCAGCGAGCTCGACCTGCGGCTGCGGGCGCTGGAGCAGGTGATTGCCAAGGCGCCGCCCGGTCTCGCGCCGCTGGGCGCGCGCTTCGTGTTGAAGGCGCCCGAACCTGCGGCAATGGACACCTGGGTCGGTCTCGCAGAGCAGGCCAATCTCCAGGTGCGCATCGCGCAGAGCGCGCTCGCCTTCGCGAGCCAGGAGATCGATCGCAACCGCGCGGGACACCTGCCCACGCTCGACGCGTTCACGACGTTCAGCAACAGCGGATCGAACCGCGATCCACTCGGCGGCGTGGGGACGGACACGCGCGCCGCGACCGTCGGCGTTCAGCTCGCCATTCCGCTATATCAGGGCGGGGTCGTGAGCTCGCGGGTGCGGGAGGCGATCGCCACCCGCACGCGCTCGCAGGAGGAGCTGGAGGCGGCGCGGCGCGCAGCCGCGTTCAACGCGCGGCAGGCGTATCTCGGCATCACCAATGGCATCGCGCAGGTGCGCGCGCTGGAAGCGGCCCTCGTCTCCACCCGCAGCCAGCTCGAGAGCACGCAGGTCGGCCGCGAGGTCGGCGTGCGCACGCAGGTCGACGTGCTCAACGCGCAGCAGCTTCTGTTCGGGGCCGCCCGTGATCTGGCGCAGGCGAAGTACACCTATATCCTGTCGCTGCTGAGGCTCGAGGCCGCGATCGGCGAGCTGACCGAGACCGACCTCGGGGCCGTGAACCAGTGGCTCGACCGCTCCGCCGCGCTCGTGACGGTGCGCACCACGCCGATGCCGCAGCCGATCGCCGCCGCGCCGGCGGACGCGACGCCGGCCAAGCCGATTGCACCGAAGGCGGCGCCCGCGCTCGCGCCGAACCCGGTGCCGCCGGCAGCCAGGGAACCGGATCGCGCGGCGCCCGAGGTCCAGCGCACGATCGAAGCGTGGGCCAAGGCGTGGGCGTCGAACGACGTCGCTGCGTACCTCTCGTTCTACGACGCGAGCTTCGAACCGCCGCGCGGCATGACGCGCGCAGCGTGGGAAGCGGAGCGCACCGCGCGTATCGAAAAGCCGCGCCCGATCGACATCGCCATCGAGTCGCTCGAGGTCACCACGGACGGTAAAGGCGGCGCGATCGCGAACTTCCGGCAGCAGTATCGTTCGGGGCCACTGCACTTCACGACCGACAAAACGCTGGTGCTCGTGAGACGCGAAAGCCGATGGCTGATCCGCGAGGAGCGGATCCGGGCCGAGACGCGACATTGAGGCTGCATCCGCCGCTCAGGGCACGCGTCCCGTGGCGAGATCCACGGCTCCGCTGGGAGGCGTGACTTAGTTGCGCCGGGAGCCAATTTCGCGTTTTGGCTCCGTGATTTATCACACGCCGGGCAGCTCGCCGCGCTTGCGGCACAAGGTCCTGAAATCTACATTTGGACGGCCTACCGGCACGTGCGCGGCCATGACGCCCCGCATGATGATTGGGAGACGTTCTGAACATGGAGGAAACAGTGGCGCGCCGTAGCCGCGTAAGGGGTGCCGGCGCGCCTGTCATCGGGAGTCGGCCGTGATGCCGCTGCGCTCGGCGTCCGAGGAGACCGGCGGCCGCGCCGAAGCGCCCGCACCGCGCGTGATCTCCTTCGGCGGCGCACAGCCCGTGGCGCCGCTGGCCGCCCGCATCCTTCAGCTCCAGAGCGCCGTGCTGGCGCAGGAGACCTTCGCCGAGGCCGCCGCCGCATTCGCGACCGAGAGCGCCGCGATGTTCGGGTTCGAGCGCGTGGCGATCGGTTTTCGCGACCGCGGCAACGCGCGCGTCGTGGCGACGTCGCACACGGCGGATTTCCAGGCTGACGGCGAGCTCTTCAGGAGCTTCGCCGCGGCGATGGACGAGTCACTCGACCAGGCCGCCACCGTCAGCGTGCCGGCCGCGCCCGGCGCCCGTCCGCTGGTCACGCTTGCGCATGCGCAGCTCGCCCGCCGCTACGGCGGCGCCGCGTGCACGGTGCCGCTCGTCTCCCGCGAAAAGATGTTCGGCGCGCTCACGCTGGTCCGCGCGCCGGACGAGCCGATCGGGGCCGAAGACCTCGCGCTCTGCGAGCACGTCGGGTGCATCGTGGGCCCGATCCTCGAGCTCAAGTATGACGCGGAGCGGCCGTGGTACGCGCGCGTCGCGCGCAACATGCGCCGGATCTCGCAACGGATCGCCACCGGCAGTCCGGCCCTGAAGATCGGGCTCGGCATCGCCGCGGCGGCCGTGCTCGCCGCGCTCTTTCTGCCCGTGCAATACCGGATCGGCGCGCAGGCGCGTGTCGAAGGCTCAGTGCAGCGCGCGCTGGTCGCGCCCGCTGACGGTTACCTCCGTCAGGTTCATGCGCGTCCGGGCGACCACGTGAAGACCGACCAGGTGCTGGCCGAGCTCGCCGAGGACGATCTCAAGCTCGAGCAGCGCAAGTGGCAGAGCGAGCTCACCCAGCACGAGAACGCCGCCGCTGCCGCGCTCGCCCGCAGCGAGCGCTCGCAGTACGTGATCAACCAGGCCAAGGCCGACGAAGCGAAAGCGCAGCTCGAGCTCGTGGAGAGCCAGCTCACACGCGCGCGGGTCGTCGCGCCGTTCGACGGCGTCATCATCAAGGGCGACCTCTCGCAGTCGCTCGGCGCGCCGCTCAAGCGCGGCGAGGTGCTGCTCACGATCGCGGCGAGCGAGCGCTTCCGTCTGCTCGTCGAGGTCGACGAGCGCGACGTCGCCGGGCTGCGCGAAGGCCAATCCGGCACCGTGGCACTCGGCGCGCTGTCCGACCACACGCTGCCGTTTCGCGTCGAGCGCGTAACGCCCGTCGCGGTCACGCGCGACGGCCGCAACTTTTTCGAAGTCGAGGGCGCGCTGACCGAGGGGGCGCCCGGCCTGCGTCCCGGGCTTCAGGGCGTCGCCAAGATCGACGCCGGTCGCCAGCCGCTCGTGTGGATCTGGACGCGGCGCTTCATCGAATGGGCGCGGCTCACCGCCTTCGAGTGGGGCTTGTAGGCCATGGCCGAGTCGCTCTACAGCGCCATCTGGTACCGCGTGGCCGCGCAAAAGCCGCGGCTGCGGCCGGAAGTGCGCGTCCAGCGGCAGGAAAGCCGCGGCCAGCGCTGGTACCTGCTGGTCAACGCCGCGAGCGGGCGGCAGTTCAGGTTGAACGAGCGCGCGTACGCCTTCGTCGGGCGCTGCGACGGCGAGCGCTCGGTTGAGCAGGTCTGGGAAGCGCTGCTGGAGGATCTCGCGGACGATGCGCCGACGCAGGACGAAGTGATCGAGACGCTGGAGACGCTGGCGCAGCACGACCTCCTCGTCCACGACAGCGTGCCCGATGCGCGCGCGATGGTGCGGCGGCGCGAAGCGAGAACGCAGCAGCGCATCCAGACGTTCGTCAATCCGCTCGCGCTGCGCGTGCCGCTGGGGGATCCTTCCGCATGGCTGCGGCGGCTCGATGCCTGGCCGCAGCGCCTGTTCAACTCCGCAGTGTTCTGGATATGGCTGGTCGTGACGGGAGCTGCCGCGCTGGCGGCCGCATCGAACGCGCGCGAGCTCACCGCGCACGCGGCCGAGTACATGCTCACGCCGCGCTATCTGCTGCTCACGTGGCTCACCTTCCCGATCATCAAGGCGTTGCACGAGCTCGCGCACGCGCTGGCGGTTCGCCGCTGGGGCGGCGAAGTTCACGAGGCGGGTTTCACATTGTTCGTGCTGGTGCCGGCGCCCTACGTCGACGCTTCCGCGTCGGCCGCTTTCCCGCGCCGGCACGAACGGCTCGTCGTGAGCGCGGCGGGCATCATGACCGAGCTCGTGCTCGCGTCGATCGCGCTGATGGTCTGGCTCAACGTTCAGCCGGGGGTCCTGCGCGATGTCGCGTTCGTCACGATGTTCATCGCCGCGGTCTCCACGCTGCTCGTAAACGCCAATCCGCTGCTGCGCTTCGACGCCTATTACTTCCTGTGCGACGCGCTCGACCTGCCGAACCTCGAAGCGCGCAGCCGCGCGTGGTGGCAGGAGACGCTCTCGCGCACGCTCGCGGGATCGACGAGCGCGCGCCAGCAGATCGCGCCGGGCGAAGGCAAATGGCTCGTGCTCTACGCGCCGCTCGCGTTCGCGTTTCGCGTCGTCATCTCTTTCCTGCTCGTCCTGTGGATCGGCGCACATTCCGCCGTGCTCGCGGGCTTCGTCGGGCTGGTGCTCGGTTATCTCATGCTCGTGAAGCCGGTTGTTGCCACCGCACGCAGCATCTGGAGCGCCGCCCGCGCCGCGAATGTCGGGCCGGCGCGCACGATCGGCGCCGCGGCAGCCGGTATCTGCGTACTCGCCGCGCTGTTCGCGGTGCCGGTACCGTTTCACACCGTCGCCGCCGGCATCGTTTGGCTGCCGGAGCACACGCGCGTGCGCTCGGGCACCGAAGGCTTCATACGTGAGCTGCTGGCGCGCGACGGCGACTGGGTGAAGCCGGGGCAGGTGCTGGTGAGGCTCGACGATCCGGCGCTCGAGGTGCAGCGCGCAAACCTCGCGCGGCACGTCGAGCGCCTGCAGACGTCGCGTTACTCGAGCTTCAGCGAGAACTCGGAGCAGATGCGCAAGGCCGAGGAAGAGCTCATCCGGGTCCAGTCGGAGCTCAAGCGCACGGAAGAGCGCATCCGCGAGCTGGAAGTGCGCTCCAAGGCGGAAGGCAGGCTCGTGATGCCGCGGCAGGACGATCTGCCGGGCACGTTCGCGCCGAAGGGCACGGTACTCGCGCACGTGCTGCAGGAGAAGAACATCGAAATCCGCGCGGTCGTGCCCGAATACGACGCGGTGCTCGTGCGCGGCAGCACCCGCCAGGTCGACATCAGACTCGCGGGCGCCGGTGAAACGCTCGAAGCCGCGCTGGTGCGCGAAGTGCCGGCCGCGACATTCGAGCTTCCGAGCGCGGCACTCGGCGACCGCGGCGGCGGACCTCACGTGACCGATCCGGCCGACAAGGACGGTATCCGCACGCGCCAGCCGATCGTGCTCGTCGATCTGGCGGTGCCGGGGCACGCGCTCGAGCGTATCGGCAGCCGCGCATGGGTCCGCTTCGATCACGGCGCGCGTCCGCTCGCGCAGCGCTGGTACCGCCAGCTTCGGCAGGCGCTGCTCCAGCACTTCAATCCGGCGGGCTAAGGATGAGCGCGATCAATACGAAGGTATTGCCGGTCCCGGGTGTGGTGCTGGGCGCGTATCCGGAGCGCCGCGCGACAAAAGGCGCTGAGACGCCGACGCTCGCCGCTCGTGCGGCCGCCGTAAAAACAGCCGCGGACTATGCGCCGTTCGTGGAAGAAGTCGCGGCGATCGACGAAGCACTCGGTGCGCTCGACGCCGCTGAAATCGAAGCGCGGCTCCTCCGCCTGCGCGCGGGGCTCGCGCGCGAGCGTCTGAGCGCCTCGCTGACCGCCGAAGCCTTCGCTCTCATAAAGCGGGTCTGCGCGCGCGAGCTCGGGCTCGATCTGTTCCGTTCGCAGCTCATCGCCGCTCGCGTGATGCTCGACGGCCGGCTCGCGGAAATGGCCACCGGCGAAGGTAAGACGATCGCCGCCGCCGTATGCGCGGCGACAGCGGCGCTTGCGGGCATTCCGGTGCACGTGGTCACGGCCAACGATTACCTCGTCGCACGCGATGCGCAGACGCTGCGGCCGCTGTACGCGGCGCTCGGCCTCACCGTCTCGGCCATTACGCAGAGCGCGCAGGCCGATGCGCGCCGCCGCGCCTACGACGCGAATATCGTGTACTGCACGGCGAGCGAGCTCGTCTTCGATTACCTGCGCGATGGCCTCACGCGCGAGCGCTCGCGAAGCGATCTCGAGCAGCGCGTTGCCGCGATGGACAAGCGCAGCGGCAGCCGACGCGGCACGCTGCTGCGCGGACTGTGCATGGCGCTCATCGATGAAGCGGACAGCATTCTGATCGACGAGGCGCGCGTGCCGCTCGTCCTGTCCGAAAGCTGCGTGAACGACGGGGAACGCCGGCATTTCGAAGTTGCGCTCGAGCTCGCGCGCGGGCTCGCAGCCGAAACGCATTTCGTGCTGCACCGGCACGCTATGCGCGCGGAGCTCACGGCTGCCGGGCGCGACGCCCTGCTGAGCGCGTGCGAAGCGCGCACGGGGCGCAACCGCCTGCACCGCGAGGAGACGCTCTGCACCGCGCTCGCCGCGCTGCACCTCTACGAGCGCGACCGCCATTACCTGCTGCGCGACGATTCCGTGATCATCATCGACGAATCGACCGGACGTCTGGCGCCGGGCCGGGTGTGGTCGCGCGGGCTGCACCGCCTGATCGAGCTCAAGGAAGGCTGCCGCGGCAGCGCCGATACGGCGACGCTCGCGCAGATCACCTATCAACGCTTCTTCACCCGGTATCTGGCACTCGCAGGCATGAGCGGCACGCTTTCCGAAGCGCGCGCCGAGCTCCTGTCGGTGTACGGCCTTCGCGTCGTCGAGGTGCCGCTGCACCGTCCGCGCCGCCGCAGGGTTCTTCCGATGCGCCTGCTGCCCGACCGTGAAGCGCTCGTGCGCACCGTCGTCGCGCGCGCCATGGCGGTGAGCGCGGCCGGTCAGCCGGTGCTGATCGGCACGGATTCCGTGGCGGAATCCGAGACGCTCTCGCGTGCGCTCACGGCGGCAGGCGTCGAGCACACCGTGCTCAACGCACGTCACGACAGTGAGGAAGCGCGCATCGTTGCTGAAGCCGGCACGCCGGGCCGCATCACCGTCGCGACGAATATGGCCGGCCGCGGCACCGATATCGCGCTCGCTCCGGGCGTGGCGGAACGCGGCGGGCTCCACGTGATGTCGTGCCAGCACAACGCTTCGCAGCGCATCGACCGCCAGCTCGTCGGCCGCTGCGCGCGCCGCGGCGATCCGGGCAGCGCCGAGACGCTGCTCTCGCTCGACAAACCGTTGATCGCGCGCTGCACGCCGCGCTGGCTGTCGCGCTTCGTCGCCGGCGGCCTCGAGCGCCCGCAGTGGCTCGTGCGCGCGATCGTGCGCATACCGCAGCGTCTGGAAGAACGGCGTCAGCGCATGCAGCGCCGCGAGCTCCTGAGGCAGGACCGGCTCGCAGCCGAAAAACTCTCTCTTGCAAGACCGATGGAATGAGGTTGCCCATGAAAAGATCGACAACGCTTCTCCTGACAGCAGTGCTTTCGGCGCCGCTCGCCGCGTTTGCCGCGCAGCCGCCGCTGCGTTGCGTAATCGAGCCCGATCGCATCGCGGAGGTCGGAACGCCGGTGATCGGCGTCGTCGAATCGATACACGTCGAGCGCGGGGATTTCGTGCGGCAGGGGCAGTTGCTCGCGCAGCTGCGCGCCAACGTGGAGCACGCCTCGGTCAGCGCCGCCCAGGCGCGCGCGCAGGCCGACGCCGACATCCAGGCGGCGGCTGCGAACTACGAATTCCAGAAGCAGAAGCTCGCGCGCACCGAAGAGCTGATGCAGAAAAAATTCGTGTCCGCGCAGGCGCTCGATCAGGTCCGTGCCGAGACCGCCGTAGCGGAGCAGCGGCTCGCGCAGGCGAAAGAGCAGCGCCGTGTCGCGAAAGAGGAGCTCGAGCTCGCGCGCGCGCAGCTCGGCTTGCGCGCGATTCGCGCGCCGTTCTCCGGCGTCGTCGCGGATCGCTACGTGAACCCGGGCGAGCGCGTCGAAGTGAAGCCCATGTTCAGGATCGCCAAGCTCGATCCGCTACGCGTGGAGGTGATCGCGCCGGCCGCGATGTTCGGCACCATCAAAAAGGGGATGGCCGCGCAGATCACGCCGGAGCTGCCGAATGCCGCGCGGCTCGATGCCAAGGTCGTGCTCGTCGATCGCCTGATCGATGCGGCCAGCAACACGTTCCGCGTGCGCGCGGAGCTGCCCAACGCGAATAGCGCGGTGCCCTCGGGCGTGCGCTGCCGCGCCGAGGTCGCCGGGGTGACCGAGGCGGTCCAGCCGGCGGCCGCGCCGAAGGCCGGTGCACGCATGCAGCCGCGCGCGCAGGCTTCGCTGCGCATGGATACGCGGCTTACCGGCACGGCCACGAGATAACGCATGTTCCCCGGCGCGAACGCGTTCAGGAAGCTCTTCCGCCGCACGGCGGCAGCCGAAGGCGTGGCAGCGGCGGTGCGCCCGCGCGTGCGCATGCAGGTGGAAGAGATCGAGCCGCGGATCCTGTACTCGGCGGATCTCGCGCCCGGCCTGGTGACGGATGCGGGTCCGGCGCCGGTACAGATGCGAGTCGTCGCGCCGGTCACGACACAGTCGACGGACACACAGGAAACACGCCGCCATGAGCTCGTGGTCGTCGACACGGCGACACAGGACTACCAGTTCCTCGTCGACGACATCGTCGCGAACGCCGGTCCCGAACGCAGGTTCGATGTGCTGCTGATCGATGCCGGCCGTGACGGTATTGCCGAGGTGACCGGGGCATTGGCATCGATGCAGGACATCGATGCGGTGCACGTGATATCCCATGGCAGCGATGGCGTGGTGCGGCTCGGTTCCGCGGTGCTCGATGCGCAGGTGCTGGAGGAACGCGGCGACGAGATCGCGCGTTGGGCGGCGTCGCTGACCGCGAACGCGGATCTGCTGATCTACGGTTGTGACGTGGCGGCCTCGGTGCAGGGACAGGCACTCGCCGACGGACTGGCAGCGCTCACGGGAGCCGACGTCGCAGCTTCCGAAGATCCCACAGGCAGTGCCGCGCGCGGTGGTGACTGGGAGCTCGAATACGGTGCCGGCGCCGTCGAAACGCTCGTCGCGCTCTCGCCGCTCGTCCAGGCGCAGTGGCAGGGTCTGCTCGCGACCGACGTCGTGATCCACCAGTACGATACGGCGCTCGGCGGCCTCGACGATTCCGAGCTCAAGTCGGACCAGTCGTGGGGCCAGCGCTTCAGACACGACAGCGCGGGCGCCACGTATCAGGTGGACAAGGTCGCGGTCGTGCTGAGCCGGGCGAGCGACGCGCCGGCCGGACAGACCGTTACGGTGTCGCTGCGCTCGACGTTCAGCGGCGCCGTTATCGCTTCCGGCACGGTGTCGTCGAATGCGCTCTCGACGTCACCGGCGTGGGTCACGATCGCGCTCAACTCGAGCGCGACGCTGAACGATAACCAGAACTACGTGATCCGCGTCGACGGCTCGAACCAGAAGCTGTACGTCGGCACGGACGGATCGGGGAACTACAGCACCGGAGATCTTCTCGACAAATCCGGTGCTGCACAGGGCGGCAAGGACATGGCGTTCCGCCTGATCGACACCGTGCCGACCGCAGCGCCCGTACTGAACGGCGCGAACAATCTCACCGGCACCAACGAAGATTCCGCGAGCAATAACGGGACGCTCGTCTCCGCGCTGATCGCGGGACAGGTCACGCTCGATCCGCTGCTTTCGACGACCGGCATCGCAGTGACCGGCGTCGACAACACCAACGGCCAGTGGCAGTACACGACCGACGGCACGACGTGGAACGCGTTCGGTGCGGTGACCGAGACATCGTCACGACTTCTTGCTGCGGACGCAAACAACGCCGTTCGCTTCGTGCCGAACGCGAACTGGAACGGGACCGTGACGAACGGGCTCACGTTCCGTGCGTGGGACCAGACGAGCGGTACCGACGGCGGCACGGCCGATTCGTCTACGACGAATCTCACCTTCCGCGACAACTTCAATATCAATTCGTACTCGAACAACGACGGCACCGGTACCTGGAGCGCAAGCTGGGTCGATACGGACGGCAGCTTCAACAGTGGTCAGATCCAGATCACCGGCAATCGGCTGGAATTCGACGGCGGCGCAGCGAGCAGCAGCACCATCTACCGCGACGTCAATCTGTCCGGCGCAACGAGCGCGATCCTGACGTTCGACTTCAGCAATTCGGTCGATCCCGGCACGCTGACGCTGCGTATATCGTCCAACGGCGGCGCGAGCTACACGACGCTCGAGAACAACTTCCCTGCAGGCTCGTTCGCCGCAACCGCGGACATCACAGCGTTCGCTTCGGCGAACACGCGCATCCGCTTCGATGTGGTGGGCGATCCCGGCCTCCTGGGCATCGGCGCAGGCGGTCCGTTCCGCGTCGATAACCTGCAGATCGCTTACGTTCAGGCGCGCAGCGGCGGCAATACCGCGTTCAGCACCGCCACCGCGAGCAGCAGCATCACTGTCGCAGCGGTGAACGACGCACCGGCTGGAGCCGCGACGACGAAGACGATCCTGGAAGAAGGCAGCCACGTGTTCGCGCTGGCCGATTTCGGCTTCACCGATGCGAGCGACACGCCGGCGAACAACTTCACGGCGGTGCGGATCGCGACGCTGCCCGGCGCCGGCGCGCTCACGCTCGGCGGCATCGCCGTCACCGCCGGCCAGTCGATCGCCGCTGCGGACGTGACGGCCGGCAATCTGCGGTTCACGCCTGTGGCCGGCGCGAACGGCACGGCTTACGCGAGCTTCACGTTTCGCGTCGAGGACGATGGCGGCACCGCGAACGGCGGTGTGAACGTGGACACGACCGCCCGCACCTTCACCTTCGACGTGACGTCGGTCAACGATGCACCGCAGGGCACGACCGCGACGCTCGCCACGCCCGAAGACGTGCCGCTCGTGCTCAATGCAGCGGCGTTCGGATTCACCGATCCCGGCGATACGCCTGCGAACAGCCTCGCTGCCGTGCGCATCGAATCGCTGCCCGGCGCCGGCACGCTCACGCTGAGCGGCGCAGCCGTCGCGGCGGGTCAGACGATTGCGGTCGCGGACCTCAACGCCGGCAGGCTCGTGTTCACCTCGGCCGCGAACGTGAGCGGCGCGGGGTACGCGAGCTTCACGTTCCGCGTCCAGGATGACGGCGCCACGGCCAATGGCGGCGTCGACCTCGATGCGAGCGCGCGCACGCTCACGATCGACGTGACGGCACGTAACGACGCGCCGGTGGGCGCGAGCAATACGCTGACGACGACAGAAGAGACGCCGCTCGTCTTCAGCGCGGCGCAGTTCGGTTTCACCGATCCGAACGACGCCGCCCCGAACGCTTTCGCGGCGGTTCGCATCAGCGCCTTACCGACGGCCGGCGCGCTGACGCTGGCCGGCGCGGCGGTGACGGCCGGCCAGAGCGTGACGGTCGCCGACATTACCGCCGGCAGGCTCGTCTTCACGCCCGGCCTGAACGGCGCGGGCGCCGGTTATGCGAGCTTCGCGTTCCAGGTTCAGGACGACGGCGGCACCGCGAACGGCGGCACGGACCTCGATCCGACCGCACGCACGATGACGATCGATGTGACGAACGTGAACGATGCGCCGCTGCTCTCCGGTGCGAACAACCTCACCGCGATACTCGAGGATGCGGTTGCGAATTCGGGGACGCTGGTGTCGGCGCTGCTCGCCGGCCAAGCGAACGATCCGGACGCGTCCGCGCTCTCCGGCATCGCCGTGACCGCGGTCGACAACACCAACGGCGCCTGGCAGTACTCGACCAACGCCGGCGCGAGCTGGAACGCCTTCGGCTTCGTCGCGACCGGACATGCGCGGCTCCTCGCAGCCGATGCGAACACGTACGTGCGTTTCGTGCCCAACGCGAACTGGAACGGCACCGTCGCGAGCGGCCTCACCTTCCGCGCATGGGACCAGATGATCGGTGCGAACGGCGGCACCGCGCCGACGATCGCGAATCCCGTGCTGCTCGACACGTTCTCGACCGTCTCCTACGCGAACCAGAACGGGACCGGCGGCTGGAGCACGAATTGGGTGGACGCCGGCGGCAGCGCCGCGGGCGGCGACATCGGCGTCAGCGGCGGCGCCCTCACGATCCGCACGAAGAACAACGCCGACGGGCCGATATACCGGCAGGCCGACTTGAGCCATGCGACCAGCGCGACGCTTTCGTTCACGTACAACAACCCGCTCGGCGCGGGCGACGGCGGCTCGATCGTGCTCGAGATCTCGGGGGACGGCGGCGGCAGCTATACGACGCTCGCCACGTTCTCGGATGCCGCGAACGTGGGCCCCGGCGCGTTCTCGAGGAACGTGAGCGCGTTCATCGCGGCGAACACCCGCATCCAGTTCCGCGTCGTGAGCGACAGTATTCCGAACCGCACGTTCAGCGTCGATAACGTGCAGATTGCCTACACCGCGGCGGGCAACGGCGCTGCGACCGCGTTCAGCACGGCGACGGCCTCCGCAGGTATCACCGTCACTGCTGTAAACGACGCACCCGCCGGTGCGAACAATACGGTCACGGCTGCCGAAGATGCGGCATTCATCTTTAGCGCGGCGCATTTCGGCTTCAGCGACAGCGCCGATGCGCCGGCGAACGCGCTCGCCGCGGTTCGCGTCGACGCGCTGCCGGGCGTGGGAGCGCTCACGTTGAGCGGGGCGGCGGTCGGCGCGGGCCAGTCGATCGCGATCGCCGACATCGCCGCAGGACGCCTCGCATTCACGGCGGCGGCCAACGCGAATGGCGCGGGCTACGCGAGCTTCACGTTCCGTGTGCAGGACGACGGCGGCACCGCCAACGGTGGCGTGAATCTCGATCCGACCGCACGCACGATGACCATCAACGTCACCGCGGTCAACGACGCGCCGACCGGCACGACCGTGACCCTTGCGACGCTGGAGGACACGCCGGTCGTTCTCAATGCGGCTGCCTTCGGCTTCACCGATACCGCCGATACGCCCGCGAACAATCTCAGGGCCGTGCGCATCGCCACGCTGCCTTCGGCGGGCGCGCTCACTCTGAACGGAGCCGCCGTCATTGCGGGGCAATCGATCTCGGCGGTGGACCTGGCAGCAGGCAATCTCGTGTTCACACCGGGCGCGAACGCCAACGGCGCGAGCCACGCGAGCTTCACGTTCCAAGTGCAGGACGACGGCGGTACCGCGAACGGCGGCATCGACCTCGACCCCGTGGCGCGCACGATGACGATCGACGTGACGCCGGTGAACGACGCGGCGGTGGGCGCGAACCGCACGGTCACGGCACTCGAAGACACCGCGTTCGTTTTCGACGTCGCGGCTTTCGGTCTCATCGATGCCGCCGACGCGCCGGCGAACGCGCTCGCCGCCGTCCGGATCTCGTCCCTGCCCGCGGCTGGCTCGCTGACGCTGAATGGCGCCGCCGTGAACGCCGGCGACACCGTCACGGCCGCCGATATTGCCGCCGGCCGGCTCGCTTTCACGCCGGGCGCGCAGGCGAATGGCGCCGGTTATGCGAGCTTCACGTTCCAGGTGCAGGACGACGGCGGCACGGCGAACGGCGGCGCCGACCTCGACCCGGTCGCACGCACGATGACGATCGACGTGACCGCGGTGAACGACGCGCCCGTCGGCACGAGCACGACGGCAGCCGGGTTCGAGAACGCGCCGCTCACGCTGACGGCCGCGAATTTCGGTTTCACCGACCCGAGCGACACGCCTGCGCACAGCCTCGGCGCCGTGCGCATCACGAGCCTGCCCACTGCCGGCACGCTCAGGCTGAGCGGTGTCGGGGTCACCGCGGGTCAGACGATCAGCGCGGCCGATATCGGTGCCGGCAATCTCGTGTTCACGCCTGCCGCAGACGCGAACGGCAACGCGTACGCGACGCTCACGTTCCAGGTGCAGGACAGCGGCGGAACGCTCAATGGCGGCGCAGACCTCGATGCGGTGGCGCGCACGCTGACGATCGACCTGGCGCCGGTGAACAGTGCCCCGGTCGGCACGAACGCGACCGTCTCCGTCTTCGAAGACACGAGCTTTGCGTTGAGCGCGGCGCACTTCGGTTTCACCGATCCGAACGACACCGCGCCGAACAACCTCGCGGCCGTGACGATCAGCGCGGTGCCGACGGCGGGAAGCCTCATCCTGAGCGGCGTCGCCGTCACGGCGGGTCAATCGATCGCCCTTGCGGACATCAATGCCGGCAACCTGCGGTTCCTCGCGGCCGCCGACGCTGCGGGTACGGCTTACGCGAGCTTCGGCTTCCGCGTGCAGGACGACGGCGGCACCGCCAACGGCGGTGTCGATCTCGACACGACGGCGCGGACCATCACCTTCGACGTGACGAACGTGAACGATGCGCCCACCGGCGCCGACCGCACGGTCACGGCGCTCGAGGATACCGCCTTCGTGTTCGACCTCGCGGCGTTCGCGCTCACCGATCCTGCGGACGCGGTGGCGAACAATCTGGCCGCCGTGCGTATCGCTGCGGTGCCGACGTCGGGCTCGCTCACGCTGAACGGCGTCGCGGTGAACGCGGGCGACTTCGTCACCGCCGCCGATATCGTCGCGGGTCGGCTCGCATTCACGCCCGGCGCCGACGCAGCCGGCGCCGGCTATGCGAGCTTTACCTTCCAGGTGCAGGACGATGGCGGCACCGTCAATGGCGGCATCGATCTCGATGCGGTCGCGCGCACCATGACCATCGACGTTACGGCGGTGAACGACGCCCCCGCCGGCACGAGCGGCACGGTGACCGCGGTGGAGAATGCACCGTTCGTGTTCACCGCCGCGGCGTTCGGCTTTACCGATCCGGCCGATGCGCCCGGACACAACCTGAGCGCGGTGACGGTGAGCGCTCTGCCCGCGCTGGGCACGCTGACGCTTTCCGGCGTGGCGGTCACCGCCGGCCAGTCGATCGCCATCGCGGATATCGATGCCGGCAATCTCGCCTTTACGCCGGCGGCCCACGCGAACGGCGCCGGATACACGAGCTTCACCTTCCAGGTGCAGGACGACGGCGGCGCCGCCAACGGCGGCGTGAATCTCGATGCGACGGCGCGCACGCTGACGATCGACGTGACGCCGGCGAACAGCGCGCCCGTCGGCACTGCGAATACCGTCGTGACGCTGGAAGATACGCCGCTGCCGCTCACGCTCGCCCATTTCGGGTTCACGGATCCCAACGACACGCCCGCGAACCTGCCGGTGGCCGTGACGATCAGCTCGCTACCCACGGCCGGCACCCTCGCTTTGAGTGGCGTCGCGCTGACCGCGGGACAGTCGATCACCGTCGCCGACATCGCGGCCGGCAATCTCGTTTACACGCCGGGTGCGAACGGTGCCGGCGCCGCGTACGCAACGTTCACCTTCCGCGTGCAGGACGACGGCGGCACCGCGAACGGCGGCGCGGCGGTGGATCCTGTCGCAAGGATGATGACGATCGACGTCGCTTCGGTGAACGACGCGCCGCGCAGCTTCTTCAGGACCGTAACGCAGCTCGAGGACACGCCGTACGCATTCCAGACGAGCGATTTCATTGTTGCGGATGCCTCCGACAGCCCGGCGAATGCGCTGTTCGCGGTGCGCATCGCGTCGCTGCCCACCGCCGGATCGCTCACGTTGAACGGCGCAGCCGTCGCCGTCGGTGATTTCATCAGCGTCGCGGACATCGCTGCCGGCAATTTCACGTTCACGCCCGCCCTGAACGCCTTCGGCAACAATCACGCGCGCTTCACGTTCCAGGTGCAGGACGACGGCGGAACGGCGAACGGCGGCGTGAATCTCGATGCGATCGCGCGCACCCTGCAGATGAACGTCACGCGCGTGAGCGATGCGCCGGTCGGCACCAGCGGTTCCGTGACTGCGATCGAGGACACGATCTTCACGTTCACCGCAGCCGCGTTCGGATTCACGGACGCCGCCGATAGTCCGAGCCACGTGTTCCAGGCGCTGCATATCACGTCGCTGCCGACGCTTGGCGCGCTCACGTTGAACGGCGTGGCGCTCACGGCCGGGGACGTGGTCTCGATCGCCGACATCGATGCAGGCGCGCTGCGCTTCGCCGCCGCGGCCGATGGCGCCGGCGCGGCTTATGCGAGCTTTGCCTTCCGCGTTGAAGACAGTGGCGGCACGGCAAACGGCGGTCTGGACGTCGATACGATGGATCGGACGATGACGATCAACGTGACGCCGGTGAACGATCGTCCGGCGGGCACGAACGCCACCGTGCGCACGGCCGAAGACACGCCGCTCACACTCAACGCGGCGATGTTCGGCTTCACCGATCCGAGGGACACGCCCGCGGATACCCTGAAGGCGGTCAGGATCACATCGCTGCCGACGCAGGGCTCGCTTACGCTCTCCGGCGTGGCCGTGACCGTGGGACAGACCGTCCAAGCGGCAGACATCGCGGCGGGTCGGCTCGTGTTCACCGCGCCGGCGGACGTCGCCGGCCAGCCGTTCGCGACGTTTACCTTCCGCGTGCAGGACGATGGCGGCACCGCGAACGCGGGGGCCGATATCGATCTCACGCCGAACACGCTGACGGTGGTGGTGGATGCGGTGAACGATGCGCCGAGCGGGCGCGACAACATCGTATCGACGCTCGTCAATGTGGCCGTCACGATCGACGTCGGCGCGTTCGGTTTCTACGACCCGATCGATCCTGTTGCCGATGCGTTCATCGCCGTGCAAATGGTGACGGTGCCATCCACCGGTTCGCTCACGCTCTCCGGCGTTGCCGTTCAGGCCGGCCAAGTCGTGAGCACTGCGGATATCGCAGCGGGTCGTTTGACGTATACCCCGGCGCGGGATGCAGTCGGACCCGCGGGCTTCACCTTCAAAGTCCAGGACAGCGGCGGAACCGCCGATGGCGGCGTGGACCTTGCGCTCGTCGCGCGCACGCTCACCGTGGATGTCCGTGCTCCAGTCATCACCGCGGTCGAGGTGCAGGCGCCGGTCGCGAACACCGCTCCGCCGGCCGAGACGCGCGCGCCGTCTTCGACGCCCGCGCCTGCGGCCGGCGCTTCGGAAAGCCCGCAGGCGCCGCGCGAAGCCGCGGCAACGGCCACACCGCCGGTCGCCCCTGAACCGGAAATCCCCGCCGCCGTCGGCGCGACCACCGACGCCGGTGCCGTCGCCACACGCTCGGTGCAGGTGAACGTGCAGCGCGCCGAGTTCCAGCCGCCGAACCGCGAGACCCGCACGACAATACCGACGACGCTGGCCTCCGAGATTCAGTCGCTGGTGCTCCTGAGCGAGCGTTCGGAGACGCAGAGTGAAAGCTCGGGCGTGTTGACGTCCAGCCAGTCGCGCGCGGCGCGCGCCGACATTGCCCCGGCCGCGGCTGCGCGCCAGATGACCGAACAGATGGATCAGATGCGCGATGGTCTGCGCCACGAGACGCGAATCGAATCCGGCACGATCGCGGCCACTGCTGCAACCAGCCTTGGATTGTCGGTCGGTTACGTGATCTGGGTGCTGCGGGGCGGCGTGCTGCTCTCGACGCTGGTGTCCTCGCTGCCGGCCTGGCGGCTGGTCGATCCGCTGCCGGTGTTGGGCCGCATGGACGCCGAAGACGATGGGGAAGGTGACGACTCGCTGGAGTCACTGGTGGACGGCGGCGAGGAGCCGGCCGACCCGGACGCGCGCAAATCGGCCGATGACGCGGAGGGCGTGCAGGCATGAAGTGGTTCAAGCTCAACACGCGCGCGTACATTGCGTTCGGTCTCATTTCGCTCGCCGTGAGCGTCGTGCTCATGTCGAGCGTGATCGGTGTCTTTCCCGATCGCGAGCACGCACAGCGCGAGGGCCGGGCCGCGCTCGCCGAGGCGCTTGCCGCGAGTGCGAGCGCGCTCGTCAGCGATCGTGAGCCCGTGCGGCTTCAGGGCCTGCTCAATTTCATCCTGAAGCGCAATCCGGACATGATCTCGGTCGCGATGCGCGCGGCGGACGGCAGAACGGTCGTCGCGGCGGGACCGCACGACGAAAAGTGGATCGCTTCCGTGGCATCGCGTCCCGCGGATACTCACCTCGAAGTGCCGGTGCTTTCCGGCAGCCAGCGCTGGGGGCAGCTCGAGCTGCGCTACGAGCCGCTCTCGCCGGGCGGCATCCTCGGCATCTTCTACCACCCGCTGCTGCAGTTCTCGGCGTATCTCGCAGTCGCCGGATTCTTCGCGTTCTACTTCTATCTCGGCCGGATGCTGAGCCAGCTCGACCCGTCGCAGGCAATACCCGGACGCGTGCGCGCCGCGCTGGACACGCTGGCCGAGGGGCTCCTCGTGATTGATCGCAAGCAGAACATCGTGCTCGCGAACGAGGCGTTCGCGCGGCTGCTCGGCCGCAAGCCCGAGGATCTGCTCGGAACCGAAGTGTCGAAGCTCGAATGGCTGGGCTCCGACGGGAAGCCGGTCGAGTCCAGCCGTCATCCGTGGGTGACGGCGCTTTCGACCGGCAGCTCGCAGACCAACGAGAGTATCTCGCTCAGGGACGGCGCCGGAGAGCAGCGGGCGTTCATCGTGAACTGCGCGCCTGTGCTCGGCAACCGGGGTCAGTCCGCCGGCGTTCTGATCAGCCTCGACGACGTGACGCAGCTCGAGCAGAACAAGATCGAGCTCGGCATCGCGAAGGAAAAGGCGGAGCAGGCCAACCAGGCGAAGAGCGATTTCCTCGCGAACATGAGCCACGACATCCGCACCCCGATGAACGCGATCCTCGGGTTCACCGAGCTGCTGCGGCGCGGCTACGGGCGCAACGACCTCGATGCGAAGAAATACCTCTCGACGATCCACTCGAGCGGCAAGCACCTGCTCGAGATCATCAACGATATCCTCGATCTGTCGAAGATCGAAGGCGGTCATCTCGAGGTCGAGCGTCTCGAATGTGCGCCGCACGCGATCGTGCACGAAGTGGTGACGGTGCTCGCGGTGCGCGCGCGCGAGAAGGACATCGGACTCGACTACCGCATCGTTGGCCGCATACCCGAGCGGATCGTCACCGACCCCACCTGCCTGCGGCGCATCGTGACGAACCTCGTCGGCAACGCGCTCAAGTTCACCGAGCGCGGTGGGGTCACCGTCACGCTGCGCTTCGTCGACGGCGACAAGCCGCAGGTCGCGGTGGACGTGACGGACACCGGCATCGGCATTCCGGCCGACAAGCTCGGCGCGCTGTTCAATCCGTTCGTCCAGGCCGACAGCTCGGTCACGCGCCGCTTCGGCGGCACCGGTCTCGGGCTGACGATCAGCCGCCGCTTCGCGCGCGCGCTGGGCGGCGACGTCGTCGTCGCGAGCGAGCTCGGAAAAGGCAGCACGTTCACGATGACCGTCGAGACCGGAGCGCTCGAAGGCGTGCGCATGCTCGAGCATACCGAGCTCGCGGCCGCAGCCTCCGAGGAGACCGCGGCCGAAGACACGCGCTGGAAGTTCCCGCCGGCGCGCGTCCTCGTCGTCGACGACGGTCCCGAGAACCGCGAGCTCCTGCGGCTCGTGCTGAGCGAGGCGGGGCTTGTGGTAGGCGAGGCGGAGAACGGGCAGGTCGGCGTGGACGTGATGCGGCGCGAGCGCTACGACGTGGTGCTGATGGACATGCAGATGCCGGTGATGGACGGCTACACCGCGACACGCACCATGCGCGCCGACGGCGTGCAGGTGCCGATTTTCGCGCTCACCGCGAACGCGATGAAGGGGTTCGAGAAAGATGTGCTCGAGGCCGGATGCACGGGGCTGCTGGTGAAGCCCGTCAACATCGACCAGCTCATGGAGACGCTCGCGGCGCTGCTGGGCGGCACGCGCGTCGAAGCGCCGGCCCCTGCTGCGGCGGCCGCCGCGCCGGCCGCGTCGCGGCTGCCGCAGGTGGCCGATGCCGCGCCGGTGCGCTCGCGCCTCGCGGGCAACGCGCGACTGCGCCCGGCGGTTCGCAAGTTCGCCGGTCGTCTGAACGAGCAGCTCGCGGCGTTCGAACGCGCGTACGCGGCAGCGGATTACCCCGAGCTCGCGCAGCTCGCGCACTGGCTGAAGGGCGCCGGCGGGACGGTCGGCTACGACGATTTCACCGAGCCCGCGCTGCGCCTCGAGCTCGCGGCGAAAGAGCGTGTGGTGCAGGACATGGAGCTTGCGATGGCGGAGCTGCGCGATCTGGCGGCGCGGCTGGAAGTCCCGGCGGAAGACGCCGCTGCGGCCACAACGTAAGGTAGGATGCGTAATACGGGATGAGCACTGCAGAACAGCAACCAGCCATCAGAACCGGCGAGGACCAGAAAAAGCTCCTCGACGCGCTGGTCATGATGGTCGACGACGAGCCGATCAACATCGAGGTGACGCAGATCCACCTCGAAGAAGCCGGCTATACGCGATTCGTCTCGACCTCCGAGCCGCGCGAAGCGCTCGCGCTGCTCGCCGAGCATCGCCCTGACGTGCTGCTGCTCGATCTGATGATGCCGGGCATGACCGGCTTCGAGATCCTCGAACGCATGGAAGCCGAGAGCATCCTCAAGGACGTGCCGGCGATCGTGCTCACGTCCTCGACCGACGCTGCGACCAAGTTGAAGGCGCTCGAGCTCGGCGCCACCGATTTTCTCGCGAAGCCGGTGGATGCCAGCGAGCTCGTGCTGCGGCTCCGCAACACGCTCGCCGCCAAGGCGTATCGTGACCGGCTCGCGAATTACGACCTGCTGACGGGACTTCCGAACCGCCACACGTTCATGGACCGCCTGCAGTGGGCGATCCGCTATGCGCAACGCGCCGGTCACGATGGCGCAGTGCTGCAGCTCGGGCTCGACGAGTTCAAGCGCATCAATGAGGCGCTCGGCCCGGCGGTTGGCGACAAGGTGCTGCAGGGCGTCGCGCAGCGCCTCGAACAGGCGCTGCGCACGACCGACACCGTGGGGCGGCTGGAGGAGGGGCAGCAGCCGAGCCTCTCGCGACTCTCCGGCGACGAGTTCACGCTGCTCCTGCCGCTCGTGCGCGGAGGCGAGGACGTCGCGCACGTCGCCGAGCGCGTGCTGCGCGCCATCGCCGCGCCGTTTCATATCGCCGACCACGAGCTGTCGGTCACGTGCAGCATCGGCATCGCCATGCTGCCGGGCGACGGCCGCGAAGCCGATACCATCCTCAGGAACGCAGGCGCGGCGATGCAGCACGCGAAAGCGAGCGGCCGCAACACCTCGCGCTACTACTCGACCGAGCTCAACGCGCGCGCCCTGCAGAAGCTCTCGCTCGCCAACCAGCTCAGAAAGGCGCTCGAGCGCGACGAGCTCGTCCTCCATTACCAGCCCAAGGTGAATATCGCGCACGACGTCATCACCGGCGCCGAGGCGCTCGTGCGCTGGCAGCATCCCGAGCGCGGCCTGCTCCCGCCGGCGGAATTCATCCAGCTCGCCGAAGAGAACGCACTCATCGTTCCGCTCAACGAGTGGGTGATGCACGCGGCGTGCAGGCAGATCCGCGAATGGCAGGACACGGCCGCAGCGGTGCCGAGGATTTCGATCAACGTGTCGAGCCATCAGTTTCGCCAGGCGCGCCTGGCGCCGGTTGCCGCCGCGACACTGTCGCAGACCGGCGCCGCGCCGCACAACCTGTGCTTCGAGCTGACGGAAGGCGTGATCATGGAGAACGCGCAGGCCAATGTGGAAACGCTGCGCGCGCTCAAGGAAACCGGCATCAAGCTTTCGATCGACGATTTCGGCACGGGTTACTCGTCGCTCTCGTATCTGCACCAGTTCCCGCTCGACGAGCTCAAGATCGACCGCTCGTTCATCGTCCAGATCCGGCAGCCCGAGGGGCGGTCCGCGATCGTGACGGCCATCATCGCGATGGCGCACGGGCTGGGACTGTCCGTCGTAGCCGAAGGCGTGGAGACCGCGGCGCAGCTCGAATTCCTGCAGGCCCACGGCTGCGAGGAGTACCAGGGCTACCTCAAGTCGCGACCGGTGCCGGCGGCGGAGTTCACCGCGCGCTTTCTGGCCGCCGTCGCCAGCGATACGAACCGGCCGCAGCCCGATTATTTTTTCCGCAGCACCTACGGCACGTTCTTCATTCGGCGCCAGCGCGACGGCCAGTGGCACGTGCTGTTCGAGGACCATCAGCTCGGCGCCTACGTCGCGCCCGAAGAAGCGGTGGCGCAGCTCGGCGCCGGTCACTTTTTCTGGCTCGCCTCCGGACTCGATTCGGCCGCGGTGGGACTGCCGCGCGACCTCACTCAATGGAGCCGCGCGAACGCCGAGCTTGCCTCGGCAACCCGTTAAAGACGAGCGCGGCGGCTGCCGCGCTAAGCTACTTTTTGCGGTGACGCCGAAGGCGGAGCTGCGTCGTAGGTTTTACTCCCTGTTCTTTCCCTGCTGCCACAGCACGTCGCTGCCGCCGGCGTGGCGGTTGAGCGTGCGTGCCGCGACGAAGAGATAGTCGGACAGACGGTTCAGGTAATGGCGCAGCGGCGGGCGCACGCTCTCGGCGCGTGAGAGCGTAACCACGCTGCGCTCGGTCCTGCGGCAGACGGCGCGCGCCAGATGCGCCGCGGCGGCGGCACGCGAGCCGCCGGGCAGTACGAAGTCCTTGAGCGGCGGCAGCGCGCCGTTCAATTCATCGATCGCGTGCTCCAGCCGCGCGACGTGCGAGTCCTCGACGATCGAATGTCCCGGCACGCTCAGCTCCCCGCCGAGATCGAAGAGATCGTTCTGAACGTCGAGCAGCGTCGCGCGCACCGACTCGGGCAGGTCCTCCGCGAGCACCGCGCCCACCGCGCTGTTGAGCTCGTCCACGTCGCCGATTGCGGCGATGCGCGGCGCATCCTTCGATAGTCGTGAGCCGTCGGCGAGCCCGGTCGTGCCGTCGTCGCCGGTACGCGTGACGATGCGGGTCAGCCTTTTCGCCATGGCTTCAGCGCTCTGCGCCTTGTACGGGTGCGGGTGAAGTCACGAACGATGCGTCCGCTTCCGCCGGCGCGACGCTCAACGGACAGAACTTCGCATCGAACGTGGGATCGGTGACCCACTGGTAGATCGCTTCCACCGCGGCGTCCTCGGTACGGAAGAAATGCTGCGCGCCGATGAGCGCATAGACGCCGGTGCGCTCGAGCACGCGCACGACCTGCATCTTGAGCCCGCTGAAGACGAGCGTGATGCCGTTCTCGTGCATGCGCTGAACCAGGTGCCGGATCACTTCTTCGCCCGATGCGTCCACTTCGTTGATGCCGTCGCCCACGATCAGGATGTACTTGGCCTTTGGATGGCGTGCCGCCTGTTCGAGTATGGCGTCCTCGAAGTAGGGCGTATTCGCGAAATAAAGCGAGCCGTCGAAGCGCACCGCGATGATGTGCTCGCTGGTCTTGAGATTATGGAGCAAGGCGTCACGCAGCGTGCCGTCTGCGTGGCGGCCGAGCACGGCGACGCGAGGGTGCATCGTGCGGTACAGATAGAGCACGATCGCGAGCGCGGCGCCGGTGAGTATTCCGGTGTCGAGATGCGGCGCGAACGCGAGCGTCGCGACGAACGTCACGACCGCCGTGATGCCGTCGTGGCGCTGCGCCTGCCACGCGTGGAGCATGGCGCGCACGTTCACGAGATTCACCACGGCCATCACGATCACCGCGGCAAGCGTCGCCTGCGGCAGGTGGTAGAGGAGCGGCGTGAAAAAGAGCAGCGTTGCCAGAACGATCGCGCCGCACACGACGGACGCCATGCCCGTAACCGCACCGGAAGCCAGATTGACCGCGGATCTCGAAAACGACCCGCTCACCGGAAACGACTGCGTGAAGCTCCCGACGATATTGGCGAGGCCTTGTCCGATCAGCTCCTGGTTCGCATCGATACGCTGTTGCGTGCGCGTCGCCATCGCCTTCGCAATGGAGATCGCTTCCATGAAGGCGACAAGCATGATAACGAACGCCGTCGACACGAGCATGACCAGCGTGTCCCAGTCGACGCGCGGCAGTGCAAAGGCCGGCAGACCGGAGGGGACCGACCCCACGACGTCGCCGCCGCCGGTCATGTGCAGGGTGCCGCGCGAGGCGCTCGCCACGCGCCAGGTGCGGCCGTCGCTCACCGTGTGGGCGGGCGCTACACCGCGCAGATGAAAGCGCGCGCCGCCGTCCGCGGGGACGCGGTCGAACGAGAACTGCCGCAGCTCGCGCGCGCGCAGCCGGTGCTCGCGCTCGACCATCCGCAAATCCACGCGCAGCACCTCGATGTCGTAGTTCAGCGCGAGCAGCCGCGGCTGTGCGGCGTCCGGCAGATCGACGAGCCTCTGCCGGTCGAGGGTCTTCTGCATGAGCTCGGCGTTGAGCTCGTCGACGCGGCGCGAAAGCACGGTCACGTTCTCGATGAGATTCTGCACCAGCGGTTCGGGAAACTGCCCGGGCGCCGCCGTCTCGCGGCGCTCGTAGCCGAGCGCCCAGCTCGCGACGGTCGTGATGGCCACCGCGACGAGCACGCCCGGCACGAGGGGCACCCAGCGTCGTATCGCGATCATGATCGCGAGCGCGGCGAGGCCCATCACGAGCGTCGGCAGGTGCGCGTCTCCCGCCTGCTGGAACACGTCCCAAACATCCTGCAGGAAGAAGTCGGTACGCGGCATCGGCACGCCGAGGAGCTTGTTCAATTGCGAGAGCGCGATGATGATCGCCGCGGCGTTCGTGAAACCGGCGATCGCCGGGTGCGAGACGAAGCTCACGATCGCACCGAGCCTGAAAGCGCCCATCACGAGCTGCATCGTCCCCACCATCAGCGCGAGCACGACGGCGAGGCCGACGAACGCTTCAGACCCGACGGGCGCGAAGCTCGCGAGCGTGCTGCCCGTGAGGAGCGAGACCATCGCCACGGGTCCGGTGGAAAGCTGGCGCGACGAGCCCCACAGCGCGCCGATGACGACCGGGAAGAACGCGGCATACAGGCCGTAATGCGGCGGCAGACCCGCGAGCTGCGCGTAGGCCATCGACTGCGGGATGAGGACCATCGCGACCGTCAGACCCGCGACCACGTCGGCGCGCGCGTCGACGCTCGAGATCGGAAACCAGGACAGGAACGGAAACAGGCGTTGCGCGGCTTTCATGCTGCGCGCTTCCCGCAGCCGTGAGCCCCGGCGGTCAGCCGCCGACCGCCGCCGCAGGGGCCGGCGCGGCGACGTCTTCGCGCGGCTTGCCGCTCGGCAGGCTCGTTCTGCACTCCCTGAAGATTCGCCGCTCGCACTTTGCGCAGATCTCGTCGTCCAGCGCTGGATAGATGAAGCCGACGGCACGTGATCTTACCGGGAAGACGTTCTGCTCGCCGATCTCGGTCAGGTATCCCCCGCGCCGCATGAGCCCGAGCACTTCGTCGTTCGCCCGGTACAGATACAGCCCGCCGCCGAGCCTGCGCCGGCGCTTCGCTTCGGTCGCCAGCATCTCCGCGCCCGCGATGTCGATGAAATTGACCCCGGTCATCTCGAGGAGCAGGTGTTTCTGCTCGGGATTGAGCGCATCCACCGACTGCAACATCGCCTGCACGTGGTCGACCGCGCCGAAAAAGATCGAGCCGTTCACCCGCAGGATCTTCAACTGAGGGCAGTCGGGCAGGCCGGTCTGGGCAGACAGAAGATAGGTGTGCTCGGCGGGATCGGGCTTCACGTCGACGATGCGGGGCCGCGAGGTGCGTTTGAGATACAGCATGAGCGAGAGCAGCACGCCGATGTAGATCGCGAACTCGAGCTCGGCGGTGAGCGTGGCGACGAGCGTGATCGCGAGCACGGCGGTTTCCGAGTGGCTCGTGCGCACGATGTTGCGGATCGCCTTGAAGTCGATGAGGCCCCACGCGATCAGGAACAGGATGCCCGCCATCGCCGGGATCGGCAGGTAGCGCGCGAGAGGGGCGACCACGAGCAGGATCAGCATGAGCGCGAACGCGGCGATGATCGAGGCGAGCGGCGTCTTGGCGCCCGCTTCGTAATTCGCCGCGCTGCGGTTGAACGAGCCGCTCGAGGCGTAGGCTGAGAAAAAGCTGCCGATGATGTTCGACAGGCCCTGACCGATGAATTCCTGGTTGCCGTCCACCCGCTGCTCCGAGCGCAGCGCGATCGCGCGCCCGATCGACACCGCCTCGGTCAGTCCGAGCATCGTGACGGCGACGGCGATCGAAGCGGTCTTGCGCAGCGCTTCGAGCGAAAAGGGCGGCGAGGAGAATTGGGGGAGCGCGGCGGGCAGCGCGGTCACCGTCGGGATCGCGGACGCTTCCATGAGACCGGGAACGGCGTCGAGCAGCACCGCGAAAAGGCTTCCGGCAAGCAATGCCGCGATCATGTACGGGAACTTCGGATAGTGGCGCTTCACCAGTATCCCGACCAGCAGGGTGACCGCGCCCACGCTGGCGACGTACCAGTTCACCGCGTAGAAACGCGTGACGAACGCGTGCACCGACTCCGCGAACGACATGCCGCGCTCCATCGGGATGCCGGAGAAATGCTGGAGCTGGCTGCCGATGATGAGGAGACCCGCACCCGCGGTGAAGCCGACCACGACCGTGTGCGAGATGAAGTTCACGAGCACGCCCATGCGCCCGATACCCATCGCGAGCTGGAACACGCCCGTCAAAAACGTCGCCATCAGCACGAGCTCGACATAGGCGCGCGTGCCCGGCTCGGCGATCGTGCTCACGGTCGAATAGATCACGATGGAGATCGCGGTCGTCGGACCCGAGACGAGGTGCCAGCTCGATCCGAACAGCGCCGCCACGATAGCCGGCACGATCGCGGCGTACAGGCCATATTCGGGCGGCATACCGGCGATCGTCGCGAACGCGACACCCTGAGGCAGCACGATGACGGCACCGATCAGTCCGGCGGTCGTGTCGGCGCGCAACGTCACGCGATTCACGCGCGGCCACCACTGCAGGAACGGCAGGAAGCGCGTGAGCCTCGGAGGAATGCGCGAGAGCAGCGCGGCGCTCACGCCGACGCGGTGATGCTCGTCGTCATGAAACGATTATC
Source organism: Burkholderiales bacterium (assembly GCA_035626595.1). Classification (GTDB taxonomy): domain Bacteria; phylum Pseudomonadota; class Gammaproteobacteria; order Burkholderiales; family SG8-41; genus JAQGMV01. The sequence continues at coordinate 29,059 of DASPNJ010000011.1, forward strand.
GTATAATTGCGCGCTACCCGGCATCCGCCTTCTGCCTCTCTTCAACATGAAAACTCCGAACGTACTCGCCGCCGCCTGCGCGTTCGCTTTTGCGTCTGCGGCGTTCGCAGCCGAGCAGCCCGCGGGCAACGCTGACCGCGGCCGCGACAAAAGCTCGATGTGCGTGGGCTGTCACAACATTCCCGGCTACAAGACCGCCTTTCCATCGGTTTACAGTGTTCCCAAGCTCGACGGCCAGCATGCGGCGTACGTCGTGAGTGCGCTGCGCGCCTACAAGTCGGGCGAGCGCAAACATCCCTCGATGCGCGCGATCGCCGCGAGCCTGAGCGATCAGGACATGGCGGACCTGGCGGCGTTCTATGCCGCGGCGCCGGCGCAGCAGGCCTCGCGCTAGCAAGAGGACAGAAATGAGAACGCTCAAGATCGCAGTCGTGGCTTCCATGTTCGCACTGGCAGGCACGGCGTCCGCCGCCAATCCCGATGCCGGCAAGGAGAAGTCGAAGCCATGCGCGGCATGTCACGGCGCCGACGGCAACAGCGCCGCGGCCGACTTTCCGCGCCTCGCCGGACAGCACTACGACTATCTCGTGAAGGCGATGAAGGACTACAAGAGCGGCGCGCGCAAGAACGCCGTCATGTCGCCGCAGGTCGCGAACCTCGACCAGCGCGATTTCGAGGACCTCGCCGCCTACTACTCGAAGCAGCAGGGCCTCGTCACCCGCAAGAACTCCTACTTGGTTCACTAAGGTTCGAAAGACGCGGCGACTGCCGCGCTAAGCTACTTTTTGCGCTGCGAGCCGTAGGGTCGCAGCGCGTCGTAGGTTTTATTTGCGGGCGAGGCAGTCGAGATAGGCCTGCTCGTCGGGCGCCCCTCCCGAGCGCTGGGCTTCCCAGATCGTCTCACCCAGGCATTCGAGCACCGCGTGCTTCGCATCGTGCTCGGAGCCCGTCGCGGCCGCGATCCGCTCGAATTGCGCGCGTATGCCGCGCGGCTGATCGATCGAAAGCTGCTCCTCGATCGCGAGGTGCAGCGACAGATGCAGAAACGGGTTCAACGCGCCACCCTCGGGCGTGTACTCGCTTTCGAGCGCGCGTGCCGGGGCCGCCAGCAGCGGCTGATACTCCGGGTGCAGCAGTATCACCTCGAGCGCGATGCGCTCGAGTCCCTCCAGCGGCTCGCCGCGCGTGTACTTCGCCCAGGTGCCGGTGAAGAACCGGCGGACTTCATCGCGGCTCGGATTGAACATTCACGTTCGACTCGCGTTGTCCGTTCAGGGTTCACGCGTCTTCGCCTTGTACTCGCAGAGATCGCGGATGATGCACGCGGGACATTTCGGTTTGCGCGCGACACAGACGTAGCGTCCGTGCAGGATGAGCCAATGGTGCGCGTGCAGCCTGAACTCCCCGGGTACGAACTTCAGCAGGCGCTGCTCGACTTCGAGCGGGTCCTTTCCGGGTGCGATATTGGTGCGGTTAGCCACGCGGAAAATGTGCGTGTCCACCGCGATCGTTGGCTCGCCGAACGCGACGTTCAGGACGACGTTCGCGGTCTTGCGCCCGACGCCAGGCAGCTTCTCGAGCGCTTCGCGCGTGCGCGGCACCTCCCCGCCGTGTTCCGTGACGAGCAGACGGCAGAGCTCGATCACGTTCTTCGCCTTCGTGCGGTACAGGCCGATGCTCTTGATGTACGACTCGAGGCCCTGCACCCCCAGCGCGAGCATCGCCTCGGGCGTGCGCGCCCGCCTGAACAACTCGCGCGTCGCGAGGTTCACGCTTTTATCCGTCGCCTGCGCCGAGAGTACTACCGCAACCAGCAGCTCGAATGCGTTACGGTGCTCGAGCTCGCTCGTGGGGTGGGGATTGGTTTCGCGAAAACGGCGAAATATCTCGTGGCGTTTGGCCGGGTTCACCGCCGGGAGTTTACGGCGTCATTTATAATTGCGGCTTCGTCCGCCCCGAGGGGCCGTCCATGAGAAGAACCCTGGCACTTTCCATTCGCGCCGCAGCCTGTGCATGGCTGCTCGGCTGCGGCCTCGCAGCCGCCCAGCAGGTAACGCTTTCCAAGGACTCGACGCTCCACACGGAACCCAACGCGGCTGCCGCCCCCGTGGCGCAGTTGAAGGAAGGCACTGCCGGCGAAGTGATCGCCCGCAAAGGCGCGTGGGTCCAGCTCAAGAGCGCGGCGGGCACCGGCTGGGTTTACGCATTCAACGTGAACTACGGTTCCGCAGGCGCAGGCGCCGCACCGGCCGCCGCGTCGTCGCAGCGCCGGCAGACGACCAGCACGATCGGCATCCGCGGGCTCGAAAAAGAAGACCTGAAGAACGCCACGTTCGACGGCAAGCAGCTCGACGCGCTCGACTCGTTTGCCAAGTGACGCTGTTGCAATGGAGGGTGCACGAATGAGCAGGCGTTCCTTTTTCGCGGTCGTGATATTGGCGGCGACGTTCGGGCCGGCTGCGCACGCAGCGAGCATTTTCAATGTCGATATCAACCGCGCCGCGAACGCGGTCAAGAATCTCGGAACGGCCGCTACCGGCATCGAAGAGAAGGACGAGATCGCGCTCGGCCGCGAGCTGGCGGGCCGCACGATGGGCGCCGCGCCGCTCGTGAACGACGCGAACGTGCAGCGCTACGTGAACAAGGTCGGGCGCGCGATCGCGGCGCAAAGCGACCGTCCCGACCTGCCGTGGCGCTTCGGCGTGATCGATACGGGCAGCGTCAACGCCTTTGCAGCCCCCGGCGGCGTGATCCTCGTGACGCGCGGTCTGTACGAGATCCTCGAAAACGAGGCGCAGCTCGCTGCGGTGCTCGGCCACGAAGTGGCGCACGTGATGAAACGTCATCATGTCGAGGTCATGCGCAAGCAGGCGGGGACACAGGGTCTTGCCGGGGCAGCCCAGACGTATCTTCAGGCGACCGGCCGCGATCGCACGGGCATCGCCGACAAGGTGCTCGGCGAAGGCGCCGAGCTCTTCACGAAATCGCTCGATCGCGACGCCGAGTACGAAGCTGACCTTGTCGGCACGACGCTCGCCGCCAAGGCAGGCTACAGCGTCTCCGGCATGATCGACGTGCTGCAAAAGCTCCGCGCGCGCGCCGGCGACCCGTCGGCGAATCTGCTTTACGAGACCCATCCGCACCCGAACGATCGGCTGACCAAACTGGGCGAAACGATCGAGCCGCAACTCGCGAAGCTTCCGCCCGGAGAGGAGCCGCCACCCCCGCTGCAAGTCGCAGGTGACAGCCTGCCGGCCCCCGTCGCGGGACGCGCCGCGCCGGCCGCTCCCGGACGTGCGCTCGCGCAGGAGAGCCAGCAGTCCCAGCAACAACAGGACGGCGCGGGCTTGGGCGGTGTGCCGGGGGTCGGTCAGGGCGTGCGGCGCGGCGGCGCGGCCATCCCGGGGCTCGACATGTTCCGCGGCATCATGGGCGGCGGCCGCTAGAGTCTTGCCCGAGATCCAGCTCAAGTACCTGATCCTCGCGCTGTTTCTGCTATCGGTGCTGTACGTGCACCTGCGCGGGCGCGTGCGCTTTCCGTTCGTGCGCCAGCTTTTCAATCATTCTTCGCTGCTGGCCCCGTACAACGCGCTCATGTATCTCTTTTCCGCGATCCCGTCGAAGCCGCTCCTGGGCGAGCGCGAGTTCCCGGAGCTCGAGCCGCTCTCCGAGAACTGGCGGACGATGCGCGACGAAGCATTGCGCCTGCGCGACGAGGGCTACATCAGGATCGCGCTCGACAACAACGACATCGGATTCAATTCGTTCTTCAAGCGCGGCTGGAAACGCTTCTATCTCAAATGGTATGACCAGCCGCTGCCGTCGGCGCAGGCGCTGTGTCCGAAGACGGTTGAGCTGTTGAACAGCATACCCGCCGTGAAAGGGGCCATGTTCGCGCTGCTCGATCCGCGCAGCCATCTGAACCCCCATCGCGATCCGTTCGCCGGTTCGATGCGCTATCACCTCGGGCTGGTGACGCCCAATTCCGACGCCTGCTTCATCAGCGTCGACGGTGAACGCTACTACTGGAAAGACGGCGAAGCGGTGCTGTTCGACGAGACCTACATCCACTTCGTCGAGAACAACACGGACGAGACACGCATCATCCTGCTCGCCGATATCGAGCGCCCGCTCACGCTGCGCTTCATGCGCGCGCTCAACTCGTGGGTGAGCCGCAGGATCGTCACGGCGAGCGCGACGCAGAACGTCGAGAACGAGCCGGTGGGCGCGCTCAACCGCTTCTACGGCAGGGTTTACCATCCGATCGCCGCTCGCGTGAGCGGCGCCGCGCGGGCGCTCAAGCGACGCAACCGCAAGCTTTACAAGGCGCTGCAGGCGGCGCTCATCCTGGGCGCCGCCTATCTCATTTTTGCCTGAGCCGTTCCGCGGCGCGCGCCATCGCCTTCGCGATCGTCTCGCGTTTTTTTCGCGCAGCCGCTTCATCGCGCAGCGCGGCGGCGCGCGCCAGCTTTTCCTGCCGTAGCCGCGCGAGCCGTGCGTCGCGCGCGGTGTGCCGGCGCAGCGCCTCGGACTGCGCCGCCTCGCGCGCGGCGGCGTCGCGCGTGGGCAGCGGGCGCATCTCGATGCAATCGACGGGGCAGGGCGGCAGGCACAGCTCGCATCCGGTGCACGCCGGGGCGATGACCGTGTGCATGAGCTTCGCCGCGCCGACGATCGCGTCCACCGGGCACGCCTGTATGCACAGCGTGCAGCCGATGCAGCGCGCCTCATCGATCACCGCGACCGCGTCGGCAACTCGAAGGTTGAGGAGGGAAATCGTTTTCCTCTGAACTTGTTTACCGGCCGAGGCGGGCTGCCGGATGGCGCGCCGCTCCGCACAACACATCCAGACATTCGGCGACGAGCGCGGGCCCGCGATAGATCAAGCCGGTGTAAAGCTGAACGAGGCTCGCGCCCGCTGCGATCTTCGCGCGCGCGTCGGCGCCGTTCATGATGCCGCCCACTCCGATCACCGGGATCGCGCCGGCGAGCGCGCCGGCGAGCCGCTCGATGATGGCAGTCGACTTGACGGTCAGCGGCGCGCCGCTCAAGCCGCCGGTCTCGTTGCCGTTCGGCAGTGCCGCCACGCCGTCGCGCGCGATCGTCGTATTGGTCGCGATGACCGCATCGATCTCATAGCGCCGCAGCAGCGCCGCGACCGCATCGACCTGCTCCTGCTCGAGGTCCGGCGCGATCTTGAGCGCGAGCGGTACGCGCCGGCGGTAGCGGCGGGCGAGCTCGTCTCGCTCCCGCGCGAGCGCCGCGAGCAGCGCATCGAGCTGATCCGCGGCCTGCAGATCGCGCAGTCCCTTCGTGTTGGGCGAGGAGATGTTGACCGTGACGTAGCTCGCGAGCGCGTACACCTTCTTCAGGCACGCGAGGTAATCGCGCGCCGCGTATTCCATCGGCGTATCGAAGTTCTTGCCGATGTTGATGCCGAGCACGCCGCGCCAGCGCGCGCGATGGACGTTTTCGACGAAGCGCTCGAGGCCGTGGTTGTTAAATCCCATCCGGTTCACGATCGCGTGCGCTTCGGGCACGCGAAACAGCCGCGGCCTCGGATTGCCGGGCTGCGGTCGCGGCGTGACCGTACCCACCTCGATGAAGCCGAACCCCAGCGTGGCGAGCGCATCGATGTAAGCGCCGTTCTTGTCGAGCCCTGCGCCGAGGCCCACCGGATTCGGAAACGTGATCCCCATCACCTGCCGCTCGCACCCTTCGCGCGGCCGCGGCACCGGCGCGAGCCCGACGCGTTCGAGCGCCTTCAGCGACGCGAGAGTGACGTGATGTGCGAGCTCCGGTTCGAGCGCGAAGAGCGCGGGCCGTAATAGGACGTATGACACCGGCGCGATTTTACGGCGGGTCTGCCGCACCTGAACCGCCATGGCGGCACTCCAGAAAACCCGTTACCGACCGGGCACTGCCGGGATTGCGAAGAAGATTACTGCGGTGCTTCGCCGGGCGTGCGCAGCGGCTGCCAGCGGCCCTGGATGAGCCCCTGCATCGGCTGGAACTGAATCTTGTAGGCCATCTTGCGGCTCTGGCCGATCCAGTAGCCGAGATACAGATACGGCAGATCGAGCTTACGGCACAGGCCGATCTGCCACAGGATGTTGTAGGTGCCGAAGCTCGCGGCCGGCACGTCCGGGTCGAAGAAGGTGTAGACCGACGAAAGGCCGTCCTGCAGCTCGTCCACGATGCTCACCATGCGCAGCACGCCATCCTCGCGGAATTCGATCAGACGCGAATCGACGTTGCTCTGAAGCAGGAAATGCCGGTACTGCTCGCGGCTGTCCTGGTCCATGCCGCCGCCGCTGTGCCGCCGCGACTGGTAGCGCAGGTACAGCGCGTAGTGCTCGGCACTGTACTTCAGATCGAGCATCTGCGCCGTCAGATCCGCGTGCCGCTTCTGCGTCCGGCGCTGCGCACGGTTCGGCTGAAATTCCTCCGCCAGTATGCGCACCGGCACGCACGCGCGGCAGTTGTCGCAATAGGGGCGGTAGGTGAACGCGCCGCTCCTGCGGAATCCGGCGCGCACGAGCTCGCTGTAGACCGAGCCGTCGATGAGATGACTGGGTGTTGCGACCTGCGAGCGCGCCATGCGCTCCGGCAGATAGCTGCACGGATACGGCGCAGTCGCGTAGAACTGCAGCACCGACAGCGGAAAATCAGTCAAATAGGTCATCGTCGAAGCGCCACGGCCCGAAGCGTGTGGGGTAGTTTACCAATTCTGCCACCGCCCGCAGGAAATCGACCCGCGGGATCTCGCGTGCCCCGAGCGATGCGAGATGCGGCGTCGCCATCTGGCAGTCGATCAAGCCGAACTGCCAGCGCTCGAGCTGCCGCGCGAGATGCGCGAGCGCGATCTTGGATGCGTCGGTCTCGCGCGAGAACATCGACTCGCCGTAAAACATCCTGCCGATCGCGACGCCGTACAGACCGCCTGCGAGACGGCCTTCGATCCACGTCTCGACGCAATGCGCGTAGCCCGCGCTGTGCAGTGCAGCGTATGCCGACGCCATCTCGGACGTGATCCAGGTGCCGGCCTCGCGCGCGCGCGGCTCCGCGCACGCGCTGATCACGTCGTGGAAAGCGCTGTCGGTGCGGACCTCGCAATTGCGGCGGCGGAGCCTCTTCCTGAGCGATCGGGAGAGCCTGACCTCGCCGGGTACGAGCACCATGCGCGGATCGGGGCTCCACCACAGCACGGGCTGACCTTCGCTGTACCACGGGAAGATGCCGCGCCGGTAAGCGTCGAGCAGGCGCTCGGTGGAGAGGTCGCCGCCCGCTGCGAGCAGGCCGTTCGGTTCGCTCAACGCGCGCGTGACGGCCGGAAAAGGCTGGTGCCGCTCGAGCCAGGGAATCACGATCGATATGTTAGTCTTCCGACCGCGGGGGCCGGCAGACTCCCCGTTCCCAGAAGACGAGCTTTCCGCGTCCAAGGCCTGCTCTGACGACTTGCGTACGCATGGAGCGCCTTGACATGAGCCACGCCGCCACACCCGCGACACCCGCCACGGCAACTGCGCCGCAGGGCGTCGCTTCCGATGTTCCGTTTCGCGATGCTTTCTGGTTCTGGCTGAAGCTCGGCTTCATCAGCTTCGGCGGGCCCGCGGGACAGATCTCGGTCATGCACCAGGAGCTCGTCGAACGCTACCGCTGGATTTCCGAGCGGCGCTTTCTGCACGCGCTCAATTACTGCATGGTGCTGCCGGGACCGGAAGCGCAGCAGCTCGCGACCTATATCGGCTGGCTGATGCATCGCACGTGGGGCGGCATCGTCGCCGGCGGGCTGTTCGTGCTGCCGTCGCTCTTCATACTGATCGCGCTCTCGTGGATTTACCTGGCCTATGGCGACGTGCCCGTCGTTGCCGGCATCCTCTACGGCATCAAACCGGCTGTGACCGCGATCGTGCTCTTCGCCGCGTACCGCATCGGCTCGCGCGCGCTCACGAATGGCACGCTGTGGGCGATCGCCGCAGCCGCGTTCATCGCCATCTTCGCTTTCGACGTGCCGTTCCCGCTGATCGTGATCGGCGCGGGCGTGATCGGGTTCATCGGCGGGCGCATCGCGCCGGCGATCTTCAAGACGCCGGGTGGCCACGGCGGCGGCGGAAAATCATTCGGTCCCGCCGTCATCGACGACGACACGCCGACGCCGCGGCATGCGCTGTTCTCGTGGCCGAGGACGCTGAAGGTGCTCGCCGTCGGTCTTGCATTGTGGGGCACGGTGCTCGGCGCGCTCGCGGCGGTCTACGGGTGGGAGTCGACGCTCACGCAGATGGCGTGGTTTTTTTCCAAGGCTGCGCTGATCACGTTCGGCGGCGCGTACGCGGTGCTGCCGTACGTATATCAGGCGGCGGTGGAGCATCACGAGTGGCTGACCGCGACGCAGATGATCGACGGTCTCGCGCTCGGCGAGACCACACCGGGACCGCTCATCATGGTGGTCGCGTTCGTCGGATTCGTCGGCGCATGGATGAAGGCGGCGCTCGGACCCGAAGCGCTCTTTCTCGCGGGCGCGGCGGGTGCGGCGGTCGCGACCTGGTTCACCTTCCTGCCGAGCTTTATCTTCATCCTGATCGGCGGGCCGCTCGTCGAGACGACACACGGCGATCTCAAGTTCACCGCGCCGCTCACGGGCATCACCGCGGCGGTCGTCGGCGTGATCCTCAACCTCGCAGTGTTCTTCGCCTACCACGTGATGTGGCCCGACGGTTTCGGCGGCGGCTTCGAATGGGCCTCGGCGGTGATCGGCCTGGTGGCGTTCGTCGCCCTCTGGCGCTACAAGGCCGGCATCATCCCGGTGATCGGCGCATGCGGCGCGGCGGGTCTCGCCTGGCATTTCGCAGCGCCCGCGCTGGGTTTCGCCTAAAGCGTCAGCACCGCGGCGCCCGTAAGCCGACCTTCGCGCAGCCGTGCGAGCGCGTCGTTCGCATCGACGAGCGCGAAGCGTTCGACGGTGGTGTGCACCGGAACGCGCGCGGATCGCCGCATCGAGCGGCTCCGGCGGCCGTGCATCTGAATCGCCGGCCCCACACCGCGCGTGCGCCACAGTCTGGCGTAAAATCCGTCACCAATCATGAACTTGTTTCGATTCGCGTCGCCGGCGGCGTTTTTCCCGGTGGCCGGCCGGCTTGCGCCGTGGTTCGGCGCGGCCGCCGCCGTGCTGCTGGCGGCCGGTCTCTACGTCGGCTTTTTCGTCGCTCCGACCGATGCGCAGCAGGGCGAGGCCTACCGGATCATCTTCATTCACGTGCCCGCGGCGTGGCTGTCCATGTTCGTGTACGTGGTTATGGCCGGCTGGGCAGCCGCGGGGCTCGTGCTCAACACCCGGCTTTCGGCCATGATGGCCTCGGCGCTCGCGCCGACCGGCGCGCTGTTCACTTTTATCGCGCTGTGGACCGGGGCGCTGTGGGGTAAGCCGACCTGGGGGACGTGGTGGGTGTGGGATGCGCGGCTCACTTCGGAGCTGATCCTGCTCTTCCTGTACTTCGGTTTCATGGCGCTGACGGCGGCCATCGACGACCCGCGGCGGGCCGACCGCGCGGGCGCGATCCTCGCGCTGACCGGTGTCGTGAACGTACCGATCATTTACTTCTCTGTTCAATGGTGGAACACGCTGCACCAGGGCGCGTCGGTGAGTCTCACGAAGGCGCCCAGCATGGCCGCCACCATGCTCGCCGGAATGCTGCTGGTCGCGCTGGCGTTCTGGATGTACAGCATCGCGGCGGCGCTGCTGCGTGTGCGCGCGATCATCGCGGAGCGGGAGCGCGCGAGCGAATGGTTCAAGGAAGCGGTGGCATGAGCTGGCACGGTATCGGCGATTTTCTGCACATGGGCGGCTACGGCCTCTACGTTTGGGGCTCGTACGGCGTGACGCTCGGCGCGCTCGCGGTCGAGCTCCTGATCCTCGTGCGCAGGGAACGCAGCCTGCGGCGCCTTCGTGCGCCCGGCCTCGGCGCAAGGCCGCGATGAAGCCGCGTCACAAGCGCCTGATCGCCGTCGCGGCGGGGATCGCCGCGCTCGGCGTCGCGGCCGCGCTCGTGCTCTCCGCCTTCCAGCAGAGTCTCGTGTTCTTCTTCACGCCGACGCAGGTTGCGGCGAACGAGGCGCCGCAGGGGCGCACGTTCAGGATCGGCGGCCTCGTCGAGCCCGGCAGCGTGAAGCGCCAGCCCGACGGCGTCACCGTGCAGTTCGTCGTGACCGACACGGTGAAGACGATTCCGGTGACGTACCGCGGCGTGCTGCCCGATCTGTTTCGTGAAGGCAAAGGCGTGGTGACGCAGGGAAGACTCGGAGCGGACGGCAGCTTCGTTGCGAGCGAGGTGCTCGCGAAGCACGACGAGAACTACATGCCGCCCGAAGCCGCCGAGGCGCTGAAAAGAGCACACGAAACGGGCGTGCAATCGATGGCGAAGGGGAACTCCAAGTGATCCCCGAGCTGGGACAGTTCGCGCTCGCCCTCGCGCTCACGCTCGCGCTGATGCAGGCGATCCTGCCGCTCGCCGGCGCTGCGCGGGGCAACGCCACGTGGATGGCGGTCGCGCGGCCCGCGGCGCAGGGCCAGCTCGTGTTCGTCGCGATCGCGTTCGCGTGCCTCACCTACGCGTTCGTCGCGAACGATTTCTCCGTCGCCTACGTCGCCAACCATTCGAACTCGAAGCTCCCGCTCGAATATCGGGTCGCGGGCGTGTGGGGTGGACACGAAGGGTCGCTCCTCCTGTGGGTGCTCATGCTCTGCGTGTGGACCGCCGCGGTGACCGTGTTCAGCCGGCGGCTGCCCGAAGACATGGTGGCGCGCGTGATCGCCGTGATGGGGCTCGTGAGCGCCGGGTTCCTCCTGTTCATGCTCTTCACCTCCAACCCGTTCGACCGGCTCGTTCCCGGTGCGCCGGACGGCCGAGATCTGAATCCACTGCTGCAGGACCCGGGCATGGTGTTCCATCCGCCGATGCTCTACATGGGTTATGTCGGCTTCTCCGTCGCCTTCTCGTTCGCGATCGCGGCGCTGCTGTCCGGACGCCTCGACGCCGCGTGGGCGCGTTGGTCGCGGCCGTGGACCACCACCGCCTGGCTTTTCCTCACGCTCGGCATCGCGCTCGGGAGCTACTGGGCCTACTACGAGCTCGGCTGGGGCGGATGGTGGTTCTGGGATCCGGTCGAGAACGCGTCCTTCATGCCGTGGCTCGTCGGCACCGCGCTCGTGCATTCACTGGCGGTGACGGAGAAACGCGGCACGTTCAGGAGCTGGACGGTGCTGCTCGCGATCCTCGCGTTCGCGCTCTCGCTGCTCGGCACCTTTCTCGTGCGCTCCGGCGTGCTCACTTCGGTGCACGCCTTCGCGACCGATCCCACACGCGGCGTGTTCATCCTCGCGTTCCTCACGGTGGTCGTCGGCGGGTCGCTCGCGCTCTTCGCGTGGCGTGCGCCGCGCGTCGGGCTCGGCGGCGCGTTCGATCTCGTCTCACGTGAATCCCTGCTCCTCACGAACAACGTGCTGCTCGTCGTGGCCGCAGCATCGGTATTGCTCGGCACGCTGTATCCGCTCGCCCTCGATGCGCTCGGCCTGGGCAAGATTTCGGTCGGGCCGCCGTATTTCGAGACGGTGTTCGTGCCGCTCATGGCGCCGGCGCTGTTCCTGATGGGCATCGGGCCGATGGCGCGCTGGAAGAGCGCGAGCCTGCCCGAGCTTGCGACGCGGCTCACCTGGGCCGCGGCGGTGAGCGTCATCGTCGCGTTGACGCTGCCGTTCACGCTCGGGCGCTGGTCGTGGGGCGTCAGCGCGGGTCTCCTGCTCGCGGCGTGGATCGTGGCGACCAGCGTCACGAGCCTCGTGCAGCGGCTGCGCAATACGCCGGGAGCGGGCTTCGCCGCGAAGCTGCGCGGCTCTTCGACGAGCTACTACGGCATGCTGCTCGCGCACGTCGGCGTCGCCGTATTCGTGGTCGGTGTCACGCTCGTCAACGGTTACGGCGAAGAAAAGGACGTGCGCATGGAGCCGGGCGAGACGGTGCAGCTCGCCGGCTACGCTTTCCGCTTCGCCGGCACGCACGACGTCGAAGGGCCGAACTACCGCGCCGTGCGCGGCACGATCGAAGTCACGCGCAATGGCACACGCGTCTCGACGCTCCACCCGGAGAAGCGCGTGTACACCGTGCAGCAGAATGCGATGACCGAAGCCGCGATCGATTCCGGCGTGACGCGCGACCTGTACGTCGCGCTCGGCGAGCCGGTCTCGCCCACCGCCTGGGTGGTGCGCGTCCAGCACAAGCCGTTCGTCACCTGGATCTGGATCGGCTGCGTCATTATGGCGCTCGGCGGCGCGCTCGCCGCCTCCGACCGCCGTTACCGCATCGGCAGCCGCGTACCGTCGCCGCGATCGCAAGCGGCCGGCGTTGCCGAAGCGGCGTAACGAGCTCGCCGCGCCGTGTCAGCCGAAACCGTCCAGAAAGCGCCGGCGCTCTCCCGTTTCCTGCTGCTGGGCGCCTTCGCCGCGCTGGTCGCGCTGCTCGCCGTCGGGCTCACGCTCAATCCGCGAGAGGTGCCTTCTCCGCTCATCGACAAGCCCGCGCCGCCGTTCGAGCTGCCGCAGCTTCACGATCGGACGAAGACGTTCTCGCCGGCGGACATGCGCGGGCAGGTGTGGCTCTTCAACGTCTGGGCGTCCTGGTGCGCGAGCTGCCGCGACGAGCATCCGGTGCTGGTGGAGCTCGCCCGGTCGGGCGCGGTGCCGATCTACGGACTCAACTACAAGGACCAGCGAGACGCCGGGCTTGCTTGGCTGAAGCAGTTCGGGGATCCGTACCGGCTGTCGGCATTCGACGCGAAGGGCGCGGTCGGCATCGACTATGGCGTGTACGGCGTCCCGGAGACCTACCTCATCGACAAGCGCGGCGTCATTCGCTACAAGCGCATCGGCGTGCTGACGCCCGAGATCGTGCAGACGAAGGTACTTCCGCTCGTCGACAAGCTGCAAAAAGAGTGACGAGAAAGAGGTGAGGCGAAGCAGTGACGCAGAAGAGGTGACGCGGTGAGAGCGCTCCTCATCGTCTGCCTTTGGAGTCTCGCGGCCTCCCAGGCGGCGATCGCCGCCGAGGCCGCGCCCGCGGCCGCCGATCCGCAGCTCGAGGCGCGGGTGATGGCGCTCTCGAACGAGCTGCGGTGCCTCGTCTGCCAGAACCAGTCGCTGGCGGATTCGAACGCGGAGCTCGCGGTCGATCTCAGAAATCAGGTGCGCGAGAAGATGAAGCAGGGCATGACCGAGCGCGAGATTGTCGACTACATGGTCGCGCGCTACGGTGATTTCGTGCTGTACCGGCCCCCGATGAAAGGCTCGACACTCGTGCTCTGGTTCGGTCCGCTCATCCTGCTCGTCGTGGGTCTCGCCGTGTTGTTTCGTCGGCTTGCGGCGCGCCGCGCGCCGGAGCCCGAGCTCACCGAGAGCGAGCGCGCGCGCGCCGCGGCGCTGCTCGCGCCCGAAGATCGCGCCGACAGCCGGTGATCGCGTTCCTCATCGCCGTGGCGGTGCTCGTCGCCGTCGCGCTCGCCTTCGTCGTACCCGTGCTCGCGTCCGGCCGGCGCCGTGGACGCGTGTCGCGTGACGCCGTGAACACCGCGGTCTATCGCGATCAGCTCCGCGAGCTCGACTCCGATCTCGCCGCCGGCACGCTCTCGCCTCAGCACTACGACAAAGCGCGGCGCGAGCTGGAAGCGCGGCTGCTGGCGGACGTAGCCGCGACCGAGGCTTCGGCGCCGGCCGCGCAGCGTGGCGTAAGGAGCGCCGTGGTCGCCGCCGTGGCCATACCGCTGCTCGCAGGCACCGTTTACCTCCTCGTCGGCACGCCGCGGGCGCTTGCGCCCGAGGCGACGGCGCCGCGCGACGCTGCCGACACCGTCACGGCCGAGCAGATCGCGGCGATGGTCGAGAAGCTCGCATCGAGGCTCAAGCAGAATCCCGGCGATGCGGAAGGTTGGGCGATGCTCGGCCGCTCCTATACCGTGCTGGGCCGGCACGACGAGGCGGCCGCGGCTTACCGTAACGCTGTAGAGCGGCTGCCCGACAACGCGCGGCTCCTCACCGACTACGCGGACGCGCTGGCCATGTCGCGCGGACGCGATCTCGCCGGCGAACCGGAGAAGCTCCTCGCCCGCGCGCTCGAAATCGAGCCCGACAACCCGAAAGCGCTGGCGCTGGGCGGCACCGCCGCGTTCAAACGGCGCGACTACGCGCATGCGGTACGATTGTGGGAGCGGCTGCTCGCGCAATTACCGCCCGGCTCCGAGATCGCGAAAGCGGTGCAGGGGAGCATCGACGAGGCGCGCGCCGAGGTGAAAAAGGACAATCGGTAAAACCGTCACAGCACGACTGGCACGAAACCGGCATGCTGCACGCCATGGCGATCGATCCGGCACAGCCCGACCTGCTCGCGCTGCTCACACCCGAGGGCCGCGCGCGGCTGCCGCTACACCGCCAGCTCACGCTCTACCTCGATCCGTTCGCGCTCTTCATGGACGCCTCGCACGGACCGGCCTGGCGCCGCGAGCGCGCGCTGTCCTACAACCGCGCCCGCCGCGTGATGCTGCTCACGTACATCCGGCGCTGGCTCGCGATCGCTGCCGGGTCCTTCCTCGGGATCGCCTCTTCCGAAGCGCTCGCCGCGCACGCACCCGTGTTCATCATCTCGGCGGCGGGCTTCGGCATCGGCTGCAGCGTCGCGGTTACCGTGGCCGCGTGCGCCTCGGCCGCGTACGTGCTGCTCGGATTGCGCGGCCGCAGTGGACGCGAGCTCTAGATCCGCGCGTGGACTGGAAGATCTTCACCCGTAAGATCGAGGTCGACGGCGGCGTACAGCTACGGTGGTACTGGCGCAAGCCCGTGAGCGAAGGCCGCGAGGAGAGCCCGGTCGGCTTCACCTCGCGCACGCAGTGCGAGGGCGACGCGCGCAAACACGGCTACACGGCGAACACAGCGCAGGCCGAGCGTTCCGGCGAGGGGTGATGCGAGTCGATTAGACTTGCACGCGGACGTCCATCCACCGGAAAGATCCATGCGAAAACCCGCAGTCACGCTTGCGCTGCTGGCCGGGCTCTCCTCGGCCTGCGGTCCACTCGCGCCCGACGCCGCGAAGCTCGCGCCGCCGTCGGCGCACGCGATCGTGCCGCTGAAAGCGGAGCGGCCGGTCGTCGCGCTCGTGCTCGGCAGCGGCGGCGCGCGCGGCTTTGCCCATGTCGGTGTGATCAAGGCGCTCGAAGCGGCGGGCGTCAAGCCGGATCTCGTCGTGGGCTCGAGCTCGGGTGCGATCGTCGCCGCGCTCTATGCCGGCGGTTACAGCGGCCACGCGCTCGTCGAGCTGGCAGCGGAGCTCGACCAGGGAGCGCTGATCGATTTTTCGCTGTTCGGGCAGGGCTGGGTGCGCGGCGAAGCGCTCCAGGCGTTCGTCAACCGCTCGCTCGCGAACCGGCCGATCGAGCGGCTCGAGCGAGCGTTGGCCGTGATCGCGACGGAATCGGGCACCGGCCGGATGATCGTTTTCAACCGTGGAGACGCCGGGCTCGCGGTGCGCGCCTCCGCGAGCGTGCCCGATCTCTTCATCCCGCCGGTCATCGAAGGCGTGACGTACATCGACGGCGGTCTCACGAGCCCCGTGCCCGTACATGTCGCCAAGGCGATGGGTGCGGACCTCGTGATCGCCGTCGATCTCACGCGCTGGCACCGCGCCCGCGAGCTCGCCGCAGCCGATCTCGCGGCGGCCGACGTCGTCATCCGTCCGGAGACGGTACGCACGCGGCTCCTCGACTTCAGCGCGAAGTTCCAGAACATCGCCGCGGGCGAAGCGGCGGCGCAGGCGGCCGCGCGCGACATCGTCGCGGCGATCGAGCGTGCGGCGCGGCGCAAGTCCGGACCGGGCCGCGAGGTCGTCACCCCCGCGAACGCGCAATAACGATGTGCCAGCTCCTCGGCATGAACTGCAACGTCCCGACGGACATCTGCTTCTCGTTCGCGGGATTCCATCGGCGCGGCGGCGCCACGGACGAGCATGCGGACGGCTGGGGCATCGCGTTTTTCGAAGGACCCGGCTGTCGTCTCTTTCTCGATTCGAAATCGGCCGTCGAATCACCGATCGCGGAGCTCGTGCGCAAGTATCCGATCCATTCGATGAACGTGATCGCGCACATCCGCAGGGCCACCCAAGGCCGCGTCGCGCTCGAGAACACGCATCCATTCGTGCGCGAGCTGTGGGGGCGGTACTGGATATTCGCGCACAATGGGACGCTGGAGAATTTCACGCCCACGCTGCGCGGCGATTACAGGCCGGTCGGCACCACCGACAGCGAGCGCGCGTTCTGTTACGTCCTGGAGACGCTGCGCCGGCGATTCCCCGACGCGCAGCCGCCGCTGGAGGACGTCTTCGGCGTGCTGGAGCCCCTCACGCGCGAGCTGGCCGCGCACGGCCGCTTCAATTACCTGCTCTCGAACGGCGAATATCTCGCCGCGCACTGCTACGACCGGCTCTGCTACATCCTGCGCCATGCGCCGTTCGCGCAGGCACATCTCATCGACGACGACGTGACGGTCGATTTCAGCGCCGTCACCACGCCCAACGACAAGGTCGCCGTGATCGCGACGACGCCGCTCACCGACAACGAGACGTGGACGCCGATGGCACCCCGGCAGTTGATCGTGTTTCGCGACGGCTCGCCGGTGCTGACCGCTTAGCTTCGCCCTAGCCGGACCTTCGCTGGGCGAGCGACAAGCCGAATTCTCTCTCGCCGCGCGTTAGCGGGGAGACGGTGGGGGTGAGGGGAGGTCCCGCATCCGCGGCACGCGGGCAAGGCTCCAGTTCGCGAGCGCCCATTCGAGTATCGCCGGCGCGCGGGCCTGCGCCAGCTCCGCAGTCGGCGCCTGTCCCAGAAAACGCAATGCCGCAACGAGCGCGGGCCCCACGCGCGCGGCATCCACTGCTGGCGCATGCGTCTGCTTCGAAAGCTTCTCCCCGCGCTCGTTTACCGCGACCGGAAGATGCGCGTAGCGCGGCGTGGGCAGCCCGAGCAGTCGCTGGAGATAGATTTGCCGCGGCGTGGAATGCAGGAGGTCGGCGCCGCGCACGACGTCGGTGACGCCGGCCTCGGCATCGTCGAGCGCGGCGGCAAGCTGGTAGGCGTAGACACGATCCGTACGGTAGAGCACGAAATCGCCGATCTCGCGCTCGATATCGTGCTCGATGCGGCCCTGAACGCGATCGTCGAATGCACTGTGCGCGGCCACGGTTTTCACCCGCCACGCCCGCGCCGCGCGAGCGGCGGGCAGACCCGTCCGGCACGTTCCGGGATAAACATAACCTTCTATGCCTGAGACGGCGGAATCGGCAATCTCGCGGCGGCTGCACGCGCAGGCATAAACGAGCCCCTGCTGGCGCAGCGCATGCAGCGCCGCATGGTAGGCGTCGGAGCGCGTGCTTTGATAGACGATGCGCTCGTCCCATTCGAGCCCGCACGCTTCCAGCGTCGACAGAATGTCGTCCGCCGCGCCCGGCACCACGCGTGGCGGATCGAGATCGTCGATGCGCACGAGCCACGCGCCGGCATTCGCGCGTGCATCCAGATAGCTCCCCACGGCTGCGACGAGCGATCCGAAATGCAGGGGACCGCTCGGCGACGGGGCGAAGCGCCCGCGATATTTCGTTTGCATGCGTTATTGTCACGTCGGGTGCGCAGATTGCGCACCGGCCGGTGCGTCATCGACGCACCCTACGGTACCATCGGGGCATTACCCCAAGGAGGCGCAATGAAAGTCAAAGCCGCTGTCGCGCACAAGGCCGGTGCGCCGCTTACGATCGAGACCGTCGATCTGGAGGGTCCGAGGGCGGGCGAGGTGCTGGTCGAGATCAAGGCGACGGGCATCTGCCACACCGACGAGTTCACCTTGTCCGGCGCCGACCCCGAAGGCCTGTTTCCCGCGATCCTCGGCCATGAAGGCGCAGGCGTCGTCGTGGACGTCGGGCCCGGCGTGAAGTCGCTGAAGAAGGGCGATCACGTGATTCCGCTCTACGTGCCCGAGTGCCGCGAGTGCGAGTACTGCGTGTCGGACAAGACGAATCTCTGCCAGGCGATACGCATCACACAGGGGCAGGGGCTGATGCCCGACGGCACGAGCCGCTTCTCGCTCGACGGCCGCAAGATCCTGCATTACATGGGCACCTCGACCTTCTCCAGCTACACGGTCGTGCCCGAGATCGCGCTCGCGAAAATCCGGGAAGACGCGCCGTTCGACAAGGTCTGCTACATCGGCTGCGGTGTCACCACCGGCATCGGTGCGGTCATCAATACCGCGAAAGTCGAGCCGGGTGCGAACGTGGTCGTCTTCGGCCTCGGCGGTATCGGTCTCAACGTCGTGCAGGGCGCGCGGCTCGCGGGTGCGAACATGATCGTCGGCGTGGACTTGAATGCGTCACGGCGCGCGCTCGCAGAGAAATTCGGGATGACGCACTTCGTCAATCCGAAGGAAGTCGAAGGCGATCTCGTGGCGCATCTCGTGAATCTCACGAAAGGCGGCGCCGATTACAGCTTCGAATGCATCGGCAACGTCGAGGTCATGCGCCAGGCGCTGGAGTGCTGCCACAAAGGCTGGGGCGTGTCGGTCATCATCGGCGTCGCGGGCGCGGGGCAGGAGATCCGCACGCGGCCGTTTCAGCTCGTCACCGGCCGCGTCTGGAAAGGCACCGCGTTCGGCGGCGCCAAGGGCCGCCGCGACGTGCCGAAGATCGTCGAGTGGTACATGGACGGCAAGATCAACATCGACGACCTCATCACGCACAAGCTCGCGCTCTCCGACATCAACACGGGCTTCGACCTGATGCACGAAGGCAAGTCGATCCGCAGCGTGGTGGTGTTCTAGGGCTCACCCTCACGAGGGCCGGCGCTCCCTGCCGGGTGAAAGCGCGTCCTGCGGCGCTCTCAACACGCGCAGCGCTGCTGCAGTACGCGAGGTGACGCCGAGCCGCCGGAACACGCTCTCCAACCGCGTCTTGACCGTGGAAAGGCTGATCCCGAGCGTTTCCGCGATACCTTCGTTGCTCTTGCCCTGGCCGAGCTCGAACAGCACCTGCGCTTCGCGACGGGTCAAGCCGAAGCGCGCGATGAGTGCAAACACCGCCCCTTCGCCGCGGGCGAGCTGCGTCTCGGCGTCGCGCTCGGCAGCGGCACGCAGCTGCGCGAGCTCGGAACGTGCCGACGCGTTGCGATAGGCCTGGATGAAGTGCGGCCGCAGGCCAGTCAGGAGGGCACGCTCGTCCTCGCTGAAATCCCGGTGCTGGCGGCTGATCGCGAAGAACACCAGCCGGTCATCGAAGCGCTGGCCGATGGTGAGCTGATAGCGCACGTCGGCGAGCGGCCGGTAGAACTGCGTGTACAGACCCGAGTTGCGCCAGCGCCGTTGGCTGACGAAATCGCTGGTCTTCAGCGCGATCGGCTCGGCGCCGTTCACCTTCAGGATGTGCTGCACCGACGGATGCTGCTCGACGTGCTCGAAGAAAGCGGGACGCAGCGCACCGAACTCCGGGATCGAGTCGCTCAAGGCGCTCAGAGAATCCCCGTTCGCGAGGTTGATCTCGTTGTGGCAGGTCAGCTCGCCGCCGAATTCGCGCCGCACCACCGTCAGCGCGCGGGTGCGAAAGTCCTCTAGGCTCTCTGCGGAGTAGAGCTCGAGCAGAATCTCCGACCAGCGGTTGTCCATACCTCCTCCTCGAAATTCGGCCGTTTGACCGATGGGTCATCGCGCCGTTTGCGTTCATCATATTTTGACAGGTCATTCAGGGTGCCAACGAGGGGAGATTTCATGATTCGCCAAACGTGTGGGGTGGCAGTGGCGTTCGTTGTCGGGACGTCGTGCGTGTGGGCCCAATCGTCCACAGCACAGAAGGCGAGCACGACGCAGAAGGGCGCCACGACACAGGGCGCCGTGATGCAGCAGAAACCGGCTGCGTCGGCGACGCAGCAAAGCTCGACCAATCAGCAGGATTGCGGCAAGCCGAACGCGCAGGGCGTCACGGTGCCGTGCCCGGGAAACAAGGCGTCGAATCCGACGAATCCGCTGGCGAAGCCGGGCGGCACCGGGATCGGCGTCTCGAGCGGCATGCCGAACGCGAATCCGCTCGGCACCGGCTCGAACATCTCGCGCGGCAGCGGCGGCCAGCCCACCGCGGAGGAGCTTGCGAAGAAGCTGAAGGACGAGAATTCCAAGAAAAGCCAGGCGAAGACGAAAGAAGTGGGCCCGGAGTACTTCAGCCGTGAGCAACAGCTCAAGGATCTCGCGAAGGGCAGCCGCGGTGTCGACGTGCCCGCTGCCGGTGCGGCCAATCAGCAGGGCGGCAAGGGCCTCGAGACGAAAGACGTTCACGGCAACACGACGTCGTCCTCGAAGACCAGCGCCGATCTCGCGAAAGACATTGCTGCCGGATCGACGGTTTCACGCGATGCCGGCCGAAATCACGTATCGCGGCAGGAACAACAAAGCGACCAGAAGCAGAAACAGCACCCTCAGGGCGGGCCGAAGGGCAGCGATGCCGCGAAATCGCACGCGTTCGGTGAGAAAGCCTTTATCGAGCACTTCCTGATCGTCGACCGCACGTGGCACCCGAACGGCGTGATGCGCACGCAGACCGTTCGAAATTCCGAAACGAAGGATGCCACGCGCGAATGGTTCAACGAGAAGGGCCAGAAGACCAGAACGGAGTCGGTTCAGGCCGGCATCCGCCAGAACACCAATCACGATCCGAAGAAACGGCCCAATCCGGAGTCGACGGCCGGAGATCACCCGACGAAAACGCCGGAGCAGATGGAGGCCGAGCGGAAGCGCCAGGTCACGCTGCCGTCGGACAATCAGCGCCGTGCGACCGAGCGCGTCACGGTGTCCGCCGAAACCGCGCGGCAGCTCGGCGCAGGCGGCAATACGAGCGGCAATATCACGCCCGTCGACGGCGACGGCACCTCGACGGGGCCCGGTAAGAAACCCACGCGCGGAATCGAAAAGGTCGATGGCCGGCCGGGCTCCGGCCCCGGGCCCGACAACCCGACGACCACGTCGAACTGATCGATCGAGTCAAGGCGAGCGGCGCGGGATCACCGCGCCGCGCCGCGTCACCGTCCGCGCCGCTTACTGCTGCGCTGCTTGAAGCGCCTGCGACGCCTGGTCGATCTTCTGGTTCAGGTCCTGGATCGCCGCGTTCAGCTCCTTCAACGCCCCGGCGATCTTGCCTTCGAAGCTCGCGCGCGCGAGCTCGCCGGCCTTGGCGATGTCGTTCAGCACCGAACTCGCGCTGTTGTGGGCGTTGCGCAGATCAGAATCCGACGCCGGGTTGGGCACGTCGCAGTCAACTTCGTTGTGCGGCGGCAGCGGATTGCGGCACTTTCCGCGCCGCGTGGCGGGGCGGGTGCCCGCCGGCGGTGGAATCAGGCCGCGTAACGCCTGTCTTGCCGCGTCGGCCCGTTTGTGCAGACGCGATACCGTCTCGCTGATCGCGGTCGTGACCGAAATGCCCAGCGTGTTGCTGATGAACGATGTGCCGACCGCTGCGGCGCGCTTGAGCGCCTCCTCCGCGGTGCGCAATGCCTCTTCGGCACGCTTGATTGCCGCGTCACGATCCGCCGCGGCCTTTTCTGCTCCACCGGCGACAGCTTGCCGGCGCTCAGTAGTGGCGAGCTGGCGCGTGCCGCCCGCATCGATGCCGCTTCTGTCCGTCCTGTCGAGCTTTGCGTCCTGCTCCTTGAGCTTTCTGATCTCCGCGTCGAGCGCCGCCATGCGCTGCTGGGCTTTTTCCATCTGCGCGCGCTCGGCAGCCGTCAGCTTTCCGTCACTCGCGGCGTTCTTGTAAGCCTGCACGTACTTGCGATTGGCATCCCGCTCCGCCTGCCTCGTCGCGATCTCCTTGTCCCGCTGCGCCGAACCGATCTGCCGCTTTTCGACATTGATCGCGATGCCGCTGCCGGCGGACTTCTCGCGAACCGTCGCCGCGTCGCGGCGCAGCCGATCCAGCCCTTGCCGAATTTCGTTTAGGCGCCGGTTTGCCGCATCACGCGCCGCGGGCCACACCTTCTCGGCATCCGCGCGCGCCTGGGCGACGGCTTGTTCGGCCGCGCTTTTGCCGTAGTCGCCGATGTTGTTGAGCTTCTCGAGCGCGCTTCGGGCATCGTCGATCGGCGCCGCGCGCAGCGGAGCGGCCACGGCCAATGCGATCCAGAGCCCCGCTGAAAAGGCGGTGTGTTTCATCGCGAACTGTCCTCCTCGGTAAATGAGCGCCCGGTCCTCACCACGGCCGGGCTTCGCTTCGTCACGACCCGAACTGCAGCGTTCTCCAGTCGCTCGCGCCGGCGACCTCACCGCCGGGGCTCACGGCCAGCACGCGCCAGCGCAGCGGTTTGCCGCCCGCACGCTCCTTGAGCCAGGGCGGTGCGCGGTAGGCGCCCACGCCCGGTTGCAACACCGCCGACAGGATCTCGCGGCCTTGTGCGTCCTGCACTTCGAGCCGGTAGAAGGCCGCCTGCTGCGTCTCGATCCAGCTGAAATCCACCGGCCGCTCGCCGAATATCGCGCTCTGGTCGAGCGGCAGGAACAGATCGAGCTTGCCTCTTGCCGCTTCGATCGCGAGCTGGCGGCCCTCGCTGCCGACGTAGTAGCGCAGCGGCGGCAGCGGAAAACCGGCGACCGCACCGCTGTGAACGATGCCTTGTCCCGCGCCGGCGAGCGCGAGATTGGAATCCGCTTCCTTGTCGTTGCTCGCTTCCACGCGCAGCAGCACGTAATAGAGGCCCCCCGGATTGCTCGGCAGCTTCGAAGGATCCGGCCCCGGCAGCACGAAGCGGCCGGTTGGCGGCAGGAACACGTCGAAGCGCTCGAGCTGCCGATAGCGGCGCTGGAGTCCACGCTCGAACGCCGGCAGCGTCGCTTCGGTCAGCAGATCGCGTTGCGTCGGCGGATCCTCGCCCGGCATGACGATCTCCCACCGGCCCTTGAGCCGCCCGGTGCCGTTGTAATGGATCTCCGCGGCGAGCGGCGGCAGTTGCTCGTTCAATGCGACTTCGAGCACCGGCCGCTCCTTGGCGAACGCGATGCGCACGTCGAGCAGCGCGAAGGGCACGCGCGCGCCGCCGCCGGCCATGCGGCATGTCACGAACACGAACTCGCTCGCGCCCGTGGTGTTGTTGATGAAGCGCCGCACATAGAAGAAGTCCGAGTTCTGGCCGGTCTCCGCGGCCTGGTATGCACGGCGCGCGACCGACGGCGGTATCGTCATGATGTCGGTGAACGACGCCGCGTTGGGAGACAGCCGCGACTGGTCGAAGCGTATCGGCAACTGGCCGAAGATCGTGCCCGCGCGACAGCGGAAACCGGTGTCCGGCGCGGGAGCGGGCTCGATCTCGCCGCACCAGAACGCCTCCGCGGGGCGCTGATTCGCGAGCGCTCCGAACGTGATGAACACGGACGTCGGTCCATTCGAGTTCACGTTGACGCCGTTGGGGTCGCGGCTCACCGCACGCGTGTCGGGCGCCGTGAGTGCAAAGGCCGCGAGCGCGCCGAGTATGAGCAGGATTCTCACCACAGGCTCACGCTCACGCCGGTGCTGACGGTCCATAGATGCGTGCCGGCGTTGATTCCGATGGTGTCGTCGCGAACGAATCCGAGCTGATTCACGTAACGCACGTACCACTGCGCGGGCAGTGCGCGCCAGCCCGGAACAGGCACCTTGAAGCCGTAGGTCGCCTGCGCCTGGACGAGATCGCTGCGGCTCTCGACGAGATCGCCGCCTTCGTTGCCGCGCGTGAAGTTGAGCGTCGAACCGAGCGTCCAGCGCTCGGTCACGCGCCAGTTCGCGTTGAAGCCGATGCGTCTCGTGCGCAGCGTCTTCGCCGATTCGTACGTCTGTGCGCGGTCCATGCCGCCCTCGATGCTGAAGTCGAACGTGTCCCAGGGCTGGAGGCCGACGCTCAACACGTGTCCGAGATTCGCGAGGTCCGCCAACGCGCGGCCCGTCTGCCGGTTGTCCTGCTTCGAGTAGCCGACGCGGTAGCCCAGACGCCATTTCGGTCCGGCCCATTCGAAACCGGCATTGTGGTTGCCGCTCCACTGGTCCGGTACGTGGCTCAGCGCGAAGCCGCTGTTGATCGGCAGGCCGAGGCCGAACTGGTGCGTGCGGTCATACGAATAGGTCAGAGTCGGCAACCACGCCAGCGGACTGTCGCGGTATCCGAATACCGGATTGAGCGGCAGCGCGATGTTCGCCCCTTCGCGCGGCGTCTTCGTCTTGAGGATGCTCGGAACGTCGTCCAGGTTGTCGCGCGTGCGCGACTGGAAGTACTGGAACGCGACGTCGCCGAGCGTACCGGTGATGTCGTAATAGTTGACGAGGCGGTCCGCCTGCACGATCGCGGCGATGGTGCGGTATTGCGGGTCGATGCGCTCGTGCCGGAAATTGAGCGTCACGTTCACCTTGTGGCGGTCGGTAAGCGCGTAATCCTTGAACAGCGCGTACGCGGCGTCCAGATAGTGAGCGTCCTTGCGCTTGCGCGTCGTCGGCACCAGCGACTGACCCGCGGCGAGCAGCGGGTCGAACGGATTGTCGAACGAGCTCTTCGCGTAGCCGGCGTCGATTCGCAGGCCGGGGATCGCCGTGCTCAGAATGCGCAGGCCGAAGCCACGGCTGTGCTCGGCGTCCGTGACGCTGCTCTGGTTGAAGTTCGACTGCGGGCTGCGGCGCCCGTCCAACATGCTGACTTCGACACGCAGCGCGCCCTGCCCCGGCATGAGCTCGTGGCCGTAGGTGAGGCCCCACAGCCGGTGGTTCGCTTCGCCGAGACCCGTGAAATTTTGAAAACCGACGATCTGTGTGGCGCTCATCGCGGTCAGCGCGAGATCGCTCCGTGCGCCGATGCGCGTGGCGAAGTTGATGCCGCGGCCCCCGTAGTTGCTGATGAGATGCCGGTGGTTGCCGTAGGAGAGATGGCCGAGGCCGACGCGGTGCAGTCCATACTGCAGATCGACGGCATAGCGCGAGAGGTCGGCCTTGTCGGCGGCCGAGCCCTCGTCGGCGAAACGCGGCGCTTCCTGCCGGTAAGTCGATCCGACACCCTGGAACTCGCTCTTGATGCCGACGCCGCTGATGAGGTGGTCCGTGTTGAATGCGGCCTGGAACGTGCCATCCTGGAACGTCTCGCGGGGCGGGCGGTTCGTAACGGGAGAATGTCCCTCGAAGACCTGGGCCTTGAGACCGATGGAGAGCTTGGGCTCGACGAGCGCGCGCTGCGGACCGCCTGGTGGTATCACGTTGAGCCGCACGCGTTGCAGCTCGCGCCAGCCCTCTTTGGGCGTCACGAGATACACGATCAGATCCGACTCGCCCGGCGGCAGGCGGAAAGGTCCGCGCCGCAGCGCAAGCCCGTTGACGCGGCGCTGGAAGAGATCGGTCACATCCGTCGAGGCGACGAAGACGGCCAGCCGGCCGTCGTTGGGCGTGAGCGGGCGATTGAAACGGATCTGAATCGGCTCTTCGGCCGAAACCGGATCGGGGTCTACGGTCGTCTGGACGCCGAAATCCTGAGCCGCCGCCATCGTGCTCAGCGCGAGCGCCACCGCAGCTGCGGCGCGGCGCGGCCTGAGGCCTGAAGGTGAATCTCCTCGGTACTGCATCGGCGTCGCCGCTCGTTTCGGCGGCTCTCTCCCTTTTTGCACTTATTTGATCCGGCCGACGCGGCCGGCGCTTCTGTTCGCTGCAGCTGACTTGATGTCGTTCGTGGCTTTGCGCGCGACCTCTACCGCCGCACGCGCCCAAAGCACCAGATTCGGCTGCTCGCAGCCCATCATCATGCGCAGATGCGCGAGGCAGTTGGCATCGGTCAAACGGCCGAATTCGCGGTACGCGACATCGCCGCGCGAACATTCCGGGCGCACGGCACGTCGGCATTGCGCGAGATTTCTCACTACGCTGCATGGTTGGCGCGCATCCTTGCAGCGCAGAGCAGATGGCGCCGGTGGGGCGCAGCCCACCGGGGCCATCCGAAGAAAAAACCGATCCGCCACCACCATCATCGCGCTCTGATGGGCCCAGGCATGTGGTCGACTCCTTACGAAGGGGAACGGATGGCGACTCGATCTGCAGCTCTTCAGCTTCCTTTCGCCATTGCGATGACGCTCGTCCTGCCGGCGCCGTCCGCATCGCAGGCCGGCGAGCCGATGCAGAAAGCGCCTGATGGGGCGATGCACGCACTGCCTGGTGGGGCGAAACAAACGATGCCAAGCGGAACGCTGCAGAAGAGTCCAGCGAGCGCGACGCCGGAGGCAAAGGCGTCAGTCAAGCAAACTGCGCCGACCTTCGTGCCCAAAACCGTGACCGCGGGCCAGCTCACGATGACCGGCACGCGGTTCCAGCCGAAGAGCGTAACCAGCGGCAATCTGACGGTGACCGGTACGCGCTTTCAGCCGAAGACGCTGACGAGTGCCGGGCTCACGATGACTGGAACCCGCGAAGCACTGCCACCAAAATAACGAACAAAGGAACGGCGCCTGCGACGAACGTTCGCTGGGAAATTCTGACCACTGGCATGACCCGCTTCGGCTCGGTCAAGTCAGGGACCGTTGCGAGACTCGAGTCGGGCGCTGATTTCACCATCAACGAAAGCTGGACGCCTCCGGCATCCAACTGCAGCAGCAACGCGTGCATCCAACTTTCATTTGCGCGTCAGCTCCGATCAGGCCGAGGCCGTCAACACGGTCGGCAAGAACAACGAGGTCGCGCTCAGAGAGGTGCGGCTGTACAAATGAGCTCGCAGCGGTGCGCAAGCTCAAGACCGGCACATCGCCGGTAGCGGCGAATCCGCAGTCCCAGTTCTCTTCGTCGCGACGTGGGCTGTCGCGCAGGCGCTTATTCGACCTGTGCGAGGAACTTTCGAGCCGCCGCGGCCGCCTCGCACGCGACCTCCGCCGGCGGCCGCGACCATAGCGCGGGATTCGGCGCTTCGTAGCTCAGATAGCCTTCGTAGCGCTTTTCCGCGAGCAGGGCGAAAACGTCGTTCCAGCGCACTCTGCCCTGGCCCGGCACGAGCCGGTCGGTCGGCCGCCGCTCGCTCGATGGCGGTCCGTGCGGCACGTCGCTGAACTGGAAGGTGAAGATCTCCTCCGGCGCGACATCCTCGAAGCCGCGCCCGCCGCCGCCGCTGCGCTCCAGGTGGTAGGCGTCGAGCAGGAGCCCCGCGCTCGGGTGTCCCGCCAGGGAGATCACTTCGCGTGCGACTTCCAGCCGGTTGATGACGTCGTGCGCGGAATTGAACTCGAGCGCGATGCGCAGACCGTGTTTTGCGACCACTTCGCCGGCCGTGCGGAAATTCGCGGCCGCTTCTTTGATCGTACCCGTGTTCTGCCCCGGCGCGATCATGATCATGTCGCAGCCCAGCGCGCGCGCGTTGCGGCATGTTTGTTCCAGTACATCGAAGAGCCGCCGGCTTTCGTCGCCCTTCGCAAAAATGAGCCCGTACTCCGTACCGAGCACCGCGACGTTCAGGCCGCTTTCGCGCACCAGCGCGATGACCTGCTCGTTCGTCTTGCCTTGGTCGAAGCAGCGCGTGAAGTCGATGCGCCGAAGCTCCACCGCGTTCCAGCCGCCTGCGCGCGCCGCTTGAAGCGCCTGCGCCAGCGGCGTGCTATCGAGAGACCACGTGTGAAGCGCGAGACGCTCGCTCATCGGGCTCATGCCGGCTCCGTTGCTGGTGACGCGGTGTGAAGTGACGCCGTGACGCGGTGATGTTACTGTAAACCGTCAGCACGCCGTCACTGCGTCACGGCGTCACCGCGTCAGCGCATCATTTCGCACGCGTCACCGCGCTCATGAATCCGCCATTCCTCACCGAGCTGCCGTACCAGCCCGACAGTGCGCCACTGTTTGAAGCGATCGCCGATCTGCCGTGGGCCGTGTTTCTCGACAGCGGCCTGCATCATCCGGGACAGTCGCGTTACGACATCCTCGCCGCGCAGCCGTACGTCCGCCTGGTGACGCGCGGCAATCTTACGGAGCTTCACGCCGACGGCGTCGAGCTCTCGCGCGAGGATCCGTTCGCGCTGCTGCGGCGTTTCGTCAACGCGGACCCGGCGCTCGCGACGGCGCTGCCGTTCAGCGGCGGCGCCATCGGCTATTTCGGGTACGATCTCGCGCGGCGCATCGAGCGCCTGCCGTCGCGCGCGCGGGACGTCGAGCGCATCCCGGAGATGGCGATCGGCATCTACGACTGGGCCGTCGTCGTCGATCATGCCGAGCGGCGCACCTGGCTCGCCGGCCAGGGCCGCGATCCCGAGACCGATATCCGCTGGAACGGTCTCGTCGAGCGGCTGAGCCGCCCCTGTGCCGAGCGTGCGCGCCAGGCGTTCAGGATCTCTACGCCGGTCACGTCGAACTTCACGCGCGAGGCCTATGCGAACGCGTTCTCGCGCATCGAGCGGTATATCCGGGACGGCGACTGCTATCAGGTCAATCTCGCGCAGCGCTTCAGCGCGCAGGCCGCGGGCGATCCGTGGCTCGCGTACCAGGCCTTGCGCGTCATCAATCCCGCGCCGTTCTCGGCGTACTTGAGCACACCGTACGTGCACGTGCTGTCGGCTTCGCCGGAGCGCTTTCTCAAAGTCGAGGGAGGCTGCGTGGAGACCAAGCCGATCAAGGGTACCCGGCCGCGCGCCGGTCACCCTCGGCTCGACGCCGAGCTCGTGGAGCGCCTGCGCGCGAGCGAAAAGGACCGCGCCGAGAACGTCATGATCGTGGATCTCCTGCGCAACGATCTTTCGAAGAGTTGCAGGCTCGGTTCCGTGAAAGTGCCCCGGCTCTTCGACGTCGAGAGCTTCGCCACGGTCCATCACCTCGTGAGCACCGTCACGGGCGAGCTCGAGCCCGGGCGTGATGCGCTCGACCTCCTGCGCGGCGCGTTTCCGGGCGGCTCGATCACCGGCGCGCCCAAGCGGCGGGCGATGGAGATCATCGAGGAGCTCGAGCCCCATCGCCGCGGCGTCTACTGCGGCGCTATCGGCTACTTCGGCTACGACGGACGCATGGATCTCAACATCGCGATACGCACGATGCTGCTCTCTCGCGGTGAGATCCGCTTCTGGGCGGGCGGCGGCATCGTCGCCGACTCGAAAATGGAGGCGGAGTACCAGGAGACGTTCGACAAGGCCGCCGCGATGCTGAAGCTGCTGCAGCAGGCGTCCACCCGTCACGCGAGCGCCTGATGCGGGCCGCGTTCGCAGCGCTCGCCGCGTCGCTGGCGGTCACGTCGGTGTCTGCCCTCGCACAGGCGGTGAAGGACGTCGACGTGCTCTGGGTCGGCACCTACAAGATTGCCGGGACGCGTCCCGTCGAAGATCCCACCGCGCCGACCGGCTACCGCTACGTATCGCAAGGCATCGAGCCGCTCCACGCGACGCAGCGCGTTCCGGCCGCAATCGGCACACGCTTCGGTGTCGCCTATGTGCTCAGGGGTGAGCCTGCGGGCGCCATCGTGCCGGTGCACGCGTTCTGGCGCTTTCCGCCTGCCGGCATCACCAATCCCGAAACACGAACGACGGTGTTCGAGTGGAAGACGGGCGAGCTCCAGTGCCGGCTCGAGCAACAGCCGTTCTGCCTGATGGGCTATCCGCTGCAGCACCCGTGGGAGCTCGTGCCCGGACGCTGGACGCTCGAAGTCTGGGCCGCGGGCACGAAGGTCGTCGAGACGTTTTTCGACGTCTTCACCCCATAGCGAGGCAAGTAGGTTGGAGCCGCTCCATCGCATCGTGATCGTCGGCGGCGGCGCCGGCGGACTGGAGCTCGCCACGCGGCTCGGCGACCGGCTCGGCCCCAGGCAGCAGGCCCGCGTGACGCTCGTAGACTGTGCCCGCACGCATCTCTGGAAGCCGCTCCTGCACGAAGTCGCCGCGGGGAGCATGGACCTGTACGAGCACGACCTCGATTACCTCGCACAGGCGCGCTGGCACCACTTCGAGTTCCAGCTCGGCCGCATGGACGGGCTCGACCGCGAGCGGCGTGTCGTCCAGCTCGCGCCGACGGTGGACGAAACGAGCGGCGAAGAGCTGATCCCGCGCCGGGAGATCGGCTACGACACCCTCGTGATCGCGATCGGCAGCCGCACCAACGACTTCGGTACGCCCGGCGCGCGCGAGCACGCGATCAGCCTAGACACCCCCGAAGATGCCGAGCACTTTCACCGCAGGCTCGTGAATGCGTGCATCCGCGCGAACGCGCAGACGCAGCCGCTCGCAGAGAAGCAGCTTCACGTCGCGATCATCGGCGGCGGCGCGACCGGCGTGGAGCTCGCGGCCGAGCTTCACAAGACGACGCGCGAGCTCGTTGCCTACGGCTTCGAGAAAATCGATCCGGAACGCGATATCAAGCTCACCATCATCGAAGCGGCGCCGCGCATCCTCACCGCGGTGCCCGAGCGGGTCGCGCTGGCGGCGCAGGAGCTCCTGCGCTCGCTTCACGTTGAGGTGCTTACCGGCGAGCGCGTCATCGAGGTCTGCGCCGACGGCGTCATCATGGCGAGCGGACGCCGGCGCGCGGCCGAGCTCACGGTCTGGGCCGCAGGCATCAAGGCGCCGGATTTCCTGCAGGGGCTCGACGGCCTCGAGACGAACCGGCAGAACCAGCTCCTCGTGCACCAGACGCTGCAGACCACGCATGACGCGAACGTGTTCGCGATGGGCGACTGTGCGTGCTGCCCGTGGCCGGGCCACGCGCCGTGCGTGCCGGCACGCGCGCAGGCCGCACATCAACAGGCGACGCACCTCGTGCGCAGCTTCCGGCAGCGGCTGCGCGGCAAGCCGCTGCAGCCTTATGTCTACCGCGACTTCGGGTCTCTCGTATCGCTCGGCGAGTACAGCACCGTCGGCAATCTCATGGGCAAGCTCGTGGGCGGCTCGATCTTCGTCGAAGGCCTCTTTGCGCGCCTCATGTACATCTCGCTGTACCGGATGCATCTTTATGCGCTACACGGTTTCGCGAAAGTCATGTTCGACGTGCTCGGGCGGCTCTTCGCGCGCCGGACCGAGCCGCGCGTGAAGCTGCACTAGACTCCGGCCTTTCGCGTGCACGAGCTCGCGATGCCGGGCGTGCGGCTTGCAGGCCCCTTTTATCCACTGAATACCGGGACTTACCATGGCTACGGTCGAGCTCACCAAAGACAACTTCGAAGACGTCGTGACGAACAACGATCTCATCATCGTGGACTTCTGGGCGCCGTGGTGCGGACCGTGCAAGGGCTTCGCGCCGGTGTTCGAGGCCGCGTCAGACAAGCATCCGGACGTCGTGTTCGCGAAAGTGAACACGGACGAGGAGCAGGAGCTCGCCGGCCATTTCGCGATCCGCTCGATACCGACCATCATGGTGTTCCGCGAGAAGGTCGTGCTCTTCTCGCAGGCCGGATCGCTGCCGGCCGACGGCCTCGAGAGCATCCTCACGCAGGCGAAGGCGCTCGACATGGGGCAGGTCCACGAGGAGATCGCTGCTCAACAGCGGGAAGCGCAGGGCACGGCGAGCAGTTGATGTCGTCCCGGCGAAGGCCGGGACCCGGGGGCGCTGCGCTATGATGAGCGCGTGGATGCATTGTCGAGTCTCCTTGCGCAGCACGGCCTCACGCTGGTCTTCGCGAACGTGCTGCTCGCGCAGCTCGGCGTGCCGCTGCCCGCGGTGCCGCTTCTCGTCGTCGCCGGCGCGCTGGTCGCCGAAGGCACGCTGCAGCTTCTGCCGCTCGCCGTCGTAGTCGTCGTCGCATCGCTGCTCGGCGACACACCCTGGTATCTCGCCGGCCGCCGCTACGGCTACGGGATTCTGCGCACGCTGTGCCGCATCTCGATCGAGCCGGATTCGTGCGTGAAGCAGACGGAGAACATCTTCACGCGCTGGGGGCCGCCGTCCCTGATCGTCGCGAAATACGTGCCGGGATTTTCGACCGTCGCGCCGCCGCTCGCCGGCACCATGCGCGTCGGCTTCGGCGCTTTTTTCCTGTACAGCGCGATTGCGGCGACGCTGTGGGCCGCACTGCCGGTGGCAGGCGGGTATGTCTTGCGGAACGAAGTCGAGCGCCTGCTCGCGTGGCTGGAGTCCATGGGTACCGGTGCGGCGGTGATCGTGGTGGCGGTCGTGCTCGCGTATGTCGCGATCAAGGCGACCGAACGCTATCTCCTCATCCGGTTCTTGCGCATGGTGCGCGTGAGCGTCGATGACCTGCGCACGATGATCGATGAGGGGCAGGGTCCCGTCATACTCGACGTACGCTCGCCGCTCGCGCGCGAGGCCGAGCCGCGGCGCATCCCCGGCGCGATTTCCGTTCAGCTCGAAGAAGTGGAGCCGCTGCTCACGCAGGTGCCGCCGGACCGCGACGTCGTCGTCTACTGCAGTTGACCGAACGAGGCGAGCGCGGCGCGTGTCGCCCGCGTGCTCATGGACAAGGGCTTCCGCCGCGTGCGCCCGCTGCAAGGCGGCATCGAAGCGTGGATCGCGGCGGGTCATGACGTAGAGCCCTGAAAGAAACACCATGCCTCTGCTCGAGCTCGCCGCGGTTTTCCTGCTGTCCGTCGTCATCCTCGTGCCGCTGTTCCAGCGGCTCAGGCTGGGCGGCGTCCTCGGCTATCTCGCCGCCGGCATGCTGCTCGGGCCCTGGGGGTTCGGCCTCGTCTCGGACAGCGAGAACATGCGCAGCGCCGCCGAGCTCGGCGTGGCGCTGCTCCTGTTTCTGGTCGGGCTCGAGCTCGAGCCCGCGCGGCTGTGGAACATGCGCAGGCTCGTCTTCGGGCTCGGTGGCGCACAGGTCGGGCTCACCGCGACCGCGCTCGGGCTGCTCGCCGCGTGGTTGGGGCTCGAGTGGCAGGCGGCGCTCGTGGCCGGGCTGGCGCTCGCGATGTCCTCGACGGCGCTCGTGCTCTCGTCGCTCGCCGAGCGCGGGCAGCTCGGCGCCGACCATGGCCGAAAGGCATTCGCGGTCCTGCTCTTCCAGGACCTCGCGGTCATTCCGCTGATCGCGCTCCTGCCGCTCCTCGCGTTCGCTTCGGTCAAGGACGCGGTGAGCTGGACGCAAGCCGCGAAAGCGATCGTCGCCATCGCCGCATTCATCGCCGCAGGGCGTTTCATCGTGAAGCCCCTGCTGAAGCTCGTCGCGCGTCACGGCAGCGCGGAAGTGTTCACCGCGGCTGCGCTGCTGCTGGTGATCGGCGCTGCGGTGATCATGGAGCATCTCGGCCTGTCGATCTCGCTCGGTGCGTTTCTCGCCGGCCTGCTCCTCGCCGATTCCGAATTCCGCCACGAGCTGCAGGCCGACATCGAGCCGTTCAAGGGTCTCCTGCTCGGCCTTTTTTTCATGACGGTCGGCATGAGCGCGAATCTCACGCTCTTGCGCGAGGCGCCGCTACTGTTGCTCGGCCTCGCGCTCGCGTTGATCGCGGTGAAGCTCGCCGTGATGCTCGCAATCGGCATCGCTGCACGCGTCCCCGGCGATGAAGCGCAGCGGCTTGCCGTGACGCTCGCGCAGGGTGGTGAGTTCGCATTCGTGCTGTTCGCGGCGGCGGGCGCGGTCGGTGTGCTCGCGCCGGAAGCTTCGGACCGGCTCGTCATCGTCGTGACGATCTCGATGGTGCTCGCGGTGCCGCTCATGTCGCTGCACGAGCGGCTGTGCGCGATGCGTGCTGCGCGCAGGGCGGCGGCCGACTACGACACGATCGACGCGCCGCCCGCGCCGGTGATCATCGCCGGGTTCGGCCGCTTCGGCCAGATCGTATCGCGGGTGCTGCGAATGACGGGCATCGGGTTCACGGCGCTGGAAATGAATTATGCGCAGGTCGATTTCGTGCGCCGGTTCGGTAACCGGATCTACTATGGCGATGCCTCCCGGCTGGAGCTCCTGCAGGCCGCGCATGCCGCCGAGGCGAAGCTCTTCGTGCTTGCGATCGACGATGTCGAGGCTTCGGTGAAGACCGCGCGTGTCGTGCGCAGACATTTTCCGCAGCTCGAAATCCTCGCGCGTGCGCGCAACCGCGTGCACTACTTTCGCCTGCGCGATCTCGGCGTGAAGACGATCTACCGCGACACGTTTCCCGCCAGTCTCGACGCCGCGCACGCGGCGCTGCTGCGTCTGGGCTTCGGCGTGAGCGTTGCGCAGCGCGCGGTGAACCTCTTCCGCGAGCACGACGAAGCGCAGCTCGAGGCGCAGTACGCGGTACATCACGACGAGGGCCAGCTCATTCAAACCGCGCAGCAGGCGGCGGTGCAGCTGCGCGAGCTGTTCGAGGCCGACGCAGTCCAAGGACCGTCTGCTATAGTCCAGCGCGTTCCAGAGGGGGAGGTGAAATCATGAACGATCGTGTTGCACTGACCAGCGTTCCCATTCACGAGCTGCTCGCCACGCGCTGGAGCCCGCGCGCCTACGACGTCGATCGGCCGGTGCCGCGCGAGGCGCTCGCCGCGTTGCTGGAAGCGGCGCGCTGGGCGCCGTCGTGCAACGGCGATCAGCCGTATCGCTACCTCGTGTGGGACAAGTCGCGCGATCCCGAAGGCTGGCAGAAGGCCTTCGAATGCCTCTCCGAGAACAACCGCAAGTGGGTGAAGAACGTGCCGGTGCTGATGCTCTCCTGCGCCGGCAGCAAGTTCGCGCACAACGGCAAGCCCAATCGCTACGGCCCGCACGACACCGGTGCCGCCAGCGTGTGTCTTGCGCTGCAGGGCACCGCGCTCGGGCTCGCGGTTCACCAGATGGGCGGCTACGACGCGGCGAAAGCGCGCGAAGCGTTCGCTGTTCCCGAGGAATACACGCCGATGGCGATGATCGCCGTGGGCTACCAGGCATCACCCGACGTGCTCGACGACGAGACCAAGGCGAAGGAGCTCAGGCCGCGCTCGCGCAAGCCGATCGCGGAGCTTTTCTTCGAGAAAGGCTGGGGGAAACCCGTACAGCTTAACGAGTGACGCGGTGACGCGGTGACGAAGTGACGCGGTGACGCGGTGAACTGCAACCCATCACTTCGTCACTGCGTCACTTCGTCACTTCGTCACTGCGTCACTGCGTCACTGCGTCACTGCGTCACCTCTTGCAGTAGCTCACCGCAGCGCAGGTCGAGCTCCGCGGTGAGCGGCAGGTGATCGGACGCTTTCTTCGCGAGCGGCGTCGCGTGCACCGACATGTTTTTCAGGAGCGAGCGCGGCTTCACCCACAGCCGGTCGAGCGCGAAGATCGGAAAGCGCGCCGGGAAGGTCGGTGGCGAGGGCGTTTCCTGAAAGTGCTTGTGCATCCAGCGCAGCGGCCGGCCCCACAACCACCATTCGTTGATGTCGCCGGTCAGTATCGTGGGCAGCGGCCGGTCGCCTTCGAGCACGCGCAGCAGGCGCTGGATCTGCTCGCGGCGCTCGTAAGGCTTGAGCCCGAGATGCGTCGCGAGCACGCGAATGGGCGTTCCGCCGCAGTCGAGCTCGACGTCGATCGCGCCGCGCGGCTCGCAGCGCTCGACGCACAGGTTGATACGCTGCACCGACAGCACCTTGAAGCGGGTGAGCAGGCCGTTGCCGTAATCGGCGCCCCGGCGCAGCAGCGTTGGCCCGGCGATCGCTTCGAATCCGGTTTCGCCTCTCAGGTACGCGAGCATGTCGAATCCCGTCGCGCGGTTCTCAACTTCCTGAAGCGCGATCACGTCGGCATCGAGCTCCTTCAGCACGTCCGCGATGCGCTTCGGTACGAAATGTCCGTCGCGGCCAATGCCGCCATGCGTGTTGTACGACGCGATCCGGATAGCGTCCCGCGGCACCCTAGTCTCCGATCATGCGCCGCGCAGGCGCGGCCGTTCGCACGAGACGCCGGTGGATGTACGTGGCCGCCGCGACGATCAGTATCGCGAATCCGAGAAGCATGAGCAGCGTGTCGAGACCGGGGTCGGTCACCACGCGCGTCACGCGGTCCACGAAGACCATCGTGACGACGATGCCCGGCAGCATCCCGAGCGCCGTGCCGAGCATGAAATCGCGCAGCCGGATATGCGACGCGCCCGCCACGGCGTTGACGATCGAGAACGGCGCGACCGGCAGCAGCCTGATCACCGCGATCGCAATCGCGCCTTTGCGCGCGAGCCTGCGGGTGATGCGGTTCAGGCGCGGTCCGGCGAGCCGACGAACCGTGTCGCGCCCCACCCAGCGGCCGATCTCGTAGGTCGCCGCGGCACTGAGCAGGGCACCCGCGAAGGCGTACAACGTACCGAGCAGCGGACCGAACACGATGCCGGTCGCCACGATCATCACGGTGACGGGCACCACCGCGACGCCGGCCAGCACGTACGCCGCCAGCACCACGAGCGGCGCCGCGGCCGATTCGTCGAGCGTTCGGGCCATCCTGACCAGCGCTTCGAGCGAGACGAAATCGCGCAGCGGCGTCCAGCGCCAGATCGCCGCGAGCGCCGCCAGCGCGACCAGCGTGAGACACACGCGCCATACGCGGCTCACCACCGGTCTGCGGACCGCCGGCGGTATGAACTCCTGGACGAATTCCTCGGGATCCATCGGCTTCTCCGGATCGACGACTGCGTCCGCCGGTACGAGCGCGTCGATTTCGGGTGCCACGTGCGGCTCGATCGGTTCCAGCGTGCGCCCCGGGCGCCGCAGCGATTCGATCGCCGGAATGAGCCGGGCGCCGTTGCGCTCGATCGCGCCGCTCACGGTCTGCGCGTCGGTGCCCAGGTGCTCCGCGAGCAGACGGTCGCGCAGGCTCGCGATCAGGCGGCGCACGCGCGGCTCGCCGCGCGCCTCGATCGCCAGATTGCATTCGGTGTCGAATCCCATCGAGCGATTGCTGAAGTTCGCCGAGCCGACGCTGCAGAGCTCGTCGTCGACGACGAGCACCTTGCTGTGCACGTTGAGCAGATTCGGCGGGTCGAGTCCGGGGACGTGCGGATAGTACAGACGGTAATGGCCGGCCGCGTCGGCCGCCTGCAGCCGCGCGTGCAGCCGCGCGCGCAACACACCCATCGTGCGCTCTTCGAGCCAACCTTCCTCCGTGCGCCTCGACACGACGACGATGTCCGGGCCGTGCGACTCGTGAAGGCGCGCTTCGAGCGCCGTGCCGACCATGCTCGAGCTGAAGTACTGGTTCTCGAGATACATCGAGTGCTGCGCTGCGGCGATGGCGTCGACGTACAGGTACCGGATCTCGTTGATTGCCTGTCCCGTCGCGTAGCCGGGATCCGTGCGTGAAACTGCGACGTCGATGTCCGCGATCTCGGGATCGAGCCCCGCCGGCCACGGGTCGTTTCGCGGCGTGGGATCGACCGGCGGCGGAGTCTTGTTCGACACGCGATTCCAGCGGTCGCGGCAGAGCTCG
Organism: Burkholderiales bacterium; assembly: GCA_035626595.1. Taxonomy (GTDB): domain Bacteria; phylum Pseudomonadota; class Gammaproteobacteria; order Burkholderiales; family SG8-41; genus JAQGMV01. The sequence continues at coordinate 66,436 of DASPNJ010000011.1, forward strand.
CCGAGCGCGCGCGCCGCGGCGCCGTCCACCGCGACCTGCACGTCATGGTACGGCCGATAGCGCCTGCCCTCCGGATCACAGCGCCCCGGTTCGTCGCAGCCATGCTCGGGCGTGTCCCAGCGGCAGTGGGTGAGATCGAGACCGCCGACGAACGCCACCGCGTCGTCGACGACCACGACTTTCTGGTGGTGTGATGCGCCGACCGGATGCTTTGCATCCAGCTCGAAATGCAGCCGCCGGTGCGTGCGCCAGTCGAGCTTGTAGATCGGCAGCCATTCGCGATCCATCGCGAAGACCATCGCGAAATCCCAGGACAGCACGTACATCTGCAGTCCACGCTGTCGCTTCACGACTTCGTTGAGGAAATCCCCGAGCTCTTCGGGAAAACCGTCGTTCGCGCCGTGCGGCACGAGGCGGATGCGGCTGTCGATGTCCCAGCCGAGAATGAACACGCTCTTGCGCGCGCGTGCGATCGCCGCGCGCACGGCCGAGAAATACGCAGCGCCGTCTATCAGGAACGCGAGCCGGTTCGCGCGTTCGATGCGCCAGCAATTGCGGCCGGGGAGGAGCAGTGCGCGCCGGGTGTCTATTGGAGGGGTCGCGAGGTCCATGGGCTCTCGCGAGCCGTATGGGCAATCGCTATGCCCGATAGCGGGCGCTCGCCTCCGGCTCGGGCTCCGCCCGCCAGGAACAGAGGGAAGCCCATGGTTTCCCTCCGTAACCTCCTTTCCTTACGACCGATCGGGCGCTCTGAATTCCCGATCGTGGTCGAGGCAGGGCAGCATGCCGCGTACACGGGCGACGCGCGCCGGATCCACGTCCGCGTACACGATGCCGGGCGCCTCGCCGCCGTCGGCGAGCACTTCACCCCACGGATCGACGACCAGCGAATGGCCGTAAGTGGTGCGGTTTCCCGGATGCTCGCCGCACATCGCGGGCGCGAAGACGAAACACGCGTTTTCGATCGCGCGCGCCTTGAGCAGCGTGTGCCAGTGCACTTTGCCCGTCGCGCGCTGGAACGACGACGGGATCGTCAGGTAAATCGCGCCGGCGCGGGCGAGCGCGCGATAGAGCTGCGGAAAGCGCAGGTCGTAACAGACCGTCATGCCGAGCCTGCCCCACGGTGTATCCGAGACCACCGCGCGGTCGCCGGCGCAGTACGCGGAAGATTCGCGGATCACCTTACCGTCCGGCAGCGTCACGTCGAACATGTGGATCTTGTCGTAGTGCGCGATCAAGCGGCCGTCGTCGGCGAGCAGGTACGACCGATTGACCATGCGCTCGCCGTCGATCTTCAGCGTGAGCGAGCCGACGAGCAGCCAGATCGAAAGCTCGCGCGCGAGCGCCTGGAGCTCGGGAAGCGCGGGCCCGCCTTCGGCATCGAGCGCGCGCTCGCGCATGACGCGGCCGCTGCCGTCCATCATCAGCGCGTACTCCGGGCTCATGACGAAGCGCGCGCCGCCTGCCGCGGCTTCGCGCGTCATCGCCTTCACCGCATCGAGGTTCGCGGCGAGGTCGTTGCCCGTCTGCATCTGCAGCAGGGCGACTTTGAAATTTCCTGAAGAGTTCAAGAGGTGACGATAAAGAGGTGACGATAAAGAGGTGACGATGAGGAGGTGACGATGAGGAGGTGACGAGAAAGAGGTGACGAGAAAGAGGTGACGACGACCCCTGTTACATCACCTCTTGCGGCAGCCGCGTCACCTTTTGCGATAGCCCCGTCACTCTTTGCGGTAGCCCCGTCACCTTTTGCAATAGCCTAAGCGGGCTCCGCGTTCGTGCGCGGCGCAAACGTGCCCCTCGCGATATCGTCGGGCGCTTCCGCGTTCGGGAAGTTGAACTCGAGCACGGTGCCCACGGGATCCTTCAGGAAGATCTGATAGCCGGCCTCGGGCACGTTCTGCTCTTCGAACGGAATACCGAGCTTGCGCACGTGATCGCGAAATTCGGCGGCGCCTTTCATGCGGAACGCCATGTGGTCGAAGCTCGCGTTGTGCTTGTCGGACAGAAAACCTTCGGGTGCGCGCGCGCCGACGTGCAGGATCGGCTCGTCGCCGGCGTAGAGCCACAGCCCCTCGTTGTTGAAGTTGGGCCGATAGCCTTTTTTGAGTCCCATCACCTCGCCGTAGAACTTCTCGATCTTCGGCAGATCGGCCTTCGTGCAGCGGATGTTGAAATGCAGCATGCCTTGATAGTGCTTCATCGGTCACTCCTTCCTGAATATGCCTCACCCTTCGATGGGAAGGCCGGGACGGGAATGAACCGATGCTACGTCATTCTCGGGAAGGCTGGAACGCACGGTGGGTGCCGGCCCACCGCGGCGGTGCGCTACGAGCGCACCCTACGGAGCTTGCGGGCCGAGCCCAGTCCACCCGCCGCCGAGCGCGCGCACGATGTTCGACACCGCCGCGCGGTTCGCGCGCAGCGCGTCGATGCGGGAAAGCTCGGCCTGGAGCAGGTTGCGCTCGGCGTCGAGCACGTCGAGCTGGCTCGAGAGACCGTTCTCGAAACGGATGCGCGCGAGACGCAGTGTCTCGGCGAGCGCGTTCACGCGCTCGTTTTCCGCCGCGTACGACTCGCGCGTGCGCGTTTGTGCCGACAGCGCTTCGCGCACCTCCCCGAAGGCCGTCTGCAGCGTCTTCTGGTAATTCGCGAGCGCCTGCCGCTCGCGTGCCTGCACCACGTCGATCTCGCCGCGCAGCCGTCCGCCCTGGAAGATCGGCTGCGTGAGGCCGAAGGCGAGCTGCCAGATGAGCGCGGGACCGCTGAAGAGGTCGCCGAGCTGGCCGCTCTCCGAGCCGAGAAAGCCGGTCAGCGCGATGCGCGGAAAGAGCGATGCGCGGGCGACCGCGACGCGCGCGTTCGCCGCCGCGAGGCGCTGCTCGGCTTCGACGATGTCCGGCCGGCGCAGCAGCAGGTCCGACGGCAGCCCTTCGGGCACGACGACCGCCGGCTGCTGTCCGCCGTCCGCAGTCATTGCGATCGGATCTTCGACGATCGCGCGCGGCGTGCGTCCGACGAGACGCGCCAGCGCGATTTCCTCCGCCGTGCGGCGCTGCTGGAGCACCGGAAGCTGCGCGCGCACGATCGAAACGTCGGCTTCGAGCTGGCGCAGCGCGAAGTCGGAGATGAGCCCGGCTTCGAGTCGCTTGCGCTGGAGCCCGATGTCGCGCGTGCGCACGTCGATCGTGCGCTCGGTGACCGCGATCTGCCGGTCGAGCGCGAGCAGGCTGTAGTACGACTGCACGATCTGGTTCACGAGCGAATTGCGCACGGTATGGCGCGCGGCGGCGGTCGCGAGGAGGTCCGCGCGCGCGGCCTGGCTCGCGCCGCGCAGCCGGCCGAAGAGATCGAGCTCGTACGACACGTTGAACGCGCCGCGGTAGTTGCTGCGCTCCAGCGGGACGCCAGGCGGCAGCGGGAAGGACGAGCGCTCCGAGGATCGGCTGCGGTCTCCCTGGAGCCGCGCATCGACGGCGGGCAGGAGCTCGGCATCCGTGATGCGCAACTGCGCGCGCGCTTCTTCGATGCGCTCGGCGGCGATCGCGAGATCGGGATTGTTCGCCAGGCCCTCGTCGATCAGGCGGTCCAGCGCGGCGTCGCCATAGATCGACCACCAGCGCTCGCCGGTGGCGACCTGACCCTGCGCCGGCGCGTCTTTCCACGCCGCCGGCAGCTCCGCGTCCGGTTTCTTGAACAGCGGCACCTTCGCGCAGCCCCCGAGGACGAGCGTGGCGATAAGGAGCAAAACCGCAGGAAAGGAGGTTTCGGAGGAAAATCTTGGTTTTCCTCCGGCCGAGCCAGGCTGCCGATGGCAGCCCGAGCCGGAGGCGAGCGCGGTCCCGTTACGCATCGGAGCCTCCCGGCGCGTGCGGGGCGTGGTGCGGCGGCAGATGTGTCGCGTGCGCCGCAGCTTCGCGGTGATGCCGCGCCTCTTCCTCTATGTCGTGGGTCGAGCGCCGCTCGATGAGCGAGCGATCGACGATCGCGCGATAGAAGAGCGGGATGAAGAAGATCGCCAGGAACGTCGCCGCCAGCATGCCGCCCATGACGCCGGTGCCGACCGAGAGCCGCGCGCCGGCGCCGGCGCCGGACGAGAACGCGAGCGGCGCGACCCCGAGGATGAACGCGAGCGACGTCATCAGGATCGGGCGGAAGCGCAACCGCGCGGCCTCGAGCGCCGCCGCCGAGGTCGAAAGCCCTTCGCTCTTCTTGAGCACGGCGTACTCGACGATCAGGATCGCGTTCTTCGCGGCGAGTCCCAGCAGCGTCACCAGGCCGATCTGGAAATAGACGTCGTTCGTGTAATCCCGGAGCGACACCGCGAGCAGCGCGCCGAAAGTACCGAACGGCAATGCCAGGAGCACCGACAGCGGCAGGGCCCAGCGCTCGTATTGCGCGGCGAGGATCAGGAACACCATGATGACCGCGAGGCCGAGCGCGATGCTCGCCGTGTTGCCCGAGCGCTTCTCCTGAAACGAGGCGCCGGTCCAGTCGTAGGAAAAATCAGACGGCAGATTCTCGCGCGCGATCTTCTCCATGCGCGTGATCGCCTCGCCGGAGCTATAGCCCGGTGCGGCCGATCCGAAGATCTTGACCGCGGGCAGGTTATTGAATCGGTCGAGCGTTTCAGGGCCGGAGGAATATTTCGCCTGCACGAGCGAGGAGAGCGGCACCATGGTGCCTTTCTCCGAGCGCACCCACACCGCGCCGATGTCCTCGGGCCGGTTGCGATAGCGCGCTTCCGCCGAGAGCAGCACCTGCCACGTCCGGCCGTACTTGTTGAAGTCGTTCACGTAGTACGAGCCGAGCGTGGAGGCGAGCGTGTTGTAAAGCTCGTCCAGCGGAACGCCGAGCGCCTTCGCTTTCTCGCGGTCGGTGTCGAGGTACATCTGCGGGACGTTCGAGCGCCAGAGCGTCTGCACCATCTGGCCCTTGAACATCTCGTCCTGGGCGACGGCCCCGATGAACTGCTGGGCAACCTGCGCCATGCGCTGGGCGCCGCCTTCGCCGCGGTTCTGGATGTAGAACTCGAAACCCCCGGCATTGCCCAGACCGAAAATCGGCGGCGGATTGAAGGCGACCACCAGCGCTTCCTTGATGTGCCCCGTCTTCATGAAAAATTCGCCAACGAGCTGTTTGGTGTGCACGCCTTCGCGCTCGTCCCAGTGCTTCTGCGTCACGAAGATCGTCGCCGCGCTGTTCCTGAACGCGCCGCCGAGGAAATCCATGCCGGTGAACGCAACGACGTATTCGTTCGCGGGATTCGACTGGATCGCTTTCAGCACTTCGCCTACGACCTTGTCGGTGCGCTCGAGCGTCGCGCCGTCGGGCAGGAACACGGCCGCGATGTAGTAGCCCTGGTCTTCGTCGGGGACGAGCGAGCCCGGCGTCGCTCGCCACAGACCCGCGGTGATGATCACCATGCCGACGAACAGGATCGCGCCGACCGCGCCGCGCCGGAGCATCCACGCCACGCCGTCGGTGTACCGGCTCGTGACTTTCGCGAACCAGCGGTTGAACCACTGGAAGAAGCGTCCCGGCTGGTGGTGCTCGCGCTTCAGGATCAGCACGCACAGCGATGGCGTGAGCGTCAGTGCGACGAGGCCGGAGATCACGACGGCCATTGCGATCGTCACCGCGAACTGGCGATACAGCTCGCCGCTGAGCCCGCCGAGAAAGGCGATCGGCACGAATACCGCGCACAGCGTGAGCACGATGGCGATCACGGGCCCGGTCACTTCGTGCATCGCCTTGATCGCCGCTTCGCGGGCGTTCATGTGCTCTTCGCGCATGATGCGCTCTACGTTCTCGAGCACGACGATGGCGTCGTCAACGACGATACCGATCGCGAGCACCATGCCGAAGAGGGTGAGCGTATTGATCGAATAGCCGAGCGCGAGCAGCCCCGCGAACGTGCCGATGAGCGACACCGGAACCGCGCTGAACGGAATCAGGGTCGCGCGCCAGTTCTGGAGGAACAGGAACACGACGAGAAAAACCAGCACCATCGCCTCGGCCAGCGTAATCACGACTTCGCGGATGGACACGCGTACGAAGCGCGTGGTGTCGTAGGGAATGGAATACGCGAGGCCCGGCGGAAAGCGCTCGGAGAGGCGCTCCAGCTCGTTGTGCACGCGCTTGCCGGTCTCCAGCGCGTTCGCACCCGGCTGCAGGAAAATCCCCATGAGTACCGCGGGTTTGCCGTTCACGCGACCCATGAACTCGTAGTCCTTGGAGCCGAGCTCGACGCGCGCGACGTCTTTCAGCCGCAGGAGCGAGCCGTCGCCGTTCGCCCGAACGACGATGTTCTCGAACTGCTCGGGCTCGGTCAGCCGGCCCTTGGTGGTGATGGTGTAGACGAGCTCCTGCCCGTTCTCGGCCGGCGACTGGCCGATCTTGCCCGCGGCGAACTGCGCGTTCTGCTCGTTGATGGCGCGGATCACGTCGGTGCTCGTGAGCTTGAGTTGAGCAAGGCGGTCGGGCCGAAGCCAGACGCGCATCGCGTAGTCCTTTGCGCCGAAGATCTGGACGTTCGTCGTACCGGGGATGCGCTTCATCGCGTCGAGCACGTTGAGCGTCACGTAATTCGAGATCTGAATGTCGGACAGCCGATCGTCGGGCGAAGTGAACGCGACCACCTGGAGGAACGCCGAGGAGCTTTTCTCCACCGTCACGCCCTGGCGGCGCACTTCCTGTGGCAGGCGCGGCTCGGCCTGCTTCACGCGGTTGTTCACGTTGAGCGCCGCGGTGTCGACGTCCGAGCCGATGTCGAAGGTCACCTGGATCTCGACCACGCCCGCAGAGCTCGAGGTCGAGCTCATGTAGAGCATGTTCTCGACGCCCGTGATCTGCGCTTCGAGCGGCGCGGCGACCGTCTGCTCGACGACTTCAGCCGAAGCGCCCGGATACACCGCGCGCACGGTGACGATCGGCGGCGCGATCTCCGGGTACTGCGCGATCGGCAGCACGCGGATCGCCGCGAGACCCGCGATCACGATAAAGATCGAGAGCACCGCCGCGAAGATCGGGCGGTCGATGAAAAACCGCGAGATCATTTCTTGTCCTTCTCGGGTGCCGCGGCTTTATCCGGCGCCGGTCCCTTGCTCGCGGGCGCCTTACCGGGCGGCCCCTTCGCGCCGTCCTGCGGCATCGCGGAGGGATCGACGACCTGGACCGGCGCGCCCGGACCGATCTTCATCACGCCGTCGAGCACGACGCGCTCGCCGGGCTTGAGTCCCGATTCGATGATCCAGCCGTCGCCGCCCGCCCATTCGCCCACCTGTACCGGGCGCGGCTCGACCTTGCTCTCGCCGTTCACCACGTATACGAACTTGTCCTTCGGCCCCTCGAGCACCGCGCGCTGCGGTACGACGATCGCGGCCGGGCGCACCGCGCCCTCGAGCATCACGCGCACGAACTCACCGGCGCGCAGCACGTTCTCCCGGTTCGAAAATTCGGCCCGCGCTTCGCTCGTCCCGGTCTGCGCGTTCACGCGCACGTCGGTGAAATCGAGCGTGCCGCTGTGCTTGTACGTGGTGCCGTCGGAGAGCTTCAAGCTCGCCTTGAAGCGATTGCCCGGCGGCAGCTTCAGCCGTCCTTCCTCGACGTGGCGCCGCATCGCGAGGTGCTCGCGGTCGGGGATGCCGAGGATCACGTACATGGGATCGGTTTGCGTGACCGTCGCCATGAGCACGTTCGGACCGGACACGAGCGTGCCTTCCGAGATCGCGGCGCGGCTCGTCACGCCGCCGATCGGCGCCTCGACACGCGTATACGAGAGGTTCAGCTTCGCTTCGTTGAGCCGCGCCTGAACGCTGCGGGTCTCGGCTTCGGCGATGCGCGCGGCGGACATCGCATCGTCGAGCTCTTTCTGGCTCACCGCTTTCGCTTCGAGCACGGGTTTCAATCGCGCGACGTCGCGGCGCGCCTGCTCGAGGCGCGCGTTGGCGACGCCGAGATCGGCTTCCGCGCGCGCGACGGCGACCTGAAAAGGCGCGGGGTCGATCGTGAACATCGTCTCGCCGCGGCGCACCGGCCCGCCTTCGCGGTAATGGCGCTTGAGCAAAATGCCGGTGACCCGCGCGCGCACTTCGACTTCGCGAAAGCCCGCGGTCTGCGCGGTGTACTCGTAGGTGACGGGCACTTCTTTCGTCTCGACCGTCACCACTGTCACCGGGGCCGGGGGCATGCCGCCTTTCGCATGCTGTTGCGCTTCCGGTTTGCCGCAGCCTGCGGCAAGTACGAGCATGGCGAGCGCAAAAAGAGGACGGACAGACATAAGCAGTCTCGGGTCAGCTGTGAGGGGGAACCGCGCAGGTGCGCGGCGAGGAGCGAATCGTACCTGCTGCGGCGGGCCAGGTATATCGCTTTACGGTAACAACCGGCGCGTAGTTTGTTTCAGTTGTGTTACAGCAGGATTCCTGAGGATCGCCATGAGGCGTCACGGGGATTTCGCTGCACGATCCGCGCTCCGCATGCCGCAATCGTTTGGATGCCATGCTCCGTAGTCGAACGGGCATGCTTCAAATCGACAGCGCGCGACATTCGGATCGCGTGATGCATGCGGGCGGGCTCGCGGACCGTGCTCACTCCCAGGGATTCGGTGCTGCCGGGTTCGCGCCGAAATGGTGGATGGCCTCAGCAACGCGGGACGGGGCGACGCGCTCCTCGTCAGCCAACGCTTTCAGCGCGGCGATGACGACCGCGCCGCGATCGACTTCGAAGAAACGCCGCAGGTTCTCGCGCGTGTCGCTGCGTCCGAAACCGTCGGTGCCAAGCGTGACGTAGCGCCGCGGCACCCACGTGCGGATGAGATCGGGGAGGGCGCGCACGTAATCGCTCGCGGCGATCACCGGCCCTGTCGTCCGCGAGAGACACTCTTCGACATAGCTCGTGCGCTGCGGCTCGAGCGGATTCAACGTATTCCAGCGTTCGACGGCCATGCCGTCGCGTCTCAATTCACTGTAACTCGTAACGCTCCAGACGTCGGCGGCTACGCCGTAGCGCTGCTCGAGGATCTCCGCGGCGGCGAGCACTTCGCGCAGGATCGTGCCGGAGCCGAGGAGCTGGACGCGGGATTTGTTTGCCGGATCCCGGACTGCGCCGGAATGACCAAGCCGGTGCATGCCCCGCAGAATCCCGATCTCCGCGTCCGCCGGTATCGCCGGCTGCGCGTAGTTCTCGTTCATCACCGTGACGTAATAGAAGACGTCCTCCTGCGCCTCGAGCATGCGGCGCATGCCGTCGCGCACGATGACCGCGAGCTCGTAGCCGTAGCACGGATCGTAGGCGCGGCAGCTCGGGATCGTCGCCGCAACGAGGTGGCTCGAGCCGTCCTGGTGCTGCAGCCCCTCGCCGGAGAGCGTGGTGCGGCCCGCGGTCGCGCCGAGCAGGAAGCCGCGCGCGCGCGAGTCTGCCGCGGCCCAGATGAAATCGCCGACGCGTTGAAAGCCGAAGATCGAGTAGAAGACGTAGAAGGGCAGCATCGGCACGCCGTGCGCGCTGTACGACGTCGCGGCGGCGATCCACGACGACATCGCGCCCGCTTCGGTGATGCCTTCTTCCAGGATCTGCCCGTCACGCGCTTCCTTGTAGTACAGCAGCTCGTCGCGGTCCTCGGGCTCGTAGAGCTGTCCGACCGAGGAATAGATCGCCACCTGCCTGAACAGCGACTGCATGCCGAACGTGCGCGCCTCGTCCGCGACGATAGGAACGATGCGTTTTCCGACGTTCGCGTCGCGCAGGAGCTGCGAGAGCATGCGCACGAACACCATCGTCGTCGATTCCTCCCGCTCGCCCGAGCCCTCGAGGATCCGCGCGAAGCTCTGTAACGGCGGCACCGGCAGCGTCGGCGCCGACTGCTTGCGCGACGGCATGTAGCCGCCGAGCGCGTCCCGCCGCGCGCGCAGATAGCGCATCTCGGGGCTGTCGTCCGCCGGTTTGTAATAGCGCAGCACCTGGACGTCATCGTCGGATATCGGCAGCGCGAACCGGTCGCGGAATGCGATCAGCGCTTCGTGCTCGAGCTTTTTCGCCTGATGCGCGCCCATGCGGCCCTGCGCCCAGTGGCCCATGCCGTGACCCTTCTTCGTCTGCGCCAGGATCACGGTCGGCCGCCCGACGTAATTCACCGCCGCGTGGTAGGCGGCGTAAATCTTCACCGGATCGTGCCCGCCGCGCCGCAGCCGGTCGATGTCGTCGTCGGACAGATGCGCCACGAGCTGCTGGAGCTCGGGATATTTGTTGAAGAAGTGCTCGCGATTGAAGCGCCCGTCGGTGGCGGCGTATTTCTGGAACTCGCCATCCACGGTTTCGTGCAGTCGCCGGATGATCGCGTTGTCCTCGTCGCGGGCGAACAGCGCGTCCCAGTCGCTGCCCCAGAGGAGCTTGATCACGTTCCAGCCCGCCCCCGCGAACAAACCCTCGAGCTCCTGGATGATCGAGCCGTTGCCGCGCACCGGGCCGTCGAGGCGCTGGAGGTTGCAGTTCACGACGAAGATCAGGTTATCGAGACCTTCGCGCGCGGCGACCGACAGCCCCGCGAGCGACTCGGGCTCGTCCATTTCGCCGTCGCCGACGAACGCCCAGACTTTGCGCCCGGCGGTCTGTGCGATGCCGCGGTTTTCGAGATAGCGCAGAAAGCGCGCCTGATAGATCGCGGTGATCGGGCCGATCCCCATCGAGGCGTTCGGAAACTGCCAGAAATCCGGCATCAGGTACGGATGGCAGTACGACGGCAGACCGCCGCCGCCGACTTCGCGGCGATAGCGCGAGAGCTGTGCGTCCGAAAGACGGCCCTCCAGATAGGCGCGGGCATAGACGCCCGGAGCCGCGTGCGGCTGGAAATAAACGAGGTCGCCGGACTCACCCGCGCGAAAGAAATGGTTGAAGCCGACTTCGAAAAGATCGGCGATGGAGGCATACGTCGCGATATGACCGCCGAGCTCGGGATGCTCGCGGTTGGCGCGCACCACCATCGCCAGCGCGTCCCAGCGCACCACGGCACTGATCCGCTGCTCGATCTCGAGGTTGCCGGGGTATTGCGGCTGCTCGGCGAGCGAGATCGTGTTGCAGTACGGCGTATTGAGCACCGCGGGCAGCGGCACGCGGCGGGCGCGCGCGCGGTCGAGGAGCTTGCGCAGCAGGAAGGTCGCGCGCTCGCGTCCCTCCTGCTCGACGATCGCGTCGAAAGCTTCGATCCATTCGGTCGTTTCGACCGGATCCGCATCCGGCTGCAGCACGCGCCAGAAGGCGGAGGGGGAGAGCTCGCTCAGATCGGCCATGCGTGTGCTCCTGTGTTCGCGCGTACGGTGCGTCGGTGACGCACCGGCCGGTGCGCTGTCAGCGCATCCTACGGTGGGAATGCTAAGCGCTGTCGAGCCGAATTTCATTGCGAATCGCCTTGACGTCATGCGTCCTACCGAAATTTAATGCCGTTTACCGCCACACCTGAGAATTAAAATGCCGGAAACACCGCTCGACCCGATCGACTGGCGCATCCTCGGCCGGCTCCAGGACGAGGCGCGGATCTCCAATGTCGATCTCGCGAAGGCCGTGAGCCTGTCGCCCTCGCCGTGTCTCAATCGCGTGCGCGCGCTCGAGCAAAGCGGCGTCATCAGCCGCTACGTGACGCTGCTCGATCCGCTGAAGCTCGGTCTCACGGTGAGCGTATTCATCCAGGTCAGCCTGGAAAAGCAGATGCGCAACGCGCTCGACACGTTCGAATCGTCAGTGCTCGCGCGCGAGGAAGTCATGGAGTGTTACCTCATGACGGGAGATGCCGACTATCTGCTGCGGGTCGTGGTGCCGGACGTGCAGTCGCTGGAGCGCTTCATCGTCGATTACCTCGCGCGCATCTCGGGCGTAGCGAGCATCAAATCGAGCTTCGCGCTGAAGCAGGTAAAGTACAAGACCGCGCTGCCGCTGGGCGCCAGGACCGCCACGAGAAAATCCCGATAGCCATGCGATTCATTGCCGTCATTGCGCTGGCCTGTCTGGCGTGCGGACGCGCATGGTCGGGACTCCTCGAAGAGGTCGTGCAGCTTCCGGTCGAGGTGCGCGATATCCACCACCGCACGCACCAGCACAGGATCATCGTGACGATCTGGCGCGATGACGAGCGCGGCAGCTCGCCGTTCCTCGTGTTGAATCACGGACGCGCCGGCTCCGCCGAGCGGCGCGCGAAGCTGGGCCGCGCGCGCTATACCGCCAATGCGCGCTACTTCGTCGCCCAAGGGTTCGCGGTGTTCGTGCCGACGCGCGTCGGTTACGGGGTAACCGGCGGACCCGACGTCGAATACTCCGGCCCCTGCGCGCGGCGCAACTTCAGTGGCGCTTTCGATGCGGGCGTAGCGCAGACGATCGCCGTGATCGAGCTTGCGAAGGCGCAGCCGTACGTCGACGGCACGCGCGGACTGCTCGTGGGCCAGTCGTTCGGCGGCGCCATCACGGTAGCGCTCGCGTCCAAGAACCCGAAAGGCATCCTCGGTGCGATCAATTTCGCAGGCGGCTCGGGCGGCGATCCCGAGCGCAAACCCGACAGTCCGTGCTCGGAGTCGGTGCTGCGGAACCTCTTCGGCGCGTACGGCAAGACGTCCAGGATCCCCGCCGCATGGCTCTACAGTGAAAACGACCGCTACTGGGGCCGCGACAATCCGCGCGCGTGGCACGAGACGTTCCGTTCGGCCGGCGGTGTCGCCGAATTCGTGCAGCTACCCGCGTTCAGGGCGGACGGCCACGCGAGCTTCACCGGTAATCCGGAGGCGTGGAGACCCGAAGTCGAGAAATTTCTCGCGTCGTTGAACGTCGTCAAATAATCTAGGAATCCCGGCCGCCTCGAGAGGTGCCGGGTGAAACCAAACGGAGGAGGAAGCCATGAAACGCCTGCTGCTGACATTGATCGCGTGCTGCGCCTGCATCGGCTTGGCGCACGCACAGCAACTGAAACTCACGATTACGACCGGAGGCACGGGAGGCGTCTGGTATCCGATGGGCGGCGCGATGGCGAACGTGCTGTCGAAGTCGCTGCCCGGCGCGGCGGCGACCGCCGAAGTGACCGGCGGCAGCGTGGACAACATCAAGCTGCTGGCGGCGGGCCGCAGCGACCTGAGCTTCTCGATGGTCGACACCGCGTACGAAGGCATGACCGGCACCGGCAAGTTCAAGGAGAAGGTGCCGATGCGCACGCTCGCGGTGGTGCATCCGCTGGTCATGCACGTCGTGACGGCCGAGGGCCGCGGTATCGACAAGATGAGCGACCTCAAAGGCAAGCGCGTCTCGACGGGCTCGCCCGGCAGCGGCACCGAAGTCATGGCGATCCGCATACTCGAGGCCTACGGCATCGACGCGACGAAAGACATCGTGCGCGAGCGGCTCTCAGTCGCCGAGGCTGCGAATGCGCTCAAGGATCGCAAGATCGACGCGTTCCTGCACGCCGCCGGCATTCCGCTCCCGTCGGTGACCGAGATCTCCGCAACGCCCGGGATCAAGATAAAGCTCCTGGACCATGCCGATGCAGTAGATGCCATGACGAAGAAATACGGCCCCATTTACGCGCGCGGAAAGATCGCGGCCAAGAGCTATGGCGGCCAGGAGCGCGACACGTCGACCGTGAACGTCTGGGGCGTGCTCTACGTGAACGAGAAGATGAACGAGAAGATCGCCTACGACATCGTGAAGACGCTCTTCGACAAGCAGCCGGACCTCGTGCTCGCGCATCGCGAATCGGCGAACATGACACTGCAGAACCAGACGATCGGCGCCTCCCCGGTGCCGTGGCACCCCGGTGCGCTGCGGTTCTTCAAGGAGAAGGGGATCACGCCGAAATAATCGCGCCGCTCGCGTCCGCTCGGGCCGCCATTCGGCGGCCCGCCGCGGCCGGTGAACGATTCAGAGGAAAACCTGAGGTTTTCCTCCGAAACCTCCTTTCCCGAATGGTTTTCCCTCTCGCCAAGCGCATGCAGTTGATCGAGCCGTTCCACGTCATGGAGCTGCTCGCGCGCGCGAAGACGCTCGAAGCAGCGGGACGCTCGATCGTCCACATGGAGATCGGCGAACCGGATTTCCCGACGCCGCGGCCGGTGTGCGCAGCCGGCATCCGCGCGCTCGAAACCGGCGATCTCTTCTATACGTCGGCGTTGGGCACGAGGGAGCTGCGCAGCGCCATCGCCGGGTGGTACGCCACGCGCTACGGCGTGCCGGTATCGCCGGAGCGCGTGATCGTCACGTCCGGCTCGTCGGCCGCGCTGCTGCTCGCGATGGGCGTGCTGGTCGACGTGGGCGACGAAGTGCTGCTCGCCGATCCCGGCTATCCGGCGAATCGTCATTTCGTGCGGCTGGTGAACGGCGAGCCGGTAAACGTGGCGGTCGGCGCCGACAGCAATTACCAGATGACGCCGGAGCTCCTCGAGCATCACTGGAGCCCGCGCACGGTGACCGCGCTCGTCGCCACGCCGTCGAATCCGACCGGCACGATCGTTCCGCGCGGCGAGCTCGCGCGCATGGCTTCGTTCGCGAACGCGCGCGGCGGCACGCTCATCGTCGACGAGATCTACCACGGCCTCGTCTACGAGGGCGAGACGCGCACCGCGCTCGCTCTGGACGCCGAGGTGTTCGTCATCAACAGCTTCTCGAAATTCTTCAACATGACCGGATGGCGCCTGGGCTGGATGGTCGCGCCCGAGCGCTACCTGCGCGATCTCGACAAGCTCGCGCAGAACGTCTATCTCTCGCCGCCCGCGCCTGCCCAGCGCGCGGCGCTCGCGGCGTTCGAACCCGAAACGCTTGCGATTCTCGACGAGCGCCGCGAAGCGTTCCGTGAGCGGCGCGACTACCTCGTGCCGGCGCTGCGCAAGCTCGGGTTCGACATTCCGCAGACGCCGCAGGGCGCGTTCTATGTCTACGCGAACTGCTCGCGGCTCACGAAAGACAGCTTCGCGTTCGCGCGCGACCTGCTGGAGCAGGCCGGCGTCGCGATCACGCCGGGCGTCGACTTCGGCAGACATCGTGCGGCCGAGCACGTGCGCTTTGCCTATACCAATTCGCTCGAGCGGCTGCAGGACGGCGTCGCGCGCATCGAGCGCTTTCTCGCATGACCGAGTTTGCCGCCTGGCAACCACGCCCGCGCCCGCAGCGGGTAACGCTAGAAGGCAGCTACTGCCGGCTGGAGCCGCTCGATCCGCAGCGCCACGCCGACGATCTGTTCGCCGCCTCCATGGCGCCGGGTGCCGAGGAGCGCTTTCGTTACATGTCGGACCCGCCGATGGCGCGGCCCGAGTTCGACGGGTGGCTTGCGCGCGCGGCGCGATCGGAAGATCCGCTGTTTTTCGCGGTGATCGATACCGCGACCGGCCGCTGCGAGGGGCGCCAGACGCTGATGCGGATCACGCCGGAGCACGGCGTCATCGAGATCGGCAACATCCTGTGGGGCCCGGCGATGGTTCGCACGCGCGTAGCGACCGAGGCGTTGTATCTGCACGCCCGCTACGTGTTCGAAGAGCTGGGCTACCGCCGCTTCGAATGGAAATGCAATGCGCTGAACGAGCCCTCCAAGCGCGCCGCGCTGCGATTCGGCTTCACGTACGAAGGGCTTTTCCGCCAGCACATGATCGTGAGGGGCCGCAATCGCGATACCGCCTGGTACGCGATGCTCGACGGCGAGTGGCCGGCGATCCGCGCCGGCTACGAGCGCTGGCTCGCCCCCGAGAACTTTGACGCAAACGGCTGTCAAAAGCGGCGGCTGGAGCAAATCCGCACATAAAATAAGCGCGCCCGGGTGACTGTTCACCCGTTTACCCGCTTACCGTTTACCGCCTTCCGATGACCGACGTGCTTTTGATCCGCCACGGCGAGACGCTGTGGAACCAGCAGGGCCGCATGCAGGGGCAGCAGGACAGCCCGCTCACTCCGACCGGGCTCCAGCAGGCGAAACAGCTCGCGCGCAGGCTGAAGGCCGTGCCGTTCGCCGCGCTCTACGCGAGCGATCTCGGCCGCGCGCACCAGACGGCGCGCTGCATCGCGGACGAGACCGGCCACGAGGTGGTCGCCGACGAGCGCCTGCGCGAGCGCGACTTCGGCATCTTCGAGGGACTCACGAACAGCGAGATCGAGACCCGTTACCCCGACGACTACAAGCTCTTCGCCAAGCGCGATCCGCATTACCGCATGGAAGGCGGCGAGAGCGCGGCCGAGTTCCGCGCCCGCGTGCTCGACGCCATGAACGCGATCGCCGCCCGGCATGCCGGGGAAAAGATCGTGGTCGTGAGCCACGGGCTGGTGCTGGATGCGCTTTACCGGACCGCCACCAAGATGGCGCTCGACGTGCCGCGCGGCTTTCCCCTGCTCAACTGCAGCGTGAACACGTTCCGCTACGAGGGCGGCGGCTGGCTCGTCGTGGCGGTATGCGACGTGGAGCACCTCGGCTCAGGCGACGTCACCCGCTACTCCGACGCGACGGTGCAGCGCGCGGCGGCTTCCCGTGGCTAAACTGACGCGATGATCCTGTACTCGTCATTCCCGCGCAGGCGGGAATCCAGCCCCGACGCGATCCTGGTCCCCCGCCTTCACGGCGGTGACGTGTCAATGTGATGCGAAAAAGCCTGCTCCTCGCTTTGGCGTTCGCCGCGCTGCTCGCCGGCTGCGCCAACATTTCGTACTACCTGCAGTCCGTGCGCGGCCAGCTCGACATCTGGAGCCGCCAGCACGATATCGAGAACGTCGTCGACAAGCCGAGCACGCCCGAGCCGCTGCGCAAGAAGCTGCGCGCGGTGCTGACGATGCGCGAGTTCGCGAGCGAGCAGCTCGGCCTGCCGCGCAACATGAGCTACCGCTCGTACGCGAATCTCGAGCGTCCCTACGCGGTGTGGAACGTCTTCGCGGCGCCGGAGTTTTCATTGAAGCCCCGGCAGTGGTGCTTCCTGTTCGCGGGCTGCGTCAACTATCGCGGCTACTTCGACAAGGCTGACGCGGAAGAGTTTGCCGCGGAGGTCAGATCAGAAGGCTATGACGTGTTCGTGGGCGGGGTGCCGGCCTACTCGCTGCTCGGCTATTTCCCCGATCCGGTGCTCAATACGTTCGTCGGGTATCCGGACGCGCATCTCGCGCGGCTCATCTTCCACGAGCTCGCGCACCAGGTCGTGTACGTGAGCGACGACAGCGTCTTCAACGAGTCCTTTGCCGTCGCGGTGGAGCAGGAAGGCGTGCGCCGGTGGCTCGCGCGCTACGGCACGCAGGCCGATCACGACGCCTACGCGCAGATCGCGCGCCGGCGCGAGGAGTTCGTCAGTCTGGTCGAGAAATATCGCCAGCGCCTGGGCGCGGTTTACAAGACACGCGTGGCGCCGGACGCGATGCGCGCGCGTAAAGCGCAGATCTTCGACGAGATGCGGGTGGAGTACGAGCAGGTCAAGGCCGGCTGGGGCGGCTTCAAGGGTTACGACCGGTGGTTCGCGGAGGAGCCGAACAACGCGCTGCTCGCATCGGTGGTCATTTATACAAAGCGCGTTCCGGCGTTCCAGGCGCTGCTCGCGCGCGAAGGCGGCAATCTGCCGCGCTTCTACGCCGCCGCGAAAGAGCTCGCGCGGATGAGCCATCGGCAGCGTACGGTCGCGCTCGACCGGCTCATGCCGGTCACCGCATCAGCGAGCGCGCACTAGAATTGCTTCAACCTTCTTGGGCGGGCTCTGCTTGAGCTCGCGGCGCCAGCAATGGTCATACCTACACAAGAGGGCCTATGCAAATCCAGATCAACAGTGATCACCACATCGCCGCAACGCCGGAAACGGCAGGGCGGGTACAGAGTCTGGTCCGGGATGCGCTCGACCGTTACAGCGACCGCATTACCCGTGTAGAGGTTCATCTCAACGATCTGAACAGCGTCAAGGGCGGTAACAACGACAAGCGTTGCCTCATGGAAGCGCGCGTCGCGGGATTCGGTCCGATCGACGCCAGTCATGAAGCGCCCGATCTCATGCTCGCGGTGGACGGGGCGATGGAGAAATTGGAACGCGCGATCGAGCACAAGCTGGGCCGTGTCGAAATGACAGCCTCGGGCCGGCGCGCCGGAAAGGGATGATGATGACGACGAACCTGAGGGCGAACGTCCACGCGACCGGCAAGCACAAGGACATACCGGCGTACCAGCGCCTGAGGCCGCTGCTCGGCCAGCACGCCACGCCGTGTCTCTCGCTGTACCAACCGACGTACCGGCAGTTCCCGGGCTCGCAGCAGAACGCGGTGCGCTTCAGAAACCTGGTGCGCGATCTGAAGGCCGCGCTCGCGCAAAAGCACCCCGGCGCCGATGCGGCCGCGCTGATGCGGCCGTTCGATGCGCTCGCCGAAGACAGCGCTTTCTGGGCGCATCCGCAGGACGGCGTCGCCGTTTTCGCGGCGCCCGGCTTCTGGCACGTCGAGAAGATTCAGCAAACGGTGTCCGAAGCGGTGGTCGTGAACGACCATCTGTACCTGAAGCCGCTCGTGCGCGCGCTGCAGTCGGAAGACACGTATCAGATCCTCGCGATCGATCGCGCCGCGGTGAAGCTCTACCAGGGCAACCGCTACGTGCTCGACGAAATCCCGATGGCGCCGAGCGTGCCCCGTACGATCGAGGAGGCGCTGGGGCCCGAGGTTGCGATCCAGGGCGTGCAGAACAAAGGCGATTACGGCCGCGCGCCCGCGCGCACGAACGCGCCCACCGGCGCGATGTTCCATGGCCACGGCGGCAAGATGGACGAGCCGCGGCTCGACATGGAGCGATTCTTCCGCGCCGTTGACCGCGCGATCACCGAAGCGCATTCGAAGGCCTCGACACTGCCCCTGATACTCGCTGCACTGCCCGAATATCACACGCACTTCAGGGACGTCTCGCACAACCCCTATCTGCTCGACCAGGGCATCGAAGGCAACCCGAACGCGATGCAGCCGGATGAGCTGCGCGAGCAGGCGTGGCGCATCATGGAGCCGCGCTACCACTGGCGGCTGCAGCAACTCCTCGACGCCTATCACGCGGGACGCGCGCGCGGTGTCGCAACCGACGATCTCACCCACGCGCTCGAGTTCGCGACCGACGGGCGCGTCGGTACGCTGCTCATCGAAGACGGGCGGCGTCTCGCCGGATTCGTGGACGGGCGCATGCCGCGGCGCACCGCCGATGACGAGCCGGGCGCGGGCGACATCCTCGACGATCTCGCCGAGCGCGTGCTCAACACCGGAGGGCAGGTGGTCGTCGTGCCGAAGGCGAGCATGCCGACGGCGACGGGGCTGGCGGCGGTTTTCCGTTATTGATAAGCGAACACCCTCGCCCCGCCAGAGCGGGGAGAGGGCAGGGTGAGGGGCCGATATAATCCGCCGGGGATTTCACCGGAGCCGCCATGAATCTCACGAGTCTCAGCTTCGCTGACAACCAGCGCATTCCGGCCGAGTTCGCCTTCTGCGCGCCGGACCCGAGCTCGCATGCGAAGCTCGGCGCGAACCGCAATCCGCAGCTCGAATGGAGCGAGCTGCCGATGGGTACCAAGTCGCTCGCGCTCATCTGCCACGATTACGACGTGCCGTCGAAGGGTGACGACGTCAACCACGCCGGCCGTACGATTCCGGCATCGCTCGCGCGCGTGGATTTCTATCACTGGGTGCTGATCGATCTCGACCCGCACTCGGGTCCGATCCGTCCAGGCGAGTTTTCGGACGGTGTGACGCCCCGCGGAAAAAGCGGTCCACAGGGGCCGCGCGGCACGCGCCAGGGTATCAACGACTACACGATGTGGTTCGCGTCCGACAAGGACATGAGCGGCGACTATTTCGGTTACGACGGTCCGTGCCCGCCGTGGAACGACACGATCATGCATCACTACGTGTTCACGCTGTACGCGCTCGACGTGGCGCAGCTTGCGCTGACCGGCAAGTTCCGCGGCCCGGACGTGCTCGCCGCGATGAAGGGGCACGTGCTCGCCGAAGCGAAGCTCACGGGCCTCTACAGCCTCAACCCCGAGGTGAAAGAGTAGCTTTTCAGGCGTAGGGTGCGCTGATAGCGCACCGCCCATCGCGGCAGAGGCAAGCCGGCGGGCCGATTCGTGCGTAGGGTGCGCTAGTAGCGCACCGCCTGCGGTGGGCCACTGGCCCACCCTACGTGGCGTGAATCGGTTTCCCGCTTCGAGGACGCGCTTTGCGGCACCATGAGGCCTGACGGATTGCCTCTGCCGCGATAACCCAGCACGTGAAGCTCGATCCCGCAAAGCGCCTCGCGAACCTGCCGCAGCCGACGTATCCCGACGAGCTGCCCGTCGTCGCGCGCCGCGAGGAGATCGCGCGCGCGATTCGCGAGCACCAGGTCGTGATCGTGAGCGGCGAGACCGGCTCGGGGAAGACGACCCAGCTTCCGAAGATCTGTCTGGAGCTCGGGCGCGGGGTGAACGGCCTCATCGGGCACACGCAACCCCGCCGCATCGCGGCGCGCACCGTCGCCGCGCGCATCGCGCAGGAGCTGCGGAGCCCGCTCGGGCATGCCGTCGGCTACAAGGTGCGCTTCTCCGACCGGCTCTCCGTCGATACCTACATCAAGGTGATGACCGACGGCATCCTGCTCGCCGAGACGCAGGGTGACCGCCTGCTGAAGGCCTACGACACCATCATCATCGATGAAGCGCACGAGCGCAGCCTCAACATCGATTTCCTGCTCGGCTATCTGAAGCGTCTGCTGCCGCGCCGGCCCGATCTCAAGGTGATCGTCACGTCGGCGACCATAGAGACCGAGCGCTTCTCGAAGCATTTCGCGCATTCGGGTACACCGGCGCCAGTGATCGAAGTCTCCGGGCGCACGTATCCGGTCGAAGTGCGCTACCGGCCGCTCGAGGCCGCCCACGAAGACGAAGAAGATCAGGACACGGAGGAGGCGATTCTCGACGCCGTGGACGAGCTCGCGCGCGCCGGTCCCGGCGACATCCTCGTGTTCCTTCCCGGCGAGCGCGAGATCCGCGAGACCGCGGAGGAGCTGCGCAAGCACCATCCCAAAGGCGCCGAGATCCTGCCGCTCTACGCGCGGCTCTCGTTCGAGGAGCAGGAACGCGTATTCAAGCCGAGCGCGACGCGGCGCGTCGTGCTCGCGACGAACGTCGCGGAAACCTCGCTGACGGTGCCCGGCATCCGCTACGTCGTCGATACCGGCCTTGCGCGCGTGAACCGCTACAGCTGGCGCAACAAGGTCGAGCAGCTCCAGATCGAGAAAGTCTCGCGCGCATCCGCGAACCAGCGCGCCGGGCGCTGCGGACGCGTCGCGCCGGGCATCTGCATCCGGCTGTATTCCGAAGACGACTACGCGGCCCGCCGCGATTTCGCCGATCCCGAGATCCTGCGTTCCTCGCTCGCCGCGGTGATCCTGCGCATGAAGTCGCTGCGCATCGGCAACGTCGAGGATTTCCCGTTTCTCGACGCGCCCGCGCCGCGGGCGATCGCCGACGGCTATCAGCTCCTCCAGGAGCTCGGCGCCGTCAACGAGGAGAACGAGCTCACGCAGGTCGGCTGGCAGCTCGCGCGCTTTCCCATCGATCCGCGCATCGCCCGCATGGTGCTCGCCGCGCAGCGCGAGAAGTGCCTCACCGAAGTGCTGATCATCGCGTCCGCGCTCTCGATTCAGGATCCGCGCGAGCGCCCGTTCGACCGCGCCGATGCGGCCGACAAGGCGCAGGAGCAGTTCCAGGAAGAGAAATCCGATTTCCTCGCATATCTGAAGCTGTGGCGGTTTTTCGAAGACGCGCTCAGGCACAAGAAATCGAACCGCAAGCTGATCGAGCTCCTGCACGAGCATTTCCTGTCGCACCGGCGCATGCGCGAGTGGCGCGACATCCACGGACAGCTCGCCGCGCTGGTGGGCGAGCTCGGGATGAAGCCGAACGACGAAGCGGCGACCTACGAGCAGATTCACAAGGCACTGCTCGCGGGACTCCTTGGCAACATCGGCACCAAGGACGAGAGCGGCCCGGAGTACATCGGCGCGCGCGGCATCCGCTTCCTGATCTTCCCCGGGTCGGCGCTGCGCAAGTCGCAGCCGAAGTGGGTCATGGCGGCCGAGCTCGTCGAGACTGCACGTCTGTATGCGCGCAACGCCGCGCGCATCGCGCCGGAGTGGATCGAGCCGCTCGCGGTGCACCTGGTGAAGCGCCATTACTCGGATCCGCACTGGGACAAGGATCGCGGCATGGTCATGGCCTACGAGCGCGTGGCGTTGCACGGCTTGACCATCGTGCCGCGGCGGCGCGTGCACTACGGGCCGATCAACCCGCTGGAGGCGCGCGAGATCTTCATCCACCGCGCGCTGGCCGCGGGTGAGATCCAGACGCGGGGCGAATTCTTCAGGCACAACACGACCCTCGTCGCGGAGCTGAAGACGCTGGAGACCAAGGCGCGGCGCCGCGGCGTGCTCGTGGACGAGCAGACGATCTACGACTTCTACGACGCAGTCGTGCCGCCCGACATCTACAACACCGCCGGATTCGAGCGCTGGCGGCGTAAGGCGGAAAGCGAGAACCCGAAGGTTCTCTTCCTCACGCGCGAGTACCTGATGCAGCACGCTTCCGCCGAGATCAGCGAAAGCCTGTTCCCCGACACGCTGCATGCCGCGGGCGCGGATTTCAAGCTGCGCTATCACTTCGAGCCGGAACACGAGCGCGACGGTGTGACGGTGACGGTCCCGCTGCAACTGCTGAACAAGCTCGATCCGTCGTCGTTCGACTGGCTCGTGCCGGGCTTCCTGAGGGAAAAGACGACGTGGGCGATCAAGTCGCTGCCGAAAGGCATTCGGAAGCAGCTTTTTCCGCTGCCGGATCAGGTGGACGCGTTCATGGATTCGGTCGCCGCATCGGGCGCTCCTGAAGGCACGTTCGGCGATGCCGTGCGCAGATTCGTTCAGCGGCGGATCGGAGAGCCCGTGCCGGAGGACGCGTGGCGCTCGAAGGAGCTGCCGGCGCATCTTAGGATGAACTACCGCATCATCGACGACGCGGGGCACGAGCTCGCGCTCGGACGCGATCTGCTCGAGCTCAAAGGACAGCTCGGGCAGGCGGCGCAGCTCACGTTCGGAAAAGTGGATACCGGCGTCGAGCGGTCGGGCATCCGGGCGTGGGATTTCGGCGACC
The DNA here is from genome assembly GCA_035626595.1 of Burkholderiales bacterium. Classification (GTDB taxonomy): domain Bacteria; phylum Pseudomonadota; class Gammaproteobacteria; order Burkholderiales; family SG8-41; genus JAQGMV01. The sequence continues at coordinate 89,559 of DASPNJ010000011.1, forward strand.
TGCCGGAGGAGATCACGTTCTCGCGCGGCGGCCACATGCTCAAAGGCTATCCGGCGCTGGTCGACGAAGGCACGAGCGTCGCGATCCGGCTCTTCGATGTGAAGCACGCGGCGGACGAGGCGATGCGCGGCGGCGTGCCGCGGCTGCTCCGCATCGCGTTACGCGAGCAGATGCGCCAGCTCGAAAAACCCGACACGTCCTTTCTGCGCTCGGCGCTGCAACTGCGCGGCGTCGTGAACGCCGAGGACTTGAAGGAGGATCTGGTGAGCGCGATCGCCGACCGCGCCTTCATCGCCGACGACACGCTGCCGCGCACGCAAGAAGCGTTCGAGGCGCAGCGCGCCCGCGCGCGCACGCGGCTGCCGGCGGTGAGCGAAGCGGCGCTGCGTCTTTTTCAGACGATCGCGGAGGAGTATCAGCAGGTGTCCGCGCGCATCGCAGCGGCCAAAGGACCGCTCGCGAGGCCCGCGGAGGATATCCGCGCGCAGCTCTCGCGACTCGTCTACAAGGGGTTCTTCAGCGCGACGCCGTGGGAGCGGCTCCAGCACCTGCCGCGGTATCTGCAGGCGATGCGGCTGCGGCTCGACAAGTACGGCAACAGCCCGGAGCGCGACGCGAAGCACACCGAATCGATCGCGCAGCTCACCAGGCGCCTCGATGAGCGCATGGAGAAGCAGCGCAAGGCCGGCTTCGCCGATCCGCGGCTCGACGAGTTTCGCTGGCATCTCGAGGAGCTGCGGGTGTCGCTTTTCGCGCAGGAGCTTCGCACACCGTATCCGGTGTCCTATAAGCGTTTGGACAAGATCTGGAACAGCATCCGATGATGCGCACCGGCAGACGCAGGGTGGACCTGTGGCCCACCGCTGCCGCGCGGGTCGATCAGTGCCCGCTGCTGCCGAGCTTCGCTTTCAGCTCCTCGTCGAACTGGCCGTCGATCAGCACGTAGAGCATCTTCGCCGGCTTGTTCGACCGATTGCTCCACGCGTGATTCGTGCCGCGCTGGATCACGACGTCGCCGGCCTTGAGATGCACTTCCTCCTCGTCGAGGAGCATCGTGATCTCGCCTTCGAGCACGACCGCGTAGTCGATCGTTTCGGTGCGGTGCATGAACGGGTGGCGGCGGTTCTGGCCGAAGGTGGAAGCGTTCTCGTTGCCCATCGCCTTGAATACTTCGCGCGCCTGCTCCGGGCTCATGTTGCGGACCGCCTCGGTCTCCGGTGCGATCTCCGAAATCCGGAACACGGTCCCGCCGGGCAGCGGATGGATCTGTTTGGGCCCCTCGGTGGGATCGGGCTCTGCGCGCCGCACGATCACCGGCGTCGAGGTCGTTTTCCAGAGATCGACCGAGATGTGCCCGGGCCGGTGCGGGTTGGTTCTGACAGCGGGCGCGTTGCGATCTTCGAGCACGATCGCTTTGCCGTTCGCGTCATGGCCGGTAATGACCCGGCGGATTTTTCCGTTCATTCAGATCTCCTTAGTGCGCCTCAGCCAACCCTCACCCGCTGTGCGACGCCGAGGGCCCGTGGTTCATTCCGGCTGAACGCCGGCAAGCTTGACGATCTCGGCGAAGCGCCTGATCTGGTCGTTCACAAACGCGCGGAACTCCGCCGGCGGGTTGCCGACGGGCTCGAGCTTGAGCGCGTCGAGCCCGGAGCGTACGTGCGGCCGCCCGAGCGCCGTCTTCACCTCGTCATGCAGCCGCGCGATGATCTGCGGCGGCGTCTTCGCCGGCGCGAGCATGCCGTACCAGCTCATCGAATCGAGCGTCATGCGCGGGAATCCCGCCTCCGCCATCGTCGGCAGGTTCGGCAGGAATGGCGCGCGCTTCGGGCCCGTGTACGCGAGCGGCTTCAGCCGCCCCGCCTGCACGTAAGGCAGGCCGGACGGGGTCGTCACGAACATCATCTGGATCTCGCCGGAGATCAACGCCGCGATCGCGGGACCGGCGCCTTTGTACGGCACGTGCACGATCTTCGTTCCGGTGCGTGCGTTGAAGAGCTCTCCGGCGAGATGGAGCGTGTTGCCGATGCCCGCCGAGCCGAACGCGAGCTTCGTTCCAGGCTTGTTCGCGTGAGCGACGAGCTCCTTCACCGATGCGACCGGAAGCGCCGGGTTGACAGCCAGGATATAGCCGCCGCCGTTCGCGAGATTCGTCACCGGCGCGAAGTCGCGTCGCGGGTCGTACGGCAGTTTTCGATGAACGCTGGGATTCACCGCGAACGACGCCGAGGTGATCAGCAGGGTGTAGCCGTCGGGCGTCGACTTCGCCACCAGATCCGCCGCGATGATGCCGTTCGCGCCGGGGCGATTGTCGACCACGAGCTGCTGCCCCATCTGGGTCGAGAGTTGCTGTGTGAAGAGCCTCGAAACGGTGTCCGGCGCGCCGGCACCGAAGCCGACTATGATGCGTATGGGCTTCGTCGGATACCCCTGTGAAAACGCCGGCGCGGCCAAGAGAATCGCGGCGATCAAAACGAGACTGCGATGCATTACGGCTCCATGAAGCGTCACCCCGGCGAAGGCCGGGGCTCGGGGCGATGTTAAATCAGTTTTCTGGATTCCCGCCTGCGCGGGAATGACGCTGCGCGTGTGGCGCCTGCTACTCGGCGACGAGCCAATCGACGGCCCAGCGGCTCTCACCGCTCACGTGCAGCTTCTGCGCGAGCCACGGGACAATGGCTTTCGCTTCACGATCGAGCTTCCACGGCGGATTGACGATCAGCATGCCGCAGCCGGGGATGATCCCGCTCTCGTCGCGCTGGCGCACCTCGATCTCGCAACGCAGCACCTTGCGGATGCCGCTGCGCGCGATCGAGCCATGGAAATCGCGCAGGGTCGAAGCCTCCATCAGCGGATACCAGATCGCATAGACGCCGGTCGCCCAGCGCGCGTGCGCGTCCTTGAGCGCGCGCACGATGCGATCGAATTCGCGAGTGCGATCGAACGACGAATCGATCAGCACGAGCCCGCGCCGCTCGGCCGGCGGTAGATACGCCTTCAGGGCCTGATAGGCGTCCATCTTCTGTATTGCGACATTGCGCTCGCGCGCGAATACCGATTCGAGCTCGTCGTGATCGGTCTTGTTCAGCTCCACGAGCACTATGCGGTCGCCCGCGCGCAAGAATCGCTTCGCCACGAGCGGTGAGCCGGGGTAGTAACGCAGCCGGCCGTCCGGATTCAGCGCGCGCACCGCCTGCACGTAAGGCTCGACAGACGGCGGAATATCTTTCAGGGTCCAGATGCGTCCGATGCCGTTGTCGTATTCGCGCGCCTTCTGCGCCCATGAATGCGTGAGGTCGTAGCGGCCGATGCCTGCGTGCGTATCGAGATACAGGTAAGGCTTGTCCTTGGCCGACAGCGCGATCAGCAGGCGCGTGAGCAGGGCGTGCTTGAAGACGTCCGCGAAGTTGCCGACATGGAACATGTGTCGGTAGGAGAGCATCGCCTTACGATAACATCGCGCGCATGAGATATGTCGCGGTAGTCCTGTGGTTTGCCGCCTGCGGGCTCGCCGCGGCGTGCGGCGCGCACGCGCAGAGTTATCCTGTCAAACCGGTGCGTCTGATCGTGCCGACTTCGCCGGGCGGCGGCACGGACTTCACCGCGCGCGCGATCGCGCCGAAGCTCGCCGAGCTCCTCGGTCAGCAGGTCATCGTGGAGAATCGCGCCGGTGGCGGGACGATCATCGGCAACGAGCTCGCCGCGCGTGCCGCACCAAACGGCTACACGCTGCTGATGGGCATCAGCTCGCTCACCACGATCCCGTACCTTTACGCGAAGGTGCCTTACGACCTGCTGAAGGACCTCACTCCCGTATCGCAGGTCGTGACCGTTCCGCATCTGCTCGTCGCACATCCCTCGCTGCCGGCGCGCTCGGTGAAGGAGCTGATCGCGTTCGCGAAAAGCCGGCCCGGCCAGATCAATTTCGCCGCGGGCAGCGCCGGCAGCAACGCGCATCTCGCGATGGAGCTGTTGAAGCACATGACCGGCATCAAGATGGTTCAGGTGCCCTACAAAGGGACGGGGCCGGCGTTGACGGACACGCTCGGCGGCCACACTTCGCTCATGATGGCGAATCTGCTGAGCGCGTTGCCGCACGTGAAGGCCGGCCGGCTGCGCCCGTATGGCGTCAGCAGCGCCAAGCGCTCGGCGGTTGCGCCGGACATTCCGACCATCGCCGAAGCGGGCGTGCGCGGGTTCGAGGTCGTGCAGTGGTTCGGCGTCTTCGCGCCCGCGGGTACGCCGCCGGAGATTATCGGCAGCGTGAACGGCGCCATCGTGCGCGCGCTGCAGGACCCCGCGACGCGCGCGCGCTTCACGAGCGACGGCGCCGAGCCCGTCGGCGGTACGCCCGAGCATTTCGCGGCGGTCGTACGGGCGGATCTGAAGAAGTGGGGGAAGGTCATTCGTGAAACGGGTATCAGACTCGACTCGGGCGGCTGACACGGGAGGCTCAGTGCACGCGGAGCAATACAGGGAGATCGTCGCGCCGTACGCGTGGAAAGGCGCTGATCTGCAACACAGCACGCAATGGATACGGCGCTTCAGCACTGAGGAGCTCGCGGAAATCGATCGCGCGCTCCAGGCAGTCAAGGCGCGCGGACTCGACTGGACGCAGATCACGCGCGAAGACTTTCCACTGCCGCGATTCAGCATCGAGCTCGCAAACATCGCGCAGGCGCTCGAGACTGGCCGCGGCATGATTCTGCTGCGCGGGCTACCGCTCGAATACTCACCCGAGGAGCTGCGCGCCGCCTACTGGGGCATCGGCACGCATCTGGGGACCGCGGTTTCGCAGGGCGGGCGCGGCGAGCTGCTCGGTGTCGTCGAGGACGAAGGCAAGCAGGTCGAGATTACGAAGAAGCGCGGCTCGAAAACCGCCGATGCGCTGCCGTTCCACTCCGACCGCTGTGACGTCGTGGGGCTGCTGTGCGTGCGCAAGGCGAAGTCGGGCGGGCTCAGCCGCATCGCGAGCGCGGCGCAGATCCACAATGAGGTGCTGCGGCGGCGCCCCGACCTGATCGACGTCTTCTATGCGGATTGGTACAACAGCCGGCAGGGCGACGAACGCCCGGGCGAATCACGCGCGTATCCCAAGCCGATCTTCGGTTTTCGCGACGGCCACTTCACCGGGCTTTTCTCGCCGGCTTATATCCGTAGCGCGCAGCACTTTCCCGAAGTGCCGCGGCTGACGCAACGCCAGGAGGAAGCGCTGACGCTTTTCGGCGCGCTCACCGACGAGCTCGTGCTCGACATGAGCTTCGAGCCCGGCGACATCCAGCTCCTGAACAATCACTTGATCTATCACGCGCGATCGAACTACGAGGACTGGCCCGAACCCGACCGCAAGCGGCTGCTGCTGCGGCTGTGGCTCTCGGTGCCGGGAAGCCGGCCGCTGCCGCCCGGTTACGAGCTACTGTTCGGCAACACCGACGCGGGCGCGCTGCGCGGCGGCGTGCCGTGCCGCGACGGCTGGCGCTACGTCACCGAGTGGCGAGCGCGCCGCACTGGTAATGCCCCGTCGTCCGGCGAGGCGGTAAGAGGGTTGGGGTGAGGGGCAGCCCGCTATAGCTTGTCGTACTTCGTCGCGCGCCCGCGCGATTTCGCCACCGGATACTTCCTTGCGTTGAGCGCGAGCTTGCGGTTCGCCGCAGCCGCGAGATCGATGTCGAGCTTGTCGCAGAGCCGCAGCAGGAACAGCAGCACATCGGCGGCCTCGAGCGCGACTTCTTCACGCGCCGCGGCGGGCAGCGCGGCCGCCTGCTCCGCGTGAGCCACTGGAAGTGCTCGATCAACTCGCCCGCTTCGCCGGCGAGCGCCATCGCCAGGTTCTTGGGATTGTGAAACTGGTCCCAGTCGCGCTCGTCGGCGAACGCGGCGAGCTTTGCGCTCAGCGCCTTTAGACTGTCGTTCGATCGTGGCATCTCGCCTCGTGTGTCCTGGCTGCACCAGGAGCCATTGTGGAACGAAATCTCCAGCCCTACAGCACCGACATCCCCGCGCGTCTCGACCGTCTGCCGTGGAGCCGCTTTCACTGGCTGGTCGTGCTCGCGCTCGGCGCGAGCTGGGCGATCGACGGGCTCGAAGTCACGCTGAAAGGCGCGATCAGCGCGGTGTTGCAGGACCCGCGATCGCTCGGTCTTTCGGCCGCCGAGATCGGATTCGGCGCCTCCGCGTACCTGCTGGGCGCCGTCGTGGGCGCGCTCTTCTGCGGTCGTCTCACCGACCGCTACGGGCGCGCGAAGCTGTTTTTCGTGACGATGGGAATCTATCTCAGCGGGACGATGCTGACCGCGTTCTCCTGGGATTTCACGAGCCTGTGCGTGTTTCGCGCGATCACCGGTTTCGGCATCGGCGGCGAGTACGCGGCGATCAACTCCGCAATCGACGAGCTCATTCCGGCGCGGGTGCGCGGACGCGTGGCGCTCATCATCAACGGGAGCTTCTGGCTGGGCGCGGTCGCCGGATCCGCCGCGACCGTCGTGCTGCTCGATCCCGCCGTTTTTGCGGTGGATATCGGTTGGCGCGTGGGATTCGCGATCGGCGCCTCGATCGGTGCGCTCGTCCTTTTCGCGCGCCGCTTCATCCCGGAAAGCCCGCGCTGGCTTGCGATCCACGGCTACGCGGAGCGCGCGGAGCAGGTCGTCGCCGCGATCGAAGCGCGCGTCGAGCGCGAGACACAGGCGCGACTCGGGCCGGCAGCTATGGCGCTCACGATCCAGCCGCGCACGCACACCGCGCTGCGCGACATCGTCACCACGATGCTGCACCGCTATCGCCGCCGCTCGCTGCTGTGCTTCGTGCTGATCACCGCGCAGGCGTTTCTCTACAACGCGATTTTTTTCACCTACGCGCTCGTGCTGACGCGCTTCTACGACGTGCCTTCACAGCACACCGGCCTCTACCTGCTGCCGTTCGCGGTGGGGAACTTCCTCGGGCCGCTGCTGCTGGGGCATCTTTTCGACACCCTGGGCCGGCGCGTGATGATCTCGGGCACGTACACGATGTCGGCGCTGCTGCTGCTCGCAACCGGTGCGCTCTTCGTGAGCGGCGCGCTGACGGCTTACGGTCAGACCGCGCTGTGGACGGTCATCTTCTTCTTCGCCTCGGCCGCGGCGAGCGCCGCCTATCTCACCGCGAGCGAGGTGTTTCCGCTGGAGCTGCGTGCGCTCGCGATCGCCGTGTTCTACGCCCTCGGCACGGCCGCCGGCGGCGTCGCGGCGCCCTGGCTCTTCGGCGCGCTGATCGGCACCGGCGAGCGCGTTGCGGTTTTCTGGGGTTACGCGCTCGGCGCCGTGTTGATGCTCATCGCGGCCGCAGTGGAATGGAAGCTCGGCGTCAACGCCGAGCGGGCGTCGCTCGAAAGCGTGGCGAGCCCGCTGTCGCTGCGTTCCTGATCGGCGTATCTCACGCAAAAACGGAACACGGTGCGCCCCGGCTCGCTCGTCACGGCGATGTCGCTCTCGTGGAGCTCCAGGATGCGTTTGGCGATCGCGAGCCCCAGTCCCGCGCTGCCGTCGCTCAATCCGCGGCTCTTCTCGACCCGGTAGAAGCGGTCGAAGATGCGCGCGAGCTCGTCGGCGGGAATGCCGGCTCCGCTGTCGCGCACTTCGATCGCCACGCCGTCGCGCTCCGGTGCGGCCGCCACCGTGACCGTGCCGCCGCGTCCGGCGTAGCGCAGCGCGTTCTCGATCAGATTGCGCAGCACGCGTTCGATGAGCCCGATGTCGGCCATCACGAGCCGCAGGTCGGCGCGCACCGAAGCGGCGATCGCGACTTCCCTCGCCTGCGCTTCGAGCTCGAAGCCCTGCACGACGTCCTGCACGAGGTCGCCCAGCGCGAACGGCTCGGGTTGGATCACCACCCGCTCGGAATCGAGCCGTGCGAGATCGAAGAGCCGCGCGACGAGCACGCTCAACTGCTCGGTCTGCCGGAGCGCCGTCTGGAGGTACACACGCTCCTCTTCCGGCGCGAGCCGGCCGCGCTTCAGGTTGAGCGTCTCGAGGTAACCCTGGAGCGTGGCGAGCGGCGTGCGCAGGTCGTGCGAGATGTTCGCGACGAACTCGCGCCGCAGCGCGTCGGTCTGCCGCAGCTCGGCCATCTGGTCGAGGATGCGGTCGGTCATGCGATGGAACGTGTCGGCGAGCGAGCCGATCTCGTCGCGGGGCGAGGGCAGCGTTTCGCGCGGGTGCTCGGCAAAGCCGCTGCGCCTGAATTTGTGCATGACGGTCGAGAGCTGGTGCAGCGGACGCGTGACGAGCTTGATGAGCAGCGCGCTCGCGAGAAGCGCGATGACGAGGGAGAGCCCGATCAGCCACAGCATCTCGCGCAGCACGTAGCTCTGCTTGATGCGCTGCACGAGCGTGTCGCCGCTCAAGCCCCGCAGCACGAGGTACAGGTAACCGGGACTCCCCCCGGCCATCGGCACGGGCGCGACCGAGAACACGCGCCGGCGGCTCACGTCCGAGGGATCGTCGCCGAGGATCGGCAGCGTGGCGTTCGGATCCGCGAGCCGGCGCAGCGGCTCGAGATCCACGGTATTGCGTTTGACGTCGTCGCGTACCGAGGCGGCGATGACACGGCCGCTCGCGTCGAGCAGGTAGACGTCGATGCGCGGATTGACCACGCGGATGCGGTCGAACACCGCCTGGACCGCCGACGGATCGGCCGAGTCACGCGCGCTCAGGATCTGCTCCTCGATGAGGCGATAGGCGAGATTGCGGTAGAGCTTCTGGTTGATCTCCTGGTTGCGTGCGATGTCGGAATGCCGGATCGCCACGAGGAACACCACGGCCATGATCACGCTCAGGCCGATCAGGACCGCGAGGAGCTTCGCGTACAGGGTGCGCGGCATCGCGGCGTCAGCGCTCCGCCGGCACCGGACGGGCATCGCCGAGCCTGTAGCCCACGCCGCGCACCGTGAGGATGAACGATGGATGCGCGGGATCGCGCTCGATTTTCGCGCGCAGCCGGTTCATGTGACAGTTCACGTTGTGCTCGTAACCATCGTAGCCGTAGCCCCAAACGGCGTCGAGGAGCTGGAGCCGCGTGTACACGCGCCCCGGGTTGCGCAGGAAGTGCAGCAGCAGGTCGAATTCCTTGGTCGTCAGGCTCACGCGCTCACCGTGGACGGTCACCTCGCGGCTGGCGACGTCGGCCTGGAGCTCGCCGAAGGCGAGCGTTTCGTTTGGCGGCGGCGCCGCCGTGCTCGCGAGGTGCTCCATGCGCCGGAACACCGCCTTCACGCGCGCGACGAGCTCGCGGATGCTGAACGGCTTGGTGAGATAGTCGTCGGCGCCGAGCTCCAGCCCGAGCACGCGGTCGAGCTCCGCGGCTTTGGCCGTGACCATCATGATCGGGGTGTAGCGCGGCCGCGCGCGCAGCCGCCGGCAGATCTCGAGCCCGTCGATCGCGGGCAGCATGAGATCGAGGAGGACGAGGTCGTAGGACCTCGCTTCCGCGGCCGCGAGGCCGGAGCGGCCGTCGAACGCGAGCTCGACGTTGCACGGCAGGTCCTGGAGATGCAGGCGAACCAGATGCGCGATGTCCTGCTGGTCTTCGATCACGAGCACGTTGCGCATCGCAATTCCTTCTTTTGCGTCCGTGGCGGTCTGGAGCGCCGCCGGTCGCAAGCGCCTGCAGCCGCGCCAAACCGGGCGGCCGCAGGCTGGCCCGCTATCAGCCCGGCGGCCGGCTCAGCGTTTCCTTGTCGGCGACACTCAGCTCGGCGCAACCCGCCATTAGGCTGGAGCCCAGGACGAGTGCCGTAAGCAACACCTGAATCCACTTCTTCATCGAAGTTCTCCTTGAGAGTTGGTACGTCAAGGCTGGTCAGCCTCGCATACGATTCTTGCGGGAGAACGTCTCCGTTATATCGCGGCTCTATCGCTTTGTTGTCTCAAAAAGCCACGATGCGCCTGCGGCGCAAAAAATCGCTTATCGCGGCAGCCGCCGCGTTGGCACAACCTGCGACGCGCCTGCGGGGCAACAGATCAATCCAGTCTTACGTTGGCGGCGCGGGCGACGGCACCCCAGCGCTCGATCTCGGCGTCCATGTGCTTCGCGAGCGCCTGGGGCGTGCTCGGATTCGCTTCCAGCGCGCGCGCCTGGAGCTGTTTGCGCAGCTCGGCGTCCCCAAGCACGGTGCGCACGTCCTGGTTCACCTTCGTTACGATCGCGCGCGGCGTTCCTGCCGGCGCGAGCAGTCCCACCCAGGCGGTGGAATCGAATCCATTGAGACCGATCTCGTCGAGCGACGGCACGTTCGGCAGCGCGTCCTTGCGTTTGATACTGGTCACCGCGAGCGCTTTCACCTTCCCGGCCTTCACCTGCGGCAGGGCCACCGACAGGTTGCCGAACGTCATCTGCACCTCGCCGCTCACCACGGCCGCCATCGCCGGGCCGCCGCCCTTGTAGGGCACGTGCACGATATCGACGCCGGCCATGCGCTTGAAAAGCTCCCCGGTCAGATGGCCCGAGCCGCCTTCGCCGAAAGATGAAAAGTTGAGCTTGCCCGGCTGCGATTTCGCGAGCTTCACGAGCGCCTGCACCGAAGCCGCGGGCACCGAGGGATGCACGACGAGGACGTACACGCCCGATACGAGCGTGCTGATCGGCGTGAAGTCGCGCTTCAGGTCGTAGTTGAGCTTCGAGTACAGCGCGACGTTGCTCGTGATCGTCGAGGACACGACGAAGAGCGTATAGCCGTCGGGATTGGCTTTCGAGGCGATCTCGGCGCCGACGTTGCCGCCCGCGCCGCCGCGGTTGTCGATGATCACGGGGCGCGCCCATACGCCGTTCAACTGGTTCGCGATCATACGCGAGGCGATGTCGTTCACGCCGCCCGGCGGAAACGGCACGATCAGGCGCACGGGACGCTCGGGAAATGCGGCAAGAGTGAAGGTCGAGGAAAAGATCGCGGCGGCCAACGTGAGGCACGTCATTGCGAGCCGCCCGCAGAGGCGGCGCGGCGATCCCGTGGCGCACGGATGCTTACGTTCGCAACGAGATTGCTTCGTCACGCTGTTCCTCGCAATGACCGCGCGCTAGGCATTTTCGACGATGTACCCGGACGGCGTTCCGAGCACCGTCGTGCGCTCCATGTGCCGGCGCTGCGTCTCGTCGAAATCGCCGAGCGCGAGGTGCATCGTGCAGCGGTTGTCCCACGCGACGATGTCGTTCCTGCGCCACTGGTGGCGGTAGATGAACTCGAAGCGCGTGGCGTGCTTGTTCAGGTAATCGATCAGCGGTTTGCTCTCGTCCTCGGTCATGCCGTCGAAGCGCTTCACCTTCTCGCCGAGATAGAGCGCCTTGCGGCCGGTCTCGGGGTGCACGCGCACGACGGGCTGCGCGATCGGCGGGTTGATCTTTTTCTGCTCGGCCTGTCGCTCAAGACCCGTTTCCACGTGGTTGATCTTGCGCGTGCCGGAGAGGTGGATGCCGTGCAGGTTCGCGATCATCTTCTTCATGCCGTCGGAGAGCGTCTCGTAGGCGAGATACATGTTCGCGAACACGGTATCGCCGCCGACTTCCGGAATCGTGATACCGCGCAGCAGCGAGCCCAGCGACGGCACCGGGGTGAACGACATGTCGGAATGCCACTGCCGGCCCGTGTAGCGGCTGTTCGAAGGCGTGCCGTCCGGATTGGGCTCGTTGGTGACGAGCAGGATTTCCGGATAGTCCGGATGGCGGTCGCGCGGCAGGGCATCGTGCCGGTCGAGCTCGCCGAAGCGGCGGCTGAAGTCGATGTGCTGCTCGCGCGTGAGCTCCTGATCGCGAAAGAGCAGGATGCCGTGGGCGAGAAACGCCCGGTAGATCTCGCCGAAGAACGCCTCGCTCATCGGCTTGGAGATATCGACGCCGCAGACCTCGGCGCCGAGCGCGTGAGAGAGCTTGCGAATCTTGAGGGTCATAGTCCGGACCGATCGGATGACATCGGGGCGTCAATTGTAAATCGACGCGAGCGTCATTCACGCTCCATATAGTGGTCTTACGTCGGCGGCGCGTGCCCCGAACCATTAAGATTCACAACATGGACCAGCCCAAGCCCGAGGTCTTGCAGAAGCCGGTGCCGGTCGAGCGCCGGCGCACGCTGCTGCGCTCGCGCGCGAAGGCGTGGCTGATCGGTCTCGCGGTGCTCGCCATGATCGCGTATGCGGCGAGCTGGGTGGTGCATCGCTGGACCCACATTTACGTGGACGACGCACGGATCGACGGCGAGGTGGTGACGATCTCGAGCCGCGTCTCCGGCTGGATCGCCGAGCTGCCGGTGATCGAAGGCGACGAGGTGAAAAAAGACCAGGTCATCGCGCGCATCGACGACCGCGATTCGCGCCTGCAGCGCGAAGTGCTCGAGGCGCGGCTGAAGACGGTCGAGAGCCAGATGGGCGTGATTCGCGCGCAGTCGGGCCAGGTCGATCTCGAGACGGCCGGCCGCTACCAGGCGGAAGCGAGCCGCATCGCCGCGGCGCAGGCCGAAGTCGCCGCGGCGGAAGCGCATCTGAAGCAGGCGCAGCAGGACCGCGACCGCAGCGCGAACGTCCACGCGAAAGGCTACATCTCGGACCAGGAGATGGAGCGTGCACGCACTGCCGTAAGGCAGGCCGAGGAGGCCCGCCGCAAGGCGCTGGCCGAGGTCGCAGCGGCGAAGAGCACGCTCTCCGCGGCGAGCGGCAGCCGCAAGCAGTTGAACGTCATGCAGCAGCAGCTCGCGGTGCTCGCGAGCCAGGCCGCGGAGATCCGAACGGAGATCCAGCGTCACGACGTGGATCTCGCGGACCGCGCGATCAAGGCGCCCGCGGACGGCCGCATCGTGATGACTTTCGCGCGCAAGGGGGAGCATGTCGCCGCGGGGCAGCGCATCGCGATGTTCCACGATCCGAAGCAGGTGTGGGTGGAAGCGAACGTCCGCGAAACGGCGATCGGCCAGCTCAAGCCCGGCATGCCCGCGGAGGTGAAGGTCGACGCCTACCCGGGACGCGTATTCCACGGCGAGATCTACCGGATCGGCCAGGCGGCGACGAGCAAGTTCGCGCTGCTGCCGGATCCGAATCCCAGCGGCAACTTCACCAAGATCACGCAGCGCCTGCCCGTGCGCATCCTGCTGCAGGACAAGGACCTCACGCTGCGCCCCGGCATGATGGTCGAAGTTGAGATCCCAATCCGAAACAACTGAGGTCCTCGCGGGGCGCTACGGTCCGCGCTACCGCTGGTACGCGACCGTGACGGTGATGCTGGGCACCGTCTCGGCGATGCTCACGACCACCAGCGTCAATGTCGCGATCCCCGACATCATGGGGGCGTTCGGCATCGGTCAGGACCGCGCGCAGTGGCTCTCGACCGGCGCGCTCGCGGCGATGACGATCGGCATGCTGCTCAATGCGTGGCTCATCGCCCGCTACGGACAGCGCCGCACGTTCATCACGGTGCTGTGCGTTTTCGTCGCGGCGCTGCTCGTCGCGGGCGCGGCGCCGAACGAGACCGTGCTGATCGGCTGCCGCATCGTGCAGGGCGCGATCGCCGGGATACTTCAGCCGCTGTCCATGTACACGCTGTTTCGCGTGTTCCCGCCGAATCAGCGGGGCACCGCGATGGGCTTCTTCGGCATGAGCGTGCTGGTGGGTCCCGCGCTGGGGCCGACGCTCGGCGGCATCATGATCGAGCACTTCAACTGGCGTTTCATCTTCTATGTCGCGGTACCGGTCGCGGGGCTCGGCGTGCTCCTGGGCAGCATCTTCATGCCCCAGCGCGAAGAGGATACGCAGACGCGCTTCGACTGGACGGGTTTCGTGCTGCTCGCCGCCACGCTCTCGTGCCTGCTCACCGCGCTCTCGAGCGGTCAGCGCGAGGGCTGGTATTCGGACTACATCCTGGGTCTTACGGCTGTCGCGATCTTCAGCGCTCTCGCCTTCCTCGCGTGGGAGCTGCACACACCGCAGCCGCTCGTGAACCTGCGCGTGCTCGCGAACAGTCAGTTCACGTGCGCCGCGCTGATCGCCTGCCTCTTCGGCGTGGGTCTGTTCGGCTCGACCTATCTCGTGCCGCTGTTCGTGCAGACGGTGCAGGGCTACACCGCGCTCGACTCGGGCCTGCTGCTGATGCCGGGCGGTCTCATCATGGGACTTTTCATGCCCATCGGCGGCTTCATGAGCGACCGGTTGCCGGCGCGGGGCCTCATCATCGCCGGGCTCGTGTGCTTCATCCTGTCGTCGTACTGGCTCGCGGCGGTGGACGCGAACAGCGGTTTCTGGATGGTGGCGGGCTGCGTGATCATGTCGCGCATCGGGCTCGCGCTGATCAAGCCGACGCTCAACGTCACCGCGCTGCGCGCGATCCGGCCGGAGCTGCTCGGGCAGGGCGCCGGCATGATCAATTTCGCGCGTCAGCTCGGCGGCGCGTTCGGCGTGAATCTGCTGTCGGTGATGCTCGATCGCCGCACCGCGTTCTACGGGGAAGCGTTCGCGAGCGTGCAGACGAGCGCGAACAGCGCGACCGCGGACTTGCTGCGCTCGCTGCAGATGCTGCTCGCGCAAAGCGGACTGCCGCCGGAGCTTCAGTCGGCGGGCGCGCTGCACTTCCTCGGCAAGGTCACGCACCTGCAGGCCTACACCATGGGCTTTCGCGACAGCTTCATGATCACGGCGGTCATCTTCACGATCGGCCTCATCCCCGCGTGGATCATGGGCCGCCGCGCGGTGGCTCTTAAGAGGTGACGGAAAAGAGGTGACGGAAAAGAGGTGACGAAGAAGAGGTGACGAAAACCATCACCTCTCGCGCTAGCCCCATCACCTCTCGCGCTAGCCTCGTCACCTCCTGCGATAGCCCCGTCACCTCTCGCGATAGCCCCGTCACCTCTTGCGGCAGCCCCGTCACCTCTTGCGGTAGCCTCGTCACCTCTTCTGCGGTAGGCTTCGCGAACGGGGACATCGGCAGCCTCCCCGCCAGGGAACGCGCCAAGACGTTCCCAAGACGCTTCCCGGCGTCCAAGGCCTGCCTCTGACGGTGTGCAACCGATGGAGGAGCCTTCGTGAATACATCCATTTCCTATACCGACGTCCGCGCCGCGCTGCAGGGCAGCGAGCCGCCGCTTCTGATCGACGTGCGGCGCCGTCCGGCTTTCGACAGCGCGGCGGACATGGCATCGGGCGCGCTGCGGCGCGACCCCGAAGCGGTGAGCGCGTGGGCACCGACGCTGCCCGGCGCGAGCCGTATCGTCGTTTACTGCGTTCACGGGCACGAGGTGAGCCAGAACGCGGCCAAGGCGCTGCGCGAGCGGGGACTCGACGCCTGTTACCTCGAAGGCGGACTCGAGGAAGGCTGGAAAGCGGGCGGCGGCGCGCTCGACCGCAAACCGGCCGGCGCGAGCACGCGCTGGGTGACGCGCGAGCGCCCGAAGATCGACCGCATCGCGTGTCCGTGGCTCATCTCGCGCTTCGTCGATCCGCGTGCGGAGTTTCTGTACGTGCCGAGCGCGCAGGTGCGCGAGACCGCGGCGGCGCGCGAAGCGGTGCCGTACGACATCCCGGACACCCATTTTTCGCATGATGGTGCGCGCTGCAGCTTCGATGCGTTTCTCAAGCACTACCGGCTCGCCGATCCGGCGTTGCAGCAGCTCGCGACCATCGTGCGCGGCGCGGACACGGGCGAGCTCGATCTGGCGCCGCAGGCGCCGGGCCTGCTCGCGATCTCCCTCGGCCTTTCGCGCAACTTCGAGAACGACCTCGAGATGCTCGAGCACGGCAAGGTCATGTACGACGCGCTCTACGCGTGGTGCAGGCAGGGTCAGAGCGAAACGCACACGTGGAATCCCGCGGCATATGTGTAAGGCATAATTACGGGGTGAAAGAGACGCGGCAACTCGACTTCGAAGACATCCTGTGGCTGCGCCGCGCGGCGACCAAAGCCGGCGCTTCACAGGTGCCGCCCGCGATTGCCGAGAAGCTGATCAGCTCGGGGCTCGTGGAGCAGGGCACGAAGCCGCCGACGATGAAGATCACGGAGAAAGGGCGCATCGCCCTGTCCAAGCTGGGCTGACGCCTTTTCAGGGTGACGCAGTGACGGCGCTATCGCGGCAGGTGACGCAGTGACGCAGAAGCCGAGCGGCTAGGCCATACCGACAACGCGACTCTTACGCCTAACCGCGTCACCGCGTCACCGCGTCACCGCGTCACCGCGTCACCGCGTCACCGCGTCACCGCGTCACCGCGTCACCG
>DASPNJ010000012.1:0-7334 GCA_035626595.1 Burkholderiales bacterium
CGCGGCAACATCGACTTCGCGGGAATGACTATCGATGAGCGATATCCTCTACGAAACGAAGGACGGCATCACCGTCATCACCATCAACCGGCCGGAGCAGCGCAACGCCATCAACACCGCCGTCCGCGAGGGCCTTCGCGAGGCATGGAAGCGCTTCGAGGCGGATCAATCCGCGCGCGTGGCGATCCTCACCGCGGCGGGGGACAAGGCCTTTTCCGCGGGCATGGACTTA
The DNA here is from genome assembly GCA_035626595.1 of Burkholderiales bacterium. Lineage (GTDB taxonomy): Bacteria > Pseudomonadota > Gammaproteobacteria > Burkholderiales > SG8-41 > JAQGMV01. The sequence continues at coordinate 233 of DASPNJ010000012.1, forward strand.
AAGGAGGCCGCGCAGGCGAAGATGGGCCTCATGCCACGCGATTTCATCCCTATCCTCGGCGATAGCGCCATCGTCTCCAAGCCCGTGATCGCGGCCGTGAACGGCTATGCGATCGCTGGCGGCTTTCTCTTCGCGCAGATGTGCGACATCGTGGTGGCCAGCACCCATGCAACCTTCGCCGTCACCGAAGTGAAGGTGGGACGCGGCGTGCCCTGGGCGGTGCCACTCGCCTACATGATTCCCCAGAAAGTGATGCTCGAGCTGCTGCTGACCGGCGCGCCGATTACCGCGCAGCGCGCTTACGAGACCGGGCTCGTGAACCACGTGGTTGCGCACGACCAGCTTATGCCCAAGGCACTGCAGCTCGCGCGGCTCATCGTCGCCGGCGCTCCGCTCACGGTCGCGGCAGCGCGGGCGATCGTGCGCGAAGCGAACGAGCACGGCCGCGCGAAGGCGCTCGATCGCGCCTACGAGATCTTCAAGCCGGTCTACCAAAGCCAGGACGCGATCGAGGGACCGCGCGCGTTCGCCGAAAAGCGAGCGCCGCAGTGGAAAGGCCGCTGACCGGTGCCGAGCCTGTCGTTCGTCTCGCCACCCTCGATCACAAGGTGGTTGCGTCGACGGCTTGCGCCGCGACGGCATTATCTGAGGAATGTTATGCACTGAATGATGCAGCTTGTCCGCACCTCGCGCTCTAGCTTATCGCTTGGGCGGCAGCGCTATGGTCGGCATAGGTGCGAGCGAAGCGTGGAATCGATTCTCCTCATCCGATCGAGTAGGAGGAGCAGCATGTCAGTCAGTCTGTCTCAATTGTTGTTACGCAGCGCCCGAGCATATCCGCAGCGCCCGGCGCTTGCGAGCGGCGAACGCGTGGTCGTCGACTACGCGACGCTAGCCGCGCGCGTCGCCGCCATCGCTGGAGGTATGCGCGGTCGCCTCGGGCTGCGCGAGAACGACCATGTCGCTTTGGTAATGAATAATTGCACCCAGTACGTCGAACTATTGTTCGCGTGTTGGCATGCCGGCCTTGCCGCGGTGCCGGTAAATGCCAAGCTGCATCCGCGCGAACTCAAATTTATTCTGGAGAACAGCAGAGCGCGCGCCTGCTTCGTGACTCGAGATCTTGCCTCCAGCGTCGAGCGGCTCGCAGGCCAAGTGCCGGCGCTCAAGCATGTAATCGACGCGGAAGGGCGTGAGTACGCAGGCCTCGCGCGCGCGGAACCGGTCGCCCCGGCCGAGCGCGATGCAGCCGACGTGGCATGGCTGTTCTACACCAGCGGCACCACTGGCCGACCCAAGGGTGTGATGATCACCCATCGCAACCTGTACACCCTGACGCGATGCTATTTTTCGGACGTCGACACGATCTCGACCGAGGATTCCATCGTGCATGCTGCGCCGATGTCCCACGGCTCGGGGCTCTATATTGCCCCACACGTTGCGCGCGCTGCGCTCAACGTCGTGCCCGACTCGGGCGGCTTTGACCCAGTTGAGATCTATGAACTTCTGAAGACGCATCGCGGCGTAACGATGTTCGCCGCGCCCACTATGGTCAAACGCCTCGTCGATCATTCTCGCGCTGAAGATACCTCGCACCTCAAGACCATCGTCTATGGCGGCGGGCCGATGTACGTCGAGGAATGCAAGCGCGCGCTCGCGCGTCTTGGAAACAAACTCGCGCAGATCTACGGCCAAGGCGAATCGCCGATGACCATCACGGCGCTCGGCAAGGAGATGCACGCCGCCCTCACGCATCCGAACTGGGAGCGGCGGCTCGCCTCGGTCGGCTTCCCGCACACCGGGATGGAGGTGCGCATCGCCGACGCGGCTGACCATCCTGTGCCTGCGGGCGAGATCGGCGAAGTTCTGGTGAAAGGCGATGCGGTAATGCGCGGCTACTGGGCGAACGACGAAGCGACCGTCGACACTCTGCGCGGCGGCTGGCTGCATACCGGGGACATGGGAGCACTTGACGAGGAGGGCTTTCTCACATTGAAGGACCGGTCGAAAGACGTGATCATTTCTGGCGGTTCGAACATCTATCCGCGCGAAGTTGAGGAAGTGCTGCTAGGCCATCCGGGCGTCGCCGAAGTGTCGGTGGTGGGCGAGCCCGACCCTGAGTGGGGCGAAAACGTGATTGCCTTCGTGGTGGCAAGACGCGGCGCCTCGGTGGACACCGCTGAGCTCGACCGGCTCTGCCTGGATAACATCGCTCGTTTCAAGCGGCCCAAGCGCTACCGGTTCATCGATGCCTTGCCTAAGAATTCGACGGGCAAGGTGCTGAAGACCGAGCTGCGCGCGTTGCTCGATAGCGGGATGAAGTGAGCGGAACGCATAGCGCGATCCTTTCTATGCGCTTGCCTGCTCGAGCCAGCGTCGCATAGGATGGCGATCACATCCGAGTATTCGCCATGATCCTTGCCGCCACGCATACCGACGCCGCGCCTTCACGCTTTGCTCGCACGACTGCCGACGGCCACAGGGTGTGGCGCAGCGTCTATTTCGGGCCACCGCCATCGCCTGACAGTTCTGAGTCATTGGCGGTACCTAGCGGCCGGATTTATGTGGATCCGGCACCCGGCCAAAGGCGGGAGCCGCAGGCCTTCCTGGTCGAACAAGAAGCGGGTGCTGTGGTGCACCCGCATTTTCATTTCGTAGACCAGTTCCAGGTAGTCGTCGCCGGCGGTGGGTCGCTTGGCCGTCACCCGGTTGCGCCAATAAGCGTACATTTCGCTGCGGCGTGCACCGGCTACGGGCCGATCCAGCCTGGGCCCCAGGGGTTGTCGTATTTCACTTTTCGCACTTCGGCAGACGAGACGGGGGCGCAATACCTGCCGGCGGCGCGCGACCGGATGCGACCGTTGCCCAAGCGCAATGTCGTCGTTGATGCGATAACTCTCACCGACGCACAGTCTCTCGCGGCGCGTGTAGATTGCGTTACCGAGACCCTTCTCGAGAAGGGCGACGGGCTCGCCGTTTACCTGCTGCGGTTGGCGCCCGGAAAAGTGATGGTGGCGCCGGATGCCTCGCGTGGCGACGGCGTTTCGATGTTGATCGCGGGTGGTGAGATTTTGCACGATGGAATTTCTTACAGCGCGTGGTCCTGCCTCTATGTGTCCCGCGCGGAACGATCGATCTCCCTGACGGCAGGCACGAGTGGTGCCGAAGTTCTGGTAATGCGTTATCCGCTGGCCAAGGCAGCCAGCACTTAGGAATCGCTGACACTCACGACGCCTGCGGACACGGCTACCTCGTCGTGTACTCGTGCAAGCCCCACATCTGCCAAGCTGCACCACAACCACTGCGACGGACCGCGCGCGCGAAAATGCTGCATTGATTTTCCTGTCTGTTCACGATTCCGGCGTCCAAGTGAGGGTCGCTGTCGGGAGGCGGCAGCGGAGGATCCAGTGCCCACGAACGCCGCAACTGGAACACACGCCGCGCTCGCGATTTCGCGGCTCGGGTGTATGGGTGGACGCCCATCCGCACCATCGGCGGCGCGATCACCAGCGCAGTGATGATGTAAGCGGGCGCGGGCGGCAGTCCGGTCGCGAGCAGCGCACCGAAGAAGAAAGCGGCGCACGCCATGGCCGCGATATTGATTCCCGCGGCCTCGACCAGGAGGGCGCCAATTTTTGTCGGCACCGGTGATCACGAAAGCGTGCCGATCGCTTCGTCCTCGAGATGCATGTAGACGGCTACGACCAGCGAAACGGCGATGTAGATCCCGGCGATCACGTATCTCGCCGCCGACGGCAGCCGTGGATAGAGCTCGCCTTTGCACAGCCCCTCGAGCGTGTACAGGATGAACGTGACCGGGACGCGCGTCACGGCGAGCACAACCGGGCCACCGGAGCTGGTCCAATCGGCCCATCGCCGGTCGCTGCGACGCTGCTCATCGGAGACTCTCCCCATCCGGCCGGCGGCGCGCGAGGAGGCGCGCCGGGCAGCCGGCGTTCAACGCTTTTGAGTTATTTCTTCGCGATCCTTGCATCCCACTTCGGGTCCCACACGCCTTTCTCGCGCATGTATCTCTACGACGAGCGCCTTGTGCCCCGAGCTGCCGACGGGCGCGGTGCCCCAGGGGATTTCTTTGACTTGAGACCAGGCGGGACCGGTAAGGCCGATCGAGAGTCCGAGCAGAGCGCACGCGCGTGCGAGCATGGCGAATCCTCCTCACTGTCACTGGGAAGGTTCGGTCGACCTTCCTTCAGGCGCACGATTGTATGCGCGACGCCGGAACGCCTGCGGCAATCGCCTCAAAAGACCGGATCGGGTTCCGCTTTACGGGCCTATCGGCAAGTCCGCGCCGCCCTCGTGCGCGGGGTGTAATTGCAGACGAGGACATGCGCCGGAAATCCGCCTGGGATTTTGAGACAAGACTGCGACAGACTCCGCATCATCGTAATGAACTGGACGTTCGAATCAACCGTGAGCCAGATCTAACAGCCTGTCGGACTTGCACTGTCACAACGCGGTTTATGCTTTCGAACGCATGCGTGGAGTGATGTCATCGAAGGCCTTTAAACGCGCTAATCGAAACTCACGGGGTCATCGAACAAGTCCGTTACGTGCAGTGCGCCTTTCACACCAGCGATATCTTTATCGATCTTGTTCTGAAGAGCCAGCACGACGACGAGGTCATCACTGTAGCGACCCGCATCGTAATTTTTGCTGCGACGTGTCTTGCTGACCAGCGTTACAACGGCGGCGTCCTCCAGCTGCTTGCGTTGCTGGGCACGTTCTCGCTCCGCTCGTTCCTTCAATGCGCGCGCTTCAGCTTCGCGCTCGAGTTTCTGCCGCTCGTGCTCACGTTGCTTTTCGAATCGCAGCCGCTATAGTCAGCCCCGCCGCCTCTTCAACACGCAAGTCGCGATGTATACGCGCGCCATAAAACTCGCAAGCGCCTTTTGGTCTTCAGCCTGAAAGCTTGTCTATGCGCTTCTTAAAATCTTGCGACGCCCACTCAGACTTATTCGCTGGTATTACGGGCGATCGGGGATCCGAACAGCCAAATAGGAGTGCACCAGTCAGCGCAAGCGCCGCAAGTTGGTATACCGTCTTTACGACCGAACGGTTACCACAGAGCCTCCAACGCGACGGCGTTTGCGTGTTCATGCCCCGGTTCATTTGGACAGTCGCCGGCACTCCCCGCCTCATGTGGTGTTTGGACGGACTCTCCGTCTTCAGTTGCAGCCGACGTAAGGAAAACCCTTACGGCGCACTGCGCCCTCTGGTGGCGCTGTTGCGACTTTAAGACCGCTATGGACACGCCGGAAGCATACCCACGAACCGACTAATCCGGAACCATGCAGACGTGGCGGGTACACACCCAGAAGCCGCCAATGTGACCCGCACCACGAACAAGCAGCTGATCGACTACAACAGGCTCGATCAGGATGGCTTTCAAAAGCAGCAGTCGAACGAAGGCGAAAATTTGCTCACAAAATCCGCCTCAGCCACGCGCGAAATCCCGGCCAAAACCGCTTCATTCTCACGAGATTTACTTAGGGCTCACAGCTAGTCTGGCCACGAAACCAGACTGGCTTTAGTGGGCCCTTGTTACATCGAGTTACGTCGCACCTCCTTGCCGCCGCGCTAATGCTGCCTGGCTGTGCGTGCGCGCTCGATCTCGGCGCGATCGGTCCGGTTTATCCGATTCAGGAGCCGCACCTGCTCGACTTTATCGCCACGCGCCTGCGGGAAAAGGAACGCAGCGGCGAGCTCAAGAAGTTCGAGGAGGACGCCCGCGCGCGCGCCGTTAACGCGGTCAGACAGCCCCCGCCAATCGCCGGCATCAAGGTGGCAGAAACCGCGCGCACGTTCTATTACGACCCGACGTTTACGCTCGGTCGCAACGTTCTCGATAACAGGGGCAATGTTCTGTTCACCGCCGGCGCGCGCAAGAACCCGCTCGAGGTCGTTTCGCTCTCCAAACATCTGCTGTTCTTCGACGCGCGGGATAACCGGCAGGTCCAACGTGCGCGGGAGCTGATCGCATTCTACAGCGGGCGCGTAAAGCCAATCCTGGTGGGCGGCTCCTATCTCGACCTGATGAAGGCATGGCGCATCCCTGTGTACTACGACCAGCAAGGTGTGCTTACGCGGCGCCTGGCGATCAAGCAGGTACCGGCGATCGTCTCGCAGGAAGGCCGGCGCCTTCGCATTGATGAGCTGGTGCTGCAATGAAACGAGTGCTCCGCCTTTTTCTGACGCTCGTCGCCCTCGCCCCCCTTACTTTCACATATGCTGCCAGCGCAGCGACCTGCACAGGCAAGTTTCCGAATCCCATTACTGATATCTGCTGGAGCTGCATTCTCCCGATCAGCATCGGAGGCGCGCGGGTCGCGAACTTCGGCGGACAGGAAGATATTGACAACCCGGCGAACCCGCTCTGTAGCTGCGGCAGGAATCCCACGATCGGGCTTTCGATCGGCTTCTGGGAACCTGCGCGACATGTGGAAGTCGTGCGGAAGCCGTTTTGTCTGACCTCGCTCGGCGGCATCGACCTCAATCCGGGCATTCCGGCTCCGGAGGCAATTCGTTTCACCCGCGCAGAAGGCGACGGGGACGGGGGCAGCTTTTACCAAGCCCACTTCTACGTGAACCCGGTTATGTACTGGCTCGAGGTGGTGACCGACTTCCCGTGCCTGGAGCGCGGTTCATTCGATCTCGCGTACCTGACCGAAGTCGATCCGCTCTGGAACGACGATGAGCTGACGCTGATTCTGAATCCCGACGCCGTGCTCTTCGCGAATCCGGTCGCCATAGCGGCGTGCGCCGCCGACTGCGTGGCGGCTTCCGCGGGGTGCCGTCCACGCCGGCTATCGACCGGCTTCCGCAGCCGCAGGCGAAGAAGCCGCTCGACCTTGCAGCAATCGCTAAAGGCTACGAGGGCGTTGATCGGGCCGGACCGGTCCCGGTCTCCGCTCCCGGACTACTGGTCTTCGTGAGCTTCTCGATACCGCAGAAGACACTCGAGCTTCTGGTCGAACAGGCTGCGCGTGCCAAGGCCACGCTTGTGCTGCGCGGATTCGTCAAGGGTTCACTGCAGGACACCGTCTTACGCGTGCAGCGGCTGATCGGGGAGCGCGAGGTCGGT
>DASPNJ010000013.1:0-9095 GCA_035626595.1 Burkholderiales bacterium
CACCAGGCATCACCCGTGATGCGCGAAAGGGCATCGCCGACGCTGCGTCGCGCGTGGAATCGCAGCGACAGTTTCTGCAGATGCATGAATAGATCCGTTGCCAGCGCGTACACCATGCGCTGCCCGGCATGGGACCATCCCAGCGTGATGGCTGCATCGAGTGCGGCAGTCGCCGAGAAGAGCGCGATCGTCGCGGCAGCGGCGGCAAGAATCAGCACGGCCGCACGCGAAAGACCTGTGCCGTCCACGATACTCCCGAGCGACGACGGCAGCGCCGTGTCGCCGAGCGCGTAATCGATCAACAGCTTGAGTGGCCAGGGCTGAAGCGCCGTCAGTGCCGCAAGTACAACGGAGAGCGCCAGCAGCGCCGCGAGCGAGCGCCGCTCCGGCAACGCGTAACGCAGAATGCGCCGGAATTTCGTCTCGGGCGCGGGCGCGCGCTGCATGCGGATCAATCTATGGGTGTTGCGGCTGCGCCGGCCCGGACGTTCTTGATCGCCGCGGCCCAACTCGCGGCCGCGCGGGCGCTGTCGTGGAGCGCCATCAGCCACATGAGCCCGCCCAAAGTGCCGAGCACGCCCGCAGCCAACCACGCGGCGTCGATACAGGCGACGACGGCAAGCCCCATCAGGCCTGCGGAGACGCTGACGACCGGGGACGGCGCCCATGCACCGATGCCGAGCCGGATCAGCTGTCGGCCGGCGCCATGGTCCTCGACTGTGAGCAGGCCGCGCGCTGCGCCGAAGAGCCCGCCGCGCACGTGCAGATCCCATCGATCGAACGCTCCGGCGCGGAATACTACTGCACCTTGCGCCTTGAGCTCCGACTCCAGGCGCTGCGTCCAGTCCTCCGGCGCGCGCCATGCTTCACTCCAGAGCGTGGCGCGCCGCAACCAGCAGCCGCGGATCGCCGTGCCGCGCCTGCGCCAGGGCAACAGCCCGTGCTGTATACGGCCGCTCAGGCGCGCCACGGGCTGAATGAGGTGCAACAGAGCGGTCAGCGCGCGCTTGGCCATCGCTTCGGAGCGGCTGCGCGCCGGCGTCGCGAAACGCGCGCGCGCGCCGCCCGCAACGGCTTGCGCGATCGGGGCCGCGGTCGCGAGCGCGAGCAGCGGCAGCGTAACGAGCGCAAGCGTGCTCCACACGAAACCGAGCGCCGAAAGCGCCGTCAGCAGCGCGACCACGAAATACCACTCAGGCATCAGCGGAAGCGACGCAATCGTTCCCGGTTCGCGCTCGTACAGCGACTGGTAAGCCGCCGTGCCCCACGTGCCCTGATAGACATGCCAGCGGCGGAACACGAGCGGCTCGGTGTAGCCCTTGCCGTACATGCGGCCTTCCCATACGAGGTGCCCGACGGCGTTGTAGCGCTCGGGCCATTTCTCCTCGAGCAGCGCTTCGGCTCTGCCATACCCTTTCTGCTGCCGCCAGTACATCGCGAGTGAATTGCGCCGGTGGTGCCAGTCCATGGCGGCGGCGTGAAAACCGATCGTGTAGCCGCCTTCCATCAGGCGCCAGCAGACGTCGACATCGTCGCCTGCGGCGCGGAATCGGACATCGAACCCGCCGATTGCCTCGAGCGCCTCGCGCCGAAAGGCCATGTTGCATCCGGGAATATGCTCCGCCTCGGTATCCGTGAGCAGCACGTGAACCGGTCCGCCCGGAGCGTTTGCAACGCAGTCGGCAATCAGTCCATCCCCGGGCGGGGCGATGTTGGGCCCGCCCACGGCAGCATGAGCCGTCGTGACGAACGTATAGGCGAGATATTTCAGCCAGTGCGGATCGGGATACGCATCGTCATCGATGTAAGCCACGATGTCACCGGTCGCTTCCTGCCATCCGGTGTTGCGCGCGCTCGACAAACCGCGATTTTCCGTGCTGATCAAGCGCACCGGGTAACCGCGCGCGATGGCTGCGGTCGAATCGCGCGAGCCGTCGTCGACGACGATCACCTCGTAATCCGGGTAATCCAGTCTGGAGCACGCGTTCAGCGTGTCGCGGATCGTGCGCTCGCCGTTGCAACTGCATACGACAATGGACACCCGCGGCCAGTGGATGTCGGGACCGAAAGGAACTTCGGCGTACGCGCGTTCGACTGCCGCCAGCGCCGCTTTCGGACGGCGATCGCGCGTGGTGATGCCGAAGTCCCAGTCTTCGATGTCATGGCCCCCGCGGTACCACTCGTCCGTCCAGCCGAAGACGAAAGTTCCCGCGCAACCGGCGCCGAACGCGGTGCGTATCTGCCAGTCGAGCGCGGCCGCCTGGGCGGCTTCGCCGTTGCGGCGACTGTCGAGGCCGATCTCGGCCAGCAGCAGCGGACGCTCTCCGGCGAGGTTCTGCAGGCGGGCGAGGTACGCGCCGAGCCGCTCCTCGCTCTCGAGATAGACGTTGAAGCAGACGACGTCGAGGAAAGGCAGCTGCAGGTACTCGGTCGTCGGATAGTTCACGTACGTGACGAGCGCCTCGGGGTGCTCCCGTTTCGCCGCGTCGTACAGCACGCGTATGAAATTTTCGATGCGTCGGCGCCCGTGCCAGCGCACGATCGGCGCGGGGATTTCGTTGCCGACGGCGTAGCAGAAAACGGCGGGATGCCGCTCGCACGCGCGAACAGCGGCGCGGATGCTTTCGACGATGCGCTGCACACGCGCGACATCATCGAGAAACGTGATGTGCTGCTCCCATGGCAGCCCGACCATGACCTTGAGCCCGTGCCGCAGCGCCGCGTCGAGCAGCGATCGCGGTGGGACGGTATAGGTGCGCACCGTATTGATGCCCGCGCGCGCCATGGCCGCGAAGTCGGCTTCGACCGTCTGCGGCTGCGGATAACCTCCCGCGTTGTCGCCCGTGCCGCGGAACGTGCCGTACGTGACGCCTTTGATCCAGACTTTCTCGGTGCCGCGCGCAATGAACTTGCCGGCGGATACGAGATGCGACGATGTGCCTGCCGTCGCGTTCAAGCTGGCATCGATCGACGCGCGCAACTGCAGCGGCGATGCCAGAATTTTTTCGTTTTCGACGATCATTTCGCTGCGCTCGAACGGCGTTCGAGCGGCGGCCCCTGTTGGATTTTCCGTGCTGGAGTTGCACGGAGGCCGCCGATTTTAGCGGGGAACTCGTCCGCGCATCGACCCCGCTGACCGGGTAGTGGGCTTAAGGAAAGAGTGCACGCCCGTGATACTGTGGCGGCACGAACAATGCGTGGAAAAAGTGCACGTTGCGTGCCGAGCCGCGCACGTCACATCGCGGAACTCTGCGAGCGCGAACGTGTTGGCGCTAGTGAATCTGGGCCGCGCCGACTCCGACGAACGTCGTACCGGCTGCGGCCGACGACAGATCCTGTGGGCCCATGTCGAGCGTCTCGGTCGTCGCCTCTGCGGTGCCGTTGTCCGGGCTGAGCTCGACGCCTTCTTCCTCGGCGCCGCGGGCTTCGTCAGCCACGTCCATACCTCCGCCCGGTTCATCAGCCGTTGCGGTGGCTTCAGCCGCGGCCGGCGCGGTCTCGACCAGTGCTCCGAGATCATCCAGCGGCGGCAGCTCTTCGAGAGAGCGCAGGTTGAGGTCGTCGAGGAACGCCTTGGTGGTGGCGTAGAGCTGCGGACGACCCGGCACTTCGCGGTGGCCGACGACGTCGATCCAGCCACGCGCCTCCAGCGACTTCAGGATGTTGCTCGACACGGTGACGCCACGGATGTCCTCGATGTCGCCGCGTGTCACCGGCTGCCGATAGGCGATGATCGCCAGGGTTTCCAGAACGGCCCGCGAGTATTTGGGCGGTTTCTGCGGCTCGAGCCGGTCGAGGAATTTCTGCGACTCCGGCCGCGCGCGAAAACGCCAGCCGGATGCGACGCTCACGAGCTCCACGCCGCGCCCCTCCCAGTCGTCCCGCAGCTCGTCGAGGAGCTTTCTCAACGTATCGTTTGAGAGCTCTTCGTCGAACAGCTTCTTCAGTTCGGCCAGCGCGAGCGGCTCGGCACTTGTGAGCAGCGCCGTCTCGAGAATTCTTTTGGCTTGTGCGAGATCCAGGTCCTGTTCCATGGCTGTCGTTTCCATAAGATGTCAGGCGACGGCGGCGAGCTGGCCGCTGCGCAATTTCACGTAGATCGTGCTGTAGGCTTCCTGCTGCGCGATCTCGATCAGGCTTTCGCGTGCGAGCTCCAGCACCGCGAGAAAAGTCACGACGAGCACGGCGACGCCTTCGCGCGGCTCGAAAAGCTCCGCGAACTCGACGAACTTCGATTCCTGGAGCCGGCGCAGCACGCGGCTCATGTGCGCGCGCACGGAAAGTTGTTCGCGCGTCACTTTGTGATGTTTGTTGACCGCCGCGCGATTGAGCAGCGCGAGCCATGCGATCTTGAGATCGTCCGGCCGCACTTCCGGCAGCCGCTGCGCGAGGTCGCGCTCGAAAAGCACGTGCACGAGGCTGTAATCCCGTCCGGCCTGCGGCAGCTCGTTCAGACGGTGCGCGGCCGCTTTCATCTGCTCGTACTCCAGCAGCCGGCGCACGAGCTCGGCGCGTGGGTCTTCTTCGGTCTCGGTGGCCGCAGGCCTCGGCAGGAGCATGCGCGACTTGATCTCGATCAGCATCGCGGCCATCAGCAGATATTCCGCAGCGAGCTCGAGCTGACGGGTGCGCATCATCTCGACGTATTCGAGGTACTGCGCCGTGAGGCGCGCCATCGGAATGTCGAGAACGCTGATGTTTTCCTTGCGGATGAGGTACAGCAGCAGGTCGAGCGGCCCCTCGAACTGCTCGAGGAACACTTCCAGGGCATCTGGCGGAATGTAGAGGTCATGGGGGACCTCCAGAACGGGCTGGCCGTATACCCGGGCGATGGGCGCGGCGGCCTGCTGGGATACGGCCGGGTCGGGGGTCACGGGCGGGCGCCTGCTGCGGGTCGGACCATGGCGGCTATTCTAACGCCAAATCCCAAGCCGACTACAAGCTATTGTGGTCGGGGTAATCACCGGCCACTAGGTAACGCGGCTTAACTGTAGGCCAGCCCCATCGCCTGCCGAACGTCGCGCATGGTTTCCTGCGCCAGCCGGTCGGCCTTTTCCACGCCGTCCGCGACGATGTTGCGCACGAGCGTCGGGTCGTCTAGATAGCGCTGCGCGCGTTCGCGGATCGGCGCGAGCTCGGCGAGCACGCCGTCGATGACCGGCTGCTTGCATTCGAGGCAGCCGATCCCGGCGCTACGACATCCCCACTCCACCCACTGTTTCGTTTTGTCGTCCGAGTAGACGAGATGGAGCTGCCAGACCGGGCATTTCGTGGGCTCGCCCGGATCGGTGCGCTTTACGCGCGCAGGGTCGGTCGGCATCGTGCGGATCTTCTTGGTGACGCTGTCCGGCGCCTCGCGCAGCGCGATCGTGTTGTTGTACGACTTCGACATCTTCTGACCGTCGAGACCCGGCATGCGCGCGGCTTCGGTGAGCAGTGCATGCGGCTCGGAGAGAATCATCTTGCCGCCGCCTTCGAGATAGCCATACAGGCGCTCGCGATCGCCCATCGTCAGATTCTGCGTCTCCTCGAGGAGGGACCGCGCGGTCTCGAGCGCACCGGCATCGCCGTGCTCGAGAAACTTGGTGCGCAGCTCGCGATAGAGCTTCGAGCGCCGCGAGCCGAGCTTCTTCACCGCCTGCTCCGCTTTCTGCTCGAAACCCGGATCGCGCCCGAACATGTGATTGAAGCGGCGCGCGATCTCGCGCGTGAACTCGATGTGCGGCACCTGGTCCTCGCCGACCGGCACCTGCGTCGCGCGATAGATGAGGATGTCCGCGCCCTGCAGCAGCGGGTAGCCCAGGAATCCGTAAGTCGAAAGGTCCTTGTCGGCGAGCTTCTCCTGCTGGTCCTTGTACGTCGGAACGCGCTCGAGCCACGGCAGCGGCGTCACCATCGACAGCAGCAGGTGAAGCTCGGCATGCGCCGGCACGCGCGACTGGATAAACAGCGTCGCGTGCGCGGGATCGACGCCCGCTGCCAGCCAGTCGATCACCATGTCCCACACGTGCTGCTCGATACTCGCGGGCTCGTCGTAATTCGTCGTGAGCGCGTGCCAGTCCGCGACGAAAAACAGGCACTCGTATTCGTGCTGGAGACGGATCCAGTTCTTCAACACGCCATGGTAATGGCCCAGATGCAGCGCGCCGGTGGGGCGCATGCCGGAGAGCACGCGGTTCGTAATCATTGCGAAAAAGCGCTCAGAGGAGCTGTGCGAGGCGGAAAAGCTCCGCCGTGGACAGGCCGACACCGGCGGCGATCACCGACATCGCGAAGATGATGAGCGGCCACAAGATGAAAGAGAGCACGCCGGTCACGAGCAAGACGAGCAGGATCGCGAAGCCATACGGCTCGACGCGCGTGACGAGCCGCTCGAGACGGTGCGGCAGCAGACTGACGAGAATGCGCCCGCCGTCCAGCGGCGGCAGGGGCAGGAGATTGAGCACCATGAATATCACGTTGATGAATATGCCGGCCGCGCCCATGAGCATGAGCGGCAGCGCGAAGTAGCTCCCGCCTGCGCTCTGGCCGACCTTCAAGGTGACGGCCCATACGAGCGCCATCGCGAGATTGCTGAGCGGGCCCGCGGCCGCCACCCACAGCATGTCGCGCTTGGGGCGGCGCAGATTCGCGAAATTGACGGGAACCGGCTTGGCCCAGCCGAACAGTATGCCGCCCGCGCCGACGAGCTTCGCGATCGCGAGCAGCGCCAACGGGAACACGACCGTGCCCACGGGGTCGATGTGCCGGATCGGATTAAGGCTGACGCGCCCCGCGGCGTATGCAGTCATGTCGCCGAAACGCATCGCGACGTATCCGTGCGAGGCTTCGTGCAACGTGATCGCGAGTATGACCGGTATCGCGTAAATCGCGATCACCTGCACGACGTTGAGGTCCATTACGCCGATTTTAACTCGGTGAGCCCGAGCGCCCCGAGCGCGCCTTTACCCACGCGCACGACGACGGGGACATCGGTGGTGAGATCGATGATCGTGGTCGGCACGATGCCGCACGGACCCGCGTCGACGACCGCGTCGATCGCATGCTCGAGCCGCTCGCGTATTTCCTGCGCATCGTTGAGCGGCGTGTCGTCGCCCGGCAGGTGCAGCGTGGATGAAAGGAGCGGCTCGTCGAGCTCAGCAAGCAGCGCCTGCGCCACGTTGTGATCCGGCACGCGGAGCCCGATCGTACGCCTGCTTGGATGCATGAGACGCTTGGGCACTTCGCGCGCGGCACGCAGGATGAACGTGTAGCTGCCGGGCGTGCTCGCCTTCACCAGCCTGAACGGCGCGTTGTCGAGCCGTGCGTAATGTGCAATCTCCGCGAGATTGCGGCACACGAGCGTCAGATGATGCCGCTCGTCGACGTCGCGAATCCTGCGGATGCGCTCCATCGCCCCTTTGTCGCCGATGCGGCAGCCGAGCGCGTAGCAGGAGTCGGTCGGATAGGCGATGACGCCGCCGGCGCGCACGATGTCCGCGGCCTGGCGGATCAGCCGCGGCTGCGGATCGACGGGGTGGACGGTGAAGAGCTGCGCCAATTCAAAACTGCGTCCACACCGGCACGCACCCCGACGGCAGCGGCGGCAGGTCGCCAAGGTCGCGGTAGCTCTCGCGCGGCCCATGAAAGTCGGAGCCCATCGACGCGAGCAGGCCGAACTCGCGCGCTCGCCGCGCCCAGTAGCCGTATTCATCCGGCGTGTGACTGCCGGTGACGACCTCGATCGCGCGTCCGCCGAGGTCCCGGAATTCGGCCAGCAGCCGCGCGCGCGCGCTGTCGTCGAGCTTGTAGCGGCCCGGATGTGCCAGCACCGGAATGCCGCCGGCCTCGCAAATCCAGCGCAGCGCTTCCCCGAGCGCCGCCCACTGGTGCGCGACGTAGCCCGGTTTGCCGTCGCCGAGGTATCGGTCGAACACCGCCTGCGTGCTCGACGCATGCCCGCTTTCCACGAGAAAACGAGCGAAGTGCGTGCGGCTCACGAGATCGGGGTTGGTGACGTAGGCGCGCGCGCCGTCCAGCGCACTCTCGATTCCGATCGCGGCGAGCCGCGCGGCGATGCGCTCGGCGCGCGCGCTCCTGCCGCTGCGCGTGCGTTCCAGCCCCCGCACCAGCGCCTCGTTGGCCGGATCGACGTGCAGCCCCACGACATGAAGCGTGTGCTGGTACCAGGTCACGGAAACTTCCACCGCGTCGATCAGTCGGATGCCGGCGGCTTCGGCGCTGACGCGCGCCTCCGGCAGTCCGGTCAGCTCGTCGTGATCCGTGAGTGCGAGTACGCTCACGCCACGCCCTGCAGCGCGCGCAACGACCTCCCGCGGCGCGAGCATCCCGTCGGAGCGCGTCGAATGGCAGTGCAGGTCGTGCTCGGATCTGTAACCGGGCGTCATAGCGAATCGATGGAGGCGGCAGGCGCTTGCACTGCAAATCTGCCGCGCGGCGCCATCACTCGCGCGCCGTGACGCGCATCACGCGGACTTCTGGTGCAGGCGGCTCTGGGCGGGAACGTGCTGCGCGAGGAATTCCATCTGGTCGGCGAGAATGCGCCGATTGGTGAGAATCAGGTATTCGGCCCGATTCGGCACGTACGGAAGGTACAGGAGCTCCATGCCGGCCAACTCCGGCGTGCGGTCGCTCTTCTTCTCGTTGCACGCGCGGCACGCCGTGACGACGTTCATCCAGATGTCGCGGCCGCCCTTCGAAAACGGTTTCACGTGGTCGCGAGTCAACCGGGTGATCGGGAACAGCCCGCCGCAATACGCGCAGATCTGGCGGTCACGATGGAAAAGCTCGCGGTTATTGAGCGGCGGCACCTGGTTGAACGACTTCATCGCCATCGCCTTGCCCTTCACGGCGATGATGCTGCTGGCGGTGATCTCGGAACGCTGACCGGTGAGGCGGTTCAACCCGCCGTAGACCGTGAAGGCGTGCTCGCCGAGCGTCCAGGCGACCTGGTTCTTGGCGTAGTAGTAGCAGGCGTGCTGCCACGTGATCCACCGGTGCGGCACGCCGTGAGTGTCGAGGGTCAGGACGAGCGGGAACGGCGGGCGCAAACCCTCGTCGTATCCGGTCGTTCCCGATTCCTGCGGCGTCATGCT
>DASPNJ010000014.1:0-10954 GCA_035626595.1 Burkholderiales bacterium
GTGACATCTTCTTGGGCCGTTTGCCGATCGGTCCCTCGAGCCGCAAGGTCGCGCCGAAGCTCCAGTGCGGAGCGAAGTCACCCTCGATCTGCCGGTTGATTGCTCGCATTGCCTTGAGAACGTCGGAGTCCTCGATACGGCCATTGGTGAAGTTCACGACCGAAATTATCATGTGTGCTTCCTGCCGAGCTGGAGCGAACATGATCGCACGACCCGCAGCAGCATTGATTCTCGCAACTGTGCTCGCTTGGCCTGTCACCGCGGCCGACCACCCCACCCGCCCCATCCGCATCATCGTCCCCTTCACCGCCGGCAGCGCGAGCGACCTCCTCGCGCGCATGTTCGGCGCGGAGATGACGAAGGCCTCGGGCCAGCAGATCGTGGTGGACAACCGGCCGAGCGCCGGCGGCACGGTCGCGGGCGGCATCGTCGCGACCGCCGCGCCTGACGGCCATACGCTGATGCTCACGTCTTCCGCCTTTGCCGGCGCCGCGGCGCTTTACGACAAGCTTCCGTACGATCCTTTCAAGGACTTCGCGCCGATCTCGCTGGTGACGACGACTTCGCTCGTCCTGATCGTGTCACCCACACTCGGGCCGAAAAGCGTGAAAGAGCTGATCGCGCTGGCGAAGCAGAAACCGGGGCAACTCAACTTCGGATCATCGGGCGTCGGCAGCGGCACGCATTACGGCGGCGAGCTCTTCAACATGGCCGCGGGCATCAAGGCCGCACACGTGCCCTATCGCGGAACGCCGGAGGTGATCACCGACACGATGAGCGGACGGATGAACTACGCGATGTCGCCGCTGCTGGCTGCGGTCCCGCATATTCGGGCCGGCCGTTTGATCGGGATCGGCGTGACGTCGCCGCAGCGTCTGCAGATGCTGCCCGAGCTGCCCACGATCGCCGAAGCCGCGCTGCCCGGCTTCGTTTACGAAGGCTGGTTCGGGGTGTTCGCGCCGGGCCGAACTCAGCGCGCGCTCGTGAAAACGTTGAACGCCGAGATCCGCCGCATCGTCGCGTTGCCCGAGATCCAGGAGCGCATTTCGCGAGATGGCTCGTTCCCGAAGTCCTCCACGCCGGAGGAGTTCGAAAAGCTCGTGCACGAAGAGATCCGCACGCGCACGAAGGTGTTCAAGGCCGCCGGCGCGAAAACGTTCTGACTCGGGTGAACGGCGCACGCTCATGAAGCGCGCGATCGCGTCGATTGCGGCTGCGCTTTGCGCATTCGTGGCGCATGCCGCCGAGGCGCCGTACGATCTGATCCTCCGCAACGCGCGCATCGTCGACGGTACCGGCAATCCCTGGTACCGCGCCGACCTCGCGATTCGCGGCGACACGATCGCGCTGATCGCCCCTTCGATCGAAGCGCCTGCCGGCCGCACGATCGATGTGAAGGGCGCCACTGTTGCGCCGGGTTTCATCGACATTCACACGCACGCCGTGCGCGGGATTTTTCAGGTGCCGACCGCCGACAACTACATCCGGCAGGGCGTCACCACGATCCTCGAAGGGCCCGACGGCAGCTCCGCCGTGCCGCTGAAGCCGTTCCTCGAGAAGTTGGAAGCCACGCCGAAGTCGATCAACATCGGCAGCTTCCTCGGGCAGGGCACCGTGCGCCAGCGCGTGGTGGGCCTCGCGAACCGCGCCGCGACGGCGGACGAGATGAGCCGCATGCGTGAGGTCGTGGCGCAGGGCATGCGCGAAGGTGCGTTCGGTCTGAGCACGGGTCTTTTCTACGTCCCCGGCGCTTTCACGCCGCTCGCGGAGGTGATCGAGCTGCAGAAGGTCGTGAGCCCGTATCGCGCGGTGCATACCTCACACATGCGCGACGAAACCGCACGCATCGTCGAGAGCGTGAAGGAGACGATCGCGATCGGCGAGTTCGGCGGCGTGCCCACCCACATCTCGCACCACAAGGTGATCGGCAGGGCGAACTGGGGCAAGACGGCCGAGACGCTGAAGCTCGTGGATGAGGCGCGCGCACGCGGCATCGACACGACGATCGATCTTTATCCCTATACCGCATCGGCGACGTCGATCCATTCGGCGCTCATCCCCTCGTGGGCGCTGGAGGGCGGTCCGCGCGAAGCGCGCAAGCGTCTGCAGGATCCGGCCACGCGCGCGAAGATCGTCGCGGCGACGGCCGATTTGATACGCAACGAGCGCGGCGGCGGCGATCCGCGCAATGTCGTGGTGTCGACGTGCCCGTTCGACGAGACGCTCGCCGGAAAGAACCTTGCCGACATCGCGCGCATCCGCGGCATCGAGCCCACGCCCGAGGGCGGCGCCGAAGTGGTCGCGTGGCTGGTCGAGCAGGGGATTTGCCGCGGTGTTTTTCACGCGATCGGCGAGGAGGACCTGCTGCGCGTCATCGTGCATCCCGCCGCGATGATCGCGTCCGACGGCGAAGTGCCGATTTTCGGCCGCGGCGCGCCGCATCCCCGCAGCTACGGCACGTTCGCGCGTATGCTGGCGGTGTACGTCCGCGAGAAGAAGCTGCTCACGCTCGAAGAAGCGGTCCGCAAGATGTCGTCGTTTCCCGCGATGCGGATCGGCCTCACCGACCGCGGCATCCTGCGCCCTGGCATGAAAGCCGATATCGCGGTGTTCGATCCCGAGCGCGTGCGCGACGCCGCGACCTTCGAGAAGCCGCACCAGTATGCGGAAGGTTTCTCGCACGTCATCGCCAACGGCCACGTCGTCTACGAGAACGGCGCGATGACCGCAGCACGGCCGGGGCGCGTGTTGTACGGGCCCGGCAAAGCAGCCACGTCGGCCGGTCATTGACCCACGCCGCGTTTTAGAATGCAGCGACGATTACCTACGGAGATCAAGATGGTTACGCTCGAATTCCACGATCCGTCCGGCACGCTCGAAGTGACGCAGCCGTTCGCGCCGCGCCTCGACACGCTGGAGGGCAAACGCATCGGCATCGTCACGAACGACCAGTGGCAGGCGTATCGCATGATGCCGAAGCTGAAGGAGCTGCTGGAGCAGGATTTCAAAAACGTCGAAGTGCTGCCCGTGGACGCGTATCCGCAGGGCAACCTCCTGATCGGCACCGAGGAGACCGCAAAGGCGGTGAAGGCGAGCGGCGTCGACGCCGTGATCGTCGGCAACGCGAGTTGAGGGGCCTGCGCCACAGCATGCGGCCGTGCAGCCGCTAGGATCGAAAGCCTCGGAATCCCGACTGTCACGCTGACGCGCAGCGATTTCGTCGGCGTCATGAAGAATGCCGTCTCCGGCCTGGGTCTTGCGCCGGACGCGGCGATGGTCACGTTCCCGATCGACATGTTCCTGCCGGGCAGCGATATCTCGACGCTCGAGCTTCGCAAGCGCGAGTTCTACAACGGCCTCACGAAATGGCAGTCCGAGTTCGAGCAGGGCACCGGCGAAGCGAAGATGCTGCGGGTCGAGGGCGCGAGCTACGAGGATGCGCTCTTCAAGGCGAACAACCTGCTGCTCACGAGCCTCTACGGCGACGGGCTCCCAGTCTGGCCTGCGACGCGCGAGCGGGTGGAGTGGATCCTTCAGGGCAGCGCGCTGCCCCGCACTCACGTGCTCGGCAAGTTCCCGCCGCGCGGCGGCGTCACCACGATCGAGACCTGCGCGATCGCGCTGGCGATGGCGGGCGGCCGGCCCGAGTATCTGCCGGTGCTCGTTGCGGCGGTGGAAGCGTCGCTCGACCCGCATTCGAACTTCGATCAGTTGCAGGCGACTTCGGGCGCGCCTTTCCCGGTCGTGATCGTCAACGGCCCGATCGCGAAGCAGATCCGGTTGAACTCGGGTTTCGGCTGTCTCGGACCCGATCCGCAGCAGCCCGCCGGTGCGAGCATCGGGCGCGCGCTGCGCATGCTGCAGCAGAACGTCGGCGGCGCGGTGCCGGGCGTTGGTACGATGGCGATCTGGGGCGCGATGCGCTACACGAATGTCGTCTTTGCCGAAGACGAGGACGGCTTACCGGAAGGCTGGGCGCCGCACGGCACCGAGCGCCACGGTTTCGACCGCGGAACGAACTCCGTATCGCTCGTCTTCGGCACGGGTGTCACGAACGTGCGCCGGCGCAGCGCGCGCAAGGAAACGCCCGAAGAAGACATCCTTCAGGGGCTCTGGCGCATGGCCGATTACATGCGCACGCCCAATCTGGGCGCGCTGATGGGGTACGAGCAGGGCACGCCGGGCATCATGATCGTGCCGCGCGTGGTCGCGCAGATGATGGCCGAGCAGGGCTGGACCAAGCCGAAGCTGCGTGAGTTCCTGTGGGAGAACTCGAAAATCCCGCTCGAACACCTGAAACGCGGCGGCGCGCTCTCGTGGTTCGAGATCGACTCGAATCCGATCACGCGCGAGAGCGTGAAACAGGACCCGTGGCCGATCTGCCTCAAACCCGACAACATCGTCTTCGTCGTCGCGGGCGGATCCCATCCGACGCACGCGTACTGGCTGCAGGGCACCGGCCCACGCGTGCTCGGACGTGTGATACGCACGCCCGAGACCTTCGATCGGCTCCTCGCGCAGGCCGATCGCGATCTCGGCTGCGGTTCCGAGGAGTGCAGAATCTAAAAAATCGTCACCCCCGCGCAGGCGGGGGTCCAGAGCACATCTGGGTTCCCGCCTTCGCGGGAACGACGTATGCGCAGAACTAGATCCGCTGGCCCGACGTCGGCGCGACGATCACCTCGACGTTCTCGCCTTCGGCCTGCAGCGAGCCCAGCAACTGCATGAGCAGCATCGTCATCATCATCTGCTCCTGCTCGCTGCCTGCCGCGGGTCCGCCGGGCTGCCCGGGCACTGTCGGCGTTTCCTGTCCCGGCACCATCGGCACGATTTCGAGGATGATTATCTCGGGCGTTTGACCCGGTGCGGCCTGCGTCGCTCCGGGCGCACCCTCTATGCCTTCAGGTGCGGCATGTGCCGAACCCAAGATGAGACCTGCAGCCGCGACCACGGCCGCAATCGCTTTTTTCGACAACATGTCGCTCTCCTGAATCTCGCTTGCCACGATTTACGTATGGCTTCGCAAGGCGCGTGCCGTGAATTTGTTCCACGCGTCGTGATCGAGCGACAACCTTTAACCGTGAATACGCGGCGACTGCCGCGATAAGTTACTTTTTGCACGCGTCGGCGCAGCCGGCACGCGCATCGTAGCTTTTATTCCAGCGCGATATCGAACGTCCCCGCGTAGCCTTTCTTGTCTTCTCGCACGGGCAGCACGAGGCGATCGCCGCGAAAGAGAAACAGCACGTCGCGGTTGTTTCTCACTTTGCGCACACCGTGATCACGATAGGCGGGCTGCTTGTGGACGTCGTCGGTGAGCTCGTCGTCGAAGTAGATCTGCGAGGTGAACTCGCGTGTGCTCTTTTCCTGCGGATTCGTCCGCACCTTGAAGTGGATGTGCACCGCGCGATTCGGGTACCAGCCCGGATAGATCGTGGTGAAGCTCGCGATGCCTCTGCGGTCCGTGAGCTGCCAGCCGCGCAGGAACTGCTGGCCGACCGTGGAAGCCTGCCAGTCCTTCGTGTCGGAATACAGTCCGTCCGCATCGCAGTGCCACACGTCGACCTGAGCGCCCTGCAGCGGAAAGCATCGGCCGTCGTCCATCTGCGAGACGCGAAACGTGAGACGCAGCAGGGCGCCCTGTTTCATGGCGCCGGTTTTCGGGTCCGAACGGATATCGGAGCGATTGAGCTTCGTGTCGACGAAGTAGGGGCCTTCGATCGAGCGCGGCCGCACGACGCAAACGCCGGCCGACTGGGCCGCGCGCACGCGTGCGGCGCCGCCGATCGACGCTGCCGCGCCCGCCAGCAGCGCGAGCACCTTCCGTCGTGTGAACATGCGATCGGTCATTACTGTTACGGACGCTCCGAGATCGCCGCGTCGCGTTGCGCCTCGGGATGACAAGGCCGGCTGCGACGCGATGCTATCATTTTGAGCAGCGTGCGCACCTTCGGTTCATTCGACTACGTCATCATCGGCGCGGGCACCGCGGGCTGCGTGCTCGCGAATCGCCTCTCGGGCGATCCGGGCACGTCGGTGCTGCTGCTCGAAGCCGGCGGCAAGGACGACTGGATCTGGATCCACATTCCGGTCGGCTATCTCTACTGCATCGGCAACACGCGCACCGACTGGTGCTACAAGACCGAGCCCGAGCCGGGCTTGAACGGCCGCTCGATCAACTACCCGCGCGGGCGCGTGCTCGGCGGCAGCTCGTCGATCAACGCGATGCTGTACCTGCGCGGCCAGGCCCGCGATTACGACGAGTGGGCGCAGTTGACGGGCGACTCCGGCTGGTCATGGGCGAACGTGCTCCCGGTTTTCATGAAATCGGAGGACCACTGGCGCGGCGCCGATGAAAAGCACGGTCAGGGCGGAGAGTGGCGCGTGGAGCGGCCCAGAGTCACGTGGGAGATTCTGGAAGCATTCCGCGATGCGGCCGTCGAAGCCGGTATTCCGCGCACCGACGATTTCAATCGCGGCGACAACGAAGGTGTCGGGCGCTTCGACGTGAACCAGCGCAACGGTGTGCGCTGGAGCGCGGCGAAGGCGTTCCTGCGTCCGGCGCTGAACCGTCCGAACCTGACCGTGATCACCGGGGCTTCCGTGAAGCGGTTGCGTCTCGACGGCCGGCGCGCCGCCGGTGTCGAGTTCTATCGCGGCAACGAGGAAACCTACGCCGAAGCGCGACGCGAAACGATACTCGCCGCCGGCGCGATCGGCAGCCCACAGATTCTTCAGCTTTCGGGGATCGGCCCTGCCGCGGTCCTGCAGAAGCACGGCATCGCCGTTGGGCACGATCTCCCCGGCGTCGGCGAGAACCTCCAGGACCACCTGCAACTGCGCATGGCGTTCAAAGTGAAGCACGCGCTCACGCTCAACACGCTGCTCGGGTCGTGGTGGCAGAAAGCGATGATGGGTTGCCAGTACGCGTGGTCTCGCTCGGGCGCAATGACGATGCCGCCGTCGCAGATGGGCGCCTTCACGAAGTCCGATGCGTCACAGGCGACGCCGAACCTCGAATATCACGTGCAGCCGATCTCGCTCGACAAATTCGGCGATCCGCCCCACCGCTTCAATGCGTTCACCGCGAGCGTGTGCAACCTGCGGCCGATGTCGCGCGGCCACGTGCGCATCGCGTCGGGCGACCCACGCGCCTATCCGGCAATCGCGCCGAATTACCTGTCAGCCGAAGAAGACCGTCAGGTCGCGACCCGGGCGATCCGGCTCACGCGACGCATCGTCCTCGGCACCGACGCGATGAAAAAGTACGAGCCGGAGGAATACACGCCCGGCGCCGGGTTCCAGTCGGATGACGAGCTCGTCGAGGCCGCCGGAAGAATCGGCACGACGATCTTTCATCCCGTCGGCACCTGCAAGATGGGCCGCAATGGCGACGGGATGGCCGTGGTCGATCCGGAATTGCGCGTGCGCGGGATGGAGGGCTTGCGTGTGATCGACGCGTCGGTGATGCCGACGATCACCTCGGGGAATACGAACTCGCCGACAGTGATGATCGCCGAGCGGGGCAGCGAGATATTGCTAAGACGTAATTGATTCGCGGGTGACGATGCTTAGTGCTTGCCCCACTCCAGCACTTCGACTTTCACCTTCGCGATACCGGAGCGGATCATGCCGAGCTCGCGCGCGGTGCTCTGCGACAGGTCGATGACCACGCCCTTCCTGCGCGATGCGCCGAACGGGCCGCGATCCATGATGCGCACGTCCACGTAGCGGCCGGTTGCGACGTGCGTCACGCGGGCGAGCGTGCCCAGGGGCCACGTCGGGTGCGCCGCGATGTTGGAGGCATGGCGGAAGATCTCGCCGCTCGCCGTGCGCATGCCCTCGAATCCGCGCGCGTAATAGGAGGCAAGCCCGGTCTGGAGCGTCTTCGCGACTGCAGAAGCGGCTGCGGTCGAGGATGCGACTGCCGTCGCCACCGACGACGCGATCGACGCGGAGACAGGCTCGTCGGAGCCCAACGGCTCGGCGTGTACAGCGGGTGAAGCGCAGAGGATGAGGGACGCAACCAGCATGCGCGCTGCCGTTTTCATTTTTCGCTCCCCTAAGGCAGGCGCGATTCTAACCCGGGAGCGGACGCCGGCAACCCTGCGCCGCCGGTAAGACCGTGCGGCAGATCACCGTTTTTGCCAATTGGACGGGGCCCATGCTATGAAGAACCCCTCTCCGGCTGCTCGAGGTGGGTTGATAGTGCAGGCCACGCACGCGTTTTTTTCCCTGCACCGTCAGGGGTTTGTGCGGGTCGCCGCGTGCGTCCCGCGGATGTCCGTCGGCGATCCGAAGGCCAATACCGACGAGACGCTCGCGCTCATGCGTCAGGGCGACGAGCGCAACGCCGACCTCATGCTGTTCCCCGAGCTCGGGATCAGCGCCTACGCCATCGACGACCTGCTGCTTCAGGACGCGCTGCTCGACGGGGTCGAAGAGGGCATCGGCCGTCTGATCAAGGCGTCCAGGCGGCTCAAACCCGTTTTCGTCGTGGGCGCACCGGTGCGCCGCAACGGCCGCCTCTATAACTGCGGCGTCGTGATCTCGCGCGGCGCGATCCTGGGCGTCGTTCCGAAATCGTTCCTGCCGAATTACCGCGAGTATTACGAGAACCGGTGGTTCGCCCCCGGCTTCGGGCTCGAAGGGCTCGAAGTCACGCTGGCGGGGCAGGTCGCGCCGTTCGGCACCGATCTCGTCTTCGCGGCGTCGGATCTCGACGACTTCATCTTCCATGTCGAGATCTGCGAGGACTTCTGGGCCGCCGATCCGCCGTCGACGCAGGGGGCCCTCGCCGGCGCGCTGATCCTGTGCAACCTCTCGGCGTCCAACGTCGTCATCGGCAAGGCGCGCGACCGCGTGGTGCTGTGCGCTTCGCAGTCGATGCGTTGTCACGCCGCGTACGTCTATTCCGCGGCAGGCCCCGGCGAGAGCACGACGGACCTCGCGTGGGACGGGCAGGCGAGCATTCACGAGCTCGGTGTCGAGCTCGCGTGCACCGAGCGCTTTCCCTCGCAAAGCCACATGGCCGTCGCCGACGTCGACGTCGAGCGGCTGCGGCTCGAGCGCATGCGTACGCTCACCTTCAACAGCGCGGCTGCGGCAGCCGGCCATCCGGAGACGGGTTTCCGCCGGATCGCCTTCGAGCACAAGCCCGCGTTCGACGACGTCGGGCTCGAGCGCCACATCGACCGCTTCCCGTACGTGCCCGATGATCCGGCGCGCCTCGATAGCGACTGCTACGAGGCGTTCAACATCCAGGTGCAGGGGCTCACCAAGCGTTTACAGGTGACGAACGGCGAGCGCATCGTGATCGGCGTTTCGGGCGGGCTGGATTCGACGCATGCGCTGATCGTCGCCGCGAAAGCGTTCGATCGCCTCGGGCTTTCGCGCCAGAACATCCTCGGCTTCACGATGCCCGGCTTCGCGACGTCCGAAGGCACGAAGTCGAATGCGTGGGCGCTCATGAACGCGCTCGGCGTCTCCGCGCACGAGATCGACATCAGGCCCACGGCAATGCAGATGCTGCGCGACATCGGCCATCCGTACGCGCAGGGGCAGCCCGTCTACGACATCACGTTCGAGAACGTGCAGGCGGGGCTGCGCACCGATTATCTGTTCCGGCTCGCGAATCAGCGCAAGGCGTTCGTGCTCGGCACCGGGGACCTGTCCGAGCTCGCGCTGGGCTGGGCGACCTACGGCGTCGGCGACCACATGAGCCACTACAACGTGAACGGCTCGGTCAGCAAGACGCTGATCCAGTACCTCGTGCGCTGGGTGGTGAAGACGCGCCAGTTCGACGAGGCGGCGTCGCAGACGCTCACGCGCATCCTCGATACCGAAATCTCGCCCGAGCTCGTGCCCGCCGACGCAAGCGGCGCGATCCAGAGCACGCAATCGATCGTCGGCCCCTACGAGCTCCAGGATTTTCACCTCTTCTACATCACGCGCTACGGGCTGCGGCCGTCGAAAGTCGCTTTCCTCGCGTGGCACGCCTGGAAAGACGCGCGCGCGGGACAGTGGCCGCCGGCATTTCCGGACGAAGCGAAGCACGCCTACACGCTGGCGGAGATCAAGAAGTGGCTCGGCGTGTTTCTCTTCCGTTTTTTCCAGATCAGCCAGTTCAAGCGCTCGGCCCTGCCGAACGGGCCGAAGGTGGTGTCGGGCGGCAATCTCTCGCCGCGCGGTGACTGGCGCGCGCCCTCGGACGGGAACGCGCGCGTGTGGCTGGACGAGCTCGAGCAGAACGTACCCGATTGAGCGCGCGGCCGCGGCGCATCCTGCCGGTCATCGTCGTCTCGCAGTTCGCCGGCACGTCGCTGTGGTTTGCCGGCAACGCGGTCCTCGGTGACCTGCAGCGTGAGTGGGGCCTCGGGCCCGACGCGGTCGGACACGCGACCTCGGCCGTCCAGCTCGGCTTCATCGCGGGCACGCTCGTCTTCGCGCTCGTCGCGCTGTCCGACCGCTACTCGCCGCGCCGGGTATTTTTCGTCTGCTCGCTGCTCGGTGCGCTCGCCAACGCGAGCCTGTACGTCATGGGCGCGGCGCTCTATCCGCTGCTTGCATCGAGGTTCCTGACGGGGTTCTTTCTCGCAGGCATCTATCCGGTCGGGATGAAGATCGCCGCCGGCTGGTACCAGCGCGATCTCGGCCGCGCCATCGGCGCGCTCGTTGCGGCACTCGTCGTCGGCACCGCTTTCCCGCACCTCCTGAAGGCGCTCGGCCAGACGCTGCCGTGGGATGCGGTCACGATCGCCGTTTCCGTGACCGCCGCGATCGGTGGTGTGCTCATGCTGTGGCTCGTGCCCGACGGTCCGCACAGCGCAAAAGGCGCCCGCTTCGATCCCGCCGCGGTGGTGAAAGTCTTTCGTTCCGCGCGTTTTCGCGCTTCGGCGTTCGGCTACTTCGGCCATATGTGGGAGCTCTACGCGTTCTGGGCTTTCGTGCCGGT
>DASPNJ010000015.1:0-11016 GCA_035626595.1 Burkholderiales bacterium
TGTCGTGGCCGTCGCCGCCGAGCAACGCGTCGTTGCCGGCGCGGCCATTGAGAATGTCGGCGCCGCCGAGGCCACTGAGAACGTTCGCTTCCGCATTGCCGGACAGGCGGTCGCCAGCCTGCCCGCCGATCAGACCTTCAATCGATATGTAAGTGTCGCCCGCAGCTTCACCTCTAGGGACGTCGCTGCCTGAAAGGACGGCGACCAGCGGGGTCGTGGATGAGGCATACCGGGCATAATCGAAACCCGCGCCGCCATCGAGCAGGTCGGCATCGGCTCCGCCCTCGAGTATGTCATCGCCGTTGCCGCCGCGCAGTGTGTCACTGCCGGCGAGGCCGGAGAGATCGTCGTCGCCGTCGAGTTCCTCCAACGTGTTCGCGCCGGCGTTTCCGACGAGCGTGTCATTGCCGTTCGTGCCGTTCACGATGTCGAACACCGTAACCGTCGTCTGTCCCACCGCGACGAGCGGTCCGCCGCTGCCTTGCGTGCCGGTGTTGTTATCGAAGAAGGTCCAGTCGATCTGCACGAGCGGCGGCGGCGTGGCGCTCGCATTCGAATACGCGACCGATTGCATGACTGCATCGACGCGGTCTTCGGTCGCATTGGCATTGAACGTGAGGAACAGCGTGCCGCCGGAATTGATGAGCACCGTGCCAACGGTTACGCCTGCATATACGAGAGCGGCACCGTGCGTGAGCGGCGCCAGTGCGCCCGTTGCCGAGAAAACATCGTCGGCGCTCGCGCCGCCATGACGTTCGAGCCGGAGTGACGCGCCCGCATAGTTGCCCTGCGCGTGGAGTTCGGCGTCGTAGATCTGCACGTCGTTATCCAGCACCACCGGCGCGGAGCCTTCGGTGTACGTGGGTGCGCCGTCCAGCGTCACGACGGCGGATACCGTCACGTCCAGCTCGCCCGTGGGTGTAAACACCGTCACGACATCGTTCCACGTGGACACGATCCGACCGGCGGGACCTACGGCGAGACTGGAGCCGAAAGTAGCGCCGTGCACCTCTCCGCCCGAGCCGAACGTCGCGTCGACGCTGCCATCCGCGTTGAAACGCGCAATGACGCCGCCGGCACCGTCCGCTCCAGCGAGCAGGATTTATCCATCGACTTGCAATGCGAGCGCGCTCCTGGATGGATGGAAGTCGATGGTAATGCTGCCGTCGCCATCGAAGGTGGTATCGAGCGTGCCGTCCGAGTTAAAGCGCGCGATGAATCCGTCGGGTGCAGCGCCACCGAGCCCCGCTGCGATGAGGATCTTGCCGTCGCTCTGCAAAACGACGTTGCTGGCATGGTCCGCCGTACTGCCGAAATCGGTGAGCAGGATGCCATCTCCGTCGAACGTCGCATCCAGCGAAAGATCGGCGTTGTAACGCAGCACCGCGACATCTCCATCGCTCGTGCCCGCCATCACGATCCGGTTGTCGGCTTGCACTGCGACCGCGCCGGCTGATTCGCCATCGAACGACCCGGGCGTTCCCAAGTCGGTTTGCCGCGACGCCACGGTTGCAGAACCGGCATAGCGCACCACGAAAAAGGCGTCATAGTCGGGCGTGAAGCTGCTTGAAGACGCGCTGGCACGGCCAACCTGAACGATGCTGCCATCGGCGAGAACCGCGACGCCTGCGCTCGTGATGTTCTCGCCTGTAGAGAAGCTGGCCCCGGATACAAACAGCCCATCGTCGCTTACGCGCTCTGCGCGCACTGATTCGGGCCTGAATCGTCCGGGAGGAGTGTTCGTGCCGATGACGATGGATCCGTCGGGTGCCAGGTCGATGGCTGTCGGACTCGAGCCTCCGCTGGGACCCGCGATGCCGTTGCTGCCGTACGTGGCGCGTCGACGGTGCCATCGGGATTGAAGCGCACGAGAGCGGCCGTGTGGCCGAACGGCCCAAAATTGGCGGTGCCGAGCGCGACGATCTTGCCATCGTCCTGTACCACCACGAAATGCGATAAGAAGGGCGTAGTGATGAGACCCGTTCCGACACTGAAAGTCGGTGCGGTATTCGCCACAAATGCTCCTTTGAGATCCTCCAGGCGACGCGCTATGTGAACGCGGCTAGAGAAGAATCAGTGCTAGAACCTGACGTCCTTCGGACATTAGCACGTTGTAGGTACGGCACGCCGCGCGGGTATCCATGACCTCGAAACCGATCGCTGCATCGGTCAGCGCGCGCGTAATCTCAGGGTGCGGAAACCGCAGCGTGCTGCCCGTACCGAGCAGCACGATTTCCGGTTTGAGCGCGAGCAGCGCCTGGAAATGCGCCGGTTCGAGGTCCTCGAATCGCGCTGCGTCCCAGTCGGCGACCGGCTGCGCCGGCATCACCATGATGCTGCGCTCGTAGCGCTGATCGTTGATCGCTACGTAACCCTCACCATAGCCGGTCACGATATTGCGGCCTTCGCCGCGGGTGAGGTGGAGCTTCATAAGCCGCTGATTTGCCGAGAGTAACTGCGTTCTATAAAATTATACGCTTTGGCTCGAGCGCTATTCGTCGGCGGATTAGCGCGAGCCAACACAATTCACGAGCGCCGATTCCCCCATGGAAGAATTTCCACGCATCCAGCGTCTGCCGCCGTACGTCTTCAACGTCACGGGCGAGCTCAAGCTCGCGGCGCGCCGGCGCGGCGAGGACGTGATCGATTTCAGCATGGGAAATCCCGATGGCCCGACGCCCCGGCACATCGTGGACAAGCTCGTGGAAAGCGTTCAGCGTCCGGACACGCACGGCTATTCGGTGTCCAAAGGGATACCGCGGCTGCGACGCGCGATCTGCAACTGGTACAAGACGCGCTACGACGTCGAGCTCGATCCGGATTCGGAAGCGATCGTGACGATCGGCTCGAAGGAAGGCATCGCGCATCTCGCGCTCGCGACGCTGGACCGCGGCGACATCGTGCTGGTGCCGAATCCGAGCTATCCCATCCATATCTACGGCCCGGTCATCGCGGGTGCGGACATTCACCACGTCCCGATGCACGCAGGCGTCGATTTTTTCGACGAGCTGCAAACGGCGATTCGCGACACGTATCCAAAGCCCAAGCTCCTGATCGTGAATTTCCCGGGCAATCCAACTACGCAGTGCGTGGACCTCGCCTTCTTCGAGCGCCTGGTGGGCATCGCGCGCGAGCACCACATCTACATCGTGCACGACCTCGCATATGCGGACATCGTGTTCGACGGCTACAAGGCGCCGTCGATCCTCCAGGTGCCCGGCGCGCGCGAGATCGCCGTCGAGTTCTTCACGATGTCCAAGAGCTACAACATGGCGGGCTGGCGCGTCGGTTACATGGTCGGCAACCGGGATCTCGTGACCGCCCTCGCGCGCATGAAGAGCTATCACGATTACGGCACGTTCACGCCGATCCAGGTCGCCTCGATCATCGCGCTCGAAGGCCCGCAGGAGTGCGTGGAGGAGGTTCGGCTGAGTTATCAACGCCGTCGCGACGTACTGGTGAGCGGATTGCATGCCGCGGGCTGGAATGTCGATGTGCCGAAAGCCACGATGTACGTGTGGGCGGAGATCCCGGAGCAGTACAGAGAGATGAAGTCGCTCGAGTTCTCCAAAAAGCTCCTGATCGACGCGAAGGTCGCGGTGGCCCCGGGTACCGGCTTTGGCCACTACGGAGACGGCCACGTGCGCTTCGCCATGATCGAGAACGAGAATCGCACGCGCCAGGCGGTGCGCTGCATAAAAGAGATGTTCAGGAAGGACGGCTTGCTGTGAAGTCTATAAACGTGGGGCTGCTGGGTATCGGCACCGTCGGCGGCGGCGCATATCGCGTGCTCGCGCGCAACCAGGAAGAGATCGGGCGCCGCGCCGGCTGCTCGATCACGATGAAAGTCGTGGCCGACAAGGACCTGGACAAGGTGCGATCGATCGTCGGCGAGCGCGCGCTGGTTACCGCGAACGCGTTGGAGGTCGTCGACAACCCCGAGATCGACATCATCGTCGAGCTGATCGGCGGCACCGGCATCGCGCGCGAGCTGATTCTCAAGGCGATCGCGAAGGGCAAGCACGTCGTCACGGCGAACAAGGCGCTGCTCGCCCAGCATGGCAACGAGATCTTCGCGGCCGCGCGCGCGAAAGACGTCATGGTTGCGTTCGAGGGCGCCGTCGGCGGCGGCATCCCGATCATCAAGAGTCTGCGCGAAGGCCTGACGGCGAACCGCATCGAGTGGATCGCGGGGATCATCAACGGCACCAGCAACTTCATCCTGTCCGAGATGCGCGAGAAGGGCGCGAGCTTCGGCGACGTGCTGAAGGAGGCGCAGCGCCTGGGCTACGCCGAAACCGATCCGACGTTCGATATCGAAGGAGTCGATGCCGCGCACAAGCTCACGATCATGGCAGCGATCGGTTTCGGGATTCCGATGCAGTTCGGCTCGGCGTACGTCGAAGGCATCTCGAAGCTGACGCGTGAAGACATTCGCTATGCCGAAGAGCTCGGCTACCGCATCAAGCTGCTCGGCATCGCCAAGCGCAAGGCGAAGGGCATCGAGCTGCGCGTGCATCCGACCCTCATTCCGGAACGCCGGCTGATCGCGAACGTCGAGGGGGTGATGAACGCGATCCTCGTGAAAGGCGACGCCGTCGGACAGACCATGTACTACGGTGCCGGCGCCGGGGCGGAGCCGACGGCTTCGGCGGTCGTCGCCGATCTCGTGGACGTCGCGCGCATGATGACGGCGGACCCGGAGCACCGCGTGCCGCACTTCGCGTTCCAGCCCGATCAGCTCGCGAGCACGCCGATTCTGCCGATCGGCGAAATCGAATCGGCGTATTACTTCCGGATGCGCGTGCAGGACAGGCGCGGCGTGCTGGCGGACATCACGCGCATCCTCGCCGATTCGGATATCTCGATCGACGCGATGGTGCAGAAAGAGCCGCAGCACGGCGAGCAGCACGTGGACATCGTCATGCTCACGCACGTGACCGTCGAGAAGAACGTCGACGCCGCGCTCACCCGAATCGAAGCGTTGCCGGTCGTGTCCGGGAAAGTCACGCGCATCCGCCTCGAGCAGTTCAACTGATTACGCGGTGCGCCGCAGCGCACCCTACACACCCCATGTATCTCGGCCTCATCGAAACGTATCGCGACCGATTGCCGGTCGACGACCAAACCCCCGTCGTCTCGCTCAACGAGGGCGCCACTCCGCTCATCGAGCTCAGGAACCTGCCGCGGCTCGTCGACAAGCGCGTGCGCATCTTCGCGAAGTTCGACGGCCTCAATCCGACCGGCTCGTTCAAGGACCGCGGCATGACCATGGCGGTGACGAAAGCGGTGGAGGCCGGGGCCAAGGCCATCATCTGCGCTTCGACCGGCAATACCTCGGCGTCGGCGGCAGCGTACGCTGCGCGCGCGGGCATCGCGTGCTTCGTGCTGATCCCCGAAGGCAAGATCGCGCTGGGCAAGCTCTCGCAGGCGATGATGCACGGCTCCGTGGTGATCCAGATCCGGGGCAACTTCGACGATGGCATGCGTCTCGTGCAGCTCGCCGCCGAGAGCATGGGCGTCGCACTCGTGAATTCGATCAACCCGTTCCGGCCGCAGGGCCAGAAGACGATCGCGTTCGAGGTCGTGGAGGCGCTCGGTGACGCGCCGGATTACCACGCGCTGCCGGTCGGCAATGCCGGCAACATCGGCGCGCATTGGGCCGGTTACAGCGAAGCGGCTTGCATGCAGACGCGCGCGTGCGCCTACTGCGAGGGCAAGTGCCCGTTCCATCGCGCGAGGCTCGCGACCCACCGGCCGATCATGGTCGGCTATCAGGCTTCAGGCGCCGCGCCGATCGTGCGCGGACGGCCGGTCGAGAATCCCGAGACCGTTGCCACCGCGATCCGCATCGGCAATCCCGCGTCATGGGAGCTTGCCCTCAACGCGCAGCGCGAATCCGGCGGCTGGTTCGCGGAATGCAGCGACGAAGAGATCCTGCGGGTCCAGAAGCTGCTCGCGGAAACCGAAGGCATCTTCTGCGAGCCGGCGTCCGCGATCTCCGTCGCAGGGGTGCTCAAGGATCTCGAGCTCGGTCGCATCGGTGAAGGTACGACGATCGTGTGTACGCTGACCGGCCACGGGCTCAAGGATCCGGACACCGCGATCGCGCAGTGCGTGAAGCCTGAAACCGTCGACGCGGAGCTCGCGGAGATCGAGCGCGTCATGCGCGGTCATTTGAAAACGTAGGGTGCGTCGATGACGCACCGGCGTGCGCTAGCCGCGCACGCTACGAGGCGGCGTTCACGAAAACCGCATCGACAGATCGACCGCGTCGATGTCCTTGGTGAGGCTGCCGATCGAGATGCGATCGACCCCGGTTTCGGCGATCGCGCGCACCGTTTCCAGCGTTACACCCCCTGAGGCTTCGAGCTGAGCGCGGCCGGCGCTCACTCTGACAGCCTCGCGCATCTGATCGAGCGTCATGTTGTCGAGCAGGATCATCGCCGCGCCCGCGGCGAGCGCCTCCTCGAGCTGTGCGAGCGTTTCAACCTCGATCTGAATCCAAACGCCCGGCGGTGCGACCTTGCGTGCCGCTTCGAGTGCGGGTGTCACGCCGCCCGCCGCGGCAATGTGGTTTTCCTTGATCAGCACGCCGTCGTAAAGACCGAGCCGGTGATTCACGCCGCCGCCGACGCGGACTGCGTACTTCTGCGCGAGTCTCAGTCCCGGCAGCGTCTTGCGCGTATCGACGATCGCGGCGCGCGTGCCGGTAACCGTGTCGACGTAGCGTCGCGTGGCGGTTGCCACAGCCGAGAGCGTCTGGAGGAAATTGAGCCCCGCGCGTTCGCCGGTGAGCAGCGCGCGCGTGTCGCCTTCGAGCTTGCACACCGTGGCGCCGCGCTCGACGCGGTCACCCTCACGGACGCTCCACGTAATGCGCACTTGCGGGTCGAGCGTCTGAAAGCATGCGTCGAACCACGGCTGACCGCAGATGACCGCGCTGCCCCGTGCAATCACCGTGGCCTGCGCCGGCTGCCCCTCCGGCGTGAGCATCGCCGTCCAGTCCCCCGCGCCGATGTCCTCGGCGAGCGCCGCGGCTACGTTACGCTCGATCTCCGCTGTCAGATCAGGTGTTTTCATCTAGCATGTGTTTCCCGGCTCACCCCGCCGGATTCTAGCGCGAGGCCCTCATGGAAATGGTGAGCGTAGTCTCTTACGGGATCGGCACGGTACTCGCGTTTCTGCTGATCGGCGGCATCGGCTTCCTGATCCTCCACGACGTCACGCAGAAGAAGCACACGGTCCTGCGTAACTACCCCGTCGTCGGACGGCTGCGGTTTTTCTTCGAAGACCTCGGCGAATATTTCCGCCAGTACTTCTTCGCCGGCGACCGCGACGAGATGCCGTTCAACCGCGCGACCCGGAGCTGGATCTACAAGGAAGCGAAGAACGAAGGCGGCATCATCGGCTTCGGCTCCACCAACGATCTGCGCGAGCCGGGCTCGATCATCTTCGTCAATCACGCATTCCCCGTGCTCGAGGAAGACCGTCTGCCGACGCCCGCACTGCTGATCGGCGAGGGCTATTGCCGCTGGCCGTTCGAGGCGAAGTCGATCGTCAACGTGAGCGGCATGAGCTTCGGCGCGATTTCGGCGCCGGCGGTGCGAGCGTTGTCGAAAGGCGCGCAGGAGGCCGGCTGCTGGATGGATACCGGCGAGGGCGGGCTGTCGCCGTACCACCTGGAGGGCGGCTGCGACATCATCATGCAGGTCGGTACGGCCAAGTATGGTATCCGCGATCTCGACGGAAAATTTTCGCCGGAGCGCGCGAAGGAGCTGGCGCAGCACGTGAAAGCATTCGAGATCAAGCTCTCGCAGGGCGCCAAACCCGGCAAAGGCGGCGTGCTTCCCGGCAGCAAGGTGACGGACGAGATCGCCCGCATTCGCGGCATACCGGTGGGTGAGGATTCGATCAGCCCCAACCGTCATCGCGATATCGCTACGACGGATCAGCTCCTCGACCATATCGCGTATTTGCGCGACCTCACCGGCCGTCCCGTCGGCATCAAGACGGCGATCGGCGGCTGGGATTTCGTGAACGAGCTGTGCGAGATCGTGCTCAAGCGCGGGGAAGAGTACGCGCCGGACTTTCTCGCGATCGATGGTGCGGAAGGCGGGAGCGGGGCGGCGCCGCAGACGCTGATGGACCACATGGCGCTGCCCATCGCGGAGGCGCTGCCGCGCGTCGTGGATTCCCTGCTGCAGGCGAACCTCAAGGATCGCATCCGCGTGATCGCCGCGGGCAAGCTCGTGACCTCGGCGCGGGCGGCGTGGGCGCTTTGCGTGGGCGCCGACTTCGTGAACACCGCGCGCGGTTTCATGTTCGCACTGGGCTGCATTCAGGCGCTGCGCTGCCACACCAATACGTGCCCGACCGGCGTCACGACGCACAACAAGCGGCTCCAGCGCGGACTGGTCGTGGAGGAAAAGTACCTTCGCGTGGCGAGCTACTGCCGCAACATGAACAAGGAGATCGACATGATCGCGCACTCGTGCGGCTGCCGGCATGCGCGGGAGCTCAAGCGCGAGCACGTGCGCATCGTGCAGTCGGCCGATCACAGCATCGCGCTCAACATGCTCCACCCGTACCCGGTGGCGGGCGTGCGCCCGGTCTTGCGGCCGATCGAGGTGGCGCCAAAAACCCTACGCGTATCGGGGCCTTGAAAACGCCGAGTCAGGCCCGATTTAGGCTAGAGGAAAAGAATCTAGCCCGAGGGCTCTGGCCATGCGTTTCGACAAGTTCACGACGAAATTTCAGCAGGCCTTCGCCGACGCGCAGAGCGTCGCGGTAGGCAACGACAACCCGTACATCGAGCCGCAGCACCTGCTGTACGCGCTGCTCAACCAGGACGACGGCAGCACGGCCTCGCTGCTCGGAAAAGCCGGCGTCAATGTCGCCGGTCTGCGCGCGTCGCTGAAGAGCGCGATCGACCGCCTGCCCAAGGTGGAGGGGACCGGCGGCGAAGTCAACGTTTCCCGCGACCTCGCGAATCTCCTCAATGTCACCGACAAGGAAGCGCAGAAGCGCGGCGACCAGTACATCGCGTCGGAGCTCTTCCTGCTCGCCGCCATGCAGGACAAAGGCGAGACGGGACGGCTGCTGAAGCAGGCCGGCGCCACGCGCGAGCACGTCGAGCAGGCGATCAGCGCGGTGCGCGGCGGGCAGGGCGTCGAGAATCCCGAGGCCGAAGGGGCGCGTGAAGCCCTCAAGAAGTACACGCTCGATCTCACCGATCGCGCCCGCAGCGGCAAGCTCGATCCGGTGATCGGACGCGACGAGGAAGTCCGGCGCGTGATCCAGATTCTCCAGCGGCGCACCAAGAACAACCCCGTGCTGATCGGCGAGCCGGGTGTGGGCAAAACTGCGATCGTCGAAGGTTTGGCCCAGCGCATCATCAACGACGAAGTGCCCGAGACGCTCAAGGGCAAGCGCGTGCTCTCGCTCGACATGGCGGCGCTGCTCGCGGGAGCGAAATACCGCGGCGAGTTCGAGGAACGCCTGAAGGCCGTGCTGAAGGAGATCGCCCAGGAAGAAGGGCGCATCATCGTTTTCATCGACGAGATCCACACCATGGTCGGCGCCGGCAAGGCCGAAGGTGCCATCGATGCCGGGAACATGCTCAAGCCCGCGCTCGCGCGCGGCGAGCTGCACTGCATTGGCGCGACCACGCTCGACGAGTACCGCAAGTACATCGAGAAGGACGCCGCGCTCGAGCGCCGGTTTCAGAAAGTGCTGGTGGACGAGCCCTCGGTCGAAGCGACGATCGCGATCCTGCGCGGGCTGCAGGAGCGCTACGAGCTGCATCACGGCGTCGAGATCACGGACCCCGCGATCGTCGCGGCGGCCGAGCTCTCGCACCGCTACATCACCGATCGGTTCCTGCCGGACAAGGCGATCGACCTGATCGACGAGGCCGCCGCGCGCATCAAGATGGAAATCGACTCGAAACCCGAGGCGATGGACCGGCTCGACCGGCGCCTGATCCAGCTCAAGATCGAGCGCGAAGCGGTCAAGAAGGAAACCGACGAGGCGTCCCGCAAACGCCTGCAACTGATCGAGGACGAAATCCGCAACCTCGAGCGCGAGTACGCCGATCTCGACGAGATCTGGAAAGCCGAGAAAGCGCAGGTTCAGGGCTCGGCGCACGTGAAGGAAGAGATCGAGCGCGTGAAGGCCGAGATCGTGAAGCTCCAGCGCGAGGGCAAGTTCGACAAGGTTGCGGAGCTTCAGTACGGGAAGCTCCCGCAGCTCGAAGCGCAGATGAAGCAGGCCGAGAAAGGCGCTGCGGCGCAGACGAAGCCCCGGCTCTTACGCACGCAAGTCGGCGCGGAAGAGATCGCGGAAGTGGTCTCGCGCGCAACCGGCATCCCGGTCTCGAAGATGATGCAGGGCGAGCGCGACAAGCTCCTCTTCATGGAGGACGCGCTACACCGCCGCGTGGTCGGCCAGGACGAGGCGGTGCGGCTCGTCTCCGATGCGATCCGGCGCCAGCGCGCGGGCCTCGGCGACCCGAAGCGCCCGTACGGCTCGTTCCTGTTCCTCGGACCCACGGGTGTCGGCAAGACCGAGCTCTGCAAGGCGCTCGCGGAGTTCCTGTTCGATTCGGAAGACCATCTCATCCGCATCGACATGTCCGAGTTCATGGAGAAGCACTCTGTCGCGCGTCTCATCGGCGCGCCGCCCGGTTACGTCGGCTACGAAGAGGGCGGCTATCTCACCGAGCTCGTGCGCAGGAAGCCGTACTCGGTGATCCTGCTGGACGAGATCGAGAAGGCGCACCACGACGTGTTCAACGTGCTGCTGCAGGTGCTCGACGACGGCCGTATGACCGATGGTCAGGGCCGCACGGTGGACTTCAAGAACACCGTGATCATCTTCACCTCGAACCTCGGTACGCAGGACATCTCGAAGGCGGTCGGCCTCGGGTTCGCCCAGGGCAACGACGAGACGTCGAACTACGAGCGGATGAAGAACAAGGTCAACGACGAGCTGAAGAAGCACTTCAGGCCGGAG